>CAYUOU010000081.1:0-18323 GCA_964446485.1 uncultured Desulfobacterales bacterium | reverse complement strand
GCCGCCCGGCGGCATACCGGCGGCCGTGTGCATACGGCCATGGTGGTAGCCAAAGGCGGTCAGGAAAACAGCGCCCTGGCGCAGCGGGAGTATCGGCATCTTCGGCGTCTCCATCGACTGCGGCCCCAGATTGTGGTGCCCCCGCTTAGCGGCGGGCCGATACCCGCACCGGGCGGCCCCCCGCTCTTTATCTATTTCACCCGGTGGCTCACAAGCCACCACGAACTGGGTGTCGACGGCCGCATGATCTTCTTCGTCAATGAAGCCCCCTTGTATCACTTTTCCAGGCAAGCTTCGGAGAGAATCCGGGCGTCTATCCTGACCCACCTCTTTACACTTTACGACACGTCCGCAAAAACCGCTCCCGAGCCGCCCCAGGTGGCCAGCGGGGATTTCGTCATCAGCCGCCCTGCACCGGGACGGCCCCTATCCCTGCGGCTCATCGCCTGCCGCGATATGCGCCGAAAGGTCTCCCTGGAGGATTGCCTCCGGCTGTATCTCGGTTATCATGGCGATTGGGCCGGAAAGATATTTACCCTGGTGCCAAAGGACGCGAAGCTGCTGTTCGCGGCCCTAAACGAAGGGCTGGTCGCCTCCAACCGCGGGGAGATCACTTGGGACAGGCTCAAAGCGGCCCTGGACGATTACGTCGCCGAGTTGAAACAGCACCCGGGCGACCCACCGGCCTTCACCCCCTTGCCGCTGTTGAGAAAACTGCTGGGATCCCTGCATGTTTATTTAAAGGAGATCGACAGCGGTAGTGAAAAAAGGACAGAAAAGACGAAAAGGGCCTAAAAAACACCGCTTCGATATAGCCGCGGCGGTTGGCCTTTGTTTGGGTCCCTGAGGTCCTTGTACCAACTACCCCCAATCAACGATGTCACAGCCCCAGCAGCGCCGCTGCACTTTCCCCGCAGACAGCGGCCTTCTCCTCGGCGTTCAGACCGGCCGCGTCCATGTCCGAGAAATACCGTTGCGGCCTTAAAAGGGGGTAATCGGTGCCGAAGAGGATTTTCTTCGGACCCAAAAGGTCCACGGCCAATCGGTAGATGCGCGGGTCGTAAAGGAAGGGGGAGGCCGCCGTATCGAACCAGGTGTTTTTCAGGGTCTCACGGACCTCCTTTTTCATAAGGCTGTATAGGAAGATGCCGCCCCCCCAATGGGCCAGGATGATGCGGTTGGCGGCAAACCGCTTCAGCATGGAATAGATCTGAGCCAGGGTGTTGGGCGTTTTTCCCGGGTAGATGTGCCCGACGGGTTCGTTGGTGTGAATCATCACCGGAACGTTTCGTTCCGCACAGACGGCCATCACCGGATCCAGCGCCGCAATGCACTTTGCGTCGATCCCGCTCTCGTAAAACGCCAGCTCCCCAATGCCTGAAAGACCGGCGTCCAGGCAGCGCACCACTTCCATCAATGCTCCGGGATGCCCAGGGTCAAGGCAGCAGAAACCGGTGAGCCGATCCGGGTATCTCGACACCGCATCGATGATGTAATCGTTATTGGCTTTAAAGAAATCCTCGTTTCGCCAGGGGAATCCAAAAATAACGGACTTGTCCACCCCAGCGGTGTCCATGGTACCGACGATATCTTTGGCGCTCACCAGCCTGGACTTGGGAGAATCGTAAAGCAGTTGGAACGCCGGCTCACCGTCAAAATACTTCTCGCGGTACTTTCTGATGTCTTTAGGAAAAGCGTGGACGTGACTGTCGATGATCATTTGCGTGTCGTGGTATTAGAGTGGTTGGCGGTTACTGCTGCGATACGGCCCACCGTATAGCGATCGCCCCGGTCAATCAACCCCATCGTCAACTTAAATCACCCGGTTGAGCAACCGTCCGACTTGCTTTATAAGGGGGCTAACTCAGCTGAGACGGAGGCTATTTTATGTATTTCGACGCACCGGGAAAAGAAAATACGTTGGCGACGTTGGCGGAAGGGTTTGCCCGCGGCCAGGCGCTGGGACTCTCCGAAGCGGTGGTGGCCACCACCAGCGGAGAGACGGCCTTGGCCGCCCTGGAGATCTTCGCCGGGTTCAAACTCATTGCCGTGACCTACCACTGCGGTTTCAATGAACCGTTCAAAGTCATGATGCCCGCCGTGACGCGGGAGCGGTTGAAAGCCGCCGGGGTGCACATCGTCCAGGCCACCCACGCCCTGTCGGGCATCGAACGGTCGGTAGCCAAAAAACACGAAGGTGTTTACCCAGCCCTGCTCATCGCCGACACGCTCAAGCTCTTGGGCCAAGGAACCAAAGTGGCCGTCGAAGTATCGGTCATGGCTGCCGATGCCGGCGCTTTGAAGGGCGGCGATGTAGTGGCCATCGGCGGTTCTTCCAGCGGCGCGGATACCGCATTGATTGTCAAACCCGCACACCAGAACAATTTTTTCGACCTGAGGGTGAGGGAAATTGTCTGCAAGCCGAGGGGATTTTAGGGGCAGCGGCACTGCCCCGGTTTAGGATTTCGGTGTTACGTGTCGATGGTTCTGTTGGAAAAAATGACCCCCGTCGCCCGGGTCCACCGAGAGCGGGCGGGGATAAACCCCGCTTTGTTTTGAGGGCCAGACGGACAGCGCCTACTTTGGAATAGTGGCTGACGCTCCTGCGTCGCCACGCCTGGTTCGCGGATCGTCGCTGTGGCTGCGATGCAGGAGCGTCGTGACCAGTCGCGCTGATGACGCCGCACCTGTCGGCTGGAGCTTCCGGCATAAAAAAACAAAGATTCATTTATTATGATCTTCATCGGAGGCATTCAGCCCAAAACCATCACCGTGGACACGACCCCGAGGATGTGCCCCTCCTGCGGCCTGGTCCAGGCGCGGTTGAAACGGATGGATAGTTATCTCAGTCTGTTTTTCATTCCACTCTTCAGGCTGCAAAAGGGGGAGGAATTTCTTTTTTGCGAACGGTGCCAGGGGACTGTCTCTCCGGTCGATTGGCAGAAGGCCGCATCGCCGCGCTGCCCGCAATGCGGCCAATCCGTTGATCGGGAATTCCAATTCTGCCCCTATTGTGGTGAGCGGGTGAAGGGCAAGGGATGAGCGTGACTACCTAAGGAGCGCTTTGGCGTTGGCAGCCAAGCATCTGACAGGGTCCGCGGGGGGGATATCGACGTTTTGACGAACTATGGTTCGACCGGAGCACGATGACGGGGGACTTGCAATAGTTGCAAGCAAAAACGATGAATACGACCCATTACTACGAAACCAAGGAATGTGAGCGCCACGTGGTGCTGGTGACGCCGGACGTTCACTGGAACACGGGCAACATCGGGAGGACCTGCCTGGGGGCCGGGGCCAGTCTCCATCTCATCCACCCCCTGGGGTTTTCTCTGGACGACAAAGCGGTCCGGCGCGCCGGCCTGGATTATTGGCCGAAGGTGCAACCGAGGGAATGGGCCGGATTCTCAGAATTCATCCATGGCATGGGGGCCGAACCGGAAGAAGTGGCGCTGCTCACCAAAAGCGGGACCCATCATTTTTGGGACATGACGTCGCCCCGAAGGCTGTTTCTCGTTTTCGGTTCCGAAACCCGCGGGCTGCCGGGCGATATCCTGTCCGCATACCCGGATCGCACTTACCGCATACCCATTTCCACGGCTATTCGAAGCCTCAACCTTTCCACAGCCGCCGGCATTGTCCTCTACGAAAGCCTGCGCCGCCACTTTACATCCGCGGGGCCTGAATCATCGGCCAAAAAAAAGGCAGCACGAAGACGATGACGAGAAAAATCACCATCGTCAGCAGTCCTCCCACCTTAAGGTAGTCCGCAAACCGGTAGCCGCCCGGACCCATCACGAGAATATTGGCCGGATGTGCGATGGGGGTGGTGAAACTGGCCGAGGCCGCCATGGCCGTGGCCATAGCGGCGATATAGATGGGTATCCACCCAAAGACCACGGGCAGGATCACCGCAGCCATGATGACCACGGACAATTTGGCTTTTTCAAGGCGCGGTCGTTCTTGGGCGGTCTCGGTCAATACGATAAAGTCGGGTTCTTGCCCCAGCAATCGCAATTTGCCGCCAGGGCCGAACAGCAGCAGCGCGTCTCCGAATTTGAGCGCGGTGTCCCTGAGATCCGCATATAGGGCCGTGCCTTCACGCCAGATAGCCAAAACGTTCAGGCCGAATTTTTCCCTGAAATTGATTTGCCGCAGGGACTTGCCGATGAGGGGGCTCCGGGGGGCAAGAATCGCCTCCACCAACCCGTATTGCCGCTGAATGAATGCCTCCAGGTCAGGGTGCGTCTCGACATCGATGGCCAACCCCTCCAGACCGTGAAGCACTTCCAGGTCCGATGGGCTGCCGCCCACGACCAGGCGGTCTCCGGCCTTTAATTTTTCCCAGGGCTCCGGAAGGATCACCGGCCGATCCTGTCGAAGGATACCCAAAATGAGGCCGCCCAGTGCGCCGCCCAACCGGGTCTCCTTGAGCGTCTTTCCCACCAATGTGGACTGTTCCGGCACCTGCATGATCCGCAAGCGCTCCTGCTGGTCGAATGTTTCCAGCAGTTCCGTCCTGCTGACGCCCTGAAACACGGCAACGCCGGCTTCTTCCGAGAGGGCTTCCAGGTTTTTCCGCCGACCGAAAACGAGCAAATCATCCTCGGCCGCCAAAGCAATGTCCTGAATGTCGGCTCTCCACAGGCGCTCCTCGCGACGGATCGCCAGTACATTCACGCCATGCTTGCCCCTGAAATTTAATTCGTTGAGGGTCTTTCCGATGAACGGCGTGTCGGGGCCCAGTCTTATGCGGGCGGTTTCCACACCGTCTGTGAAGCGTACGCATTCTTCCAATCACCGCCGCCACCGGCCGACGATTCGCGAACCGGGTTGCGATTTGGCAACATATGACGACCGACCAGCACCATGAATGCGATCCCCGATATCATGATGACCAGCCCCACCGGCGTAAAATCAAAAAATGAAAATGGCGTCATCGACGCGTCTCGCAGGGCCTCGGTCACCAGAATGTTGGGTGGGGTGCCGATCTGGGTGATGAGCCCGCCCAGAAGCGATCCATACGCGAGGGGCATCAGCAGCCGCGAGGGAGCGGTATCGGTCTGGCGGGCCATGTCCATGACCACCGGCAGCATCAGCGCTGCCACGGCCACGTTGTTCATGAGTGCGGACATGAGGCCCGACGAGGTCATCACCACGATGATCATCAACGGTTCCCGGGTGCCGGCAAGCTTCAACACGACTTTGCCGATCATGTTGGCCACCCCGGTTCGGGTCAACCCGCCGCTGAGGATGAATACCGCCCAGACCGTTACCACGGCGGGACTACTGAACCCTGACAAGGCGTCCGCAGGAGGGACCAGGCCGGTAATGGCGACGGTGCCCAGGGCGAGCAGCGCCGTCACCTCCATGGGAATCCACTCAGTGACCAGCAGCACCACCGAGAAGGCAAGAATGGCCAGAATTAAGATGATGTCCGGTGTCAACGGTTAACGTCTCCTCAACTGCGGGTTGGACTTCGCGGTGCACCCCGGGTGGGCGCGATCGATTCGATGCGATATAAATACTGTTAAATTAGGATACTAACGACCTCGGAAGGCGTTGGCAAGCCATTGACAGCCATCGCAGAGGTCCCAGAGAACGCAAAGGAAGTCGATCCTGTGGATAACACGCCGTGATCTGCGCGTGCCCGGTGGTTCGAATACAGTGGTTTGATAGCCAGCCGGAGGGGGATAGATAAACGAAGGGTATCTTCGTCTCGTCCGAGTTAGCGGCGGCGGCCGACTGATCCGAGGGCCTTGACTTGACCAATTTTGACATTACTTATCTATCCGAACCACGTTAAGTCATATTTGTGTCGCGTTAATTGCCTGCTAGTGCCTGGTGTTTTTCGGGGCTGTGATATTAGGAGGTGATACATTGTGCCCACAGATACCCACCCCATCTGCGATCGTTGTGGGTTGCAGCCGTTTTCCCGATCACCCCCCGCCATCCCTCAGCACCCGCACGGCAGGCCCGGGCGGCGCTTAGAACGGTTTACCGCCGGTTTGCCGCTGTTGTCTAGAGTTGTAGGGATCCGTAAACGAAAAAACCATCAACACCAAAACAATGGAGGAAAGGGCAAATGGCTGCCAGAGCATTTACATCAATTCCGTATTGGGGATTTCAAACACCGTTTGACCAACTGAGCGCTTTGCAGCGACGGATGGACAGCTTGTCCGACCTGCTGCTGAAAGGCCCCGGCAGAAAAAGTGTGGCCTCGGCCGGCGTATTTCCCCTGATCAATCTCACCGAGGATAAAGACAGTTACTACGTGCGTGCCGAGCTACCCGGTATGTCCGCCGACAGCCTCAATATCCAGGTCGTGGGAAGGAACATCACCATCGCAGGAGAGCGAAAAATCACCGTTGAAGGCCAGGAGGCCAACTATCACCGTCGTGAGCGCGAAGCCGGCGGCTTTTCACGGGTCGTCGGGTTACCCGGGGACATCGACGCGGACGGCGTTTCCGCATCGATGGCCAATGGCCTGCTGACCATAACGCTTCCCAAATCGGAGGCGTCGAAACCAAAACAGATCACCGTTTCATAGAACGGCAACAGGAGGAGACGACCATGGGCGATACCAAAGAACTGCAAGCTCGGGAAAAACAGGAAGTCACAACGCCAGCCGAACAGACCCAGCCCGGTCTGGTATTCACGCCGGCTGTGGACATTTTTGAGACGGAGACATCATTGACGCTGTTGGCCGACATGCCGGGTGTGAAAAGCGAGGATGTAGTCATTGATTTGCGCGACGACGTGCTCACCATCACGGGTGATGTGAAGCCGTTCGAGGGGAATGACGAGAAAGACGTGCTCGTAGAGTTCGAAGTCGGTCGGTTCCACCGCCAGTTTTCTCTGTCGGAAGCCATCGATCAGAGCGCCATCGATGCCAAGCTTGCCGACGGCGTGCTCCGGCTCTCGCTGCCCAAAGCGAAAAAAGCCGTGCCGCGGAAGATTGAAGTGACGGCCTCATAGCGCCGTGAAACCCCATGCCGCCGGACGGGGAGCGGCCGAGCGCGTTTAAGACGCTGGTGTTCCCGTCCGGCCATTCGCGGTGATCCATCCAGCGACACATCAAAGGAGGTCGTCATGCAATCGGGTTATTGTTTTGACCGAAAGGCGCTGTGGCTGACCCGCACGGTATCCACCGTATCCAACGGGTCGGCGGCGTGACGCACCATCACGGCAGCTATGCCATCCAGTACATGGCATTGGCCACCGCCCCCAGCAGCCGGTCCATATCCTCGGGGTGCACGTCGCCGATGTTGCCGATGCGAAAGGTGTCCAGTTCAGTGACCTTGCCAGGGTAGATGACAAACCCCTTTTGCTTCAGCATCCCGTAGAAACGTCCGAATTGGAAATCCCGGTGTTCAGGGTAGTGAAACGCCGTGATGATCGGAGACTGGCAGGCGGCCGGCAGGAGCTGTCGAAATCCCAACCGGCGCATCCCCTCTGAAAGGATGCGGTGGTTGGTCGTATATCTGGCATATCTGGCCGCCACCCCCCCTTCCGCGTCCAGCTCCTCCAGGGCCCGAGCGAAGGCCCGCACCGTATGAGTCGGTGAGGTGAATCGCCATTTGCCGCCGTATGCCTCCATGGTCTGCCACTGATCATAAAGATCGAGGCTGAGGCTTCGGGCCTGGCCTTTGGTGTTTTCCAATGTTTGTCTGCGTGCCACCACAAAACCGAACCCCGGCACCCCCTGGATGCATTTGTTGGCGCTGCTGATGAGATAATCGGCACCCATATCGGCGACATCCATGGGGATTCCCCCGAAGCTGCTCATGGCATCGACAATAAACACCTTGCCACTGGCGGTGACCTGTCGGCCGATCTCCGCCACCGGGTTGAGCATGCCGGTGGTGGTCTCGCAGTGAACCACGACCACATGGGTGATTTCCGGGTCGCCGGTCAGGGCGCCGGCGGCATCACCGGCGCTGATGGGTTCGAGCTCACCCTTTTCTAAAACGACATGTGGGATGACGGCGCGGCGAGCGATCTGACCGATCCGTCTGCCGTAGGCGCCGTTGGCCAGAACGAGCAGTTTCCCGTTTGCCGGTACGGCAGTGGTAATGGCGGCTTCGACGCTGAAGGTGCCGCTGCCCTGCATGAGCACGGCGGTGTATGCCGCGCTTTTCGTTGCCAGCCTCACCAGGGCGCTGCGAATCTTTTCCACGATGCCGTTATACTCGTCGTCCCAGGTGCACCAGTCCCTCAGCATGACGCGTTTCACGGTGCTGGTGGTACTCAGCGGGCCCGGCGTCAACAGCAGGTAGGGGTTGTCGGGAAGGCCTCTGCGTTGCTCCATGGTATTTCTCCGGTTGGTAAAATGAATGGATGGCATCTTATCGATCCGCCGCTACCGCCTTCAGAGACTGGTCCAGAATGCCCAGCGCACGGTCGAGATCCTCTCGGTCGATGTTCAGGGGGGGCGATAAGGGGATAAAGCTGCCCTGGGAAGTCTTGAAACTGAGCCCCCGCTCCAGGCAGGCGTACATGAGCCGGTCGGCTGCGGCAACGGCCCGTTCCTTGGTGGCCGGATCCGTGACGAGATCAAGGCCCATGAGCAGCCCGACGCCGCGCACATCGCCGATGAGTGGATGGTCGGACTTCATGGCCTCAAGCCGCGCCATGGCATATCGCCCCAACGCGTCGGCTCGGGAAACCAGTCCTTCCGATTCGATGACGTCGATGGCGGCCAGTCCGGCGGCGGCGGCCACGGGGTTTTTCTCGTGGGTGTAGTGCCCCAGCGCTTTTTCCGGGGCATCCACCAGCCCATTTTTCGCGATCATGGCGGCGAAGGGAATCACGCCGCCGCCAAGCCCTTTGCCCATAGTGAGTATGTCGGGCACGACCTCGAAACGCTCGCAGGCGAACATACGCCCCGTGCGCCCCAGGCAGATGGCCGTCTCATCCATGATGAGCAGCGCGCCGTGCTTGTCGCAGATGCGGCGTACCGCCTGCCAGTAGCCGTCCGGGGGCGGATTCACTGCGGTATTTCGCACCGGTTCGGCGATAAGGGCGCCCACGTCACCTTCTTTTTCCATGACATAGTCGATATAGGCGGCGCATTTCAGATCGCAGCGGCCGCAGTCGCCCTTGGGGTCCCACAGGCAGCGATAGGGTTCTGCCGGGGGCACCTGCTGAACTCCCGGCAGCAGCGGCCCCACACCCCGGCGGAACATGGTCTCTCCGCTGAGGGACATGGCGTCCAGAGATGCCCCATGGAAGGCGTCCCACATGGATATGATTTTAAACCGCCCGGTGGCGGTGCGGGCAACTTTCATGGCCATGCCGATGGCGGTGGTACCGCCGGGAGCGAAAAGCACTTTTTCCAGCGGGTCCGGCGTTATGGCGATGAGTTTTTCGGCCAGTTGGATAGCGGTCTTGTTGGTATAGCGCCGGGTGCAAAATGCGAGTTCATCCAGCTGGCCCTTGATCGCAGCGATCACCTTGGGATGTGAAAAGCCCACCTGGTGGACGCTGTTGCCGTGAAAATCAAGGAACTGGCGGTCCTGGAGGTCCTCGACAACGCTTCCATGGCAGCCGGAGAGGACATTGAGGCATGGCGTAGAAAGCGACTGGTGGATAAACGCACGGGCGTCACGGGCCAGCCACTCACGGGTTTCGGCATCGATAGCCGTCGTTTCCCAATGTCTTCGGTGAGGCGACAGATTGCTGTCGCCCTCGGAAAGATCCACCGGTGCGTCCGGTGGCAGTGAAGCGGGCGTGGTCATAATAATCCTCGAGGACGGGCGGCGTGTTTGGGTGAAGAAACCCCAACGTTGCAAAAGCCGGAGGGCTTCATCGCCAAAGCGCCGATGGGGGAAAACGCAGCCAAAGGCGTTTCCGTTGTCTGCTATGGGCGCTCCCCGGCGGCCAGTCGAGCGTTGATGTCGTCGATCAGGGGCAGCACCGCCCAAATGCCCTCGGCCACGTAGTGGACCCCGGCATCCCGGTAAGCGGCATCGATGACCGACAGTCGGCGGGTAAGATCGCCGGCGTCCATGCCGGCGACTTCCACTTCGCTGAGCCCCAGTTCATTGCCCGAACGTGTCAGGCCGATGGTCCACATGCCCGCATTGAGGCCTTCCTGAACATCGGAAAGGGTGTCTCCGATTTTTATCATGGCCTCCAGGGGGTAGATGTTCAGCTGTATGGCGTTGAGGTAGCACATCCACGGATAGGGGCGCCCGGCGGGCACATCAGATGAGCATACAATGGCATCCGGGACATACCCTTTGTCATGGGCCGCCGGCACCAGTACGTCCATCATGGAAGCGGTGTAACCTGTACACGAGCCAATGCGGATATTCTGGCGCCGAAGTGCCGCTACGGTATCTATCAGGCCGGGTATGGGGTCTGAATGGCGGGCGATTGCCGCCACCATCATGGTTTCAGTGGCGGCATAGAGGGTGTCCACATCTGCCGCTCCGGGCAATTGCCCGTGGACCTGGCGCCACCGCTCAGCCACCGCCGGCAGCGCCAGCATGCTACGCACATGAGTCTTTTTCTCGAGTCCCATAAACTGACGGGCCTCGTCATTGCTGACCGTTACCCCGGCCTTGCTGAATACGTCGACGAAGACAGCCGCCGGGCCAAGGCAGCCATAATCCACGGCGGTGCCGGCCCAGTCGAGGATGACGGCTTTCACCGGGCCGGTGTAGGGGCCGTTTTTAACGAATATGTCCATTATATGAGACCTCCGTTGTCCGGACCTCCCGATCAGCCCTGATGCCGCCAGGCCTGGGTCCGTTTTTTAAATACATAACTTCCCATTTCGATGCCTCCTCTCACCAGCAGATTGGTGATAACGATGAGCATACACATAGCCGCCGCCGGTGCCGTGTCGCCGGCGTCATCCATGTTGACGACGGCCACCGAGGCCAGGGGCAATTCACTGGTGTATAAAAAGATCACCGCGGATACGGTGGCCATGGCGCTGACGAAGTAAAACGCGGCAATCTCCAGCACCGCAGGGAGACACACCGGTACGGTGACGCGAAAAAAGGTCCGATAAAAGGGAACGGACATGGACTCGGAAACCGCCTCGAACTCCTTGTCCAACTGGCGCAGGGCCGTCGTGGCGGTCAGGAAACTCACCGTGTAGAAATGGATGATGTTGGAAATAACGAGAATGGCCATGGTGCCGTAGAGAAACAGGAAGGGGTTGGGAATCCCGATACCGGTGAAGGGGATGATGATACGCGGGTTGTTGAAGAAGAAGATGTAGGCGATGCCGATGACCAATCCGGGCAGCGCCAGGGGAATGATGGATAGAAAATAGGCCGCTTGTCTCAGCCAGACGACCCCTTTGGTCTTTTCAATGAGATAGGCGCTGGCGAAGGTAATGATGGCGCCGAAGAGCGCGGTGAGCCCAGCCATTACGACGCTGTTCCAGAATGCCCGGTACCCGCCGCCGCCAACGTCCGCGAACCGGTAGTGCTGCAAGGTCCAGATCTGAGGATAGGTTTCAGGGTTGGTGAAGGCATAGGGCCAGATTTTTACCAGGGAGGCGACACCGGCCATGAAGACCATGACCAGGATGAAACCGGCGGTGGCGGCACAGATGGTGAAAAAAACGGCGTCGCGCCCGGCATTTGGTTTGGGCCTGTAGGGGACGCTGTTGCCGGTCACCACGACCACCGCCCGTCGCTGGACAATCCGGTCGGCGATAAATGCCAGCACCGTGGGGACGAGTAAAATGATGGATACGGTAGCGCCCATGCCGAAATTCTGCTGTCCGATGACCTGCTTGTAAATGTCCACGGCCAGGATGTTGAACTGGCCGCCAACAACTTTGGGGGCCCCGAAATCGGTGAACGACAGTGTGAAGCAGACGAAGACGGCGCTCAAAAGACCAAATTTGATGCTGGGAATGGTGACCGTGAAGAAAGTGCGCACCTTTCCGGCGCCCAGGCTTTCGGCCGCTTCGTAAAGTCGTGCATCCGTATTGGACAAGGCAACCTGGAGAATCATGAAGGCCGGCGGGAAAGTGAACACCACTTCGGCGATGGTAATCCCGGTGAAGCCGTAGAGACCGATATCCCAGGCCATCCACGGATAGGTTTCGAAAAACCCCGTTGTGATGACACCCTTGTTCCCGAAGAGATAGACCAGCGACAGACCATAAAGCATGGTGGGCGCAAACAATGGCAGCATGGCGATGACGCTGAACACGGATTTGCCGCGCATTCGGGTACGCTGAAGACCGTATGCGTAACCAAAGGCCAGGGTCACCGAAATGGCCGTGCTCCATATTGCGACGCGGATGCTGTTCCACACGGACTGGGCCAGACCGGAATCCTCCATGTATCCCGTCAGATAAGTGATGGCGCCGGCGGCCTGGGCGGTGAGTATGAAAAGAATGGCGACGGTGAGCATGCCGTTTTGGTTGAACGGCACTGTTGGGCGAATCAGTGTGTATGCGAAAAAGGCGATGAATACCACTGCGGTGCCGATGAACCCCAGCGCCAGTAGGGTCCTCGCCTGGGACAAACCACGGATGCCGAAGTAATCGAAAAAATTCACCAGCCCGATAAACCGCTTGACGAGCACGAGGTTGTCGCCCAGCGGCATGGGTTCGCCGTCCACCGCCCACCGCTGGCCGGGCGTTCGATGAATGACAATGGGGCGCACATCGAGACGGTTGCGAATGGTGGACTGGGGCCGTGCGCGGCTGCAGACAACTCTTTCGATGCGGTCCCCGTCAACGCTCACGGTAATGCCGTCCGCTTCGCCCTGGCCCATGCGCAGCCCCACCGGCGTGTTGTCCACAAAAAGCTGGGCCCTGCCGCTCTCCATTACGAGAATCACCGTACGACCGGCAACGTCGATTTGCCCCCGAAAGTCGTCCTCGAGCTTTTCCTGCTCCGTGGGCGTTTCGATTTTTACCACTAGTTCGACATGAACCGCGCGCCGCACCACCTCGAACAGGGGCAACACCACCCCCATGATGAGCCACAGGCACGCCAATCCGATAAGAACCCGGCGCACCCAGTCTTCGGTGCTTGCCTTCTTGGTAATTTTCCGGCTCTGCATGCCGGTGTCCAACGCCAGCGCTTCGATGCTGTCGGAAGAAGTCACGTTATTCCCGTTTGTCGTTAGGCCCCGATATTGAGGGTCAGGACGCTGCGTCTCGGAAGAGCAGAATTTTCTCCGGGGGCAGATGGATTGGAAATTCGACGGCGTCGTGGAGGCGCATTTCTTCGACGGCCTCCGACTGAAGATCCATTTTCACGGCCTGGTCGGTGGCGCCGCCCGCCGGGTGCAGGATCTGGAGATACACCCGGTAAAGGGATCCCCGAAATGAAATGCCTTGAATTTTGGCTTGAACCACATTCACCGACTGCCCGTCACCGTTTCGAATCACTCGGATGTCCTCGGGCCGGACCGCCATGGTCACCGAACGCCCCTGATGTGCTGCGGCGCTTCCGGGGGAGACCCTCAACGCGTAGTCCCCGAAGAAAATCGTGTCGCCGTCCTTTCCCCGGCAGTCGGTGATGAAGTTCATGGATCCGATGAACCCGGCCACGAATGCGGTCCTTGGCGATCTGTACAGTTCCTGAGGAGACGCAAATTGCATGAGGCGGCCGTCTTTGATGACCACCACGCGATCGGCCATGGTGAGCGCCTCTTCCTGGTCATGGGTCACCATGATGGTGGTGATTCCCAGGGTCTCCTGGATGCGCCGGATCTCCAGCCGCAGATGCACGCGGACCCTGGCATCCAGCGCCGAGAGTGGTTCGTCGAGAAGCAGCAAGGACGGCTCTGGGGCAAGGGCCCGCGCCAGCGCGACCCGCTGTTTCTGGCCGCCGGAGAGCTGGGCGGGGTATTTGAACGCCTGGTCGGCCAACCCAACCAGCGATAGCATTTCCATGGCGCGCGCTTTGCGCCGGGGGGCTGAATGCCCGCCTTTTTTTCGAATACCGTACATGACGTTGTTCAGGACATTGATGTTGGGAAAAAGCGCATAGGATTGAAAAACGATGCCGAATCGGCGCTTGGCCACGGGCTCACGGGAGACGTCCCGGCCATCCAGCCAGACAGATCCGGTGTTCTGCTCCTCCAGGCCCGCAATCACCCTTAACAGCGTTGTCTTGCCACACCCGCTCGGGCCCAGAATGGAGACGAATTCACCTTTTTTCACACCCAGGCTGACATCGCTTAACGCAACGAAGTCACCGAATGTCTTGATGATGTCACGAACTTCAAGGAAAAATTCTTCGGGGTCCGTTTTTCTGACAGCCTCCATAGGTCACTCCGCAAAGGCAAGGATACAGGGGCGAAAGGGGTTACGAGAAAACCGATCGTCGGTTGCGGTGCAATGTCATCTGATCATTCCTCGTGTTGCGGTTTCCCCTCGCGCCACCCGAATCCTCAACCCTTTTCATCCTGAATGGTTATTTTTTAGGTTCGCTCTTCTGGTCGTAGCGCTTGGACCACTCCGCCAGGATCATTTTGCGGTTTTTTGCGGCCCAGTTGAGGTCGTTCTTGATCAAAACGGTCATGGGGTCCGCCGGCCACCCATCGGGCGCTTCTACGGCGATGTCCGTGGCCACGATGGGATACACCTTGGCGTACATGGCCATGGCCTTGTTGCTGATGGCCCAGTCCAAAAAGACCATGGCCTCTTTTTTGATTCTGGGCTTTTTGATGAGGGCGTTGGCCTCCACGTCATAGCCGGAGCCCTCCTTGGGAAACGCCACCATTACCGGTTCACCCTTGCTGCGCTGCTTGAATCCGCGGTAGGCAAAGGAGATCCCAATCGGGAACTCGCCTTTGCCGGCCAGCTTGGCCGGCTTGGACCCGGAGTGCGTGTACACGGCGATGTTTTGATGCAGCTGATCCAGGTAATTCCAGCCGGCCTCTTCACCCATCAGCTGCATAATGGCCGAAACCGTGAGAAAGCCTGTCCCGGAAGAGGCGGGGTTCGGCATGACCAAAAACCCGCGGTACTCCGGTTTCAGCAGGTTGGCGTAGCTCTGGGGCATTTCCAGATTGTGCTTTTTCATTTCAATGGTGTTTCCCACAAACCCCGTCACCCAGGCCTTGATGCCGACCCAATGGGCTTGCTTATTGCTGGGGTCCTTCATGCCGGCTTTGACCTTTTCAACGCCTTTGGGATTGTAACCTTTGAGCATGCCCAGGTCGTCACAGATCAGCAGGCTGGTGGCGGCGGTCCCCCACACCACATCGGCCACGGGGTTGTCTTTTTCCGCCAGGAGCTTCGCCGTCACGATGCCAGTGGAATCGCGTACAACGTTGAGCTTGATATCCGGATGGGCCTTTTTGAATGCAGGGATGTACACAGCCAGCTCGTCATCCTCCAGGGCGGTGTAAACAGTCAATTCCCCCGCCCAAGCGACGCAGCACATCCCCGTCACGATGACGGCTACCAAGGCCAGCCAGATACCTTTCATGGTCATCTTTTTCATTTTTTCTCCTAATATATTGTGGGTTGCTGATATGGATCCGGATGGCGCTCATGCGGATCATGATTGCCGTCCGATACCGATGGCCGGAACGAATTCATCAAATCGAAAAAGGCGCCGGCGGCTCCGAGCCGTCGAAAATCGAGTCTTCGGCGTACTCGTCCTCCAGGGCGACACCGAAATCGATGTCTGCTGCACTTGATTGATGGACGCCACGTTGGGCACAGGATATAACAAACGAAATCGTTTAGGTGCGTATTGGATTTATATTAGGAATTTGCGAGTCCGCTTTATTTGTTGAGGGAAATTTATAAGCGGCGATTATGGGCCGCCACGGTCATCCCCATTGCTGCACAATCAAAGCGGATTTCTCCATCGAGTGCTATCGGGGCCATTTGTCTGATAAAGCTTGACTTATTTACGGTAACCGTAACATTGATAGAAACCGGTTTGCGGCCTGCCTTGCAGCACGGCGAGACAATGGATTATCTCTGAACTGAGAACGGATTGGGTGAGACCACCATGGACACGAAAAGGACCTGTTTCATCGTCGACGACGACAGGATCCATGCCGAGCGGATGCGACGCCTGCTGGAAGGGGAAGGCTACGCGGTGCGCGCGCAAACCTCAAGCCAGAGGGCACTCGAGGAAATTCTCCTGCAGCCGCCGGATGTCGTATTGCTGGATATGATGATGCCGGGAATGGACGGGCTTGAAATGATCCGGCGACTTCGGGCCCAACCGGGTTTGAGCAGCCTCAAGATCATCGTGGTTTCGGGAAAGTCCTATGAGTTCGATCGCCAGCGTGCGTTGTCCTTCGGTGCTGACGGGTATATCACCAAACCGGTGGATAACGAAACCATCATGGTGAATATCCGGCGGATCCTGGAAGACCGGGTGGACCTGACTTTCTGGGGGGTGCACGGCACACTTCCTATCTCGGGGCAGAATACCGTGCGTTATGGTGGCAACACCTCCTGTGTCACCATGTCGTTTTCAAAAGGGCAGTGCTTCGTTTTCGATGCAGGCAGCGGCATCAAGGAGTTTTCCGATCACATCATGGCCTCCAAAGAGCGGTTGACAGGGGCAACAATATTTATTTCGCACCCGCACTGGGATCACATCAACGCCCTGCCGTTTTTTTCGCCGTTGTACGTTCAGGGCAACGATTTTGAGATCTGCGGGGCATCCCATGGCGATATCGACATCAAAGGCCTGCTGTCGGCTCAGATGGACGGCGTGTTCTTCCCGATCCGCATCAAGGAGTTCGGTGCCACGCTGAATTACCGCAATCTTGGCGAGGAATCCTTTGAAACCAACGGCATTGCCGTCTCCACCATGCTGCTCAATCATCCTGGGAACTGTCTGGGCTATCGTATCCAGTATCGCGACCGAACGGTATGCTATGTGACCGACAACGAACTGTACCCAAAAGACACGCCATTTTTCAACGCCCACTACCTTGAGCGACTAACCGATTTTGTCAGGGACGCCGACATCCTCATCACCGACACCACCTACATGGATGATGAATACCCCTCAAAAATCCACTGGGGGCATTCGTGCATCAGCGAAGTGACCGATATGGCCCATCGCGCCGACGTTAAAACCCTTTGCCTCTTTCATCACGATCCCGATCACAGGGACGACACCATTGATCTCAAGCTTGAACAGGCCGAAGAAAGCCTGGCCCTGAAGAAATCCCAGACGGTTGTCGTCGCACCCAGTGAAAAGCAAACCTTCAGCGTGTGATTCACGGCGTTTAGAAAATTAAGGCGCCCCCCCACGGGAGGGACACCGTAGTCGATATCTACCTTCATTCGGGTTTTGGCCCTAAGGCCATCTGTTTTTCGGTGTTTGCAACTACGAAGCATCCTCCGGAAGTCGCACCACCATCACGGGCACCGTGGCGCGCCGGAGCACCCGTCTTGCTGTGGACCCCATCACGGCGTCAACCAGAGTCCCCTGACCGCGGGTCCCCATGACAATGAGGTCTGCCGGTAAGGCTTTGGCCTCTTCGAGGATCTGTTCCACCGCATTGCCCCGCCTGACGACAGCATTGCCCGTTTCGATGGGCTGGTCGGAGCAGCCGGTTGCATGGGTATCGCAAAACGTATTGAGCACTTCTTCGATGGCACCACTGCTTCGCTGTTTGCCGATGAGGGCTTCCCGGGCTTCGTCGTAATTTCGATCACGGATGGCTTTCCACTGGTCTTCGCTTATGTAGCCGATCACTCTTTCGTCGAGGATAGGGTTTTCGTCGATGACGTGAAGCAGGTGCAATTTGGCGCCGTAAAGCCCGGCCAAACTCACTGCATAGGCAAATGCATAAAATGCGTTCTCGGATAAATCGGTCGTGTAAAGGATGTTCTTGATCATAATGTTGGGCAGTCTCATGATGGTCTCCCGGGTAGCGGGTTTCAAAAAAAGGGCGGCGGCCTCAGCCTGTAAAGAAATCCGGCCGCCGGAGTCGCTTATGTTACCATATCATACCCTTTGGTGAAAAATCACGCCTCGGCTGATCGGTGTTTTTTGAAGAACCGGTAGCCGGTGAAAATCAGCCGGCAACTGGCTAAAATTAGCCACTCATGGTATATGGGGCGGCGCCCTGCTGCCGGAACCGGTGTTCCGTCACGCTTTGCCGCTCACTGTATCGCGGCATGACGCGGGTGCCTTTGACGCCGCCATCGGCGGCGCATGGCGGGCACGAACCGGCGACAGATATTTGAAAAGTGTGTCTTTTCAACCAGTTTGATGAAAGCGCGGGCAATCCCAGGCACACTTATTGATAACTCATCTGAATTTGTATCATTGAAACAGAACCGGCATTTAGGAGGTCAGCATGAATTGGGTGTTCGGCACCGTGGGAACCTCGATCGGCAAGAA
>CAYUOU010000080.1:0-18383 GCA_964446485.1 uncultured Desulfobacterales bacterium | reverse complement strand
TTCCTCAGGATTCGCAAGCCGTATCTCGAACATTTTACGAAATCGTCCTTTTTGCCACTTTTTACCGTTTTATCAAGAATGACATCCCAGCAAGGTCATCAATCACGTGCTGGGAAAGATGGAGGCCCTGAAGTAGCAAACACCTGACAATAAAAAGCGCATGAAGCAAAACGAGTCACCTTTTCCGGTTCTCCAATAAGTTCCAGAAGCCTCTCCCCCCCTTTTCAAAGGAGGACTTTTCTGTGAAGCACCGAAATCCTCAACATAACGAAACATCTGGGCATCACACGCATCTTGTTGGAGGGCACTCGAAAATTGAACGACTGAGCGCACTCGTATGCCGGGGGATACCCGTACCGAACGGTGTCACTTCAGGACAGTCCATTATAACAGGTAATGCCTATCACAAAGCCGCTTTTTAGCTAATATTGCACCCATCACCACCCGTTCCTTATATTTCCTTAAACGATCAATTCGCAACACATGTTGCCGTGACGGCATAAAACGGAACGAGGTAGCGATATGAGATGGTCATTCAAGATAGGTAGGTATGCGGGCATCGATGTATTCATGCATTTCACCTTTTTGTTACTGGTTGGGTGGGTCGGCCTGGTCCATTGGCGGCAGGGGCAGAGCATCTCGGCTGCATTGGCAGGGGTCGGATTCATCCTGACGGTCTTCCTTTGCGTGGTCCTTCACGAGTTCGGCCACGCGCTCATGGCGAGACGCTACGGAATCAAGACGCGCGACATCATCTTATTGCCCATCGGGGGCGTCGCACGCCTCGAGAGGCTGCCCACGAATCCGATCCAGGAGTTATGGGTGGCCCTCGTCGGTCCGGCCGTCAACGTAGTGATCGTTATTGGGCTGTTCGTTTGGCTTAAGTTGACCGCGTCCTTCGAACCTCTCCAGAACCTCACCGTCACCACCGGGCCATTTCTGGAGCGCATCATGGCAGTGAACATCTTCATGGTCGTTTTCAACATGATTCCGGCATTCCCCATGGACGGCGGACGCGTCCTGCGTGCCATTCTGGCCACCCGCGGGGAGTACGGACGCGCTACCCAGACAGCGGCAACCATCGGACAGGGAATCGCGGTTCTCTTCGGGTTTTTCGGCCTCTTCTACAACCCCTTCCTGTTGTTTATCGCCCTCTTCGTGTGGATCGGCGCGGCCCAGGAGGCGGGAATGACGCAGATGAAGGCGGCCATCGGCGGGATACCGATTCAGCAGGCCATGATCAGCGATTTCAAGTCGCTCGACGCCAATGACAGTCTACACCGGGCTGTGGAACTGACCCTGACCGGCTCACAAAAAGACTTTCCCGTTACAGATAATGGTCGGATTGAAGGCATTCTCACCCAAGCCGACCTGCTCAAGGCCCTTTCCAACGACGGAAGTCGTGCAACCGTGGCATCGGTGCTGAGAAAGGATTTTGTCACCGTGGATTACTACGACATGCTCGAATCGGCTTTCGAAAAGCTCAACACGTGTGAGTGCCACACCCTTCCGGTAACGCACAACGGTGAACTGGTGGGCCTGGTAACCATGGACAATCTTGGCGAGTACATGAGAATTCAAGCTGCACTGAACTGAGATGTTGAAGGCGATGTGGGAAGTAGCTGGGTATCGGCTGCAAGCAACGCCACATCCTTAATGGAATTCGACCAAAAGATAGTGGACGATCAATTTCTAACAGACATTCCCCCATACAGCCGCGGTTCCTCCTGGGGCTCGCCGAGAAAAATGGTAGCCTCCTATAGGTTTGAAAAAGTTTTGACAGCAGGCACTCAGGCCTGTTAAGGCCAGGATACCTGTTTCAAGGTTCAAAATCCATATGATTCCGGAATATTATCTTGGTTGGCAAACAGTCCTCGCTTTAGCCAGGCATTCTCTCTCACCACAGAATCTCGGTGATAATGCGCTGTATTGCCTGGTCCCAAACCACAGATTTGGAGTTCACACACTTCGCCCGTTCAGGTGTAACTTTAAACTTTACCTTGAACTGGTCTCTTATTGCCCCTATCCTGGACTCAAAAACCAATCGAGTGCTTCGGATCTGGCCTCGAAGCTTTTAACGTTCCCGAACGATCTACAGGTTCATAATACATTGTATCAGCCTTTGTCTTCAGCGACTCAGCCCAGGGAGCAAGACAGCCGCGCGGCTGTGTCGCCTTAATCCCTCACTTGCAACAACATCACGCAGCAACATAGAGTCGAATCATGTCATCATCCGAAAACGAACTGCCGAACGGACTTGAGGAACGCCTGCGTTTCGAGACCCTGCTGACCGACATCTCGGCACGTTTCGTCAATCTGCCTGCCGACCGGATAGATGCCGAAATCGAGGACGCCCAGCGGCTCATTTGTGAATGTCTGGCGCTGGATCTGTCATCACTGTGGCAGTGGTCGGGCGATGCACCGCATTCCCTGGTTTTAACACATCTTCATAGCCCGCCCCCACCCTACGGTCCGATACGTCCGGAACATCTTGATGGACAGGAATCCTTCCCCTGGAAACTTGCGCATTTTTTGAAAGGAGAGATGATTGCCCACACTATCAAAGACCTCCCGCCGGAAGCCGCTCGCGACCTGGAATCCTACCGTACTTACGGGATCAAATCATCAGTGGGCATCCCTCTTTCGACGGGGGGAGGGCCGCTGATCGGCGTCTTGAGCTTCGAGGACCTGCGGGTGGAGCGTTCATGGCCGGAACCGATTTTGAAGAGGCTGCGGTTGGTCGCGCAGATATTCGCCAACGCGCTCGCCCGAAAGCGATGGGAACTGATGCTGCGTGAAAGCGAAGCCCGCCTGAACATGGCGACCAATGCCGCCGGCGTGGGCTTGTGGGCCCTGGAGATCGATTCCGGGTTTCTTTGGGCATCGGGAAAAGCCAGAGAGCTGTTTCGTTTCGCGCAGGATGAAGCGCTGGATTACAACAGGTTATTTGATGTCATTCACCCGTCGGACCATCAAAGGGTCGAAAATGCTATTCAAACTGCCATTCAATCCGGTGAAAAAGTCCGTTGCGAGTACCGGGTCGTGCACCCGGACGAAAGCGCGCACTGGATCGTCTCCACCGGCAATCTCATCAGTGATCCGCAAGGGGAATCGGTCCGCCTGATGGGTGCATCGATCGACGCCAGCGAACGAAAGGAAATGGAAGAACGATTACGAACACAGATTGAACTGATCAAGGACCTCAAGCAGAAGCTCGAGGATGAAAATATTTTCTTGCGCAAGGAAATCGCACTTCAACACGTGCACGAGGAGATCGTCACTCGCAGCCCGGCCATGCGGCAAATCCTGGCCCAGATCGAGCAGGTGGCCCGAACTGACGCCACCGTGCTCATCGAGGGGGAAACCGGCACCGGAAAAGAGCTACTAGCCCGGGCGGTGCACCGGTTGAGCGATCGCAAAGGACGCCCCCTGGTGACGGTCAACTGCGCATCGCTGCCGCCGACGCTTGTAGAAAGCGAACTCTTTGGCCGTGAAAAGGGTGCCTATACCGGCGCCCTGACCCGCATGACCGGACGCTTCGAGATGGCCGACAAAGCGACCCTGTTTTTAGACGAGATCGGTGAACTGCCGCTCGACGTTCAGGCCAAGTTGTTGCGAGTGCTCGAAGAGGGCCGGTTCGAACGTTTGGGATCCAGCCAAACGATACAGGTGGATGTACGCATCATCGCAGCCACCAACCAGGATCTCGCCCGGCAGGTGGCCGCCGGCAGATTCAGAAAAGACCTCTATTATCGGTTGAATGTATTCCCCATCCATCTGCCCCCCTTGCGGGAGCGCCCCGAGGATATCCCCCCGCTCGTATGGAATTTTGTCAGGCAATACGAAGGAAAGATGGGGCGACGCATCGACAATATTCGGCAGCAGTGCATGCGCGACCTGCAGCGCTACGCGTGGCCAGGCAACATCCGCGAACTGAGGAACGTGATCGAGCGCGCACTGATCATATGCAGCAGCAAAACCCTGGAAGTGCCTCTACCTATCGGAGCGGTCGGTGAAATTCCTGAGGGACTTGATTTGGAAGCGGTTGAACGCAGGCATATCGTAGACGTTCTTCAAAAAACCGACTGGCGCCTTTCAGGTCAAGGCAGCGCGGCCGAAATTCTTGGATTGAAGCGAACCACACTGTATTCAAAAATGAAGAAACTTGGAATTCGACGACCATAGCTAAATGTCTAAATATAGACATTTAGCGACGAAATAGAGACAGCTTTACGCCCTCCCAATTCATTACGCCTCCCTGATTCCGACCATTATCCTATATATTTAAAGCTGCTTATTGGTAATTAGGCTATCAGCGCAGACTTGGCACTCATTTCGCTAATATCATTATATCGTCCGAACACGTCGGCGAGCCTATCGCGACTTTTCAATTGAAGCGCTCTATTTCCAATGGTCGGCCATACCAATGAAAGAAGCGAGAAAAAGATGATGCGACGCAACAGTCTGATGAAGTCGATTTTGCCACTGCTGATGAGCACCATGCTGTTTGTTACGGTCGCACCCGCACAATTCGGTAGCGACGAGAAAGGCATCTTAGGGCGCTGGGTCCGTCCGGACGGTGGGTATGTCCTCGAGATCCAGGAGATCGGAAAGGACGGCAGTCTGAAGGCGGCCTACCTCAACCCCCGTCCGATCAACATTGCCCGTGCGGAAATCCGCCGGGAAAATGACACCATCCATATCATCGTCGAGTTGCGCGACGTCAATTACCCCGGTTCGACCTATTTCCTGCAATATGAAAAAAGTACCCAAAGGCTGATTGGGACCTATTTTCAGGCAGTTGAAAAAACAACTTTTTCCATCGAGTTCGTGAAAACCCACTAAGGAGGCATTTTATGATGAGAAGTAAAGTCGTACACAGCCTGCTCAGCATCGCGGTAGGCGCAGGGTGCGCCGCTACCGCCGCCGCCCAGGCCGGGCCGGACCGCACCAGTCTGCCGGTTAAGGAACCGCAGCCCCCCACCAGCAACGTGCTCGACGTCCGCAATGCCCAGGCGCCGGAGCGCTTCCAGGTCAAGGCGCCGGACGGGGCGCCCAATGTCCTGCTGGTGCTCATCGACGATCTCGGTTTTGCCGGCACCGGCACCTATGGTGGGCCGATCGCGACCCCTAATTTCGACCGCCTGGCCGGCCAGGGGCTGATCTACAACAACTTCCATACCACCGCCGTCTCCTCGCCGACCCGTACGGCGATCAAGAGCGGACGCAACCACCACGTCAACAACATGGGGGGCATCATCGAGACCGGCACCGCCTTCCCCGGCAACACCGGCCAGATTCCCCAGAATGTTACCCCGGTGGCCGAGATGCTGCGCCTCAACGGCTATGCCACCGCTGCCTTCGGCAAGTGGCATGAACTTGCCGCTTGGGAAGCCAGCGTAGCTGGCCCCTTTGATCGCTGGCCGACCCGCCAGGGCTTCGACAAGTTTTACGGCTTCCTCGGTGGCGAAACCAATCAGTGGGCGCCGTTCATCTACGACGGCACGCATCAGGTCGAACTGCCGGAAGATCCCAATTACCACTTCCTCACCGACATGACCGACCAGTCGGTGGCCTGGGTCAAGTATCAGAAGGCGCTGACCCCGGACAAGCCGTTCTTCGTTTACTATGCCCCCGGCGCGGTGCATGCGCCGCACCATGTGCCGAAGGAGTGGATTGCCAGGCAGAAAGGGAAGTTCGACCAGGGCTGGGACAAGCTGCGCGAAGAGATCCTATCCCGCCAGATCAAGGCCGGCATCGTCCCCGCAGGGACCCAACTGGCGCCGAAACCGGAAGCGATTCCCGACTGGGATTCGCTCTCCGCCAATGAGAAACGGCTCTTCATCCGCCAGTTCGAGGTGTTCGCCGCATTCCTCGAAATGACCGACCACGAGGTCGGGCGCCTGCTCAAGGCCGTGGCGGAGACCGGCCAGATGGACAACACCCTGGTGCTGCTGGTCTATGGTGACAACGGCACCAGTGCCGAAGGTGGACGCAGCGGCATGTTCAGCGAGATGACTTATTTCAACGGCGTTCAGGAAAAGGTCGAAGACATGCTCAAACATTTTGATCAGTGGGGCGGCCCCGAAACCTACCCGCATATGGCGGCGGGCTGGGCCGTGGCGCTCGATACCCCTTATACCTGGACCAAGCAGGTGGCCTCCGACCACGGCGGCACCAAGGTCGGCATGGCGGTCCATTGGCCCAAGGGGATCAAGAGCAAGGGCGAACTGCGCACCCAGTTCAGCCATGTCATCGATGTGGCGCCGACCATCCTCGAGGCCGCCGGCCTGCCGGAGCCGAAAGAAGTCAACGGCGTCAAGCAGCGGCCGATGGACGGGGTGAGCATGGTCTACAGCTTTGACGACGCCAAGGCCAAGGACCGGCACACCACCCAGTATTTCGAGATGTTCGGCAACCGGGCCATCTACCAGGACGGCTGGTTCGCCCGCACCATCCACCGGGCGCCCTGGGAGCCCAAGCCCCGTCACGGGCTCACCGAGGACATCTGGGAACTGTACTACACCCGCAGCGATTTCAGCCTGGTCAACGACCTGTCGCGGCAGAACCCGCAGAAGCTGGCCGAAATGCAGGCCCTGTTCCTGCAGGAAGCCGAGGACAATTTTGTGCTGCCCATCGACGATCGCGTCTTCGAGCGCGTCAACGCCGAGCTGGTCGGCCGACCCGACCTGATGGCCGGCCGCACCGTCATCACCCTGGCCCAGGGGATGACCGGCATGTCCGAGAATGTGTTCCTCAACATCAAGAACAAGTCGAAGACCATCACCGCCGATGTCGAAATCCCCGAAGGGACGGCGGCCAACGGCACCATCATCGCCCAGGGCGGCCGTTTCGGCGGTTGGTCGCTGTATGTTAAGAATGGCGTACCAGCCTACGATTACAACTTCCTTGGCCTGGAGCGCACCACCATCAGCGGCAAGGACCCGCTCAAACCGGGCAAGTCGACGATCCGCTTCGAGTTTGCCTATGACGGCGGCGGTTTCGGCAAGGGCGGCAAGGCGACGCTGTTCGTGAATGGCAAGAAGGTCGGCGAGGGGCGCATCGAACGCACCCAGCCGATGATCTTCTCCGCCGACGAGACGGCCGACGTTGGCATCGATCTGGCCACGCCAGTGGTCGAGGCCATAGGCGCCGAAGCCAGGTCGCGCTTCACCGGGCAGATTCCGAAGGTGACGGTCGAGGTCAAGTAACCAAGATCAAATGGTGATTGGGTCGCCTCCTGCAGGCGACCCAATCAAGAAAAGGCGAGGTGGTGAGACGATGAAGGCAATTGCACATGAAATAATCTTGATAACCATACTGATCGGCGGTCTTGCGCTGCCGACATGGGCGTCACCCCCGACATTCAAAATGACCACCGACATCCCGCTGGGGATCGCGATTCCGGACCAGGTCGAAACACGCCTTGGCACGCTGAAGTTTTTCGATGGCTTCCCGAGCGATGTGACCGTTGAGAAGCTCTACGACAATCTCGACTTTCAACGCGCGGTGCAGGCATACTTACTCGCATTGCCGGCGGTGAACATGGCTGGGCTGCGTGAGGGACTGCTGGGAGTCGGCCCCGCGAATGTCACCATTCCGACATTTGAAGACAACCTGAATGCCCGTTCGATCTTTCTCACGCCGAACGCAACCACGCCCTACACATGGATCTGGATCAATCTGCATGACGGTCCGCTGGTGGTTGAAGTGCCCCCCATGACGCTGGGCATGATTGATGACTTCTGGTTCAGATATGTCACCGACATCGGCATTGTCGGCCCGGACCAAGGCAAGGGCGGCAAGTACCTGCTGCTGCCTCCTGGGTACGAAGGCGAGGCGCCCGCGGGGTACATGGCCGTGCGAGTTCCAACGTTCGAGTCCATCCCTGTCTGGCGCAACCTGCCGGTGACAGGGGACATCAAGCCCGCGATCGAGAGCCTTCACAAAAACACGCGCATTTATCCTTTGTCGCAGGCGGCCAATCCGCCGGCCAACACCTTCGTCAATGTGTCCAACCGGGATTTCTCCACGGTGGCGCCTGCGGACTACCAGTTTTGGGGGCTTCTCAACTACGTCGTTCAGAACGAACCCGTCGAGTCGCTTGATCCGGTCACTCTCGGTTTCTTCGCCTCGATCGGCATCGAGAAGGGCAAGCCATTCGCACCAGATGATCGTATGAAGAAGATACTGACCGAGGCTGCCGCGGTGGGCGATGCCACCGCGCGCACGATCACTTACCAGAGCCGCATACCTGAAGCTTTCTACTATCCGAACAGCACCTGGCGCCAGTGGCTGGGTGGTTACCAATTCCAGAAGCAACCGGGCGTGGCCTATCTGGATGCTGCTGCCTTCTTCTACTTCTATGCCACAGGCGTGACGCCCGCCATGGAAGCGAAGATGGTCGGCAAAGGGTCCCAGTATGCTGTCGGGATCGTGGATTCCCAGGGCAATCCGCTGGACGGTGGCAACACTTATCGGCTGCATGTGTTGCCCAACGCTCCAGTAAAGGATTTCTGGTCAGCGATTGTGTATGACAACCAGACCCGTTCCATGCTTCAGACCGACCAAGACTTTCCCCAAGTGAGCAGTTTGGACAAAGGCTTGGTGGTCAACAAGGATGGTTCAGTGGACGTTTACTTTGGGCCCAAGGCCCCTTCCGGCATGGAGCACAACTGGATTCAGACCATCCCCGGTAAGGGGTGGAACATGCTGTTCAGGCTGTACGGCCCGCTCGATTCCTGGTTCGACAAGACCTGGCGCCTTCCGGAGATCGAGATGGCGAAATGAAAAACAGAGCGCCAGATGGCCCCGCGCAAGGCATTCACGTCGTGGCCAAGCCCATCGGGCCGGTATGCAATCTCAACTGCGAGTACTGTTTCTATCTTGAAAAGAAGTCTCTCTTCGGCCCCGGAGAGCAGTACCGCATGTCCGATAAGGTCCTGTCCACCTTTATCGCCGGGTATGTTGCCTGCCAACCGACGCCGGCGGTCGAATTCGTCTGGCAGGGCGGAGAGCCGACCCTCGCAGGGATTGATTTTTTCAAGCGTGTCGTCAGGCTCCAAAAACCTTTTACGGAACAGAAGACCATCACGAATTGCCTTCAAACGAACGGGACCCTGCTGACCGATAAATGGTGTCAATTTTTAAAGAAGCATCGTTTCATGGTGGGGCTCAGCCTCGACGGATCGCAGGAGATCCATGACCGCTATCGCCGCGACCGGAAAGGAAACGGATCCTTCGACAGGGTCATACGGGGGGTGAGGCTGCTTCAACAACACGGCGTCGACTATAACGTGCTGGCGGGCGTCGCCCGTGAAACGGCGGCCAAGCCGCTTTCCGTATACCGTTTCCTCCGGGATGAAGGCATTGAATTCATCCAGTTTACGCCCATCGTCGAGCGCTTGTCGGATGCATCCAGCAAAAAGCATGGTCTGCGGTTGGCCGGCCCAGCGGCATTGAACCAGGAAGAAGAGCAGACCCGAGTCACGCCCTGGACGGTTATCGCCGAAGAGTACGGCGATTTTTTGATCGCCATTTATGAAGAATGGGTCCGTCACGATGTCGGCAAAGTATTTGTCATGAACTTCGAGTGGGCGCTCAACGCCTGGATCGGCAACCCGTCGCCGGTGTGCGTCCATGCCAAGCAGTGCGGCAGGTCTTTGGTGATTGAGCATAGCGGCGATGTGTATGCCTGCGACCATAGCGTTTATCCTCAGTACCGGCTGGGAAATATCGCCGCGGATTCACTGAACGAGATGGCGGAGAGATCCTTGCGGTCCGGCTTCGGTGTTGCCAAAGAATCCGCGCTGCCGAGGTGGTGCAGGCAATGCGATGTCCTGAAAGCCTGTCAGGGAGGCTGCCCCAAACATCGCTTTGCAAAAACATACGACGACGAACCGGGTCTTCAGTACCTTTGCGCCGGGTATAAAAAGTTTTTTCTTCACATCCGAAAATACCTGCAGGCGATGACCACCCTGCTCGAGCATGGATACCCCGCCTCGCGGGTGATGGAGGCGGTCAAGGCGCCGCTGCTGATCCGGAAGGAAAGGCCGCTATGCTGACCCGGTTAATCATTGAAGTACTCTGCGACATCTTTTCGATCACCCAAGTGCCTGCCGAACACGTTGCTGAGAAGCGGGTACCTTAGATAAACGCAATTCTATTCGACTCATAGAAAGGACAAGCCCCATGCGAACAAAACCACTCCGAAATTCGGCACTTAAATCTCTCGGCGCCAGCGCGACAGCGCTGCTTTTTGCCGCGATCTCAACCCTCACCGCCTGCACCACGCCCGCCCCGCCGCCACCGGCAGTCGGAGGCGGGGCCGTTGCCTACTCGGAAGGTGTCCCGGGCGGGGCCGTGGTCACTACGGTAGAGGTGAGTGCGAGAGTAACCGCTATCGACACTGCCAATCGTAAGGTGACGCTTCTTGGGCCGGATGGGGATAAGGTCACGGTCAAAGTGGGACCGGAGGCCGTCAACTTTGACCAGATACGGGTGGGCGATTTGGTCACCGCCACTGTAACCGAGGAACTCGTCGTTTACCTCGACGAAGCGGGGTCATCCGCGCCTGACGGATCCGCAGCCATGGTGGCGCGCGCGCCCAAGGGCGCCCAGCCGGGCGGCCTGGTAGCCGGAACCACTCAGGAAACCGCCACGGTCAAGGCAATCGACCGGGCCAACCGAACCGCGACGCTGCAATTTGATGACGGCAGTTCACAGACCTTTGCCGTGCGCGATGATATCGACCTAAACCAGCGCAAGGTAGGGGAAAAGGTGGTCTTCCAGGTCACTGAAATGATTGCCATTTCGGTTGATAAACCATAGCGACCGAGAAGAGGAAGTAAACGACTACCGTCAAAGCCGGTAGCAAACACTGAGGCCATAGGCGACGGTGCGCATCTCCGCGACGGTGATGCGCGTTCTCGCCTGGAGCCCTATGCGCAACGAAGGATTTCTCATGCAGCGGAGATCAAAATGACAAACAGAAAAATAAAACTCGTGGCAACCTACGTTCTCATCGCCATCATGGCTTTCGCTGGAACATTCGGAGTGGCAGTGTCGGCATCGGCGGCCGAAGCGGACGTTGCCGATGTCATGGCAATGCTCAATCAAGAACTGAAACTCAACCCTGAGCAGTCAAAGCAACTGAGTGCCAAAATTCAACAATTCGTTTCTACCTTGGACCGGTTGAAGGCGGATCAGGAAAAAGAAGACGCCGATCCGGAGGCACTGATCAAAGGGGCCAAGAAGGCCCAGGACGACTACCTCAAGGCGGTAAAGAAAATTCTCACCGCGGAGCAGTTCAACCAGTACACCGCCTTGAAGGAAAAGACGGTCAAGGGCATGTTCCTGGACTTGGCAGAAATTCAGTTGATGGATCTGCAGCCCAAGGTCGGCTTTTCGGATGAACAACTCACCCAGCTTGTGCCGGTTCTGGGTGACGCCCTGTTTCAGGTGATCACGTTGGCTTGGGAGCATGCTGGTAAACGGCTGCGCATAGGACAGAAGATCAGACTCGCCAAGGAGTTGAAAAAGATCCAGAAAGATTCCCATACAGCTGTCTCCAAAGTGCTCACACCTGAGCAGCTCAAGACCTGGGACCAAATGAAAGCGCAGGCCAAAAAATAAAATCAGGTGCAGCTTTAAATAATACGTATCCCGGTTGAGGGGGTAATGAGGCTACCCCCCGCAAAAGGTGCATTGAACCACGCAAAAGATGGAGGAAACAGATGCGACGTATCATCACTATAAAGGTGGCAATTGCGGGCATCATGCTCTTTGCTGCGACAGCCTTTGCGGAAGAAGCGAACCAGGGCAGCGTAAAGCCATGGGAAAAGGGCGCCATCACCTTCGGGGTATTTTTATCAGGCACTGACTCAACCGTGAGAATCGGTTCGCCAGGCTACGGGGTAAGCGTAGATGTAGAGGAAGTTCTCGCCCTGGAAACCACCACCACTGTATTTCGAACGGACGGGATGTGGCGGTTCACCGACAACTTGAGACACCGGATAGACGCCTCGTGGTTCGCATTGCGCCGCAATGGCTCCACAACGCTCGGCAGAGACATCACTATCGATGGCACCGTGATCCCGACAGGTTCCAGCGTCACAACGCGTTTTGACCTGGATATTTTCAAACTCGGCTACAGCTATTCCTTTTTCCAGGACGACCGGATGGATCTGGCCGTAGGGGCGGGATTTTTCATCACGCCCATAGGCTTCGAACTCAACGCCACCGGCGCAGTCAACAAATATACTGCGGAAAGCGTCACCGCCCCATTGCCCGTCGTGGGCCTGCGCGCGGATTTTGCCATCACACCCAAATGGATGCTCAAAAACAGCCTGGACCTTTTCTACATTGAACTGGGCAACTTCAAGGGTTCCCTCGTAGATTTTAAAACCGCTGTGGAATACAACTGGTTCGAAAACTTCGGCATCGGCATGGGCGTTGAGAGTTTCAACTTGGAGGTGGAAGCACAAGGCAGTGACTACCCCAATGTGGATCTTGTAGGCGCTTTCGGGTTCAAGTACTTAGGTCTCATGCTCTACGGCAAGCTGTACTTCTGAAATTGACGGGAGCGAGAAGATAATGAGGATGCGCTTACCGCAGAAGCTGAAAAAATGAGATCAAGGCCGTTGAAGCCAAACATTGATGAATCACAATTTTACGACGTGCCGGACATGTCCCGGAACATGGAGGCAGGTACATGAACCAGCCGCAGACCAATTGCACTGAAACGGGCACGGTCCATTCCACCATAAGGATGCTGATTCCATTGAACAAACAGAGCGAGGCACTCGAAATCCTCGGCGCCGTGTGTGCCCAGATCCATTTCGAGCCCAACTGCATTGGAGCGCATCTTTACCGGGGCGCGGATGATGCTCGTGCCATTATGGTCGAGGAACGCTGGAAAAGCAAAGAACATATGCTTCAGCATTTGAAGTCGGAGTCCTATCGCAGGATCCTTCTGGTAATCGAAATGGCTGAAGAACCCCCGGAGATCCGATTCGACAGTATAATGCACTCGGGCGGCGTAGAAACCATCGAAAAGGCGCGAAGTCAATTTTGACGATGTTGATATGAAAGGACAAGGTGAGACAAGCAAGAGCAAGGGCTGGTTCTTGATCCTGCGCCTCTACGGCCTGCTGGAGCCCTGGATCAACAAGACCTGGCGGCCCGGCGAGATTGAACGGGTCAAATAAAAGATGAGAGAAAACCCGACAACACAAAATTGGTTTCTTAATTAGAGGAGGTTATAATGAGAAGAAGGCCAGGCCTGGCGAGAGCAACATTGTTGATACTGGCGGCACTGGCGATGTGGATCGCCACGTCGTGTGCTTCGTCAAAGGCGCCAATGATGCCCGATGAGGGAACTTTGTCCCAATGGAATGAGGGGGTTGACAAGCACATTTCTGAGGCCCAACGTGCCGAAAAGCTGAAACAGCTCGGCAAGCAGCTTGCGGATTTGGCCGATGCCATAAGGAACGATATCGATACCTTAAACGAAAAAGCGGCGGCACTGAACGGGAAGTACGACGCCACCGCGGAGGAAGCACGACAGTTGGTCAGCGAATACACGAACATGAGAAATCCGGCATTCGAACAGTACCGGAACATCATATTTGCCATGCGCGGCGAAGTCAGTGCTGAAGAATGGAAGGCTCTGACCAAATAGGCGTAAAAAGGAGCGAAATAAAATGTTGATAGCAGCCTTATTGTCACTTTTGGTCTTGTTCGGGGGACACGGTGGTCCGTTCGGAGAGCTTATGACCACGTACGCCAAAGACCCGATCAAGACGACCATCGTGGACAAAGATCGGCGCGCGTCGGCCTTAAAGGGGCTTTCAGTGTTGGAGGATGATATCGCCGAATTAAACAAGCAGGTTTCCAGCGATCTCACGAAGTTCGACAAACTCATCAGGGACTATGACTCAAAACCCGAAGATTTTGACGCGTTATTTTCATCGGCGCTGGCAAAACGAGAGGCGGAAACCGGAAAAATATGGGAGCACCGCAACGCCATGATGAAACATATTACACCCGATGAATGGCAAGCGATCATAAACAGCGCAAGAGCGGAAATGGAGAAAGCGGCGACCAAGAACAACAAGAAATAGGTGAGCATATTTGCCGGCCAAACAAAAGTAAAGCATCGGGAAGGCTATCTTGACTACCGCCATGACACGAAGACTTCCGTGCCGACTGGCACTGTTTTTCTGGAGCATCGCTCAAGTCTTTGCTGCAATAACAACGACGAGCGCCGACGTGATGCCGCAGCGCGTGGCGATTGCCATCAGCGGCGGGGCCAGCAAAGGGGCCTATGAGGCCGGGTTGAACTGGGGCATCATCGAAATCGCGCGCCAAATTGAGCAAACCGGATATCTACCTTTGGGCGGTACGGTGCGTCCCATCGAGGCGGCCGGTATCGCCGGCACGTCGGCCGGCGGAATCAACACGTTGTTGTCGGCGCTCGCCTGGTGCGTATTGCCCGAATCCCAAGGCGGCTTTGCGAACCGCATCGACGACAATGTTTTCCGGGAAGTATGGCTGCTGCCGGATGTGAATCAGTTGCTACCTCCCGAGGCGGACTCGCCGCTCTATCTCCCCGACGACGCCTTGTTGTCGCGCAAACAGTTGGTTGCGGGATCCCGCACCTTACGCAATAAATGGCGCCGCGCCGGAACTTTTCCTCCCGGAATGCGAATCCCATTGGGGGTGAGCGTCACCCGCGTCGAACCGGAGATTCTTCACATCGGCGGCATCGATGTCAAAAACCAGCGGTTTTATATCCCCTTTGAAATGCGGACCCAGGCCGATGGCAGTGCGGCCTTTTTCTTTGATCCCGGCGATTATCCGGCGTTTCGCAACCCCGATCTCATATTGCTGCCGAATCAAGCCGGCACGGGCGCTTTCAAGATATCGGATCAGCAAGTGGAAGATGTCATATTGACCACCAGCGCGTTTCCCATGGGCTTTGGGAGGAGGCGATTACAGTACTGCCGTCAGGCCGAGCTTGCCACAAATGAGGGAAACGGGGGTAAGACTGGCAAGGCGCCCGGATCGGTCTCTGGTTGCCCGGGGGGCTACGTGCTCGCGGAAGCTGAATTTGCCGACGGCGGGCTTTTCGACAACCTGCCCATCGGCCTGGCGCGCCGGCTGTCGGAACCCGGCGTGGGCAAGAGAAATAAGACACTGCCGGTCAACTATATCTATCTCGATCCCAACCGTGAACGGTTTCAAAAACCGAAACCGGAGCAGGACGATGCCTGCAGCGGCGACAGCCCCCCCGAAGCGTGTCGTACCATGCCCTATAATCTCACTTCCGAAGCAGCCGTATTGGGCGGCGCCTTGGGAACGGCCCGCAAGTTTGAGCTCTACCGGGAATTGACGAGCAATAACTGGCGGCTAAATTTTTCAAGCCTGAGCAACCAGGTGGCCAAACGGTTAGAAAAACGCAAAGACGGGAACCTCTGCCGTGATCTTCTGCCCTACTTTGATCGGCAACTCGATTGCGCCGACCAGCTGCGGCAGGCCGCCCGCCTGCTGGAACTTTCCTACGACTACAGTTTTGCACCCATTACTTCGCCTTTCCTTGTCCAGTCATTATTACGTGAACGCGTCGTCACAGAATGCCGTCCCTCATCGGCCCCTTCTGATCTCAATATGCTTGCCGAATGCAGTATCGACGCGCCGCGGCTACGCAAGGCCCTTGCAGCAGCACTTGTGGTTGCAACGCGGGCTTCCGATGAGATGGCAGAGGATACCGTTAACGATATCAGAGTGTCCGAGGTTGCCATGGACTCCGACCGGATCATCCGCGTCACCAGTCGGGGGGCACCGATCACAGGTACGTTGCTCGATGATTTCGGTGCCTTTCTGGACTTTAAATTTCGTGAATATGACTACTATGTGGGCATTTATGATGCTGTGGTCTTTCTCGCCGGGAATCAATGCGCCATTGGTCTCACTCCGGATGATCGCTCCTTGGAATATCGGACCTGCTACAATCATTTGAGCCAAGCGATGTACCGATTGCTCGGCGTTAACGATGACCCCAAGGCACGGTTTGTCTTCGCGCTTTTGGCCCAAAAGGAGTTCGGCCGCCGTGGTATGATGACGTTTGCCTGCGCGCCGATGCCCCCCGAAGATCGCGATCTGCGCATTATTCACGATGCACTTGACAAGACGCTGATGGCCGGCCGCGGCGCCTACGGTGATGCGGAAGGCGCCCTTTCCGTGGAGCGCGAATTTTTCGAGCACCTCAAGGCCGAATCTTTCGAACCGACCATCCAGGCGGATGGCAGCAACACTTTACTGGCCTTGATCATGGATGATCCCGAATACTGGTCCCACGAACTGGTCAACCGTGCAACCAGCCGACTCGTCTTCTTGGAAGAGGCGGCAGAGCGCATCTACCGGACACGGGAACCCGATCCTGAAAGGCGCGACAAGGCATACGCCACCCTCATGGGTACCGGAGCGCTCTCGCTGCGCACGGCGACCTATAAATATCCAAAATTTTCTTTTGCACCCTCTACTGCACCGGATTCGTGGGTGTGGCGCCATATCATCCCTTATGAAGCCTCGTTTGATTTGGCTGGCGGCGATCTGTTGATCCTCTGGCAGCCAACCTGGAACTTTGACCGCGAAAACCTGGGCATCCGCTTCGGTTTTGGGTTTGCCGGTGGGCTCTTCGATTCAAGATCCAAGGAGAAGAGTTACAACTACGGCACCATGGGAATCGACTATACTCATTTGACCCACTCCGCAATGATTTCCGGTTGGGGCATCACCCCGGCGGCATACCACAGTTGGGATGAGCCCGAAAATAATAGTCAGACCACTTTTGGCGTCGACCTCCACGCGCTCTTTCTTAATAACCGGTTCCGTGTCGGACTTGGCGTACGTGACATAATCGACGATGCCGGCGGTACGTGGTTTTTGACCTTAGGGGTCGCGGATCTGCCCGGACTCTGGTATTGGCTGACGAGGTGAGGCAAGACGATTTCGAATTCAAGAAGTGACGAAAAAGCAATGGTGAATCATCCGATCCAGTGATAAACATTGCCCAAACGGCTCCTGCCTCGCTGCCAAACGCTAACCTTATGGGAGTAAAACCGCCATGCCACCTTTTTTATCCCGGCTTCAGAACCTCGGCGAGGCCATGACCCTATACGGCACTCACATGGTGCTGTCTTTGGGTGTGTTGATCGCGGGTCTGTTGGTTGTAAGATGGGTCGACAGAGGACTGCGCCGCACGATGCCCAGAAAACCTGCTGCCACCATTTTCTGCAACATCGTCTATATTGTTCTGGTAATGACCGTGATCTCGGCCGCCGCGGTGGAATTCGGCGCCAAACCGATCAACGTCTTACGGTTTTTGGGAATCGCCAGCCTGGCGGGCATCGGTTTGATGATTTTTTTGCGGCCGTTTCTGCCATCCATGCCTTTCAAGGTCGGCGACACCATCAAAGCCAACGATCTTTTGGGCAAAGTGGAGGCGGTCACTTTTCTCAATACACGGCTGCGGACCTTCGACGGCAAGACATTCTTTGTTCCCAACCGCAAGATTCTGGACGATGTCGTCATCAACTATCACTTCACTGAGACCCGCCGCATAAAAATCGATGTCGGCATCCGTTACGACCAGGATCTCCTCGCCGCCAAACGGGTGCTTGAATCTGTGATGATCGGCGATGCCCGGGTGAAGACCAAACCGGCGCCCATGGTATATGTCCTCAATCTGGCCAACAGTAGTGTGGAACTGGGTGGGCGCTGCTGGGTGGACAATGGTGATTTCTGGGTTGCCCGCTGCGACCTTCTGGAAAAGACCAAGCTGCGCTTCGATCAGGAAGGCATTCAATTTGCTTTTCCCCAATTGGAATTGCATTTCAACCCCGAGGATATCCCAGTTGCCGCCAAGTAGGATCGCATTGAGGCGGCATGTGTGGTTAACGGTTGATCCAATCACTATCAGAAAACGCCAGCCGAATGAGGAGCACTGATGAAAATTGCCGATGCATTGAGCATCATCGGGAACGGATGGATTCAAAAGCCTGCCGGATTTCGGGTTAAATTCCAAAGACAAACCGAGACCGGTGTCGAAGTCGATTATTCACCTTCTCAGGAAGATGCGCCGCTGAACTCGGACGTTACCGCCTGGCGCTTTGCCTGGAAGCTCGGTCAGGCTACCCAAACTGAGGCAGAAACCGGTCGCCCCGGCGCACTTTACAACATTATTGTTGTGGATACGCTTGATCAGCCGATCCGCTTTTATGGTACCGGTGAATTGGAGGCATACAATCCACGGCTTATCAAACAATAAGGGACTTGGCAAATGCTAAATTACCGTTTATAATGTTTTCATGCTGCCAAAA
>CAYUOU010000079.1:0-18678 GCA_964446485.1 uncultured Desulfobacterales bacterium | reverse complement strand
TTACGTGGGGCTTGGTCCTCTGAAACTTTTGCTTCGCCATCTTACCGTCCTCCCATTGATTTTGGAATGATGTTGAATCAGCGGCTTGACAGGGGCTTTCTCTTGGGCGCCCCATTGCGACGCTATGTACGCAGTTACTGTTAATACAGCTGTTGTTGTTTAAAATGAGGTGGAGCCCACGATCGGAATCGAACCGATGAACCTCTTCCTTACCAAGGAAGCGCTCTACCGACTGAGCTACGTGGGCGACACAGTATCAGCGGAAACCTCAAAAGACGTGAACGACCGACAAGAGGGAAAAGGTGGAGCGGGAGACGAGGTTCGAACTCGCGACTTCCAGCTTGGAAGGCTGGAGCTCTACCAACTGAGCTACTCCCGCCTGAACGCGCTACCGTGCACATGCTGCGGGTTTTCCGGCATGCACACCCTCTAATAAATCGCTACCTGACTATAGTGAAGTCCCCGTAGTGCTTTGACGACCCCGACATCGGGATCTCCTACAAACGACTCATACGGCCAAAAGCCGGGTGGCAGGTTGCCCTGCCGCAAAGCTGAAACCCAGTACGCTCGAACGACCGTTGCGCTGCGGCCTGGCAACGTATGGAGCCAGAGACAGGAATTGAACCCGCGACCCGCTGATTACAAATCAGCTGCTCTACCGACTGAGCTACTCTGGCCCGTAAAAACCCGAATTCCCGCATATGCAGTCGCCGACCGCCGCTTGTATGATGAAACCAGCATTACCAATCATCATCCCGAGCAGAACATCAACCCTGGAAAACGGGTATTATGCCAAAAAGTTCTGGCATGTCAAGATAAAAAGCCCGGCAAAATACAAAAATCCTGGACAACGGTCGGTGGCGGGCAAAAACACGCCGGCCGCTGTGGGATGGTTCTTTTACCGGTGCTTGCTCTGAGCGGCTTGACATTCATTGGGTTTCTTGGTTAATGCGTCAGGCACTGTGACGATCAGCCGATATGATCCACCCGGTCGGCCCACGCAATACTATTGAGCATGAGATTCAAACCGATACGACTGAGCGCCCTGATCATGACCGCGGCATTGATCGCCGGTTGCAGTACGCCTGCGATCGTTCGAACGCAGGATGCCTCGTTGCCTCAAGCCGAACGCAATCCCGGGCACCCCGACACGACGGCAACGGCACCTCCGATCGCGGCTGACGATGGCGCCGTCTCCGAAAAAATGATTGATTCGTCGGCCCTCGAACCACCTCAGCCCGCCATAGACACCGCCCAAACACCCCTTTCCATCGGACCCGTCGACGCATCGGCGTTGCAACACAATCAGATGCCGGCAAGCAACGACGCCGCTTCTGCCCCTCAGACAGCGCTCTTGGTCAAAAAGTCCGATGAGTCCCGTCTGGAGGAGGCACTGGATTTTTGCCAGGCGGCTCAGGAATTCTGGCAGAGCGGTGAACTGGACAATGCGCTCGAGGCGTTGGATCAAGCCTATCTATTGATCCTTGATGCGGACACCAGTGAAAACCCTAAGCTTTTTCAGCAGAAAGAAGATCTCAGGTTTCTCATCTCAAAAAGAATTTTAGAAATTTATGCATCTCGCAATACCGTCGTCAACGGCCAGCATAATGCCATTCCGATGGATATGAATCGCCATGTGGAGGCTGAAATCAAACGGTTTACCACAGTGGAGAGGACCTTTTTCCTGGAGTCGTATCGTCGAAGCGGCAGATATCATGACCACATCGTCGCCTCCCTCAAAGAGGCCGGTTTTCCCGAGGAGTTGTCGTGGCTTCCCCTGATTGAAAGCGGTTTCAAAGTGCAAGCGCTCTCCCGGGCCCGGGCACTGGGCCTGTGGCAGTTCATTCCCTCAACGGGGTATAAATTCGGACTCAAGCGGAACACCCATGTCGACGAACGCCTTGATCCGTATCGCTCCACCGAGGCCGCCGTCAACTATCTGAGAGAATTGCACCAGATTTTCGGAGACTGGACAACGGCGCTGGCTGCCTACAACTGTGGGGAAGGCCGGGTCCTTCGTGTCATTCGATCCCAGAACATCAATTATCTCGACAACTTCTGGGATCTTTACCAGCGTCTGCCGCTGGAGACGGCCAGATATGTCCCGCGGTTTCTGGCCACCCTGCACATTTTAAAAAACCCCGAAAAATACGGCATGGCGCTTCCCGAGCCGGATCCGCCGATGGCCTTTGAGACCGTAACCATTGATCGGCAGGTCAGCCTCAGGGAAGTGTCCAATCTCTTGTCAGTAAACGAAAAATCCCTACAGGCACTGAATCCTATGCTTCGGTACCGAATCCTGCCGAACGAGCCTTTCGAACTGCGTGTTCCCAAGGGTACGGCACCCGACCTGCTGGCTAAAGTGGATACGCTGCCCATCGCCTCCCCGCCACGGCCGGCATACGTGTATCACAAAATTCGAAAAGGGGAGAGTCTGTCGACCATTGCAAGAAAATACCGTACCAGTGTCAGCCGCATCGCCCAGGCCAACAATATCCGGAAAAGCCACTTTATCGTAGCTGGAAAAACGCTCAAGATACCGCTCTCCGGCACCCAAGTCGTCGCCACCGCGCCGCCACCACCGGCCAAATGTTCACCGGACGGCCGGCAAACCGTCTTGCACCGGGTCAAACGGGGAGATTCTTTGTGGATTATCGCCAAGCGCTATGGCACGACAACCTCGAAAATCCAGCAGATCAACGGCTTGAGCGGTGCTCACTTGAGTATCGGCCAGCGCCTCAACATCCCGGCGTGCGCCGACCCAAAATCCGACACCGACGGCATGCAGGTATACGTTGTTAAAACAGGGGACAGCCCCTTCGCCATCGCCAAACAGCATAACATGTCCCTCAATCGATTTCTGAGCGCCAACGGCATGACCCCCCGCAGCACCATTTACCCGGGTCAATCCGTGTATGTGGAGTAACCCCCCAACGTTGCAAAAGCCGAAGGGTAAACAAAATGGCAAGTTCAATCCCTTGAGCAAACTGCAGCGCCTCGACCCAAAGGCCTTCGGCGACGATGGGGTTGATGAACACGGGGATGGATGATGCCGGTCTATGAATACAAAGCACTCGCTGCCGACGGGAAACGGATCGCCGGGATCATTGATGCCGACAGCGCTCCAGCGGCCCGCCAGAAGCTGCGCAGCAGTCAGAAATTCCCGGTATCGCTCCACGAGGTGACACAGTCAGCCGGCAAGGCAGCCGGTGGCCGCGGCGGATCGTTGCTCGACGGATTGTCCCGGATCAATCCTACGGAGCTCGCCATGATCACGCGCCAGTTGTCCACCCTGGTCAACGCCGGCTTCCCCATCGATCGGGCCATTGGTTCGGTGGTTCCCCACACACGATCCAAGCGCCTGAAGCGATCCCTGGCCAACATCAAAGATGCCATTGTCGAAGGCAACAGTTTTGCGGCCGCACTGGCTCAGTACCCGTCGTTGTTCTCACCGCTCTATGTGAGTATGGTCACGGCCGGAGAATCTTCCGGAACACTGGATCTGATTCTGAACCGGCTGGCGGTCATCAGTGAAAAAAGCATTGCGCTTACCAACCGCATTCGAACCGCCATGGCCTACCCAGCGCTCATGGCGGTGATCGGCACGCTGGTGCTGTTTTTTCTGGTGACATTCGTGGTGCCCAGCATCACGACTGTTTTTGAGGACATGAACCAGCAGTTGCCGCTGCCCACGGTATTGCTGCTTTCCGTGAGCAGTTTTATGAAAGCTTACTGGCCGGTCATCGTCATGGGGATTGCCGCATTGGCCATCGGCCTCCAATTCTTTCGAAAGACCACGCGAGGACGCCGTTTTTTGGACCGGCTCCACTTACAGGTACCCGTGCTTTGTGACCTGGTGGAGAAAATGGCCATGGCACGGCTGGCACGGACGCTGGCATCATTGCTGGAAAACGGCGTGTCCATGCTACCTGCCCTGGGTATTTCGAAAAGTGTCGCCGGCAATATCATCATCGCCGATTCCCTGGAGACCGTGGCGGCCGAGGTGGAAAAGGGACAAAGTCTTGCGGCAAGCATGGAGCGTTTTACGCATTTTCCGAGCATGGCGGTCCAAATGGTACAGGTGGGGGAGCAAAGCGGCGAACTGGAAGAGATGCTAAAAAAGATTGCAGACGCATTCGAGAACGAAACCGAAGCGCGCATCATGAGCGCCACCGCCATGCTGGAACCGCTGATGATTCTGTTGATGGGGGTGGCCGTTGGGAGTATCGTCCTGGCCATCTGTCTGCCGATATTCGAAATGAACCAACTGGTAAAGTAATTTCAAGGGCGCCTCACCGTTGGGGGCGCAAAAGCCGGATGCCATGCAACCAATCTCGGCACCGGCACGACGAAGGAACACAACCCATGCTCAAAAACCGCGCAGCCATTGAACGGCATCCCGGAGAACGCGGCTTTACGTTGATTGAACTGATGGTCGTCTTGGTCATCTTGGGCATCCTTGCCGGGCTTATTGTGCCACGCATCATGGGCCGTCCCGATGAAGCCAAACGACTCAAAGCGCGCATACAGATCGAAAGCATCGAAACGGCGTTGAAACTCTACAAACTCGACAACGGCGGCTATCCGAACACCGATCAGGGATTGGAGGCGCTCGTCGCACAGCCCGACACGGGAACCCAATCCAAAAACTGGCGCCAGGGGGGGTATCTCGAGAAGGGGAAAGTGCCCAAAGATCCGTGGGGAAATGACTTCATCTACCTCAGCCCCGGCGCCAATGGGGAGTTCGATCTCAGCAGCTACGGCGCAGACGGGGTCGCCGGCGGCGATGGTAAGAACAAGGATATCAACAACTGGGATACCGAGTAGCGTGGGCATTGCGCTCAGCGTACGGCATGACCGACGACACACGGGACCCCTCCCGCTGGAAGGACACAAAACGTTCCGATCCTGCGGCTATACCTTTCTCGAACTGATGGTCGTCATTACCCTGATCGGCATTTTTCTTCTGGTGGCAATCCCACGAATCGCACCCGATGCGACTTCCGACGGTTTTCGCAACAGCGTCAACTGGTTTTCCCTGAACGTTCCTCGGCTAAAGCGTCTGGCAGTGTCCGAACAAACGCCCCTGTTTCTCCATATCGACAGGCGGGCCGCGCGGCTGTGGGTCTCTACGAGCGCCGCTTCGGAGGGAGTGGCAGAGAGCGCACCCCGGGCGCTGTTTACCCTGCCGGAAACGGTCGCCCTTCGAGAGATCGTCACCTACGGGCGCGCCTTTTCGGAACCCGGCCCAGTGGCCATCCGTTTTTCACCAAACGGCACCTCCGGCTTCACCCGAATTACGCTCGTCGGCGATGACGGCCGGGAAGCGGATATTCATATCGAGCCATTTCTCTATGCGGCAAAGATTCACTACCGTGGCCATTGACGGCAAATCACACGGCTTCACCCTCTTGGAGATTCTCATCGCCCTGGCGATCCTCTCCATCGCCCTTGTTGCCGTATTTCGCCTCCACGCACAGTCCATCGATTTGAGCGAAGAAATCGCCTTCAACACCCACGCCCCATTCCTGGCCGACAGGGTGCTGAGCACCTTAATGATAGAAGGCGTTGACGGGGCAGTGAACGATCGCGGCACGTTTGACGAAGCAGGGGTGCCGATTTTGTGGCAGGCCGACATCAGCGAAGTGGCGCTGCCCCTGGAGGAATCCGCAGCACCGAAACTTTGGCGGATCGATATTGCCATTTCGGCGGGTCCGCGATTGAACTACGGCTTTACCACCTATCGGCGCCATCAGGAATAAAGCGGTGGATAGGAGAAAAAATCTTTTTGAATTGGCCGCAAACACCGATACCCGTCGTTTCTTCGCCACGGTGTGCCGGGCATGCGGCACATGGCGAATAGGGCGGCCGACACGCGCACCGCACGGTTTCACCTTGCTTGAAATCCTCGTTGCCGCCATGATGCTCTCATTGGTGTTTACGGCACTCTTTGTGTCCTATCGGCAACTGGTTGCCGATGCACGGGTGGTGGGGGAAAAAAACACCCTTTCCGAGATGAGCGGCGCTGCGCTGCACCATGTGGTGGCAGACCTCAAAGCGGCCTTTGTGCTCACCCAGCCATTTTACCGCCCACCGGGCATTACCGATACCGAACTGTCACCCTACCGATTTTCCGGTGAGTCGACTTCGTTGGATGGCACCCGGTTTTCTACTATCCGGTTCGTTTCCGCACGCCACATCGATCTCCAAGGCGCCGGAGCCGAGGGACTTGCAGTACTGCGCTACTATGTCGATGGCGATCGCGAAAACGGCTTCCACCTAAGACGCCAAGACCGCCTGGTGAGTTTCAGTGGCACCGATCCGCCGGACGAATGGCCCGATCCGGTTGTCTGTGAGAACGTTTCTCAGTTCGATGTCTCCTATATCGACGCCGAAGGCTCGGCTCATGAAGAATGGGATTCCGAGTCGAATGCCTTCGCATACGCCACCCCCAGCGCGGTCAGCATTGTGCTCGGCATTGGCGGCCCGGAGCATGCGTCCGTGCAATTGACCACAACCGTTTCTCTTATCGCCCAGCGGCCGGCCCCAGGTGGTGGCGATGAGTAACCCGACAACCTCGGACCGGGGCCTGGCCCTCATCCTGGTCATCGGCGTGATCGCCGCGCTGGTGGTTTCAGGCACCATGCTCAATCGACAGGTACGCGGCATGCTGGTGTCCTCGGCGGCTTCAGCCCAGCAGCTCAAGCAATTTGAAATGTGTCGATCGGGAATCGAAGCCGCCGTGCAGCTCCTCGAGTCTGGCAGCAGCGAAGATGTGCTCGGCTGGATGCTTTTTGAAGACAAAAAGACCGCACTCAACGACGTGATCAGTAGCGTCATATTATTTCCATACGGGACCATCAATATCAGCATCACCGACGAAAGTGCGCGCATTCAGATCAATGCGCTGGCGACACCGCCCAACTGGCGGCAGTTTAATCCAGACCAGCGGCAATTGTGGGAACGTTTTCTCGGCATTCTCAAGTCGCAGTATGCCGATGAGATCGACTTCTCTGAGGTCGAAATCATCGATGCGTTAAAAGACTGGTTGGACAGTGGTGACGATGACGCCATCACCGGGCTCAGCGGTGCGGAAAACGATTATTACGAAACCCTGCCCTATCCCCACCGCGCGGCCAATGCGCCCATTCAGCATATCGGGGAACTGCTGCAGGTGAAGGGCGTGCCGTCCGAACTCTACCACGGCACCGACGGCCGCCCCGGTCTGTCCCGCTATGTGACCGCCCTTGGCGCATCCGGAAAGCGCCCCTCCGAGGTGCGTTACAGTGGAAGGATCAACATGAACACGGCCGAAGCACCGGTGATTGCCGCGCTCCTCCCCATCGAGTATCAATCACTCGCGGAGTCGATTGTTTCCTATCGCCAGGAGCGGATTGCCGAAACAGACAATCAAGCACTCAGCCAGCCGACATGGTACAAAAATGCCCCCGGGTGCGGCGATCTTGACCTGCCGGCGGCTCTGATCACCACATCCAGCGATCTCTTCCGTATTTCGGTGACCGCTGTCACCGGGCAGGGTCGGTTCCAACTGACGGCGAGCGTTCAGTGCCGTCGCTTGGGGACGGCACCGACGCAAACCTGCGACATCCTGCGTTATGAGTGAACCCCACAAGGCAACCCACTGCCGGCGGCGATACCTTCAGTGGCGCTTCCCGTGCCAAGGGGCATCACTCGCACGCGGGTCCAACGGCCATTTTTGTTTGCAAAACCCAGAAAACTAACATATAGAAAAATCTAATATTATTAGCGATCTATATCACTAGGGCGAGGCGTTCCGCCGGCCTCTCGCCCCTCGACCGATAGGTTTTCATGCCCAATCATCATCTCGGCATCGATATTCAAAGTGATGGCATCACGGCCGTCCTGCTCAGCAGCCGCTTGAAGGGGGCGACAGTGAGCGGCCAGTGGGCCGTCGACTATCCCAATGGGCAGTTTAGCCTCGAAAACCTGGCGGCAGCCGTGGCAACACTTTCGGAAAAAGCCGATATCGAAGGCTGTGAGTCGGCAGTCTGCATCCCGCCTGCCTGGGCATATCTGCGACACGTGGCCCTGCCGTTTTGCCAAAAGAAGAAGATCGACCAGGTCCTCTCCTATGAGCTGGAACCGCTGCTGCCCGTGAGTGCCGACAGCGCCATTGTGGATTACCAAATCGCCGCCATTGAGGGAGAACGATCGGTATTGCTGACGGCCGCATTGGAGAAATCTCACCTAAGCGCCGTCATGGAAGGCCTCACCCATAGCAAACTGAATCCGGCAATCTTGACCCTTGCCGGTCATCCGACAGCCGCTGTTCTCCAGCAGCGGCTCAAGACAGAAGAGCATACGATCTTCGCCTACCCAGGCCTCAGAAGCTCGACGGTTTTCCTGTTTTCCGGCAAGCAATTGCTGCATGCGCGGTGCTTAAGCGAAGACTTGGCGGCGGCATCGCCGGCGCAGGTCGCCGGGTGCATCAACCGCGTCGTCTACGCTTTCCAGGACGGCAAAACCGGTATGTCGTTTACCCCCTCGCGCCTGTTTGTGGCCGAGCATCCTGCGGCGCCGTCAGCGATGACGACTGAACTGTCTGCGGCATTGGGAATCCCGGTGGAATGGTTCCATCCCGGTAGAAGCCCGGAGACCGGTGTTTCCATGGACGCAGACACTCCGTACCCGGAGGGTCTTCCCACCGATGCGTTTTCATTGGCGGTGTGCAGCATCAAGGGGTTCAAGGGGCTGAACTTCAGAAAAGGGCCTTTTGCACTTGGCAAGTTCTGGCAGGAGCACCGAAAATCATTGGTTGCACCGGCCATCATCAGCCTGCTGATTCTATTGACCGCCGGGTATCGCAGTGTCGCAGCCACGCGCTATGATCAGGCCTTGCTGGAAGATGTCAATCAGGAGATCACCCAGACATTCAAAGCGGCGCTTCCGGAAGTGCAGCGCATCGTCAACCCCGTCCTTCAAATGCGCACCCGGCTGGCAGAACTGAAAAAGGAGGCCCCGCAATTCGATCAAAGCGGTCGATCACGTCGGGTTGTGGATATCCTGCGGGCCATCAGCGAGCGGATCAGCGCCAATCTGAGCGTGAACATGAGCCAGGTTGTCATCGGCACGGACAATGTCATCCTCAGCGGGGACACCGACACCTTCAATACGGTGAATACCGTTCAGCAGCGACTGGAACAGGATCCGGCGTTCACCAGTGTGAGCATCAGTTCCGCCAACCAGCAGAAGTCGGGAAATCGCGTGAATTTTAAACTAAGGATCCAGCTGTGATTCAAATCAGCCGAAGGGAAAAGTTGGCCCTGGGTTTGGGTGTGGCGGCCCTGATCGGTTTTCTTGTCATTGAATGGGTGGTGTTCCCCATCCACGACAAGCAAAAATCCGTTGCCGACACCCTCGCGCGACAGCAGGCGGCCGTGTCGGAAGCCAAAGAATTGGCTCGGCAAATCAGCGACATTCGCACTACCATGGCGAACTCCCAGCAGCGGTTGGCGTCTCAAAAAGAGGGGTTCAGCCTATTCTCTTTTTTGGATGGATTGGCAGATCAGGCCGGTTTGAAAGACCGCATCGTTTATATGAAACCCTCTGTGTCCAAAATTAAAAATACCGATATGGCACTGTCCATCGTCGAGATGAAGCTGGAGGGCATTGCGCTCAGTCAATTGGTTCAGTTTGTCCATAAAATCGAGACCTCCAACGAAGAGGTGTCCATCCGCCGCATGTCCCTGCTAACCACCGGCAAGGATAGCAAATCGTTGAACGCCGTGCTGGAGATTGCAACCATCAGTGTATAGTCAGAAACCCTGACGTTTCTCATCCGCGCGTTTGTTCTCCTGCAATGGGTGAATAGGGCATTCGCACAACACGGCCACCATCGGAAGATCAAAATGACGTCAAAGCGGATAATCATCGCATATGGGATCTATCTATTTGCTATAACAGCATTTTTCCTATATACTGCATTCCCGGAAAGTACTGTCCGAGAGTACGTGAGCAGTGCTGGTGGCCAGATCGGCAAGGACATCGCCGTTTCGGTTGAACGGGTGGCGCCGGCCGTCCCTTTGGGCATCGTTTTTAACAATGTCCGATTGTATCGCAGCGGGGACATGCTGATACACGCGGACACGTTGCGCGCCGCACCGAGCTATCTGTCGATACTCACCGGCACGCTCGCCATGCGTTTCGTCGGGGACCTGCACGGTGGCCGGGCAGCCGGCGCCCTCACCGTGACTGATGGGCATCGCCAGCCGGAGATAGCGGCACGGTTTCGGGATGTCGATCTATCCCGGCTGCCGCTGATCGACATTATAGCACCCGAGCGCGCCGTCACTGGGGCCTTAAACGGCACATGCCGCATCTCCCCCCAGCCGGTCGGCAGTGCACGCACAGAGATAATCGCGGAAATATCCGATGCCGCAGTGGATTTATTGCTGCCCATCGGCAGCATTCGCGCCATGACCTTCGACACCATCGCGATCGAAGCGCAGGTGCACGGCAACGCCCTCGCCATCGCTTCGTGCAGTTGGAGCGGCCCCCTGGTGGCCGGCCGGTTGAAGGGCACCATGACGCTGCAGGATCCACCAGGCAGCAGCACGATCGCATTGACCGGGGATATTTTACCCCAGCAGACACTGATCAAGGAGTTGGGCGAACCGTTGATGTCGCGAATGTTCCCCGAATATCGCCGACGAAAGAACGGCTTCCAGATCACTCTGAGCGGAACCTTCGAAAAGCCGGTCTTCAACATTAAATGACACGGGAAACCATCACGCGCGAGCGATGAAATATCGCGTTGCCTGCGTTTTTGACAAAGACGACCATGATACCCATTCGACCACTGGTCCATATCCTCAACCTCGCACTGCTGACGCTACTGGCCTACACCGGTGTCAAGACAGCTTATGATGTTGGTGTGCGCAGGCTGGCAGTGCCTCGTGAACAACCCATGGATGTGGCGCCCACACGAACGATATCGGCCGCTGTCAAACTCCCGCTGTCCCACTACCAGGTCATCACTCAACGCAACCTCTTTAACGCGGGGGTTGAAAACAAACCGGCACCCACCCCAGAGGTGGAAATACAACAGCTCGAACCCACGACCCTGAAGCTCAAGCTCTGGGGTACCATCACCCAGCGGGGCGGCAAAGAATACGCCGTTATTGAAAACTTGAAGGACCGGAGCCAGGACCTCTACAAGGCGGGCGACACCGTTGCCGGCGCCCAGGTCAAGCAGGTGCTGAGGGAAAAGGTGATCCTGACCGTTGCCGGTCGAGATGAGATGCTTCAAATGGAAGATGCCAGTGTCGGCGCCTCGGCGCGCCCGGGGCCAGCCGAGCCCCCGACGGAAAAAGATGAGGGGCAAATCCAGAGCCAACAGATCCCCATCAGCAGGGAGGAGATCCAGGAGGCTTCCGGTAACATCCAACAACTTATGCGCCAGGTGCGCATCCGCCCCCATTTCGAACGCGGAAAACCGGCAGGTCTGATGCTCTCCGGCGTTCAGCCCGATTCTCTGTTCACTCAGATGGGGCTACAGTCAGGCGATGTGCTGCAGGGGATTGAAGGCAGCCCCATCCGATCGATGAACGATGTGCTCAAGCTTTACGAACAGCTTGGCAGTGCCGATGCGGTGGCCATCGATGTCAAACGGGGGGGCAAACAGCTCAACATCCAGTACGATATTGAATAGCCACAACGACTGGCCACACCGGCAGTTCTATCGGGACAGGCCCGCAAAAAGTCCTTTAGCCGTCATGCCGGACTTGATCCGGCATGACGGCGTATTCAAAATGACTGGATGCCCGCCTTCACGGGAATGACGAAAAAACGGGCGGTTTGAACTTTTTACGGTTCCAGCAAACAGGAAACCCAAAGGAAGAGGTATTGTGGTGTTGACCCTCAAATTCTTGCACCGTCACCTATCGGGATGCATAAGCGGCACGTTCGTGCCTGCGGGACGTCCGCTCATCGTCTTCATGCTGCTGGCCTGCCTGGGAGGTGTCGGCGCGGGCCCCTCACCAGTCTTGGCAGCGGATGCCCCCGGCGCAGATAAATACGTCACCATCGATTTCAACAACGTCGATATTACTGTATTCATTAAATACATCTCTGAACTCACCGGAAGAAATTTCGTAGTGGATCAGCGTGTCAGGGGAAAGGTGACCATCATTTCACCGGGTAAAATCTCTGTCGGGGAAGCCTACAAGGTGTTCGCGTCGGTGTTAGAGGTCCACGGATTCACCGCCGTGGATGCCGGAGAGATCACCAAGATCGTACCCATGCCGGATGCTCGCTCCAAGAATATCGAAACCATGCTGCGAGCCGAGGCCAAGAGCCCCGACGACAGCGTCGTCACGCAGCTCATCCCGTTAAAATACGCCAACCCGGATGAGATCAAGGCGCTATTTGCCCCATTGATTTCCAAAAACAGCGTCATGCTGTCCTACGCTCCAACCAACACCCTCATCGTCACCGATGTCTACTCGAATATCCTTCGGCTCTTGAAAATCCTGAAAGCCATCGACATTTCCGGTATGGGCCAGGAAATTTCGGTCATACCCGTCGAGAATGCGGATGCCGAAAAAATCGTCAAGCTGCTATCAACGGTTTTTCAGCCCAAAGCGAGGGGCAAAAAACGCCCTGACCCCGACGACAACATCACCTTTGTTGCCGATGAGCGGACCAATTATATCGTCGTTCGCGCCAGCGAAGTCGAGGCCGAGCGCGTGCGCACCCTGATCCACATGCTGGACAAAGCACTGCCTCAGGGCAAGGAGAAATTTCATGTCCGCTACCTGGAACATGCCACTGCCGAAGACCTAGCCAAGGTGATCCAGGCGCTGCCGACCAAAAACGGTGGCGAAGTCAAAGGCGGCAAGGCCGTGACACCAGTCATATCGACCGATGTGAAGATCACACCGGACAAGGCCACCAACAGTCTGATTATCATGGCCGAGAAAGATGAGTATCAGGTTCTTGAAGGCATCATCGCCAAACTTGATATCCCCAGAGCCATGGTTTTCATCGAATCTCTTATCATCGAAGTCAAAGTAGACAAGGACTTTCAGTTGGGAACGGAGTGGGTGGTCGGCGGTCAAACCGCTTACGATGGGAAGAATATCGTTTATGGCGGCGGAGCGGGGGCGGGGGGTAGTTTCGGAAGCGCACTCAACACCGCCTCCTTTCCCACCGGCATGGCGCTGGGCGTCTTCGGTGAAGGGATAACGGTCGGCGCGGTGACGTTTCCCAGTATCGCTGCCGTAGTGAAAGCCTTTCAAGAGGACAAGGACGTCCATATCCTGTCAACACCCCAGGTGCTCACCACGGACAACGAGGAGGCCGTCATTTCTGTGGGTCGAAATGTTCCCTTTCAAACCAGTACCTCCATCAGCACGACCACCACAACAGGCAGTTTCGAATACAGGGATGTTGGCATCAAACTGAAGATCACTCCTCAGATCAGCAAGGACCGCATGGTACGGCTCGTGATTGAGCTGGAATCCACCAACATTGATGAGTTGGCAACTGTCGCCGTTACGACCAACGAGCGCCTAACGCCGACCACATTCAAAAGAACCGTTCAAACCACAGCCATTGTAAAAGACAACAACACCATTGTTATCGGCGGCCTTATCGACGACAGTTTTACCAACACGGTTACCAAAACCCCTTGCCTGGGTGATGTGCCCGTCATGGGTTGGGCGTTTAGGAGCAAAAGCCTGTCCGGGGAGAAAACAAATCTCTTTGTGTTCATCACCCCCAGAGTGATCCAATCCCCCGATGAAGCCAGTAAGGTATACACCGAAAAGAAGGAAATCATGGATGAAATCGAGGGGGGCCGTATCAAAATGTACATGCCCCGCTCCGACAACTACGATTCCGATTCGGCATGGGTGCCATCTCCAGCACCCGAACTGGGGCAAGAGCACTAATGTTCAAGGATATCTTCGATAGCATCGGCCAGGACCATGGCATCCCTCCGGAGAACCTCGAAGATGCCCGCCGGTTGGCCCGCACAGAACCCTGCTCCGCCGCCGAAGCGCTGCTGCGAAAGAAGGTGGTCTCCGAAGCACAGGTGCTGCAGACCTTCAGCAAGCGCTACGGCCTTGCCCACCAGCCGAACCTGCCTTTGGAAAACATCTCCGGTGCCTTTATCGACCAGATCCCCATCCAATTCTTGAAACGCCATGTCATCGTACCCTTACAAAGAAATGCCGGCGAACCGGTCGGCAGCAAGGCGGAAGAAGCCTCGGAAACCGATGCAAGTGTACTGCCGGCGAATTCCTGGATCATCGCCATGAACGACCCCGCCAGCGCCCAGGCGGTGGACGATCTCATTCGCATCATCGGCGCCGATAACCCGGAAATCGTGTTCGCCCCCCGGGATGCGATCCTGTCGGCCATCAACATCTCCTACGACTTCAGCCGCGGTTCCGCCGAACAGTTGGTCCAAGACATGGAAGAAGACGGGGCGATGATCATTACCGACATGGAAAACCCGGCGGACCTGCTGGACGACACCAGCGATGCGCCCATCATCAAACTGGTCAACCACATACTTTCTGAAGCCATAAAAGCCCGTGCCAGTGACATTCACTTCGAACCCTACCAGGATGGATTCAAGGTGCGCCACCGCGTGGACGGCATACTCTATGACCTCCTTTCCCCCCCGAAGTGGATACAACCCTCGCTGATTTCGCGTATCAAAGTCATGGCCAAGCTCAATATCGCCGAAAAACGGCTCCCACAGGACGGCCGAATCGAAGTCAAGGTGGGCGATCAGGAAATCGACATTCGTGTGTCCACCCTGCCCACGTCTTTCGGTGAGCGGATCGTACTGCGCCTGCTCAATAAAACTGCGTCTTTGGTGGAAATCACTGAACTGGGGCTGACCGGGGAGCGATTCACCCAGCTCTCCTCCCTGGTTACCTCCCCCAACGGAATCATCCTGGTTACAGGACCCACCGGCAGTGGGAAAACAACGTCGCTGTATGCGATCCTGTCCTCCATCAAAACCCCTGAAATCAACATCATCACCATCGAAGACCCCGTTGAATACCAACTCAGGGGAATCAGCCAGATCCAGGTCAATCCGAAAATCGATCTGACCTTCGCCCGTGGGTTAAGGTCCATCGTTCGTCAAGATCCGGATGTCATCCTGGTGGGGGAAATCCGAGACCGGGAGACCGCCGACATCGCCGTCCAGTCAGCGCTTACCGGACACCTGGTCTTTTCCACCCTGCATACCAACGACTCGGCCAGTGCCGTGACGCGATTGGTGGACATCGGCGTAGAACCCTTTCTCATCTCTTCGGCTGTGGTGGCCGTCATCGCCCAGCGGCTCGTTAGGGTTCTCTGCCATGAGTGCCGTCAGAAGACACAACCGGATCTCGCCATCATGGCGGGGCTGGGCATCTCCGAAGAACGGGTCCAGGGACGCACCTTCTACGGACCCCAGGGGTGTGGCGCCTGCTTTCACTCGGGGTTCAAGGGCAGAATCGGCATTTTTGAAATCATGGAAATGAACAGCCCCCTGAAACGTCTGGTTTTGGAAACGTATGACTCGAACCGGATTAAGGAGGCGGCCGAGGAGCACGGTATGATCACGCTGCGCATGGACGGCTTGAACAAAGTCCTCGGTGGGGTCACGACGTTGGAAGAAGTGCTTCGGGCCACCCAGAAATAGCATCAACCAAAAGCCTTCAGGGGTTATACGATGTCCCGCAGAAAAACCGAGATGGCGATATTCTCTCCCATCAGAACCGCCCTTGGATGCGCCATCCTCATGTGGTTCTCGCTTCAGCCGATAGTGGCAGCCGCCGGCCAAGAAGGCGCCTTCTCAGGGGCCCTCATCACCACCGCCGACCCGCAGTACCAGTTTGGAGAGGCCCTCTTCCAAGAAGGCGACATGGCCACCGCCATCGCTGAATTCAAACGGTTTCTGTTCCTGTTTCCGGATGATTCGCGGGCTCCCCGCGCCGCACTCCGCATCGGGCAGTGTCAGACGAAACTGGGTAACACGGAAGCTGCTGTCGCGGCGTTTGAAAGGGTTGCCGGCGCCTACCCTAAAACGCCTTCAGCCATGACGGCGCGCTTTCTGACATCCGATGTGTATCGACGAACCGGACAGTCCGGGCAGGCCTTAATCAATTACCGAAACATGATGCACCTTTACCCGGCGCCGGGTATCCAGGATCAGATCCGCTACCGCATGGCATGGATATATATCGAAACCGGTGAGTGGCAGCGGGCAGCCGAAGCGCTCGCGCAGGTGGGTGCTGTCGGCCGAGGAGATCTGCCCATTGAGAAAATACAATCTGCGCTGAACCAGACCGAAGGTATCCCTCAGAAAAACCCGTCGCTGGCAGGCGCCCTGTCAATCATCCCCGGCATGGGCCAATTATACACCGGCCGCAACCAGGACGCCGCGATAGCGTTCCTGCTCAATGCCGGCCTCATCTGGGCGGCGGTGGAGGCTTTCGACAACGAGCTATACGCCCTGGGGACGGTCATCACCGTTGTCGAAATCGGCTTCTACTCGGGAAATATCTACAGTGCCGTGGGCAGCGCGCATAAGTACAATGCCCGCCAGAAGAGCACCTTCATTGAGAATTTGAAAATGAAATTCAATGTTTCTAACGATCCCTTCACCAGCCGATCGCAAAACGCTCCAGCCTTGGGGTTGACACTTGCCCTGTCGTTTTAAATGCTCAATGTTGACAACCCCGTAAAAAGTCCGAAATCAGCGTTTACGTCATCCCGGGCTTGATCCGGGATCCAGTAATTTCGATGGCTTATGGATGCCGGATCCGTCATCCCGGGCTTGATCCAGGACCGGCATGGCGTTGTGGGGCATCGGTTTCAATCGGAACGATTATCTGAAAATTACTGTATAGATAGTCTCCATCCATAAATACCCCTCCCCGAGGGGAGGGGATAGGGGAGGGGGCGGGCCGGGATAAGATTATCGTTACTTATCGGCGTGTTATCACCCTCACCCCAGACCTCTCCCATCAAGGCAGAGGGAGCATGAGCCTTCCCATGGATGGGCACTAGCTTCGCCCCCAGGGCGGTCTTCGCGCTTCGAGCAACGTTCCCCATGACTTGCGGCGAGGAATCTCAACAACTTGTAATGCCATCAATCATCGGCTGAACACTCTATGTTGTGTGGAAATATGAAACTGAGATCACCTTTCGCCGGGATAATGGGCAAATAGGATTTTCTGCAGATGCACTATTCTCCAATTGGGTTCTGGCTGTTTTGTAGGGGAGGGGTTCATCCCCTCCAGCAATCGGCTAAAGAGACCCCGACCGTTGCTGCTAACCGGTCGCGGGCGGGGATAAACCCCGCACCCTACACGACTCATTGCCCCTGTGACCCATGTGGAGTGCCGCGATGGGCGTTTCGGTGCAGAATCGAATTTCACATGTGCAAACGGCGCCTGCCCTTTTTTTGACAAGAGTGCATAAGCAAGAAGAATTTTACCAGTGCGCTTAAATAACAATCAACCTCGAATTGCATCATTTTTCAGGCTTGGTAGACGACGAAAGCCACTCCATTTGAAGTTTTCTTTGATTGCTGGCGCAATCACGAAGATACAGATTGATCAGGCTTTGGTAAGGGATGCCCATTTCCTCGGACATGTTCTTGAAATATGAAATGGTGTCCCGGTCCAGACGCATTGTAACCGGCTGTTTTAGGTATTTGATGTAGGGATTTTTACGGCCTTTCAGTTTTGAAAAATCATAATGGCTTCTCATCTTCGTCGCCTCCAATATTCATTTTCTTCATCATCATCCGCCTTCCTCGCTGATATAATTCTGACCACTGTTTCGCTTTTACGAAAACAGTGACAGACAACGAGAATACGGAGTCTAAAACTTACTCCAAGCAAGATGAAGCGATCTTCCGATTCAGAATGGTCTGGGTCAAAATACTGTATGGCATTCTCATCATAAAAGACCGCACGCGCTTCATCAAATGAAACGCCATGTTTCTTGATATTGGCCTTCTCTTTTCGTTTGTCCCATTCGAATTCAAGCATCTCCATATGTACATTGTACATAAGCCAACAATGGTGTCAAGCTGAGAACAGCATTTGATGCCATGGACTGTGTTAATCACGGATCAGAACTTCAGGTGGTTACGTTATGGAGTGTGATAGTCGGGTAATTCTTGAAGAATATAAAGTCGTTGTCTGTGGTAAAAATTGAAAACCCGTTCATTGCCGGCGCCGTTGTTGTTTGTAGTCGTAATCGGTCTCATACTCAACGGTGCCAAACAGGGTTAGCACCCGTTCCTGTTCAAGCTGTTGAACATACTCCAAAAGCGCTTTGGAAACAGCCTCCTTTTTCGTCTTGTGCCCGCCGATTGTACTGCCTTCATGATCAAGTTGTCGTCTAATTGTAGGTTTGTCGCCATGCTGTTACCCCCTTCCCGATTTTCCACACAATTTATTTCACAACAAACTGTGTGTAAATGGGATTCAGCTTCAGTCGAATTGCCAACCCACTGCCTTGGTTCGCCTATCCCCTTGTCATATTTTTGTGTCAGGCAGCCAATAAAAACAGCGGCCGACGACTAAGAGATTGTCCGTAATTAAGATGAACAGTTAGGTAGTATGGAATAATTCCAATCACCATGAAATTCATCCACGACTAAGTTAATGCTTCCAA
>CAYUOU010000078.1:0-19070 GCA_964446485.1 uncultured Desulfobacterales bacterium | reverse complement strand
GGCGTACTGTAAGTACGCCGCATTCCTCAGGATTCGCAAGCCGTATCTCGAACATGTTACGAAATCGTCCTTTTTGCTACTTTTTACCGTTTCATCAATTTTCTTGATCGAAAAGGGGTTCGCGGCTATAGAATGACGCTTTGGCCGGCGCTTGGTCAAAGCGTTTCATCAGACACCGCTGCAGTCGTACCACTTACCTCTTTGGGATCTCCAATGCCGCAGTTCGACCCCATTGCCGTTGTCAGTATGGGATGCGCTTTTCCCGGCGCGCCGGATCCTGACGTCTTCTGGACCCGAATCGTCGACGGTGAAGACGCCACCGCACCGGTCCCGCAGCATCGGTGGCAGGTGCCCGTCGCGTCTATGGTGGCGGGCACCCCTGTCGCCGACCGGGCCCTGTCGGACCGGGCCTGTCTCATCGGAAACATGCCCCTGGACGTTGACGGGCTGGCCCTGCCGGCGGAGATGATCAGACCGTTGGATCCCCTCTATCACCTCCTCATTCATGCGGCGCGTCAGGCGTCGCGCGGCTGTCGACTATTGCCGGCGCTGGCGCCCGAGCGCATCAGCACGATCCTGGCGGCCATTGCGCTGCCCACCGACCACGCCAACCGGCTCAACGACGACACCGTGGGGTGGGCCTACCGCCAGCAGTTGACCGGTTCAAAACCCCTCCCCGGCGAACCCGTCACGGATGTCCAGGCCCTGGGCGCTCGGGTCACCAGCCTGCCGGCAGCCCTCACCGCGGCGTGTTTCGGCTGGACCGGCGGGTCTTTCACGCTGGATGCCGCCTGTGCATCGTCTCTGTATGCGGTGAAGCTGGCCTGCGACGAACTTCAGGCCCATCGTGCCGACGCCGTGGTTACCGGCGGCGTGTCCCGCCCTGACTGCCTGTACACCCAGGTGGGATTCAGCCAGTTGAGAGCGCTTTCGCCGTCCGGCCGCTGTGCCCCCTTTTCCCGCCGCGCCGATGGGCTGGTGGTGGGCGAAGGGGCCGGCGTTGTGGTGCTCAAGCGCCTGGCCGACGCCGTCTCCCACAAGGACACCATCTTCGGCATCATTCGCGGCATCGGTCTGTCCAATGACATGCGGGGGAATCTTCTGGCACCCGACAGCGAGGGCCAGTTGAGAGCCATGCGGCGGGCCTATGAAACGGCCGGCTGGTCACCGAACGCCGTGGATCACATCGAGTGTCATGGTGCCGGCACGCCGGTGGGCGACGCCACGGAACTCAGCAGCCTGTCGGCCTTGTGGGATGGTCTGCCCCACAGGGCCGGCCAGTGCGCCATCGGTTCGGTGAAATCCATGATCGGCCATTTGCTTACCGCTGCCGGGGCCGCAGGGCTGATCAAATCGCTGCTGGCCCTGCACCACGAAACGCTGCCACCGTCGCTCAAATCCCTCCCACCGGCCGACCACCCTGCCCTGACGACCGGACCGTTTCACGTGCAGACCACAGCCGACCGTTGGCCACAGCGGGACGACAGACTTCCACGGCGTGCTGCAGTGAGCGCTTTCGGATTCGGCGGCATCAATGCCCATTTGCTCCTGGAGCAGTGGGTTCCGCAGGCGGAGGCCCACGATGTCTTGGCCGTCTCCATCGAAACGGCGAAGGCGGCGCCCGTTGCCATCATCGGACTGGCGGTGCACTGCGGCGCAGCAGAAACCACGGAGCGGTTTTCCGACATGATGGCAGGGGGATCCTCCGCATTCCACGCAGCCCGGGCTGAACGCTGGTATGGTGTTGCCGACGCGGTGGCGGGGGCTCAGCGGATTGCCCTCCCCCCTGGCGGCTATCTGTCCCAAGTGGTTGTCCCCCAAGGACGGTACCGCATCCCGCCGGCGGAGCTTCCCGACATCCTGCCCCAGCACCTGCTCATGCTCACAGTGGCCGCTGATGCCATGGAGGACGCGGGGTTGCCCCTTCGCGCCGAACGGCCGCGGATGGGCGGCGTCATCGGCATCGATTTCGACATGGAAGCCACCGACTTCCATCTGCGGTGGCAGGCTGGCGCCCGAGCAGCGCCGTGGGGGGACGCCCGGGACAACCGCATACCGCCCTGGGATGCGCCGCTGGCGGCAGCGGTTCATCCGCCGCTGACCGCTCCCCGCACATTGGGCGCCCTGGGCGGCATCATCGCCAGCCGCATCGCTCGGGAATTCGGATTCGGCGGACCGAGCTTTATCGTGAGCGCCGATGCGGCGGGCGGCTGTCGGGCGCTTGAAATCGGGGTTCGATCGCTCCAGAAAAGAGAAACCGATCTTTTCCTGGTGGGCGCTGTGGATCTGGCCGGGGATATTCGACGGATGGTCATGGACCACCCGTTCCTGGGCTACGGCGCGGGCTCAGCGCCGGGCGATGCCGCCGTGGCCCTTGTCTTGAAGCGATTCGATGATGCCATTGCCGGGGGCGACGTCATCTATGGCACGATTGCCGGCATCGGCAGAGCCGGCGGTGGCGCCATCCTGCCCCATGCGCCGTCCCGGGAGGCCTACACGCGGTCCCTCGATATGGCCCTTGACGCGGCCGATCTCGACATCGCCCGGGTGGGGCTGTGGGAAATCCACGGCAGTGGGGTTGCCCAAGAAGACGCTCTTGAGGCGGCCGTCTTGAATCGAATCCTCCAACGGCGACACGCTGCTCATGACACGACCGGGGCCAACGTTCACAGCATCACCGCCCAGGCCGGTCACTGCGGTGCAGCCGCCGGACTGCTCTCGGTGGCCGCCGCCGCGGTGAGTCTGCGTCACCGCCGTCTTCCCGCCGTTTCCGGAACACAGGAAAGTCGTGGTGCGGGCATCGAACCGCCGGTGCTTTCCCGGGCGCACGGTGATTCCGCGCCGTGGCCTAAGGGTGCCGGCAATGAGCCGTCGGCGGCGGTGGTTGCCGCCATCACCAAGGACGGTAACGTCATGCATGTGGTGCTGGCAGCAGGACCGGTTGAAAGAACAATTTCAGGAAAGACCCCGCAGCCGGCAACGAAGGCGCCGCCGCCGGAGGGTATGACGCGCAGGATCGGTAAACCGCCATTTGCGGCACCGGTGGAAGCGATCCCGATCTCGCCGCCGTCGGCATTGCCGGATGCGGCGAAAACATCGGACCCGACACCGGTTGAAGAGACTGCCGAGTTGGATCCACCGCCGGGGGTGACGCTGCCGCTCCCGCCGGATCCGCTGGCCGATACCTTCCGGATGGCTGCGGGCACCATCGCCGCCGGCAGTGCCGCCGTGGCCGACGCCCACCAGCGGTTTCTCGAAGTGTCACGGGACTTCACCGACACCTTTGCGGATGCCGTTAACCTCAAGTCCCGCCTGATGGCGGTCGCAGAGACCGAATCGGCATCATCGGCATCAGTGTCGGACCAGGGCGCACCTGTGACGTCGGAGTCCAACGCGTCGCCGCGCACCGCTGCTCAAAAACCCGTGTTCACCCGGGAGCAATGCCTTGCCTTTGCCGTGGGCTCGGCCGCCGGCGTCCTGGGACCGGCGTTTGCCGATGTGGATGGCTACCGCACGCGGGTGCGCCTGCCGGATGAACCCCTCATGCTGGTGGACCGGATCATGGCCATCGAAGGCGCCAAGGACAGTCTCGGCGCCGGTCGCGTGGTGACGGCGCACGACGTTCTCCAGGGGGTCTGGTATCTTGACGGGGACCGTGCACCGGTGAGCATCAGCGTCGAAGCCGGACAAGCGGATCTCTTTCTTTGTGCCTACCTGGGCATCGACCACCGGGTCCAGGGTCACCGCAGCTATCGCCTCCTGGATGCCACCGTGACGTTTCACCGCGATCTGCCGCGACCGGGGGAAACCATCCGCTACGACATCCACATAGACAAATTCATCCGGCAGCAGGAGACCTATCTCTTTTTCTTCCGGTTCGAGGGCACCATCGATGATGCTCCTTTTATCACCATGACCAACGGCTGTGCCGGTTTTTTCACCCCAGAAGAGGTGCGCCGCTCCGGCGGCATTATCCTTACGGAGGAAGAAAAAGCAGCCGCTACCGGCAGATCGCGGGTGGATTGGATGCCGCCGGTCGCCCTGTCGACGGACGCATATGACGCGGCTGCATTGGATGCGCTGCGGGAAGGTCGCTTGGAGGCCTGCTTCGGTGCGGATTTCAGCGGGATTTCTCTGGCTGAGGGGCTGCGGTTGCCCGGCGGGCGGATGCGCCTCATCCATCGGATCCGGCGGCTGGAACCCACCGGCGGCCAGTACGGATTGGGACGCATCGAAGCCGAAGCCGACATCGCCCCGGACGACTGGTTTCTCACCTGTCACTTCATCGACGATATGACCATGCCGGGCACCCTCATGTACGACTGCTGCGCCCACGCCTTGCGGGTGCTGCTCCAGCGGCTGGGATGGGTGTCTGCAGCACCCGAAGCCCACTACGCGCCGCTGACTGGGCAACCGGCCGTGTTGCGCTGTCGCGGGCCGGTGACACCGGAGACCCGCCAAGTGTTCTATGCCGTTGACATCAAGGAGATCGGCTACGGCCCGGAACCCTATGCCATCGCCGATGCCCACATGGTCGCCGACGGCCGCTACATCGTCATGTTTCGGGACATGTCCATACGGATGGTTGGGGTATCCAAAAGCGATCTCCAAAATATATGGAAACACCGCCACGAAGGCGTTCAAGCAGTCACCGACACGCCGCCGGCGCCGGTCCCCATGTATGACTATGAACGCATCCTGGCGTTTTCCATCGGCAGCCCGTCGACTGCCTTCGGCTCCCCTTACCAGCCCTTCGACAATGACCGGCGCATCGCCCGGCTGCCGGGGCCGCCCTACCTGTTCATGAGCCGAGTGACGGCGGTGGCGCCGCCGCCGTGGAAACTGGCTCCCGGCGACTGGATCACCGCCCAATACGATATCACCGGCGACGAGTGGTATTTTCGTGCCGACCGCAGCGGCGTCATGCCCTTCTGCGTGCTGCTTGAAATTGCTCTGCAGCCCTGTGGCTGGCTGGCTGCCTACTGCGGCTCCGCCTTGAAAAGCGACACCGATCTCAAATTCCGCAACCTCGGCGGAGATGCCATCCTGCACCGCAGCCTCGGCGCACGACCGCAATGCCTGACCATGAGAAGCCGACTCACCAAGGTCAGCGAGGCCGGAGAGATGATTATCGAGCATTTCGATTTCGAGGTGCTGGACGCCAAGGGCCCCGTTTACACGGGTTCTACCTACTTCGGTTTTTTCACCGCCGCCGCGCTGGCCAACCAGGTGGGGTTTAAAAACGTGAAAGCCTACATGGACGGCGCCGCCAGCGACACCCCCGTTTCAACGGCGGCAACAATGCTCCCACACCGTGCCCCGAAGGATCCAAAAGACCCGTCGACAGACGTCCCCGACGGTTTATGCCTTTCCGGCCGCGCCCTGCTCATGGTGGATGCCGTGGATATCGTCGATGCCGGCGGCGGTGCAGCCCGTCTTGGCTATCTTAGAGCCAGAAAAACCGTGGATCCGGAAGCGTGGTTTTTTGCCGCGCATTTTTTCCAGGACCCGGTCTGCCCGGGTTCTCTGGGGGTGGAGTCGTTTCTTCAGACCCTGCGGCTGCAGGCGCGAAACCGATGGCCGGAGTTGCGCCGCACCCACCGCTTCGAGCTGGCACCCGGCCACCGCCACCAGTGGGCCTACCGGGGCCAGGTGATTCCAAAAAACTCTGAAATCGTTGTGGAATCCGAGGTTTCTGCAATTGACACATCCGGTGATCCCGCGCTATACGGCCACGGGTTCCTCTGGTGTGACGGCCTTTGCATCTATGAAATGAAAGACTTCGGCATCCGGCTGGTGCCGATGAAAAATAAAAGTGTATGAACCACAGAACACGGAGAATAAAAATCAAGCTCGCGCAGCGTCGCAGGGACAAGGAGAAAACAACAACCCTGTTGATTGTTCACAATGCGCTACGTCGTGAATGAATAAACGGGTTTCGTCCGTGTCCTGTGTAGGCCAAGGAAGCTTCTCCGGTCTCTGCGCATGAATTTTCGCTCTTATGATTTCAGCGGCACACCCGGGTCGCGGGCATGGCCCGCTCCTACAGTTTCGTTACGCGCCATCCTGCAGCGAGTGGTTTCCGCGTTCTTTGTAAGAGCGGGCCATGCCCGCGAGGATGCAGCCCTCTGCTGATATGCAATGTTTGTCCAAAGCGTAGGATTATGAAATTCAACAAAACCGTCATCGACGCCCTGGGCTATGCCCTGCCCCCCCACGTGGTTTCCTCCCAGGACCTGGAAGAGCGGCTGTCGCCCCTGTATCAAAAACTTCACCTGAAACCGGGGCAACTCGAGGCCCTCACCGGCATTGCCGAACGGCGTTACTGGGATCCCGGCTATCCAATGAGCAGCGGCGCCATCGCAGCCGGCGAAAACGCGCTCGAGTCGACATCGGTGGATCCGACCGACATCGGCATGCTGATTTACGCCGGTGTGTGCCGCGACAACCTGGAGCCGGCCACCGCCTGTGCCGTTGCCGACGGGCTCGGCGTCCCCGGGACTGCGATGATCTACGATGTATCGAACGCCTGTCTGGGCGTCGTGAACGGCATCATCCAGGTGGCCTCGGCCATCGAACTGGGTCAGATCCGTGCCGGCATGGTGGTCTCCTGCGAAACGGCGCGGCAGATCGTCGATCTCACCATCGAGCGGATGCTGGCGGCCGGCTCCATGGAGGTCTTCATTCAGACGCTGGCCACCCTTACCGGCGGCTCCGGCGCGGCGGCGGTGATCCTCAGCGATACCGGTCTCTCTACCGAGGGCCATCGACTCCTTGGCGCGGCGGTGCGAAACGCCACCCGGCACCACCGGCTCTGCACCTGGGGCCCGGACACCGGTATGCCGGCCTCGGCACCCATGGCGATGAAAACTGATTCGGTGGGGGTGTTGAAGCACGGGGTGGCATTGGGCGTTGAAACCTACACGGCCTTTCGGGCCGAACTGGCTTTGCCCCCGGACGCCCCCCACAAGATCGTCTGCCACCAGGTGGGTGAATCGCACCAGAAGACCGTTTTGGATGCCATCGACATCCCCATCGAACGGGATTTCAGCACCTTCAGATATCTGGGGAACGTCGGCACGGTGTCACTGCCCCTGACCACCGCCGTTGCCGACGAGCGTGGTTTTTTCGATCCGGGTGACGTGGTGGGCCTTTTTGGCATCGGCTCCGGACTCAACTGCCTGCTGCTGGGGGCCCAGTGGTGACGCTGCCGCCGGAATCCACCGCGCTTTATCCCTTCACTTCCCGCTGGGCACAGGTGAACGGCAGCCGGTATCACTACGTGGATGAGGGCTCCGGCCCCACCGTAGTAATGATCCACGGTAACCCCAGCTGGTCATTTTACTTCCGTCATCTCATCGCGGGGCTTCGGGACACCTGCCGATGCATTGCGCCGGATCACGTGGGCTGCGGGTTCTCTGAGAAACCGCCGCTGAAGGATTACGGCTACCGGCTTCAAAATCGGGTGGACGACCTGGATGCCTTTTTGTCGGGCCTCGGCATCACTGAAGACGTCACCCTCGTGGTACACGACTGGGGCGGGATGATCGGGCTGGCCTGGGCGCTGAGGAAACCGGAGCGGATACGCCGCTTGGTCATTCTCAACACGGCCGGATTTTTTCCGCCCGGCGGAAAACGCATTCCCCTGCGGCTCAAACTTATTCGAAACTTCCCTGCGTTTGCCGAGTTGGCAGTCCTGCGCTTCAACGTCTTCTCCCGGGGCGCCTTGTGGATGGCACCGCGAAAACGGCTGCCCAAAGCAGTGAAAAAGGGGCTCATCGCCCCGTATGACTCGCCAGCCAACCGCATCGCCACCCTGCGATTTGTTCAGGATATTCCGTTGTTTCCCTCGGATCCCAGCTACGCCCCGGTAAAGTATGTCGACAACCATCTTCACGTACTGAGCGGTGTACCCATGCTGATTTGCTGGGGAAAGCACGACTTTGTCTTCGACGGTGATTATTTCAACGAATGGTGCCGCCGATTCCCGAACGCCGAGGCGCATCTTTTCGAAGACGCCGGCCACTACATTCTGGAAGACGCGCCGCTGGCAGTGCTCGACCGCGTCCACCGATTTTTTTCCCGCCATCCCCTTTCTTCGCCTCAAATCCGCAGGCGGTAATCGGTATCATGCTGCAGGGTGCCGAAAAAAGTCACCATCGCACGCGGGCGGTGCTGCTGCTTGAAGAATTTACGGCCTTAATACCCGTTTTGCCGCTGCCTGAGGATGCTGGGGAAAAATATGAAACCATCCGGGCATTTTTGGAATCCAAGGGCACGCCTATTGGAAACAATGATTTATGGATCTCCGCCCATGCCATATCGGAAGGCATGACACTGGTCACCAACAACGAGCGGGAGTTTAAACGCGTTCCAGGCCTGAAAGTCCGCAATTGGGTTCACGGGTCTTGATCTTGCTTGACATGCCTGCCGGTGTTAGTGTGCGCGCCTGGATTTCTTGGCAAGACAATGAAAAGAAACAACCATGAACTCTTCCCATAAAGACGCCATCGTCAACGTGGCGACGCACCTCAAAAACAGTGTGGCCCGGTTTCCGTCCAAACGGGCGGTGGTGGCGCCGGGGCGACGGGACGGCAACGGCCGGATTCCTTACACCCACATGACGTTCACCCAACTGGACGAGGAGTCGGATCGACTGGCCCACGGCCTGAAAACGGTGGGCATCACCCGGGGCACCCGAACCATACTCATGGTCACGCCGAGCCTGGATTTTTTCGCCCTCACCTTCGCCCTTTTCAAAGCCGGCGCGGTGCCCGTGGTGGTTGACCCCGGTATGGGCCTCAAGCGCATGGTGGGCTGTTTCAGCGAAAGCCAGCCCGAGGCCTTCATCGGCATACCCAAAGCACACGTGCTGCGTACCCTCTATCCCAAGTTCTTCAAATCCGTAACCACATGGGTGACCGTCGGCCGGCGCCTGTTTTGGGGCGGCCACACGTTGCGGGGAATCCGGACCGCTGAATGGCAGCCGTTTACCACCGTCGCCACCCGAAAAAACGACATGGCGGCCATTCTCTTCACCACGGGAAGCACCGGTCCGGCCAAGGGCGCGGTCTACACCCACGGCAATTTCGACGCCCAGATCCGCCATATCCAGGCCCATTTTCAGATTGCCGACGATGAGATCGATCTGCCCACGTTTCCGCTCTTCGCGCTCTTCGATCCGGCGCTGGGGATGACCGCGGTGATCCCTGACATGGATCCCACCAATCCCGCTCGGGTCGATCCCGAAAAGATCATCGAGCCCATCATGAACCAGGGCGTCACCAATATGTTCGCCTCCCCCGCCCTGCTCAACCGGGTGGGAAAATACGGCAAGGAAAACGGCGTCACCCTGCCTTCCCTGCGACGGGTCGTTTCCGCCGGCGCACCCGTGTCTCCGGCCAACATCGAACAGTTCAGCACCATGCTGGTCGAAACGGCTGAAGTTCACACACCTTACGGTGCCACCGAAGCGGTGCCCATCGTCTCCATCGGCAGTCGGGAAATTTTAGCCGACACCCGCCGGAAAAGCGAACAGGGATTCGGGATGTGCGTGGGGCGCGCCCTGGAGGGCGTGGATGTCGACATCATCCGCATCACCGACGAGCCCATCGGCCGCTGGTCGGAGGATCTGGCTGTTTCGGATGGCGAGATCGGTGAAATCGTCGTTCGCGCCGGTCATGTCACCCGAAGTTACTATCGGAGACCCAACGCCGATCTGCTGAGCAAGATTCGTGTCGATGACGGGACGTTCTGGCATCGCATGGGCGATTTGGGCTGGCGCGACTCCAAAGGCCGGATCTGGTTCTGCGGACGAAAAAGCCACCGGGTGGAAACGCTGGACGGCGCCCTTTACACCATTCCCTGCGAAGCCGTGTTCAACAATCATCCGGAAGTCTTTCGCAGTGCATTGGTGGGCGTGGGCACGCCGCCGGCCCAGACCCCGGTGATCTGCATCGAGGTCGAGCCGGACACCGTCAATACCGACAGGGGCGCCCTCAGTGGCGAACTTTTGGAATTGGCGCGGGGGAATCCCCTGACCCAAAATATCCGGCACATTTTGTTTCACCCTGCCTTTCCGGTGGATATCCGCCACAACTCGAAGATCTTCCGGGAGCAGTTGCGCAGTTGGGCCGAAAAGAAGATCGGCGGTGACGGGAAATGAGTCGGACCGGATCACCCGCGCCAATCGTGGTCACCGGGGGTGGCGGCTTCCTGGGTGAGGCGATCGTTCGGCGATTGGTGACGGACGGCCACGGGGTGCGGAGCGTTTCAAGACATCGCCATTCAGCGCTGGAGGACCTTGGCGTCGAACAGGTGTCGGCCGATATCGCCGATGCCGACGCCGTCCACCACGCATTTGACGGCGCCCGGTGCGTTTTTCACACGGCGGCCAAAGCCGGCGTCTGGGGTGCTGAATCGGCTTACACCACCGCCAATGTCACCGGCACGGCCAATGTCATCGACGCCTGCAGGCGTCATGGCATCGCCCACCTGGTCTACACCTCCACGCCCAGCGTGGTTTTCGACGGCACCGACATGGCCGGCGTGGACGAATCCGCTCCCTACCCCATGGAATACCACGCCCCCTACCCCAAGACCAAAGCGGCCGCCGAACGCATGGTGCGGGCGGCGGCCGACGATCAGCTGAAAACCGTGAGTCTGAGGCCTCATCTCATCTGGGGCCCCGGGGACAACCATCTTATCCCCCGGATTCTTTCACGGGCCGCCAAACTGCGCCGGGTGGGCGATGGCAGCAACCGGGTGGACACCATTTATATCGACAACGCCGCCGACGCCCATCTTTTGGCCGCTCAGGCCCTGGTGAAACGGCCGCAAATATCAGGGCGGGTCTACTTCATCAGCCAGGATGCCCCCATCCCCCTCTGGGACATGGTGGATGCCATACTGGCCGCCGGCGGGCTGCCACCGGTGCGGGGAACAATATCGCCGCAGGCCGCCCGGAGAATCGGAGCCATACTGGAAACCGTGTACGAGCTGTTTCATTTGCCCGGGGAGCCTCGAATGACGCGGTTCGTGGCCGCCGAACTGGCCACCGATCACTGGTTCGACATCAGCGCCGCCAAGAGAGATCTTGGTTACGCCCCCAAGGTTTCAACACGTGAAGGACTCGAACGTTTGGCGCAATGGCTGGCGTCGGATCCGTATGGGTTAAAGAAAGGATCCAAGGCGTCGAGGCGTCAAGGCGCCAGGTGAAAAGAAAATTCGATTATGCAGGAAACTCCAGCAAATACGCACGGCGGCATCGGGGGAGCAAATACACACGGCGGCATCTGGGGAGCAAATACACACGGCGGCATCTGGGGTTTTTGTAGGGGAGGGGTTTATCCCCTCCCACGATCTTAAAACGGCAATGGCCGGGAGGAGATAAACCCCTCCCCTACATTCAGGCCATGAAGGAGAAAAAGGAATGAAACTCACCGATCTACAGCCGCTCGAGGACTGGGTGGCCCTGGAAAAGGACATCCACGCCCGTTCGGGCATCGACGCCAGCGTCTTCGATATCAACGGCATCCGCATCACCGACTACAAAAAGTGGGTGAACCGCCTGTGCCCGGTCATCAAGGGGGACGAGAAGGGGCAGACCTTCATCTGCGCCTCCGCCCACCAGAACATCGCCGCCATGGCGCAGCACACAAAAAAACCGGTCGTCGAGGAATGCGACGCCGGCATGGTCAAGATCGTGGTCCCGGTCTTCGTGAAAGGAGAATTTGTCGGCGGGGTCGGCGGTTGCGGCATGCTCCTGGGCGAGGACACCGAGGTGGAGAGTTTTCTGGTGAACAAAACCATCGGCATCGACGAGGAAGAGATCGAAGCCTTGGCCGAGGGAATTCCCCGGATCTCAGAGGAGGACGCTCGTGCGTTAGGGGGCTACATCGAGAAACGTGTGGCTGACATCATTTCCAGATACGAAACCTGACTTCTTTGCCATCGTATATTGCGGAATAGTCGCTATTCTAAATATCCCGGATCACCGCTGCCCAAATAAAAGGCCCGGACCATGAGATAATGTAGGGTGCGGGGTTTATCCCCGCCCGCTCTCAGTGGCTCGGACCATTGGTGCTATTTCAGCAATTACTGGAGGGGATAAACCCCTCCCCTACGAAACAGCCATACCCAAAAACCGGAAACGGCCATGGAGACATCTCCATGGCCGTTTCGTATTCGGCAGTTATCCCATAGTAACGTCCCATCGCGTTCCTTATCTGCTGGGCAATCCGGCTTGCCAGATCGGTTGAAATATTTTATACGATGCGCATTGAATAAATTTATTCAGCGATGAGAGGCGCTATGGATACCCGCTTTGCACCCCATAATCTGCACCGGGAAAGCCCGGATCTTTTCATTTTTCAAGACCCTCAACTGAAAGTGCTACGCCGCCAATCGCTTGTCTGGCGGTTTCCGCTGATTGAGCGACTGCCGCGGGAAACACCGGGAATCTATACGATCAGCGGGGGACGGCAAATCGGCAAAACAACCCTGCTCAAGCAATGGATGGCCCGCCTGCTGAACGAGGGTGTCGATCCCCTGACCATTGCATATTTCACCGGAGAATTGATCGATGATCAACATGCCTTTGTCGGACTGATCGGTGATCATTTGCAGAAAAACGCTTCCGGTAATGCAAGGTTACAGTTTCTCATCGTGGACGAGGTATCCTACATCCGAAACTGGGACAAGGGGGTGAAATACCTCGCTGACAGCGGCGCGCTTGAGGGTGTCGTTCTGATCTTGTCCGGTTCGGACATGGTGATCATCCGAGAGGCATTGATGCGATTTCCCGGAAGACGGGGGATGGCCGATCAGTGGGATTTTCAACTCTATCCATTGGCGTTCAACGAGGTGGTGACGCTGACCCGGGCCCTGTCGGCGGAAGCGCGCGAAGATCTCATGGATCCCGCATCGAAAAGTACCGCCGGCATCACGGAAACACTGTTCGAGGCGTTTGAACGCTATCTCATCCACGGCGGCTTTCTAACAGCCATCAACGCCATGGCCGAAAAAGACAGAATCCCTTCGGCGATCTTTTCGGTGTACAGCGACTGGATCCGCGGCGATGTCATCAAAAGACACAAGCAGGAGCACTATCTCCGCCAGGTTCTCCAATCCGTCGTGCGGCGTCTTGGTTCACAAATTACATGGAACGCGCTCTGTCAGGATCTCACCATAGACCATCCGCAAACAGTGGCCGATTATATCGGCCTGCTCGAATCCATGGATGTTGTCTACGTTCAACCCGCTATCCAGGAGGACAAACTGGCGCCGGCACCCAAGAAGGCCCGAAAGCTAATGTTTACCGACCCATTCATATTGCATGCGGTAAACGCTTGGTTGAGCCGGGTCCGGGACCCGTTCGGCGACCTCCTGGGACCATGGCTGAACAACTCGGAAAATTGCGGCAAACTGGTCGAAGCCTGCGTGGCGACGCACTACCGTCGACATTTTCCAACATACTACATCAAGGCCAAAGGAGAGGTGGATATCGCCTACGTCGACGACGGCATGTTTCATCCGATCGAAGTCAAATGGACAGGGCAGATTCGTCCGGCAGATATAAAGCAGATCGCCAAATATCGCAGGGGCAGGATTTTGAACAAAAGCCGAGCGCCGGGAAGCATCCAGGGGATCGAAACCGAGCCGTTGCCGCTCCATCTGTACCGGCTGGGGGAAATGCACGATGGTGAATGATGGATGAATATTTCCGAAAAAATAGATCTTCGGATCAACCCGTCGACGTACTGCATCCGCCAGCGGTCTGCATCGATGGGATCCGGAGCCAGAAAGGGCTCCGGGAACCCGCCACGGGTGATCAGTCGATCCAAGTCGACCGTCTCCCCGATCCGGCTCAGTTCCGCCGCTGAAAACGGCAACAGCCGGTGCCGAAAAAACCGGCCCGCCAAAGAGTCGCCGTGCTGGCGAAAAGCATCCAGGCGGGCGCTGCCGGTCACCAGAATTTTCAGCTCCGGCGGCTTCGTGTCGAACACCCCCTTGAGATAGTTCTTCCACCCCTTCATCTTGTTGAGTTCATCGAGTACAAGCAGCGAGGTGGAGGCCAGCCAGGTTTTCCCCACCTGCCGGGGCCCTGTGATGAAGACCATCTTTTTTTCGAGGTCCTTGAGAATCTGTTTTTTCTGGAATCTCTCCATGGCAAATGCCCTTGCGGTTAGCATTCGACTATTTTGCAGCGTTCTGCAGTTAAGTCGAGACTATTCTGCAAATCAATACAAAATAGTCGCCGACATTTCGCGAACCGACTGCCGATGATGCTGAAATGATTTACCTGGTTGTGCACTATTCGCCAGTTGGGGACCTGGGTGTTTCGTAGGGGAGGGGTTTATCCCCTCCCACTATCGGCAATGATTACCCTGGCCGCTTGTGTTCATCAATCCCGGGCGGGGGTAAACCCCGCACCCTACATGATTCAGTGGCCCCCGGCGCCCAGATGAAATAACGCGACGGGCGCTTCGTTGAAACAACGGATTTCATATTTCCAAACAACACCTGCAGATGCACTGGAGAATGATGCATAAGCAGAATGATTTATTCAACGGCCATTGAATTGAATAAATTTATGCCGTGGTAGGAATGAAAAACGGCCTGGAGGCATCCCCATGGCCGTTTTCGACTCAATCGTGTCAAAAGGTGCTGCCGTCTCAGCGGCGGCTGCTTAAAAACCAGTTCACCGTTTTCTGAATCCCCTCCTGCATCGTGATCGGATCTGTCCAGCCAAAATCGCTACGAAAAGCGGCGTCTGACACCGTCAGGCTCTCGGTAAGCCGTTTCACCTCGGCGCCCTTTCCTGCCATCGTCGCTGCCCACCGGAGCAGCCCCACCGGGCAGGCAATCAACCGCGCCGGCTTTCCCATGGCGTTGGCAATGGTTCGAATCAGCTCGGCCGTCGACACATCTTCGCCGTCGGTGACCGCATAGGCGAACCCGGGGACACGCTCCGATGAGAGGCAGCGAATCGCAGCGTCCACCAGGTTGCCCACGTAGATCAGACTGCGCCGATTGGACACCGCCGAGGCCAGCGGCAGCGGCACCCCGCGGTGCACCCAGCTCATGAGCCTAAAAAAGTTGGCCTTGACGCCCGGCCCGTAAACCAAAGGCGGCCGGATGCACACAACCTGCATCCCGGTCGATGCAGATACTCCCCTTAGCCCTGCTTCGGCCTCAAACTTACTCCGAGCGTAAGGATCTATCGGCGGTCGCCCCGTAGCGGCGCCGTCTAAGGCGCCGTCTTCTCCCAGGGCCTTCACCGTGCTGAAGAAAACGAACCGGCGGCACCCGGCCGCGGCGGCCGCCTCGGCCAATCTCAGGGTGCCTGCGGTATTGACCTGCCGGTAGGCGTCTTTAGGGTCGTCGGCCGCATCGTTGAGGCGGTGGACCCGGGCCGCCAGATGGATCACTGCGTCGATACCCTCCAGCAGGCCTTCCCAATCCGTTTGGCCGTCGATGCTACCGACACGGCAGCTTTCAATGCCATCGGGCAACCCCGTGCTGTCAGAGCGAACCGCGGCCCTGACGTGAAGCCCCTCCCCGGCCAGCCGCCGGCAGAGGGGTCTTCCGATGAATCCGCCGGCGCCGGTGACCAGGATGCGGCGCTTGAACGCGTCGGTGACGTCGATGGTCATAGGGCGGGTTTGTACCAGACGGTACGGTTGACGTAATCCGTGTAGCTGAGGATGATGCGCACGACTTTCTTGGATACGTTGTCAACGTCGTAATCTTCCACGATACGAAACCGCTGCTTATCGGCCGACCACTGCCGGCGAACGACGCTTATGGCGTCAAGCACGCGCTTGGCCTTCAGGCCGCACATGATCAGGGTGCCTTCGTCCATACCTTCGGGCCGCTCGTGGGCCTGGCGTATCGTCACCGCAGGGAATCCGAGGATGGAGGACTCCTCGGTGATGGTGCCGCTGTCCGAAATGGTGCAGTAGGCATTTTTCTGCAGATTGACGTAATCCACGAATCCGAGCGGTTTCATGAAGCGCACCGCGCTGTCCAGCGCACTTGAGTCTACTGCTTCCAGTCTTTGTCGCGTCCTCGGATGGGTCGAAAAGATAATGGGCATGTTGAAATTCGTCGCAAGCGTTTCGAGCGACTGCAGCAAATCAGAAAAGTTCGCTTCATTGTCGACGTTCTCTTCCCGGTGGGCGCTCACGACAAAATACTTTTGCGGCAAAAGCGCCAGAGTGTCGAGAATGTCGGCATTCTCAATCCGCGTTCTATAGTGCTCAAGCACCTCCTTCATCGGAGAGCCGGTCTTGATGATCGTTTCTGGCCTGAGGCCCTCAGCCACGAGGTAGCGCCGGGCATGCTCGGTATAGGTCATGTTGATGTCACTGATGTGGTCGACAATTTTCCGGTTGATCTCTTCGGGGACCCGCTGATCGAAGCAGCGGTTGCCGGCCTCCATGTGGAAAACCGGTATCTTCCGACGTTTTGCGGAATAAGCGGCCAGGCTGCTGTTGGTGTCTCCCAGGATCAGCAGGGCGTCAGGGGCTTCCTCGGCAAATACTTTGTCGGATTCAGAGATTACGGCGCCGATAGTCTCCGCAGCTGTTTCACGGGCCGCGCTCAGAAATCGATCGGGCTTTCGGATTTCCAGTTCATCGAAAAAAATTTCGTTAAGCTCGTAATCGAAGTTCTGGCCGGTATGTACCAGTACGTGCTCGGTGTCAGCGTCCAGCGCGGCGATCACGCGGCAGAGTTTGATAATTTCCGGGCGTGTGCCGACGATTGTCATCACCTTCATGGTGGAATTTCCTTTGGTTACCTGAGCAGTTCACCGGTGGCGGAAAGTGAAACGTCATCCACCATCAACTGATGCTGCTGAAGCAGATGGACGGTGGCATCGAGATCGAGGACATCGTCTCCGGAGCTGTATTCGCCGTCAATGAGCCCGGTATCGAAGACCTTGCCGTTGGAAAGCTCCGGCAGCATGGCGCTGATAGCGAAATAGTCTTTTTTGCGGGTGCAGTGGTTGGCTTCTTCTTCTGAAATGAGAACCTCGTGCATTTTTTCTCCCGGACGGATACCGGTGACGCGGATATCGATGTCTCTGTCGCCAACGAGGGCTCTGGCAATGTTCATTACCGTTGCCGACGGGGCGATTGGAATATAGGTATCGCCGGGATCGGCATGCTCGATGGCGGCCAACACAGTGTTCACGGCTTCCTCCAGGCTGATGAGAAACCGCGTCATTTCCGGCACCGTGACGGTCACCGGCCCGCCGTTGAGAATCTGGCTGATGAACAAGGGGATCACGGACCCGCGGCTTGCCAGGACATTTCCGTAGCGCACGCAGATAAATCGTGTATTGGGGCTGGCGATGTTAGCCGCAGTGAAGATGCGCTCCTGAACCGACTTGGTCATGCCCATCACGTTGATGGGTTTGCAGGCCTTGTCCGTGCTGACCCCTACCACCGTCTCCACTGGATAGCCGTTCTCCTCGATGGCCCGAATGATGTTGGCCGCGCCCATGCAGTTGGTCAGCACAGCCTGAACGGGGAAGTACTCGCAGGTGGGCACCTGCTTTAAGGCGGCGGCATTGACAACGATATCCGCATTCTTGATACCGGCGCAGACGTCGCTGTAGTTTCTTACATCACCGATCCGAAACTCCAGTACGTTGCTGAAGTTGCGATAGATCACTTCATCCGTGGCTACCCGCTTGTGCAGGTAGTCCATACGCATTTCGTGCTGCTTGGCTTCGTCTCGGGAAAGCACGATGACCTTTTTGGGCACACCATGCGCTCCGGAAAGGACCCGTCGAACAAAGGTCTTCCCCATGGATCCGGTACCGCCGGTGACCACGATGGATTTGTCTTCGAATATCATTGGCATCACTCCTCGGGCCCCGCGGGGGCGGTTTCGGCCAGTTCTGTGATCATGGCATCCCAGGACGGCGGCACGTAGTCGAAGGTTGTCGAGAACCGCGTGCCGTCCAGGCTGCGGTCGACGGCAACCCAGTCGTCCGGCTGAATTTCCACTGACAGCCCCAGATGTTTCTTGATGAGGTGCAACAGGTCGAACTTGTTGATGGCGGGCCCGGCGAGGTGATACAGCCCCCGGGCTTCGGGATATTCGGTGATGAGACGAAGGATGACTCGAGACAGCTCAGCGGTCGTGAGGCCTGAAAATATCGCCTTCAGATATCCCGACACCGGCCCTTCCTGGGCCAAGAACCATTCCAGGAGACTTTTCTTCCGTTTCAGTTCCCTGCCGATCATGGAGGTGCGCAGCGTCAGGGCGTTGCCCTCGGTCAGTTCGCCCAGCAGCTTGCTCCGGCCGTAGAGATCCCCGGCATCCGGGACATCCGTCTCCACATAGCCGCCCTTTTTCCCGGAAAACACGCAGTCGGTGCTCAGGTGGATGACGCGACCGCCATAGGCTTCAACCTTCTGCAGAAGACGGTGGGGAAACAGGGCGTTGACCTCGATGCTGGGAACAGCCTCGGCAGCGCTGGGCCGCTGCTTGACGATGCCCACGGCGTTGACCACCACATCGGGGGAGAAGTCGTCGATGACGCCGGCCACCGCCGCCGGGTCTCGCACGTCGACCCCGCCGTAGACGTCCGCCGCCGGTAGCACCGCGGCGAGACCCTCGGCCGGTCGATCGCCGCGGATGGTGGCTTTCAGCGATGCGACCGACCGCAACGTTTTCAGCAGCTGGTGCCCCAGCATGCCGTCTCCGCCCATGACTAGAACTTTCACGCGACGCCTCCTTCCCCCGTTTGGATGCCGCTCCCGCCGGTGACCTCCGTCAACCAGCCTTCAAGCCGGTCCAGCAGCATCTCCCTTTCGAATTCGACGGTGAACAGGCGCCGGCCGTTTTCCCCCATCCGTCGCCGTTCGTCCGCGGAGAGCCGGGCCATTTTGAGTATCGTCTCCGCCAGTCGGGCCGGGTCCTCGGTGGGGCACGTCAGCCCGGCGCCCGCCGTCTTTATGACGCGGGCCCCCTCGCCGTCAAGGGCGGCCACCACCGGCAGTCCACAGGCCATGTAAGATTGCACCTTGGACGGAATGGTGAGGGAAAAAATG
>CAYUOU010000077.1:0-19550 GCA_964446485.1 uncultured Desulfobacterales bacterium | reverse complement strand
GACGCAATAACGATAAGGCTTTACATAAATCCAACCGTTATTTGCGGTCATAGGATTCGGGCTAATTTATTAAATAGAGAACCACCTGAAAACACTATGAATACGAAATATTTCAGCTTCGCCGACGTTCAGCCAAGAACTGATTTCAACGGAATTCGACCGCATTTATTCAATAGACATCACGCCGCACGATAACGCCGCCATCGGTGAACAGGCATGGTCATCCCAGGCGGTTTTATTGACCTTGCGCCCGTCGGCATCATATTTGATGAACTGAACGACCGGAGCGGTGCCCAGCCTAGCACGTTCAGCGCGACGGCCGACGCATAGAATTCCCAGGTGGGTCAACTGCCCGTCAATGGCCAGGTAATAGTGGTCAAGCAGCTCGCCATCGCTCTTTTCCTTGACCGAATCTTTCACTCGGTCAGAGGATCGAATGCCGTCCAGAAAGGCCGCTACTAGCACTGGATCAGCATTGCTCTTATGAACTGCCAGCGTTGTCAGCGTCTCCCATGGTTGTGCGCTACGCTCGTTCAATAGCCGTTGAACCTCTTCGCCCACAAGAGGTTTGCACGTATCACCCACCCGAAGGTAATAGCGCCCATCAGTGGTCGATGCCGGTGATACAGACCGGCGGACCAAAATTTCAAGATACTCTCCCCCGGATGTCTTAGACTGGCGCCGCTGGAATCCGGCAGCAACGTTGACCGTCAGTTCGCCGATACGCCTTCGCACCTTGTCGACCAGTTCGACGGCGATGCGTTGACCCTCAGGGGCCTCATGCGAGCGCTCTTCTATACCGATTAACAGGCTTCCGCCCTGAGAATTGGCAAACGCCACGCAGTCTTTTGCTAATTCACCCCATTCCGGGCATCTGCGTGTCAGCACCCGTAACGACTTGAAATCCGTGTTCTGGCTCTCCCCTTTCATATCGCCTCGTTTCTGATATGCGCCCGCTTCCAGGAATGTTGTCTTTAGATTTTTAAAAACCGATAGCTCACATCAAACAAGAGCCGGTGCATTGGGGGCCGCGAATTCATCAATGTACCCGGACCGCCCACAGTGCACGGCCTGACATACCGCGGCCTGGACCATGGCTGATGCGCTACGCCCACGGGATTCCAGGTGGTCTTCCAGACGCATCGCGACGATGCTTGTTAGTGGATTGGCACCGGTCAACCGCCGCGTCACCTCCCGAACCAAGCGGTCGAAATAATCGGCCGAGTATTTTGTCCAGCGTTCCGGGAGCGTTCTGATCAGCGCCGTATGGTTCGATAGGCGCACCTGTTCATCACCATCCGGGGAATGCAGTTGAGGGATAAACTCCGGAGGTGAACCGCTAAGCCGGATGGTGGCATCCTGGGAGGCCAGCTCGGAAACGATGGTGCACACCAGCGACCACAGCAGCAGCACGAAGACCCGGGGCTCGAAGCGCTCCCTGTTTTTTCCAAGCAGGTAGATGGCGGCGCCCAGAATGGCGCAGATGACATATTCGCTGATCTTCTTGAACGGGGTGAGGCCCTGGCGCTCTGTGAAGCAGGCGGGAAAGACTTTCCAGTAAAAAATACTGGCGATCAGCAGACCGGAGACCACAAGATACACGGCCATCACCCATGCCGGATTCGGCTTGCGCGCCTGTTTCAGATACACAAAGGCCACCACGATGCTGAAGATTTCCGCCAGACTGTGAAACAGAAGGTAGTTCACCCAGGTGGTGAAATACAGCCCGACAAGGGCCACGACAAAGACCACCGCACCGGGCAGCGCGTTTCCCTCTACACGGACTTGATCACCGGCCATACCGCATCCCTTTCACCTCACCCCGCTGTCCATCCGCGATCCCATCGCGTCATTCCTCGATAGGCAACGTCGTCTACCGCCTCCGATCGACGATGCGCCGGGTAACGTCCGGCAGGATCGATGTTTTGCCGTTCCTCGCGCACCCGCCGCTGGTCGATGACGGCCATCAGCAATTTCTCCTCATAGCAGACGGCGGGTGCCGGTTTCAATCGTCGAAAGGATCCCGGGTATGGTCGCCGGCCGATTGAAATCCCGACGAGCATCGTTATTATAGCGGGGGACCCGTCGAACCGGGTGCACGAACCCCCATCGCCGCCACAAGACAGACGAAAGGCACCCATCAATCATGACCACCGAAACCGCGCGATTCCCATTTGAAACCGGCATCTATCGACCGCCCAGCGAAGGGGGCAGCCACTCGCTGCTCGTGCGCTTTACCCGCAACTGTCCCTGGAACCGGTGCGGCTTTTGCGCCATGTACAAGTCCGAGCGCTTCGAAGTGCGCCCGCTGGCAGAAATCAAGACCGACATCGATGCCATCGCCAGACTCTGCGACGCCCTGCGCCGGCATTCGGACCGGTTGGGGGACCAGGGCGCGGTCACCCAGCGCGCCATCGTTTCCCTTCTCGGCGAGATGCCGTCACTCAACCATCACCCCGGCGCGGCCATGGTGATTTACTGGCTTCAGGCCGGCGCCAAAACCGCCTTTATCCAGGATGCCAACAGCCTCATCATGAAGACCCCGGACCTGGTGGCGGCCCTCGAACACCTCAAACGTACCTTTCCCTCGCTCACCCGGGTCACCTCCTACGGCCGCTCGCACACCGTGGCGCGAAAATCGCCCGAGGAACTGGCGGCCATCCGCGGGGCCGGCCTGGACCGCCTTCACCTGGGCTTGGAAACGGGTGACGATGGCCTGTTGGAACTGATCAACAAAGGAGTAGATGCCAAAGGGCTTGTCAATGCGGGAAAGAAAGCCATGAAAGCAGGTTTTCAACTTTCCGAATACTGGATGCCCGGGCTGGGCGGAAAGGCACTCACCGAACAACACGCCGCCAATACCGCCGCTGTGCTCAGCGCCATCGATCCCCACTATATCAGGTCCCGCCCGTTTCGGGCCATCCCGGGCACGCCGCTATTCGAAATGATCGGCCAGGGGGCATTTCAGCCGCTCTCGCCCACCGAACAGCTAAAAGAACTGCGGCGGATGATCGGCAGCCTCGAGATCACTTCCCGCGTCTGTTTCGATCATGCCGGAAACTACTGGAAAAACCGCCGCGGTGAATACCTATTCTCCCACAGCTACGAAGGGTACTCGTTTCCGGAAGAAAAACAGCGGGTATTGGACCTCATCGACGAAGGCCTAAGGGTAACGCACGGCTTTTTTGGCCGTCGCCGTCGTTAGCCTTGTACCAATATAAAATGCGCGCTCCGCGCTATCATTTCCCAGCGGTCACCGGCGGCAATCTGATCTGTGCGGGCAGTGCGTGAGAACAGCAACACCGCGCGCGCATTTTATTGGGACTTTTTCTTCTCCTGCTTGGCCTTCTTTTTCTGTTTGGGGGTCATTGCGGGCTTTTTCTTGACGTCTTTTCGGGTATCAGCGGTTTTGGCCATCGGAACCTCCTCAATGTCTCGGGAGCCTATGGCTGCGTACAGGGCTCCCGACGAAAATGTGTTCAGCCGGTTTCGGTGTTTCGTGCGGCAAACACGACCGAAACCGGGCAGTCATCATAGCCGTCTTTTATGAGATTGGATAGTGGGATTTTTCCGTCGAGGATGGGGCGTCAGGGCAGTGGCGGGGGCGCCCCCTTTTCGTCCCAGCCCCGTAACCGATAGTAATCTGTAAGCAGGCGATCCATATCCGCCTTACGGATAGACTTGCCGGTTTCGGGCAGCGCCTCCCGGTAAAGCCGCTTGGGCAAGTGATCGTCGGCGGCTGTGGCCCCTTCACGAAAATTGAACCGGCGCGTGTTGTCGGTAATCCGAGCGGCGATCTGTCTCAATTGATCGCGGCCACCGTCCAGCCCGATCAAGCCGCGAACAATTTCCTCAAGCGTTTCCCACGGGTAGAGATCGCGGTAGAACCGGCACAATATCAATGTGTCAAAAATGGTCAGGCGGTCCTCCCAATCGGTAAACACGGCCGCCTTTCCTTCAATTTTTTCGGGGTCGACGAGCCCTGAGAGCTCAGGCTTGTAAAAAGTGGCTCTGAGGTGACAGGCGCCGCGTGCAGAAGTCCCATAGGCAAGCCCCATCCCCTTCAACACCCGCGGGTCGTATCCGGCGGGTTCAAGACCTTTCACGTGAACGGCCTGCTCGGTCATGCCCCACTGATCAGCGGCAACCCGGATTCCCTGTGCCAGCAGGTCGCCGATGTCTTTTCGATGGCAAATATCCACCAACAGCCGTTCAATGGCATCAACCTGGCCGTAATCGATGGCATAATCGGACTTCCCCTGACGGACCGCTTCGATGGCGAAGGCGACCAGATTGCCGGCGCTGATCGTGTCCATGCCGAGCCGGTCGCAGACATCATTCAGGTAAGCAATGTCCTCGATATCTCGGACTTCACACAGTCCACCGAAAACATAGATCGTTTCATACTCGGGGCCTTCAATGGTCAATCCGGCTCGGCGCCCCGTTGTGACGGTCGTCAGCCGCCCGCAGGCGATAAAGCATTTCCGGCACGCATGGGGTTTCACCTCACAGCGTTCGTGCAGTGCGGTGGCATTGATTCTTTCGGCATGACCGCAACGCCCTTTTTGCCAGTAGCGCGTGGGAAATCCGCCGGCGTTGTTCATGATGTCCACCAGCATGGGTGTCCCCATGCGCTTGTATGCGCTGACCCCAGCGTCGGTTTTGGCTCGGTGGGCTTGAGTTTTGGCAAAAGATTTTAGAGCCGCCAGATCGGCAAAATATTTTTTTTGGTTTCCCCTAAACGCAATACCCTTCAACCGCTTGGCACCCATAACCGCCCCGATGCCAGTCCTGCCGGCACTGCGCCAGTAATCGTTCTCGACAACGGCGAATGACACGTGATTCTCACCTGCCGGCCCGATGCACAACACGCCGCATGCCGGGCTATCCGGGTGCTCTCGTCGGATCCCTTCCTTGATGTCGTCTTCTGTAGCAAATGTGTCTTTGCCCCAGAGGTTTTTCGCGGAATGGAAAACCACCCCGTCATCGTGGATTTCCAGCCAGACCGGACCCGCTGACCGGCCATGGATGACAATGGCATCATACCCTGTCGCAGCCATGTATTCGGCAACAGTACCGCCGGAATATGATTCGGCGAAGCACCCAGTCTGTGGAGATTTAGTATAGATTCCGTGGCGGCACCCCCCCCACACTGGGCTTCCAGCGGCAGGTCCCGTGGCAAAAATCAATCGGTTCTCCGGCGACAGGGCATCGACCCCAGGAGGATTTTCCTTGAGCAGCAGATATGTCGCGAGGCCTTTGCCGCCCAGATATAACTCAGCCGTGCCCGGCTCCAAGGGTGTCACGCGATACCACCGGGCACTGAGATCAATGTTCAGGATGTTTCCATAAAAACCGTGCATGGCCGTCTCTATTGATTGGATTTGGCGATCATCACCGATCTGCCGATGTTCAGGGAATAGCGTAGGGAAGTGCCGAATGCATCAGGGTAAGGCTGGTGCCCAGGCCTTCACTACGGGCCTTCGCCAGGATTTTTGTGGCCACCGCAATATCATGGATAGCGATGCCCAAGTTGAAATTGATGATGGTTTCGCCCGGGTTCTCACGACCGGGTTTGCGGCCGACGACGATTTCTCCCAACTCGGCAAATGGTTTCGGCAACGGCGTGTAAACCTTTCCATGCTGGTTGATGTAAGTACTGAACTGATTCCAGTCATCCACCACGAATTTATTGGCACCAGTGATGGCGTCGCGCGGCCAGCCGAACATGTGCACTGGGAGAATCAACGCCCCGGGTTTTACCCATGCCACATCGTAGACGACGTTATCCAGTCTGCCAGTCGCAGTGACCACGACATCGGCACCCTCTATTGTCGCCTGAACGGATTCGGCAGCGTGCACGGCAAGGGGCAGATGGCCGTCAAAATAAGCGACATAGGCCTCCAGGGTAGGGCGGTGGATATCATAGACCGCCACGGAAGAGAGATTTTGCATTGCGGATTTAAGCGCCATCAGGTGATATCGCCCCTGGACGCCGGCACCAACGATACCGACCGTTGTGGCGGCCTCAGCGGCCAGGTATTTAGCCGCCACTCCTGAAACCGCTGCGGTGCGCAGGGCGGTAACTAAGGCGGCATCCATGACCGCCAGTGGTCTGCCCGTGTCCGTGTCGTTTAATATGATCATTCCCATGATGCTGGGAAGACCAACGAGGGCGTTGGCCGAATATCCGCTCACCCATTTCATCCCGGCGACAGACGTCCGCTTGAGATAAGCCGGCATGGCGTGGATAAACGCATCGTTTCGGGTGTGAATGCCCGGTTTTGGAGGGTTTTCGTACTGATTGCGGCCATGATCGCCAAATGTTGCCTCGACGATGTCCATCACCACGGCCATGGTCAGACCGGTCGCGGCCACATTCTCAAGGGACAGAAACAGAAAATCAATGGGGGGCATTACAAAACCGTTCTATTGGAATGAAAGCACCGCTGACGCTGGTGAATCTCGAATCAAATAATATGGCTAGTGCTCAAGGTGTTTCAAGAACTCTCGGGTGCGTATTTCCTTGGGGTTTTCGAAAAAGGTGCGAGCATCGGTTTCCTCGACGATTTCCCTGTCTTCGACCATCATGACCCGATCAGCGACGTTTTTAACAAAATTAATTTCATGGGTCACCAGCACCATGGTCATTTTATCATGCGTCCGCAGGTGCTCGATGACATTGAGGACTTCCTCCTTCATCTCTGGATCCAAGGCGGATGTCGGTTCATCGAAAAGCATCAGGTGAGGCTTCATGGCCAGTGCACGGGCGATGGCGACCCGCTGCCGCTGCCCTCCTGACAACTCGTGCGGGTAAACCTTTGCTTTTTCAGGTATGCCGACCATCTCCAGCAACTGCATGGCAATAGCAACGGCTTCCTTCCGGCTTTTGCCCAGCAGTTTCTGGGGCGCCAGGGTGATGTTATTGATGGTCGTCATATGCGGGAAAAGGTTGAACATCTGAAACACCATCCCCACTTTCAAACGCAGTGCCCTCAATTCCTTTTCCGTTGCACCTCTGAGTCCAACGCCACCGACCCGGATCTGGCCGTCATCAATTTTCTCCAGCCCGTTGATACATCGCAGCAGAGTGCTTTTGCCGCATCCGGACGGTCCGCACAAAACCAACACTTCGCCTTTTTTAACACCAAAGGAGATGTTTTCGAGAATAGTGGTCTGTCCGTACTTTTTGGTAAGTTTTTCCGCAGTTACAAAAGCTTCTTGCCCCATGATGACTGCCTTTCTTGGTTGTCCATACCGATCAGATGGGCTCCCACTTGCGCAATTTCTCTATGCCTCGCATGGCATAAGAAAAGATAACAATCAACACGATGTAAATGATGGCCGCTCCGGTATATAGCTCCAGAGGCCGGAAAAACATGACCGTAAGCTCTTGAGCGCGAAACATGACTTCAGGCACCGACACGATCATTGTCACCGTCACGTTTCTCAAATTGGTGATGTAGACATTGGTCAATGGGGGAAGCACCGAATAGATGGCCTGGGGAATGATAACGTAGCGTAGCGTGTCGAACCGTGAAAACCCCAGTGAGCGCGATGCCTGACTCTGGGTGGAGGGAATGGCCTCGAGCCCTCCACGGAAGGCCTCACAGGCCATGGCACCCCCGTTAAGCGACAGCGCGATGATGGAACTCTGAGTCGGTGAGAAACCAACCTTAAAAAGAATCGGCAGCACGTAATGTATCCAAATCAGAAGACACACCAGCGGAATTGTGCGAAAGGTGTCAACATATACGACAGCGATCACTTTTAGGATTTTATTCCTGGAAATCTGAAGAGTCGCAAATATGATCCCCAGGACTGTGGCGATCAGGATGCTCCCGAAGCCGACCATGATCGTATAGCCAACACCTCCGATCAGGTAGGGAGCATATTCCCTTAAAATACCGAACTGAAACTGATAGCTCATAATCGCCTCCGCTGGTGAGGGTTTCTTGACGGGCAGTGGCTTTTCCCGCTGCTGACAGCAGGAAAAGCTCTGCTCCCTCATGTACTATTGTGGCTTATCTTCTGCCCGTTGCCCAGCCTTCAGGCATCCCCCATTTTTTTTCCAGCTCATAGTACCAGCCGCGTGCTTGCATGTTTCGGATGTAGGTATTCAAAAACGTCGCCAGATCAGGGTCCGAGTATCGAACGGCGTGGGCCTGGTAGAACCACACCGTATTTTCTGGAATGAACACTTCAAGCAGTTTGGGGTGCTCCTTTGCGCGTGAAGTCTGAATCAGGGAGTCGCTCATGAACGCCATGGCCCGTCCTTGGGTCACTTCGAGCATGCACGATACTGAGTCGGCAAAGGTCTGGATGGTTGCATTTTTAAACTTGCTCTTCCACAGTTCGTGTGCACTGGTGCCAGCCGTCACGGCAATGATGTGGCCTTTTTTGTCAAGGTCGCTGAAGCTCTTGATGTTGTCGGCCTTTCTTACCAGTGCCGCCTCGCAGTAGTTGCCATAGGGGATGGTGAAGGCCACGGCCAATGAGCGTTTGGGAGATGCCCCGAGACCATTCATGATCGCATCCCACTGCCCCGCCTGGAGTCCAGCGATCATCCCGCTCCAAGTCGTTTTTACGATCTCGACCTTGATACCGGTGACTGCCTCGAAATTTATCAAATCGTCGGCGATAATCCCTTCAAACTGACTGGTTTTAGGATCGAACATGATGAAGTTCTTCCATGGGGCCACGCCCACCACCAATTTTTTTTCAGCATTCACCTTGTCCATGACCGTTCCGGCCAGTGCGGCCTGGCCGAGGACAAGGCCGCCAAGAATCAGAACTGCCGCAATGCATAGTGTTTTCTTCATGCGATTTCCTCCGTTCAACATGATGTTAGGGGTTGTATAACACTTGTGAGTCGTTGGCCCAATGGCCGCTAACCGTTACCACCAGGCTATTTCTTGCCGGTTCTGGCATATGCTATCAGTGCCGAAGCATCCATTCCGACAATTCCGCAGCGATCAAGCGTGCGCCCGTTATCGTAGAAATCCCTTCCCAAGGCCGCATTGGCAATATGGATCACCGACTCCATTAGTTTGACGTCGACCCCCAATTGCCGCCCCAGCTGCGAGAAACAGACCAGGCCGATGGGGACGTCTTCAGTGAGGTAGCGATTGTCGAGTTCAGGGGGCCCTTTGACGCCCATAAGCGGCTGCACCCCCCTGATGACCTGCCAGAAGGTATCTCCTTTGGGGCCGTACTTCATGACCGGATAGGTGTCTCTAAGGCAAAGGATGTCCAGCCCCAGCGCCCGACCGATGTTGATGCGTTCGAGGTCGATGGCCTCTATGGCTCGGCAAACGCCCGGGGTCATCCCCTCCTCGTAATAGTAAAACTCGCCATGGCTGTACTCTATGCGCCCGGCGTTCATTATGACGCCCAAGCAGTGGAGGGTGGGGTTCGGATTAGTCAGGCCTGCCTCAAACACGTCGCGCATGGTCTCGATGCCAGGGTAGAGATCCTCCATTACGGGCATGACTCGTGGGGACATTTCAGCAGGAAAAACGCCCATGGACAGGTGTGCCCGGCGGCCGAAAATCTTTATGCTCGTGGGGCCGGTGATGCGTGTGGCGTAGGGCAGTGCGGCAAAATCGGAGATGGTGATATCCTTTTCTACGCCGAGGCGCCTGAGCGCCTCGGCGAATTCCAACGACCCAATGGAACCGGGCATCAGAACCACGTTGTGTCCGTCCTCAAGCACCGGTGCCAGAAGGTGCGCATAGGCCAGATGAAACATAGTGGGGACAATGATGATCACCACTTCCGCACCGGCGATGGCCTCGGCGATGTCAAAACACACCCGGTGCAGCCGTGCCGTACCGCTGATGACCCCGGTGGCCGTGATGGTCAACGATTCCTGGATGCCCTTCATGCCATCAGCGAATTCCGGCATTTCGTATAGCGTCACCCGATGCCCGGCCAGGGCCAGTTCCACAGCGGCGGTGCGACCGCCGTTCCCGCCACCCAGTATGCTCACCGATCTGGATGTCATCAAAAACTCCTTAGGGTCTTCCGCAACCCGGGCCTTCGCCCAGGCAGGGTGTGGTTATAAATTGGACAGACCTTCTTCGACGATGTCGAGTCCGCGATTGAGCTGCGCATCGGTGATGACCAATGGCATCAGCAACCGAATGACATTGCCCAGACTCCCACAGGAAAGCAGAATCACCCCACGCTCGTGGCAATAGGCAACCAGCGCTTTCGCCGCATCTGCCGCAGGGTCTTTGCGCTCACGGTCCCTGACCAATTCCAAGGCCATCATGGGGCCGAGGCCCCGGACGTCACCAACGATCTCAAATCGGTCTTTTAGCGCGTTCAGCCTTTCGGACAGTCTGTCGCCAAGGGCGATGGCCCGTTCCAGCAAGCGCTCCTCCTCAAACACATCGAGGACGGCCAAGGCCGCGCAGCATGCCAACGGGTTGCCGCCGTAAGTGCCGCCGATGCCACCGGGATGAACGCTGTCCATTACATCCCTCCTGCCCACCACCGCGCTCAGCGGTAGCCCTGCAGCCAGGCTCTTTGCCGTGGTGGTGATGTCGGCGGTAACTCCCCATTGTTCCATGGCGAACATCGTCCCCGTGCGCCCTATGCCGGTTTGAATCTCATCGGCAATCAGGAGAATGCCGTATTTTTCGCAAATGGATTTCAGTTTGGGGAAATAGGTCGGGGGTGGACAAATGAAGCCGCCTTCGCCCTGGACAGGCTCGAAGACCAATGCAGCCGTTGCCTCGGGGTTGATATGGGAGATGAAAAAGTCTTCAAGATAGTCTGCGCAGGCGGTGTCGCAACCGGGATAAGACAGCTTGAACGGGCAACGGTAGCAATAGGCAAACGGCATCCGGTATACTTCCGGCAAATACGGGCCGAATCCCTGCTTGTAGGGTTTCACCTTGCTCGTCAGCGTCATTCCCAGGTAAGTGCGCCCATGAAACCCGTTCTCGAAGGCAATGATGGCAGGCCGTTTTGTGTAATATCGCGCTATCTTTACCGCGTTCTCGACGGCTTCGGCACCGCTGTTGGCAAACATCACCGCCGCGTCCCCGTTACATGGGACCAGTTGGGCCAGCCGATCGGCCAGGAGGACGGCCGGTGGGTATGGTAGCACCATAAAGCAAGTGTGGGTGTATCTCTCAGCCTGATCTTTGATGGCGGCGACCACTTTGGGATGAGAATGCCCCACATTCATTACGGCAATTCCGCCGGCGAAATCGATATACTCTTTGCCGTCCACGTCCCAGACCGATGCACCCTCTGCTCGGTCGACATAGCAGCCCGTCGCACTGGCGTAGCCGCTGGCGACGGATCGGCTTCGCATCGCCGCACAGTCAGCGTTTGATTTTAATGAACGCATGCATGCCTCTCTGTGTGTTTTGAATGAATTCAATCCCGCAGCGCGGGCAGTGGACACACGTATGAGCAATATGCAGGCCAGGAATTGAGCAGAAGAAAATTTACAGCAATTTTAGATAGTTGGTGGAGTCGTGGAGGTTTTCTGGGGGTAAGGGCATGATTCAATTAAGAATCATAAGCCGCTAACATTATGATATGACAGGATAATTATAAAGCCATTTATGAATCATGAACGAAGTAAAAATTTGCTTATTGTTATCAAGCTGTTATCTTGATTTTGATCCAATTATGATTCGTTTTTGACTGAAATACCGTATTTTTTAAGTCTCCGTACGACCGTCGGCTGGCTGAGCCCGAGACGCTTGGCGATCTGGCGCGTGGTGCGGCACGATTGGTATGCCGCCGCGAGGATGTCTTTCTCCACACCTTCCAGCGTTTCATTGAGACTGGGCAAAGCCGTGTTGCTGTCGGCGGCAACACCAACAGGAACCCTACCGATGCGGCCCAGCTCATCATTTATAAATGGGTCGATCACCGACGCGTCGCTCATGACGACGGCGTTTTTAATGATGTTTTTGAGCTCTCGCACATTCCCGGGAAAAGAATACGCGGTCAAGGCGCTCAGGCCCGATGCGCGCACCTGTTTATTCATCTCAAAATTCTTGTTTGACCGGTTCAGGAAATGGCGCACAAGGCCTGGGATGTCGTCCGGTCGATCCCGCAGCGGAGGAAGGTGTAACCGGAAGGTATTCAGCCGGTAGTAAAAATCTTCGCGAAACCGTCGTTGTGCCACCAGCGCCTTTAGGTCCTGATTAGTGGCAGCAATAACCGTGCAATTGATTTTGGTCGGCTTGAGCCCACCTATCCGCAACACTTCATTATCGTCCAGATACTTTAACAATTTTGCCTGGAGGAATAGCGGCATGTCCCCAATTTCATCAAGAAACAGGGTGCCGTCCTGGGCCAGCTCGATTAGACCGGTTTTCCCGCGCTCGCGGGCGCCGGTGTAGGCGCCCTTTTCATAACCAAACAGCTCCGCTTCGAGGAGGTGCTCCGGCAGCGCCGCACAATTGATTTGAATCAAGGGCTTGTTGCACCGGCGTCCGTTTTTGTGGATGAATTTAGCCAATAGGCCTTTTCCGGTGCCACTTTCCCCGAGGATGAGGATGTTGCTGGCGGAGAGTCGGGACAGCTTTAAGGCAACCTTCAGCAGATCCCGCATCTTTTTGTCCTCGGCAATAATTTCTTGTTGTTTCAGTTCAAGAACACTCATTTCGGTTAGCGCGTCCTTGAGCGATTCGGCCTCAAGCCGGCTGTTTTCAAGCTCCTGTTGGATTTGGTTCAGCATGGTGAGATCGCGCGAGTTAATGACCACCAGGGAGATATCGCCGTTTTCGTTGAAAACCGGCGTGCCGGTAACCAACACATCCCTCCCGGTTTTAATAATTCGTTGAACGATGGTTTCCTGGCGGCGCGTTTTCAAAACCATGCTCGTCACGGATTTATCGTACATGCCCTCGGCCACCAATGTGGCGATATTCTGACCGACAACCTCAGAGGCTTTAATGTCATTGAGCTTTTCAGAAGCTTTATTAATGTCGATGACAACACCCTTTCCGTCACATACCCAAATCGCATCCGAAACGGATTGAAAAATCGCCTTCAGTTGCTTGTTGAGCATTTTGTAGGAAGCCAACTGCTGAGCCGAACGCTCGAATTGTTTCAAATCCTGAAAATTGCATACCGTGCCGAGAATGCGGTCTGCTTCAATGATGGGGGTGATGTTCAAAATGACGCTGTACCCGGCATCGGAAATAGGAAACCCCAAAATCGAACTTCCGGATTCAATGCAGGAATAGATTTTTTTTCCGACCTGGGGAATGATCTCCCAGACAACGGCTCCTTTCCGCTCCCCGGACAGCCCAAGAATCTTTGCGGCCTGGCTGTTGATGTGAACGATACTGCCAGCGGCATCGCTGACGATGACGCCGTTGCTGGTATGCCTGAATACTTGTTCGAAAGAAATTTGCTCTGCCATTTATCCCTCGACGCCGTTTGGATCAAGACTGCCCAAAACCACATGCGTACGGTTTGGTTCTGGCACCTGTTAGCATCTTCGCCGTGGCCATTTCAACGATGCACGCAAAAAACGACGCGGTCGCAACCATCTTGCTGAGAAGAAAACGCGTCTTGCCGAATCGGGGCGCAACGCCGGCAGATCGTGGACGGTCGTTCGACACCCATCAGGCATTAGGGAACACCAATGCGTCTTCGCGGCAGACAGACGCAGCTGACTGTCGCGTTGGGCGGGCGGGTAACTACCGTTCTTTGACAGAAACCTGGGGGTGCAGCTTATAGGGGGGCGTTACGCAGCCGTATTCACCACTCGTTTTCTGCGGCGGCGAATGACCTGTACCTCGACGGATGCGTTTCTTTTGGAGCGTGCAGGTTTTCCGGAATCCCGGTTGGCGCTCTCCAAGAGACGTCGCCATCTGAGTTCAATCGCTTTTTTCTTCGACTCTTCCATTTCTCTCTTTCGTGAACCGTCTGGGCCGTTGTTGTGCCCAAGTAATTGTGATCCCCGCTGAGTATCACCGGATTTGCGGTGGTGACCCTACTGGCGCGCAATGTGCGTGTTGCAACCGCAGCCCCACGAAAACCGTTTTCGCGATAATGACCACGATCGTTGCCGTGGAAAAGAGCAACGCGCGAAATATTAGGACGCATTGAATTCGGAGAATGAGCCCATCAGCGGAAGCCTTCCGGCGGGGGTGCTGGCTTCCATAGCTCTTGGCGACAAATTGCCAAGGAGGGAACTTATAACAGGGGAAAGCGTTTGGCAAGAGGAATCGGAAAATATCAACACCTATAGACCCATAGTGACGGCCGGCGGCGATGGGTCTTTATCCCCGTACCGACCGTATCGCCGTTGCCTTCGGCAATTTCATCCGCCACGTCAACGGTCTGGACAACGCGCCGCTCACTTGCGGCAATGTGAACCCGTTCTTGCTTGAATATCGTGTTTGAGGGTAGCATGCTTGCTTTCCCGTGAATACCGATATGAATTCCTCACCGACCTCGCAACATGGAGCGTCATATGCGCCTTACCGTTGTCATCATGCGCACCCTGCTCAATATCCCCTACGGCATCCGCCGCATCACCGGTACCGGCGCGTTCGGCAGACGCGGGGCGCGATATCTCGATGTGCCGCCTGCAGCAGACGGCAACACGCTAAAGGCGGCCTTGTGGGCCCACCACGTCAAACAGTTCAATGCTTCCTCCTGCTCAGTGGCCGCTGTGGCGGCGGTAATCAATGCTATTCGTTCGGTGCGCGGCGATACTGGGCCACCGGTCATTCAGCGGGAAATCCTGGAACGCGTCGACGCGGTCAACTGGAAGGCCCGGATGAGCCCTGAGGGGCATCACGGGCGACGCGGTCTTCCCCTGCCGCTATTGGGGATTGCCGTCGCCAAAAGCCTGGAAACTTTCGATCTGAACGTCCAGTCGGTGCAGACCGTGCAAGCCGTCAAGCGGCCCCAAACCGCCCGGCGGATCAAAGCGGTGCTGCGTCAGCGGCTTCTCGATTTCGACCACAGCGGCACCGGGCTGGTCATCGCCCATTTCGATCAGGGGGCCTATGTGCCCGAGTTGAATATCCCGCACATTTCCCCGGTGGGGGCCTACGATGCCAGGGCCGATCAGGTCACGATGATGGATGTGGACCCTGATCAGGAAAGACCCTATCGTGTTTCATTCGACACCTTTTATCAGGGACTATCCAGCGATTATCACCGGGTCTTTCAGCCATTCGGCTATTTGAGCGGGGGATATGTGTATGTGAGGTTGGAAGACTGAAGGGGAACGGGGCCATTTAGGAATTGAAAACCAGCGGCCAGCGCTCTGATCACAGGCAGAGGCGCAAAGACTTCGGGCTTCTCATCAGCGCGCTCGCAGGCGGTTGAGGGCCACCACGGCGCCGAAAATCATGAGTCCGCCGGCCCAGAATCGCGGGGTGGCCGGATCGCCCATGAGAGTGATGCCCACCACGGCGGTGAAGATCACCTCGCTGGACATGAACACCCCCCCCTCCCACCCCCGGCAGTAGAAAAATCCCTGGTTCATGAGCAACTGGGCCGTGACCGATGTGAAAATGATACCCAGGATCATGGCCCATTCCATGGGTGATGCCGGCAGCAACGGATGGACGGCAAAATAGGGAGTGGTCAGCACGGCGCCCATGGTGCAAAAAAACAGATAGATGATCACCGGCCCGTTTTTTTCTCGCAGGCTCCGGATCAGTGTCACCGTGATCCCGGCGAAGACGGCGCCCACCAGGGCCAGTGTCTGCCCCAGCAGTCCGCCGGCCAGATGAAAATCGAACAGCACCCCGACACCAATCACCACCACCGCGATGCAGGCCATCTGGCGCGGGCCGATGCGCTCCCCGTAGAGAACAAAGGAGAAAATAGCGGAAAACACCGGGTAGGAATAGAAGATCACCAGCGCGGTGGACATGGGCAGGGTTCGGATGGCAGTAATGAGACAAATGAATGCCACCGAGCCGGTGGCGCCCCGCAGCAGCAGCAGCCGGGTGTTTTGCCCCCGGTAGGGGTTTTTCCCCCGGCCGAACACCGCCAGCAGTATCACGACGCCGCCGACAAACCGGTAGAACCCAATGTGCCAGACGCTGAAGGCCGGACCCAGCAGCTTGACGAACACGTTGAGCGCCGTATAGAGCAGCGCTGCCGAAAGCATGAACAGGGGGCCTGCCACGGCGGCATCCATCTGCAGGCGGTTGTTCTGTTTATCATTCACCATTGTGCGTTGGGCCTGTCTATGGGGCGTCTTCAGAAATGGATATGTGAAATCCGTAGAAACTCTCTATACCGCGAATCAGAGGCGGATAACATACGAAATCATAGGCTGTCAGGAAAGACGGGGCCCTCAAGAACCCCGTGGCAACCAGTGTGAAAAGACCCCAAATGGGCGCTTGTCAAACCCGAGATCGTCCGGTAAACCAAGTCTCTTCTTACTATAACGCAGCACTGGCAGCCCTTAGCGAGTCGTTAATGAAAAAAACCTACGATCTGAATGTCGCCCAACGGACTCCGATCATCACTCCGGATCAACTGCGGCTGGAGTTTCCCATGTCGGCAAGCGCCACGGCCACCGTCACCGACAGCCGTCGGGAGATTCAGGAGATACTCACCGGCACCGACGACCGCCTCATGATCGTCGCCGGGCCATGCTCCATTATCGGGGTGCGCCAGGCCCTGCGATACGCCGAATTGCTGGCCGGACTTCAAAAAGATGTCGGCGATACCATGAAGCTGGTGATGCGGGTGTATTTCGAAAAGCCCAGGACCAACGTGGGGTGGAAGGGGCTTATTTCAGACCCGCACATCGACAAAACCACCTACGACATCGACGAAGGCCTTCGAAAAGCCCGCAAGATTCTGTTGGCCGTTAACGAAATGGGGGTGGCCGCTGCCACCGAAGTCCTCAGTCAGACGTCCGCCGAGCGGCTGGCGGGATTGATTTCCTGGGCCTGTATCGGCGCACGGACCACCGAGTCGCAGAATCACCGGGAGTGGGCCAGCGCGTTTTCCATGCCGGTGGGTTTCAAAAACGGAACCGACGGGACGTTGGCCACCGCCGTCAACGCCATGATGGCCGCCTCATCACCGCAGGTGTTTATCGGCAACGACCCCTATGGTGTGACTTCTCGCGTGTTTTCGGCGGGAAACCCTTATTGCCACATGGTACTGCGGGGCGGCAAGCGGCCCAACTATGATCCCGTCAGCCTCGCCGACGCCGCTGCTCAACTGGCCAAGCACCCCAATTTGTTGCAGGGCCTCCTGGTGGATTGCTCACACAAAAACTCCGGCAAGGATTATCGAAAACAGGCGCAGGTCTTCAATCAGGTGTTGATTCAGCGCATCGGTCACACCAACGGCATCGCCATTGCCCCCAACCGTAACATTCGCGGAATGATGCTGGAGAGCAACGTCGAGGCCGGCAGACAGGATTTCACCTACGGCGCATCCCGCCTGGAAGACCTCAACCCCTTTGTTTCCATCACCGATGCCTGCATGGGGTGGCCGGAGACCGAGGAACTCTTGCGCGCAGCCCACACCCACCTCAAAAAGGCCGGCATTGGCCGTTAGCCGCGCCGTGACATTTTTATTACCGTTCGGAGCGTCTCGATCCGTTGTCCCTGCCGGGTGTCTGTGTTACAGGCCACTGATTTTTAACGGTTTAGGAGATCTCTCGTCGATGCCCCGGCAACGGCCTGCTACCTCCCACCACAACACTGGCTGCCCGCCAGCGCGAGCAAGACATAAGAAACACCCCTGGGCCCGAGTTTGTTTCCAGCAAGATTGATGAAACGGTAAAAAGTAGCAAAAAGGACGATTTCGTATCATGTTCGAGATACGGCTTGCGAATTCTGATCAATGCGGCGTACTTACAGTACGCTGCCATGACGAAGGATGACACGTAACGCAGATATCGGACTTTTTACGGAACCGTCAAGATTTGCCCGACAACTGACCGGAGAGAACGAGAACTTCAGATAAGCGAGATTTCACAATGCCACATTCCGTCACCATCAGCGGCACCGGACTTTACACGCCGCCTTACAGCATCAGCAACGTGGAACTGGTCGACAGCTACAATGCCTATGCGGACAAGTTCAATGCGGAGCATGCCAAGGCCATCGCCGCAGGTACGGTATCGCCCCTCGAGCATTCCAGTGCAGCGTTCATCGAAAAGGCCTCGGGCATCAAAAGCCGTTTTGTATATGTCAAGGACGGCATCCTCGACATCGACCGCATGCGCCCGCGCATCCCCGAGCGAGGGGAAGACGCGCTGTCGCACCAGGCCGAAATGGCCGTGGCCGCCGGGCGCGACGCCCTGGCCGCCGCCGGGAAGACAGCCAATGACATTGATCTGGTGATCGTGTCCTGCGCCTATACACAACGGGCCTATCCGGCCATTGCCATCGAAGTGCAGCAGGCGCTCGGCATCGATGGATCGGGCTTCGACATGCTGGTGGCCTGTTCAGCGGCCACGTTCGGTCTGCACCGGGCGGTCGATGCCGTTGCCGCCGGCAGCTCACGCGGCGTTTTGGCCATCAACCCCGAACTCGTCACGCCGCAGATCAATTTCGGTGACCGCGACAGTCATTTCATTTTTGGTGATGTGGCGACGGCCGCCGTGGTGGAGCGGACGGATACCGCTGCTTCACCCCACTGTTACGATGTCCTGGGGACCAAAGCCCTGACACTTTACTCCAGCAATATCCGATCCAATTTCGGTTACTTGTCACGCGCTCACGACGTCGACCCCTTCGGGCCGGACAAGCTTTTTCACCAGAATGGCCGCAAAGTTTTCAAAGAAGTCTGTCCCATGGCCGTGGATCACATCGCCGCCCACCTGAAAAGCCTCGGCGTTGCCGTGAAAGACGTGCGCCGATGGTGGCTTCACCAGGCAAACATCAACATGAATTCCATGGTCATCCGCAAGCTCTTGGGGCGAGAGCCTGCCGACGGCGAGGCTCCCATGGTGCTCGATCGCTACGCCAACACTGCGTCGGCCGGCTCCCTCATCGCCTTCAACCGTCACCACGAAGACCTCGGCCCCGGAGACGTCGGTGTGATCTGCTCATTTGGCGCCGGCTATTCCATCGGCAGCCTGGTGGTCCGAAAACACTGACACGCCTACCGGGCCGCGGTGTTTGGTGTTTGATCATTCGTGTATATGTTGATGCTTCGTAACGGCATCGACTACGTGATCTATCTGAGGGCCGCCACGCATCCTAAAGGCCAGCTCAGCCTTTTTTTTCATAAAAAACCTGGCCCTGTGGCAGCACCTTGTCACCAGTGGTCTGGCTTGGCGTTCCCGACAGGCGCAACCCGAGCTGAAAATCCCTCTGGATACCTACCACCGCATCCTCGTCAACCGATCTCCCCTGTCCATTCGTTTTCGCTACGACGAAAAGCGGTTCGACGTGGACGGGGCCTACGATGTACGCCATTCAGCTGAATTTCCTCAGAATGCCAATTGCCTTATCCGTTTCGTTTTCGGTTGACCTGTTGTCTGCAACCAACCATAATCATGATACTTCTTAATCTTGACGGTTCCGTAAAAAGTCCGATATCTGCGTTACGCGTCATCCTTCGTC
>CAYUOU010000076.1:12522-19591 GCA_964446485.1 uncultured Desulfobacterales bacterium | reverse complement strand
ATATTACATCAATAATAAAAAATGTTGACAGGGGCAATATAGGATGTCCCCTAAATAGGATCTCTCCGATATTGACCAGGAAGATAGGGATTAGTAGCGGAGGAACACCTGGTAAAGGAGGCGGGCGTCGCCGGCTTCGGTGGTGACGGCGTCGTTGAACGCGTAAGCGGCATCGAGAGTGATGTCCACGTATCCTTTCCAATTCCAGCGCAGCCCGGCGCCGACGCTGGAAACCGACAGGTGCTCTGTACCGGCGTCTTGCGGCAGGAAGACGCGCACCTCGCCGGCATCTGCAAATGCGACGAGACGCGAACCGAAGAATAGCGACGGGCTCCACGCCTCGATGCTTCCCTGGATGCCGTAGTCGCCGCTCACTTCACGCTCTTCGTAGCCCCGCACCGAACGGGAACCACCGAGGCCGAACTGCTCTCCCGGTATCAGCGCCTGGTTGCTGAACTGCCCGTTGACACGCCCCCTCACCTGGAAGTCGCTTGTCAACGTTTGCTTAAAACTCAGCCCACCGGTGAGTTTGTCCCACTCATCGGAAGCGTCGGCACGGTTGGCCGTATAGTTGAGTTGCTTGTTGTAATCGCCGATGCCGGTATTGAACTCCCACGCCAAATAGCCATCGATGGTGAGATTCTTGGGCGCGTAGCTGCCGCTGTATCTGAAGCTCAGGGGCGTCGACCGCACGTCGGCGTCGGGCGTCACCAGCGCCCCGCCGAAACGGGTCTCGTTGTCGAAAAACCGGTCCTGGTACCCAATGGCCGCCTTATGGCTGTAGGCTTCGATAGGCGCCAGCGTGTGGGTCGCGGAAATGCCAAAGAACTGGCCGCGTCCGCTGACGTCGAAAAAACCGCCCACAGTGCCCTGGTCAATTTCAGAATAGGTGTAGAATGCCCCCACCTCGGTGGACAGTGAATAAATCGGCAGCCGGTAGTCCGCGCCGTATTGGCTGACATCGTCGACATTTTCCGGAGACGTGGTGTAGGTGGCCGTGAGGATGTGATCCCGATCGAATAGATTGCTGTGCTGCAGGCCGACGGCCGTTCGCGTTCTGCCCGGATTGGTTGTACCGGTATCGTTGATGGAAGCGAAGATCTGGTAGGGCCGTGTGTCTCTGACCTCTACACGGGCAGCGATGCCGTCGCCGCCCTCTTGCTGCTTCACGAAGACAGCGGCCCGCTTGGAAGGGTGTTCGTTGGCAAACTGAAGCGCCTGGGCCACATCCAGTGTGTTGGGGGACTCCCCGATGATCAGCGGCGGCAGGCTCCTTAATATGTTCTCCACACCGAAATTCTGATTACCCTCCACCCGGATATCCCTCAAGGGAAATGAGATGACCCGCAATCTTACCTCACCGTCCACGATGCGCTGAGGGGGAACCCCCACTTTGTAGAAAGGAAAGCCGGCCTCCTGGAAGGCCTTTTCAAGCGCACCGGCCGCCGCCTCAAGATCCGCGAATGTCAAATGGCGATCTGTAAAACCGCTGAGAACAGCATCCACTGCTTCCCCTGACACGGGGGCATTCCCATCGATGGCAAATCTGTCGACCCAGAATTGAATACCATCTCCTCCGGCTCCGACTGCCGGAAAAGCCTGGATCGCAACGGCGGCCAGCACCAAAAAAAGGACACCGGAGAACCGGCTGTTCTTTATCATCAGCGGATTTCGCACTCGGTTTCCTTTCGCGTATCGGGTCCGCCGACGTCTTCATTGAAGACATCCAGCGCATTCTGAAGATCGTCACCCCCGGGCGTCGGGCCCACATACGGGTCAAGAATCAGAAACAACGGTTGGGCAGCGAGTCGAACCGGACTGCCCGGCTCAAAACCAGCAAAACCAGCCTCCCCCTTGCCTATGTAGACCTCTCCATACTCGTTGGAGAGAACGATGTCGCCGTCGTAGACGCTGACGTAAAGGCCGGGGTCGGTACCCGTGCTTTCCGTGCTGTCAAACAGCTGCTCCATATCCACGGGCTCCTGGTCCGGTCGCGGTCCGGGGCTGTCGAGCATGATGGCCGGCGGCGCCGTGAGCTGCAGCGGTATCGCCGCCCCCCCGGCGTAAAGAAAGGTTTCGCCTGGCATGATGGAAAGGCTCTGGCCGGATTCGGTCTCCAAAACGACCTCGCCTTCCCAGGTGTTGACGATGATCGTCGGCGGTGTTTCACCCGGCGTAAGTGCGGAGAAAAGGTTCTTCACGTCCACGGTCAACTGGTCCGGCCGCGGCGCCGGCAGCTGGTCCAGCACCGACGGTGTCTCCGGCAGGAAAACCGCCGGTGTCTGAAACGACGTTATCGAAACGACCTTGCCCGTTCCCACCAGAATCTCGCCGCTGTCGTTGGTCAGTGAAATGGTGCCGTCCCACACCCGGGCCACGAGGCCGAGGTCTTCCGATACGGCACCGCCGCCGATCGGCGGCAGGGTATCGTCGCCGCTGACACAATTGCCGGTACACAGTAGGTCTGCCCCCGTTCCGCGCACACCCATGACCGCCGTGGCAGTCTCTACGGTGTAGTTACGGGTGCGCTTGGCCATCCAGCCCGTGAGCAGCCGGATGCCGCCGCGGTACAGCCGGAAGAGAGCGCCCTCTTCTTTTTCTCCGGCATACTCGTAGCGGCTCACGGCAAAGCGGGTGGCGGGTTGGAGCGACACGCGGCTGTCATCCTTGAACACCACCACCGCCACGGTCCGGGCGCCTGTCTGGAGGATATCTCCCTGGAAAACACCGTCCCCCTGCTTCAACGACCGGCGCACGTTGCCGCTCGCCTCCGCACTCATGGGGCCGGTTACCGAGATCACCCGGCCCACGACGTCTTTTTCCGGAGCAGACGGCACTTCGCAGGGTGCCTTGCACAGCGTAATATCGAAACCGGTCCCGCGCACGCCGGCGACAGCCGTCGGGGTCGCCACCTGCAATTGATCGGGGCGCGCCTTGGCAATGGCACCGGTGAGCATCCGGAGACCGCCGCGGATCAATCGAAAGAACGCCGAGGGCGTCTTCACGGGATCGTCTTTTTTGTATTGGTAGTCATCCACGGTGAAAAGGGATCGGGGCTGCAGGGTGACCCGGCTGCCGTCACGAAACACCACCAAGGCAAAACCGCTGGCGCCGGTCTCCAATCGGTCTCCCTGGAGAACCGCCGCACCGGCCATCAGATTGCGCGCCCGGCCGTCCGGCTCGAAAGCCGCCAAATGACCCGTGGTCCGAACCACCCGTCCGATGGTGGCGGCCACCGGCCGCTCGCCGGCCCTGCCTCTCACCGCATCACCCTCGCAGTCGCCTTCACAAAGCCGCGCATCGAATTCGGTTCCCCGGATGCCGACGACGGCCGTCTTAGTGAACAGCTGGAATCCATCCCGCTGGCGCTTTTTAGCGATCCACCCGGTGATGGCCCGGATGCCGCCGCGAAAAAGTCGCAATCCAATAGAAGGCTTTTCGGGTTCATCGACGTAATCTTCGATGACAAAGCGTGTCCCCGGCCGCAGGTTGATCCGGGAGCCATCGGTCAGTTTGATCGAACCGTACCCGTTGTCTCCGGTGATGAGCACATCCCCCCGCAGGAGGCGATTCCCGGGTCCCAGCACATCGATGGCACCGTCGGTGTGAAGCGCACTCATCAGTCCGCGAACCGACAGCACTTCGCCGACGATGTCAGATGACGCCGCACCTGCAACCGGCGGGCAGCACCACCCCGCCAGTGCCATTGCCAAAACCAGCATGCCCACCCTAAAGCAGCGTTCTCGTGCCATCATCATCTTCTTCACCAGAAGGTTACCGCCCAAAATCGTCACCGGGCCGGTGGTTCACGGTATCTATCGGCAGATCAACCGCCCTTTCTTTCGCTCATCGTCGTCTTCTTCCGCGCCATCCCCTGGGTCGGTCACTGAACTCTTGGCCTGGTTGGCAGTATCCAGGGTATCCACCGCCTGTTCCTGCAAGGTCAGCACGCTGTCGGTGGAGGGATTGCTGGTGTCCCCCCCGCCGTCACTACCAGGTCCCCCACCAGCAGGTGACAACGTGGTGACAGAAGTAAATACGCTCGGCCCCGGGGACCCGCTGTAGGCATATCCACTATCCGCGGAAACGGTGGCAAAGTTGCCGGAAACGCCCCCGTAGGTGATAAAATCGAATGTGTCTCCGTAATTGCTCACAAAGCCATCGAATTGACCCACGCTCAGCGTCCCGACCAGGGTGGCCGTGCCGGAAACGTTCAATACGTCGTAGTCGACGCCCGGTGTACCCCCGTGGCCGCCCACTTCCATGAACAACGTTCCCTCGGAACCCTGGGTGTAGTCGCCGGATATATTGAGGGTTCCAGGCGACTCACCCGGCGACACCGTGCCGCCGGCATTGTCGATGCTGCCCATGACGCTGCCGCTGCCGGTAAGCATCCCGCCGTAGATATAAAGATCACCGGTGATCGTCCCGCCGGCAAGCGCAGTGAGCCCGGCTGTCTGTTCATAGCAGCATGAAAAAGCCACGTTGCCTTCTGAAACAGTCACAGTGCCGGCGTTGGTAAATCCGGTCAGTACATCCGTAGACGCGGCACCGATCTTTGCAAAGGTGCCTTCATTAACAATGGTGCCGGGGCCAAGCAGATCCGCGTCGTCGTGAACCTGGTTTACCGTAAAGGTGCCGCCCGGCAGATTGTTTAGCGAAGATTCACCGTCGAGCTGAAAATGATCGCCAGCCGCCCCAGCCTGCCACGTCGCTGCACCGGCATTGTTCCAGGTGCGATCGGTGATTGTCTTGGTGATACCGTTGGAGACCAATTCAGAAGCACCGCTGGTCGTTATAATGCCGCTGCCAGAAAAGGTGCCGTCGTTCCAGGTGAATGTACCCCCCACGGTCAGATCCCCGCCGCCCTGGACTAACGAACTTGGAAGATTCATTGTGAAATCGCCGGCGACGGATAAATCTTCTAAAAGATTCAGCGTTCCGCCCCACGTACTCATGTGGCCCAGGTAGTCTATTGGCGTATTGATATTCGTGGTGCCGAACCCAATGTTGACCGTGCCATGCTGCCCGACAAAAACCACGCCGGGATTGATATCGTGGGCCCCGGCGCCAAACATCAGTTTGGCGCCATAGGCCAGATCGATGGTTCCCAAAACAGTGGAGCCGCCATTGAGGCTAACCCGCCCTTCATCGATATCCAGAAGACCCGTTGACAGTTGGTCGAATGGCAGGCTGATATTGCTGCTCGACCCGCCAGTCTTCCAGATAGTCCCGGCATTGTTCACCACGCCGGCACCCGTGAATTGCGCATTGGAATGGGTCTGATCGATGTGCAATACGCCGCCAGTCTGATTGTTGAAGACGGCCGTGCCGGCAAGTTCCAAATTTTCCCCGGACACCGCAGCGTCCCAATCGACCGTACCGAAGTTGTCCCACATCCGATCTGTGAGCGTTTTGGTCCCACCGTTGCTGCCGATAGTCGTTGTCCCCCGAGTGACCCACCCGCCGGAGCCGGAGAGGGTTCCACCGGTCCAGATGAATGTGCCATCCACGGTCACATCGCCGGAGCCCTCAACCGCCCCTCCGATGACCATGATGCCACCGTCTATGACGTTGTCGCCGTTTATGGTGAGACTGCTCCCGTTGACCACCATCAGCCCGGAAGTAATCGGCGCGGCCAGCGTATCGTCAATGGTCACAGCAGCGCCGGAGGAAAGAGAGAAGGCGCCGACGCCGGTAATGGATGCCCCGGTACCGGTGATCGTGTGCGTTCCGGTGCCCATTTGGAGAATACCGTTGGACAGCATGGTGTATTCACCGCTGCTGGTGGAACCATTGAGCAGTTCCAACCGGCCCGCATCCACGGCAAGCGTTCCGGAATTGTTGAAGGGCACATTGACCTGATCCACAGACGACCCTGTTTTTTGGAAGGTCCCTGCGTTGTTGAAAGTGCCTGTACCGTTCAAATAGCCGCTGCCTGATTTGACGAATGTCGCCCCGGAACGGTTGTTGACGACAGCGCCGTTGGCCAATGTGAAGGCGCTCGCCTGCCAATTAGCAATGCCGAAGTTATCCCAGGTGCGAGTGTCCAGGCTGAATGCACTGTTGCCGGCGAGGGTCGTCGCACCGTTGGTAACCAGTGCACCGGTACCCGCTACCGTGCCGGACAGCCAATCGAAGGCACCGTTCGCTGTGATATCCCCAGCACCTGTCAGGATCCCACCGCTCAAGTAGAGAACGCCGTCAATTGTTTCTGTTCCCAGCGCATCCATAGTCCCAAAAATTTCCAGTTTGCTGGCAATGCTCGCAATGTTGTTGAGTGACAGGCTTTCACCCGAAGGCACCCTCAGGGTCCCCGTGCCCAGTACTGTCGCCCCCGCATCCAGGCTGTGCACCGCCCCACCGCCAAACCGGATGCCGGTGCCGGCATCCACATCATAAACGCCTGCGCTGCTGCTATCCGCGTTGAAGTTAACCCAGCCATTGTTCACGTCCACCGTGCCCGTGTTGGTGAACGGCACGTTGATGACGGCGGTTGTATCGCCAATCTTGATGAATGTTCCCTCGTTGTTGAACACCCCGCCCGTGCCGATGAGATCCGAGGGATCACGGCCGTCGACCCGGTTCAATGTAAACGTACCGCCAGGCCGATTGTTGAACACCGCCGTACCGTCCAGCGCTAAATTATTTAATCGATAAACCGCATCCCAGTGTACCGCACCGTAGTTGTCCCACACACGGTCCTGAACCGTGCGCGTCCCATCGTTGTCGGGAATTGTGCTCGTGCTGCCCGCTGCCGTCGTGAACAAACCTGTTCCAGCCAAAGTCCCATGACCCCAAGAGAAACTGCCGCCACTGAGGATAGTCGTATTCGTGACACTATTGAGCATGCCCGACAACTGAAGCACGCCGCCCACTTCCAGCGCCGCATTCTGGTTAAAGACGCCGTCGATGTCCAGCGTGCCCATCAATGCGTTGGCGCCGGTAAATGATGTGTTCACATTCAGCGTGTTGCCTGACGGAATGTGCAACTCTCCCGTACCCACCACCGTGGCCCCCGCATCCAGGCTGTGCACCGCCCCACCGCCAAACCGGATGCCGGTGCCGG
>CAYUOU010000076.1:11144-12422 GCA_964446485.1 uncultured Desulfobacterales bacterium | reverse complement strand
TTAATCGATAAACCGCATCCCAGTGTACCGCACCGTAGTTGTCCCACACACGGTCGGACAGGGTGCGGGTAACATTGGAATCGTTTATCAATGCCGCACTGCCCAAGGCAGTCGTAAAAAGTCCTGTTCCGCTCAACGTGCCGTTGCTCCAGGTGAAACTCTGATTCACGGTGATATCTCCCGCCCCATCCAGGGTCCCTGCAGACAGCGTCAGCGTATCGACATTGGTGGTGCCGTTGAAGTTCACCGTAGCCCCACTGATTGACAAATCGGGGATATCGGCAGTGTCGGTTACTGTGAGGACCCCACCGCTCAGCACCAAGTTCTCCTGACTGCTGAGGACCGAAATATTAGAAGTGCCGCTTGTCATTGATATTGAGTAAAGACCTGCCGACCTGTCGATGAGCACTGCTTCGCCATTGTGGGGTGCAGTACCCAGGCTCCAGTTGGTGCCGGTTTCCCAGATGCCGCTCGCATCTGAGATCCACTCGTTGACAAGCGCCTGGCTGATCAGATCAAGACGTAAATTCGTCGATGAGTAAACAGTGTTAAAGGAGGAGGCAAAAGGTGTAGTAACGTCAGAGAAAGTTCCAATCAGTGTTGCCGCCGTGATGACCTGAAACTGGTCGCCACCGGAGCCGGCGTAGGGTGAGAAATAGGAAACATTCAAAGCTCCGTCGAGACTGGCCGTGCCGGTGACGTCGATCCAATCGTAGTCCACACCCTGGGCGGTGCCCCCCAGGTCGATGTCGACGACCGATGTCGCCCCGAGGGTCAGGTCGCCGTCGATAATCAATTTGCCCGGAGATCCTCCCGGTCGGATGGTGCCGTCGTTGACCAGACCGGACACCGGCGTCTGGATCGTGCCGGTGCCCTGGATAACGCCGATAGAGGTATTGGTGAAACTGGCTCCTGATGCATGGAAAACGCCATTGGCCTGGGTCTCAATGTTGCCATTGTTGGTGAACGCACTGGTCACCTCCAATACTCCCGACTGCACGTCAACGCTGCCGCTCTGGTCGAAGTTTCCGGTCAACACCCGGATGCGATCCGTGGCGAGTGCCAGGTTCACGTTGAAAGCGCCGCTGTTGGCAAAGGTCCCCGAATTGGTGATGTTGTAGTTGGCCGCTGTGGTGTTGATCGTGCCGGTGTTGGTCAACATACTGGTATCGTTCAGAATAACACTGCCCGCTTGCCAGTCGGCCGTCGCAGAGTTGACTATTTCGCGGCTGTCATAGGCAAACTTCGCCGCTGTTGTGCTCAGCGTCAGCCCGCCGT
>CAYUOU010000076.1:0-11044 GCA_964446485.1 uncultured Desulfobacterales bacterium | reverse complement strand
ACAAACGAATGCGATCCGTTGCCCCGGCCAGATTCACGTTGAAAGCGCCGCTGTTAACAAAATTGCCCGTTCCAATGATGTTGTAGTTGCCCGCCGAGGCGCTGAGCGTGCCGGTGTTGGTCAACTGACTGGTGTCGTTCAAGGAAATATTGCCCCCCTGCCAATCGGCCGTCGCCGGGTTGACGATCTCGCGGCTGTCGTAGGCGTACTTCGCCGAAGTGGTGCCCAGGGTCAAGCCGCCGTCGAATGTCGTGGTGCCGCTGCCGCGCATGGTGCCGCCGGACCAGGTCGTCGGGCCGCTCACCGCCAGAGCGCCGGAGCCGCCGATCGTCCCCGAAGAAAATGTCAAAGCACCAATGTCCGTCGCGGCGTTTCCGATCAACGTCCCGCCGCCAACCGACAGACTATCGATGGTAGATGCATCTGCGATGGTGAGGTTGCCGCCAATTAAGGAGAGGTTGTTTCCTGAAGCGACGGTCAGCGAGCCGAGTTCATGAGAACCGCTGGACAAAATGACCGTACTGGAACCATCGACGATTTTTACCGAATCGCCGACTCCGGCTCCGGTTCCCGGGATTCGACTCAGGCTCCACCAGGAGATATCGCCGCTCCAGTCACCGCTTAGACCGTAAACCCAAACATTCGAAATTTTGCTGACGGTAAGGTCGATGACTGTGGCACCGTAAGTGGGTGCGACATCGAAGTTTACCGGCTGATTAATGACAGAAAATGCAGCACTCGGCTCGACACCGGAAGAGGCTTCGATAATGGGGAACTGATCGCTTTCGGTCCCTGTGTAGCCCAAAATTTCGACGACATTAAGGGTGCCAAAATCACCTGAGGTACTATTCAGCTGTCCGTTTACATAGATCCGATCAAAGTCGAACCCGGCTTCTGGGAAAACGCCGGAGCCGTCATCACCGATCTCTATATCGATCACTGAAGATGAAGTTAACGTCAGATCGCCTTGGATGGTAAGGATGCCTGGCGAAGCCCCGGGTGCGATGGTGCCGGCCGTGTTGGTGACATCCGCTACAATGGTACCCGCCCCGGTCAAAACGCCGCCCTCAAGGTCCAGTCCATTGTTAAAAGTGACGATACTGCCTGAAGGGATGTTTACGGTCGCCCCCGTGTAGCGCAGACTGCCGGCGCCGGCCACGGATGATGCGTCATTGAACGTGTGAACGCCGTCGGTGAGGTTCACATCACCTGCGCTTACAGTGAAGGCCCCGGTGTGGGAACCGCCGCCGCTGAGGTTCAGCGCGCTGCCGGAGCTATTACTCCAGGTGCCGCTGCTGTTGTTCACTGCCACCGATATCGTTGTATCCAGCCCACCAGTCTTTTCTATAGTACTCTGGTTCAGCAAAGTACCGCCGCCGGTCCCCGAAAGCATGCTGTTGCCGCCGGTAATGGAGAACGTGTCCTGGATTTGGAAAATGGTGCCATTCTGAAGAATGACATCCCCATCGCTCCACTGGCGTGTGCCGATGCCACCGCCGTCTAACCTCAAAGAGCTTCCGTCCAGCGTCTTCGCGGCGGCTGTGTCCATGATAAAATTCGCGTCATACCCAACTGTCGTCAGTGTAGACAACGTTCCACCACTCCAGTTGAAAGCATTTTGAATATTCATGGATGTACTGCAGTTAACCAAACCCGTACCGCTCAAATTCAGCGTGTTGACACTGAACGATCCAGACCCCGCCGACAAACCGAAAGAACCGCCGGAAACCGATAAAGTCGGAAATGTTATGTAGTCGTTGAAGGTGATGTCACCACCCGTGACGGTGGTTTCTCCCGTAACACCATAAGTGGTACCCGCTGCCAGATCGGTGTCGTAAGCGAAGGTAACATTGCCTGCACCGGTAATGGACCCGCCGGAAACAGAATGCATTGCAGCACCGTCGAAATTCAAGGCCGTTCCTGCACCCACCGCATAACCGCCAGCAGCCGATGTCGATGACCCGTTATTCAGGGTCAAGCTACCGGCAACGATGTTGACAGGCCCGTCGTTGTTCAGACCAACATCAGCATTGTGATCGCCGGCGTTAAAATTGAGGGTCCCGTTGTTGTCGACGCGTCCGGTCGTATCGAGCGAAAGCAGTGAACCCGATGTGCCGCCGATGGTGAAGACACCTTCGTTAACGAATTTGGCACCGTTCTGAAATTTGATATCCCCGTCCGTCCATTCTGCATCGCCTGGAGTGGGGATATCGACCGTCAGTGTCCAATCGGACAGGGTAGCATCCACAGTGGGGTTGATATCGGTACCGATATCGCCGATGACATTTAAAGCACCGGAACCTGGTGCACCAATAATACCGCCAGACCAGACAAAGCCACCGCAGGTGAAGCCGCTGGCGTCACAGCCAGAATACGGCTCGACGGTGATGGTGCCACTGCCAGCCAAATTCCCACCACTGACAATTAAATCGTTAGTACTGGTGGGCCCGTTTAAAAGAAGAGTTCCATTGCTGACAGTGATTTGCTTTGTGATAAACGTGCCATTAACGTTTTTTGATCCCAGCGTATTGGATTCAACGTTGGCGTTCCTGATGTCGATGGTGCCCGCCCCCGCAACCGAAAGATCCCCTGCCAAGCTGACCGTCTGGTTGTTGTTATCAAGGGTGATATTTCCACCGCCCCGGCTCTCTATTCCCGAGATGCTCAGTGGTTTGGCATTACCCAGAGATATGTCATGGGCAGCAACCGTATCCGTGCTCACTGCTGTAAAACTGCCGATCTGATTTGAACCACCGAGACTGATATCGGAAAAAGCCGTTACGTTTATCCCTGCCGAGGTGATGGCGGCATAAGCGGAGTCCAGATAAACATCGTCACTGATCGCGTTCAGGGTCAGCACCCCACCGGTTCCGGCATTGATATTTGCTCCGATATCTATGCCATGGCCATTGCCGAGGACATAGGTACCCGTGGTTTGCATCGTGATATTCGCCCCGGTTGGGGCTGAGTTGCCACCAGTGGTATCGATGGGGGAGATGGCAAAAATGTGGCCGTCACCCGTGGGTGTGCTGGTGCCGCCAAAGTCGTCGTTGGCGGAAAAGCTTACAGTCCCACCTTGGGTGGTAATGGATGAGTTGGCCTGAACAGTTCCTCCAGCCCTGGCAGTGATGCTGCCGGATCCGCCAACGTTGACCGCACCATTAAAAGAAAGGTCGCCGCCGGCGTTCACGGAGATGTCGCCACCTTCGGTCTGCAGGCCGCCGAGCACTGCCGGGGCGAGTTCGGCATTGCCGGTCGTAATGTCGATGCTGCCCGTCCCTTGGGTTTTCAATGTTACAAATTGAAGATTGATGCCAGTGGCAGAATCGGACCCAGGGTTGATCGTCTCCAGGGTAATGTTTCTGTCAGGCTGCAGCAGAAGGTCGTTGCCGGTGAAAGAGCCCTGCACGCTGATGCCGTCGTTGGCCTGCAGTATGATGTTGGCGTCGGTATTTTCGAGTTCGCTCTCGTAAACAATGAAAGGGTTTGCGCCGGTCCCTGTATCCGCCACAAATACCTGGCCAAGCAACCCAGAGTCTCCAAGTACTTGGTCCCCGTTGGTATCTGGCGAATCTGAACCATCCACCGGCCCGGGCGCGCCGAGAGTACCGACGATCCGGATATCCTCAGGGTCGTAGAGCAGAGTGCCGGCGTCACCAACCGGGGCGGAAAGCACGGTCTGCCCTTCAGCGATTAATTCCCTTTTGCTGGATATCTCAACAAATCCGCCGTCTCCGCCCGATAAGCCGCCTTTGGCGGAGATGTCGCCGTAAAAGCCCGTCTTCTCGTCCGACCAGAGGATCACCGTCCCGCCGTCTCCCACCGCGGCAGCATCGGCGACAATCTTCGCATCTGGCCCTACATATGTTCGCCTGGCATTGGCGATCGTCGAATCTTTGCCCTGGCCCCCCCCCCCGATGAAAATGTCGCCACCGCCGGCATCGCCGGATGCATTCACGCACGTTCCAGAAAAAAGCCCCACCTTGTCACCGAGGATCTTGATTCCGCCGCCACTGCCTTCAATTCCCACCGCCGAAATAAGCCCGGAAGCAAGGGTCATCCCGAATTCGCTCTCCACATGAACGCTGCCGCCGGAGGGGCCGTCGGCGGTGATCTCACTTCCGGATTCAAGCGTCACGTCGTTTGACGCAAAAAGGACAACCGCACCGGTCTCGTCCACGGTGGCCGCATCGGCCCGGATCTCGCCCGCGTTTTTCAGGGTACCGGCGAAAAGCCCTGCAGCCCCGTTTTCGGCGAGTATTCTACCCAAATTGATAACCGAATCCTCGGGAGCCTGGACTTCGAAATGAAGCCCCTTTGTGTCCATGCTGGATATGGTGATGGACCTGCCGGCGGCCAGGAGCAGGTTGCCGCCGTCGGTGTGGAGGGTGCCGCTGTTGACGATATTGGGCGCGATAAGAAGGATGTCGCCGTTCTTGCCGGCGGTGACGAACCCCTGGTTCACGATGTCGCCGGACGCATCGCCGCCGGTGAACTCAAGCCGACCACTGAGAAAATTCTCGTCGGACAGGTTGAGGGTGGATGCCGTGAATCCTGCCGTGTCGATGACAGAATTGGGACCGAACACCATGCCGTGGGGGTTGATGAGAAACACGTGACCGTTGGACAGGAGCTGCCCCATGATAGCAGACGGATCGCCGCCCACCACGCGATTGAGCACCGCACTGGCCTGTGAGGGCTGGACGAACCGGGTGATCTCGTTTGCCTCGATGGAAAACTGCCCCCAGTTGATGATGGCGTTGGCGCTGTTGTTGACTTGCAGCGTCTGGGGCATGGGCGTCGTGAAGGCGGCACTGCCGCTGACGACCTGGGGGTTGGCGGGATTGGCGCTGAGCGACCCGGGGCATCCCAGGATGAAAAGCGCCAGCAAGGTCAACACGGTCCGTCTGGGCATGACGTGTACCTCCGTCACCTGCATTGCATTGCCGAAGGTGTGGATAATTCAGAAAACGCGGGTTAGCGATTGAAATATAACCGCTTCCGGTAACGCGATTGTCGGGCGAATTATAGAGAGGTGCGTGCGGTTGCCCGAGGGAATCGTCTCTTTGCCTCCGGGTGCATCAGCCTTGCGGCTGGTAATAATCAGGGTATCTTCAACATTACGGTGGGTGCTTCAACAGGAGAGGATACGTGCCGGCCAGAAGGTTTTATCCTTCCACTAAGGCGGAAATCTGTCAAGAGTGAAAAGAGGCATTTTCCGACCATGTGAATTGCGCGTGGAACATGGTATTCAATAAGCCATTATTGCCTCCAACGTGATCGGCGTAACGCCTAAATATGCGCGGGCGGGTCTAAAGTCCCTACCCGTCGGTTTGAGACAGCCGCGTAGGGGCGGGCTTTATGACCGCCAGCACAAAGGGTGCCGAAGAAAAATCGCTCGATTTGGTTATCTGGTTATGCACTATTCTACAGTGACTGGGCATGCGCTGTTCGAAAAGATGATATTCGTCGCTGCAACGAAGCGCCTATCTTGGAATCCCAAATGAACGGGCCCGAAGCATGAGATAATGTAGGGTGCGGGGTTTATCCCCGCCCGTTCTCGGTGAACCCGGGTGATGGGTGCCATTTTTGCCAATTGCGAGAGGGGATAAACCCCTCCCCTACAAAACAGCCAGAACGCCAGCTGGAGAATTGCGCATAATCAGTTTTGGTTAATAAGGAATCCACCTGAGCCCCAGATCCCTCGCTACGCTCGGGTTGCATTTGGCGCGTTTTAGAAGCTTATCGATATTGACGGTCCCGAAAAGGTCAAAAAACCTCCAAATTGTCATTCCGAGGAGCTTGCGACGAGGAATCTCAACATTTTGTAATCTAATGTTTTCTGATTAACACACAGACCCCTCGCTTCGCTCGGGATGACATTTGAAGCTTTTTGGAGCTTATCGCCGTTCCCACCATGAAAGGATTACCCTATGCAAGACATCAACTCGATCATTGGCAGCCTGAGCCACTCGACAGCCATTTTGGAACAATTTGCCGCCGCCATCCCCGAGACCGCCCTCAACCGCCGACGCGGCGAGGGCTTTTGGACCGTTGCCGAGCACTTCGACCATCTGGCCGCCGTGCAACCCATGTTGGGCCTGCGCATCAGCCGTTTCCTCACCGAGAACGCTCCGGAATTCATTCCCTTCATTCCTTCAGAGGAAGAAGCGGAAATCGAGAAAACCGTCATGGATGTGCCGACAGCCCTTGCCGCCTTTGCCGCCGGCAGGAATGAACAGATCGAACTGCTGAAAGGGGCGAAAGATGCAGATTGGATCAAGACTGGCAGCCATCCCGAGTATGAACGGTACACGCTGCACATTCTGGCCCGGCACATCCTCATGCACGATCATTGGCACATGTATCGAATGGAGGCGTTGTGGCTGACGCGGGATGAATTTCTAACCGCATTGGAAGGCTAACGTGTGTCCCTTCAATAACAGTTTTTTGCTCCCTCTCCCTTGAAGGGAGAGGGCCGGGGTGAGGGTGACAACCCATCGAAAATAATAGGGAACGCCATCTGCATCGAACCCCTCCCATGCACGGAGGGGCAGTTGTGAATCACGTCTAGCGCGATTCCAGGATCTTCAAATACGTGTTCCGGTTCTCCATATCGCCGAGTTTGGCATAGGTGTTGGCGATGTACCCGGTCAATACGTCATCCCTCCCCTGCTTTATCGCATCCGCATCGAGGAGCAGCCTCAGCGCTTCGCGGTATTTTCCGTTCTGGTAATGAATGATGCCGCGGAACTTGAGCGCACCAGCGTGGTTGGGCTTCAGGGCCAAGGTCTTGTCGAAATAACCGGCGGCCTTGTCCGCCTCGTTGTCTCTGCCGTGCATCAAGCCAAGTTGGTAAGTGACCTCGGGCCGACTCGGATTGATCTGATACAGGGCATACAGCAGGTCTTTTTTGAACGCCTCATCCCTGATGGCCGGCAGCAGCTTGAAGGCATACCGATACACGGCGTCCTGATCGGGCCGGTCTTTCAGAATGTCCAGGTACAGGCGGTAAGTCTTTTCGTAATCCTTTTCATAATCCCAGGCGATGTTGGCTAAAATGAATTTGGCCTGAATGAAATCCGGGTAAATCTTCAGGGCTTTTTCCGTCAGGCGGACGGCTTTTTCAAACAGCGCCTTCTTCCGGTCGGGGTCTTTTTCCAGGTTGGCCAGTTTCGAGTAGCAATCCCCCATGATGATATTGCTTTTGGCACTGTTGGTAGAGATGGCCAGATCGTGTTCGTACAGGGTGAACGCATCCTTCCAATCCCGATTCCGATCGATGGTGATCATTGCCAACACACCGGCAATGATCACAAGCAGGATAATATGCGTGTAGCTTCGTTTCCGGGTAAACACTGAAAGCAATTGCCCGCACGCCAGCGCGAATCCCACAGAGGAAAAGTAGAGAAATCGCTCCGCCATGAAGGTGCCGACATTGAAAAAGATATTGGAAACCAGGGCCAGGGGAATCAGGTATACGATGATGGCGTAGGCCAGTGTAGATTTTCGCTTGAGGCCTCGCGCCGCTATCAGCAGCATACCCACGTAAATAAGCGCCGAGGCAATGACAGCGATGGAGGCAACGTGCCGGTACGCAACATGAAACGGGTAATAGTCCCACGTCAGCGGGTGTGGAATAAACAACAGCTTGAGATACACCCCAAGCGTGTACAGGATGGTGGCGACTTTCTGATGTGAATCAGCGTACAGGTAAGGGTCGTCGAGCAGGCTGTGTGCCACGACGCCCGGCACCACGACCAGTTGCCGGATCGCCAGATACACCGCGGTTGCTGCCAACATCGGCACCATCCATTTGTAGAAATCCCGTTTGGGCGTGACGGTAAAAAACCAAAGCGAAACCGGGATGATCAGCAGAAATGAAATGGCGTTTTCCTTTGACAGCAGCGCCAGGAAATATGCGGTGAACACTGTTATTTGGCGGTTGAACGGAGCACCGCTTCTTCCCGTCACCACTAAATAAAGTGTGACGAGTGAAAACAGCAGGGCCAGGATTTCATCTCTTCCTTTAATATTGGCCACCACCTCAGTGTGGATGGGATGAACCAAAAATATCATGGTGGCCATCAACGGGATCGAAAAATGCCCGGGGGGTGGATCCTGTTTATTGAACAAAACCCCCAGCGTTTTGAACAGAACGATTCCGGTAAATGCGTACAATACGAGGTTAATCAGGTGGCTGGCCTGCGGGTTGTTCCCATAAAACGCGTTTTCAATGGCAAAGGTGACCACCGACAGCGGCCGGTAACGCCCGCCGTAAATGTGTTTTTGCTCACCGTAATGCCCTGCGAAGGTGTCTTTGGAAAGGATGTCCCAAATTCCTTGGAGGCCCTGCTGCGTGTAGATGTTTTCCGTTATCACGACGAAATCATCGAGCGCATAATCATGGTTCAGGGTATTCCCGTACAGCAGAAAGCAAAGGAGAATGATGGGGGTTGCTTGGCCGGTTAGTATTCTTGAAAAAGTGTTCGCCATGGTGACCGTCAAAGTGAGGGCGGGGGTGTCTGAATTATTTTTCAGTCTCTTTGATCATCGATGTATTGACACGACGCTCTTAGCTAAGTATATTAGCTAATCAAAGCCAACGGGAAAATGTGCGATCGAACGTCCGCCTGTATGCAATACCCCAAACCAGGTGCACATGACAGGTAAGTTGGTAGCGTAAAAGAAAGGGACACCATGTATCAAGTCAATATCCATGAGGCAAAAACGAATTTATCGAAATTGATCCAAAAAGCACTGAATGGCGAGGAAGTGATCATTGCAAAAGGGAACAAGCCGGTCGTCAGGCTGGAAGCGTTGCCCGGCACCAAACCAAAGCGCTGCACCGGCACCATAAAAGATTTCATTGTTCACATGAGTGACGACTTCGATGCGCCAATAGATGATTTTGAGGGCTACATGGAATGAAAGCGCTCTTAGATACACACACATTCCTCTGGATGGTTTCCGGTGATTCCCGACTCGGGCAAAAGGCTAATAAAGTGTTTTCAAACAAGCACAACGACATTTTCTTGAGCGTTGTGAATATATGGGAAATGACCATCAAGGTCAGCCTTGGAAAACTGGAACTGAAGACAGGTTGGATCGATATCCTGCGTCGGCAACTCATCGAGAATTCCATCCAATTGCTGCCATTGGAAATAGATCACTGTGAAGTTTTGATGGGTCTCCCATTTCATCACCGCGATCCCTTTGATCGCATGCTAATCGCACAAGCAATCAATGAAAAGATGCTAATCCTGACACGCGATCCCCATTTTAAAAAATACCCCTGTAAAACGATATGGTAATGCCATTCTCTTCGCCGCCGACGTCCTTTGCGACGCAAGGCATATATTTAGGGGACATCCTAATCGATATGAACGAGGTATAACCTATGAAGCTTCCTGAAAAAGGGAAAAGCCGCGAAGATGTCATGGCTGCCCTGGCCGACATCCGGAAAGACGACTTGAAGTGGCAGGAAGGCCGTGCTTTCGGCTACGTGTTCGACCCGGGGGAGGATATCATGTCCGTGGCCAAAGAAGCGTACATGATGTTCCTGTCCGAGAACGGCCTCGATTTCACTGTCTTTAAAAGTCTGCAGAAATTCGAAAAGGATCTGGCGCGCTTTGCCGCCACGCATCTTGGCGGGAACGAGAATGTCGTGGGCAATTTCACCTCGGGCGGCACGGAAAGCATCATTCTTGCCGTAAAGACCGCCCGCGACCATGCACGGGCCACCCGACCGGAAATTTCCGCTCCCGAAATGATCCTGCCCACCACCGGCCACTCGGCGTTCCACAAAGCGGCCCATTATCTGAATGTACGCGTCGTGGCGGTGCCTGTGGACCCCGGGACGTTCAGGGCAGACCCCACACGCATGCGCCGGGCCATCACCCCCAACACCATCATGATGGTGGGCTCCGCCCCGTCCTATGCCCACGGCGTCGTGGACCCCATCGCGGCGTTGAGCGACATCGCCCTCAAACACAATCTATGGCTGCACACCGACGCCTGCATGGGTGGGTTTCTCCTACCCTATTTCAAGCGGTTGGGTGAACCGGTGCCGGATTTTGACTTCAAACTGCCCGGCGTGTCTTCCATCTCTGTGGACCTGCACAAATACGCCTACTGCCCCAAAGGCGCCTCCATTGTCCTTTACCGCAACAAAGAACTCAGGCAGCACCAGCTATTTACCTGCTCCAGTTGGGTCGGCTACACCATGGTCAACAATGCCATTCAGAGCAGCAAGTCCGGCGGCCCCATGGCGGCAGCCTGGGCGGTGCTTAATTTTGTCGGCGATGACGGCTTCATGGACATCGCCCGAAGAAAACGCGCCACAACAAAGAAAATCATCGACGGCATTGAAGAGATCCCCGGACTGAAACTATTGACCCGACCGGACATGAGCCTGGTCTCCTTCACCGCCGACGGCATCGACATTTTTCACATTATCGATGAAATGAACGCCCGCGGGTGGTACATCCAGCCGGCGTTGTCCTTCGACAATTCGCCGGCGCACATCCATTTGTCCATCAGCGCCGCCAATGTGGGAAAAGAAGATGCGCTTTTGGCGGATCTGGCAGAATGCGTAAACATTGCCCGGGCCCTGCCGGAAGGCGAGTTGGTGAAACTCGTGCGGGAAGGTGCCGGCGGCATCGATTTCGCCCGGATGACGCCGGAAGACGTCACGGGCGTGCTGGCCCCGGCAGGCCTCGGCAAGGAGGGGCTGCCGTCGCGCACGGCCGACATCAACGGCGTTCTGGACATGCTGCCGCCGAAAACCCGTGAGATGTTGCTCAGGGCATATGTGAATGAGTTGTTTTCATGAGACATCTCATGAAAACCGGGTTCAAGGAGTCAAGTCAAAAACAGCCGCAACCAACGCAAGGCCATTGTGCCGGGTTTTCTCTTGGCCCCTTGACCCCTCGAGCCCTTGAACCCTTTGCGTCAATTGCACAACCTGGGGATCTATAGTCCCCAGTCATGACGGTTCCGTAAAAAGTCCGATATCTGCGTTACGCGTCATCCTTCGTCATTG
>CAYUOU010000075.1:0-19734 GCA_964446485.1 uncultured Desulfobacterales bacterium | reverse complement strand
GCACGTAGTTTTTGGTGCGCTTGATGTGGCCGCCGGTTTCGGGATCGCGCGTCTCGGCCAAATCGGCCAGGGTGTCGATTGTGGCTTCCTTGGTAGCGACCAGCTCGCGGGTGCGCTGCGCGACCATTTCCTCCAGATGGTCGCGGTGACGCTTGAGTTCCAGGTGGTTGTGCACACGGGACTGCACCAGCCCCGGGCGGAAAGGTTTGGTGATATAGTCGACCGCGCCAAGCGCCAGGCCTTCGGCCTCGTCCTCCTCGCTGGCTTTGGCTGTAACGAAGATGACCGCTGCGGTGCGGGTGGCGTCGTCGGCCTTGAGCCGGCGGCAGACCTCGTAGCCGTCCATACCGGGCATCATGATGTCCAGCAGCACCAGGTCAGGCGGTTCCGCAGCCGCCAGTTCCAAGGCCTGGGGGCCGCTGGTGGCCACGGAAAGATCGTAGTCGCGGCGCAGCAGCTCGGCCAGGATTTTGATGTTGGCGGGCGTGTCGTCCACGATGAGAACGCGGGGCTTGTCGTTCATGTCAGTCCTCCGAAATTCGATCCAATGCCAGGGTCAAGTCGTCCAGCGCCTCCGCCGCCGACTTGAAGTCGAAAACGTCCAGGGCGGCGGCGATGCGGCCGGTCGCGGCGGCCATGGCACCCCCCAGCGCCGTTTGAATGTCCTCCAGTGCCTGCTCGGCGTCGGGGTTGTTCCTGGCCAGCAGCGCGCTCAGCCGTTGGAGGGCTCCGGCCAGGGCCTCGCGGTCCACCGCGCCGTCGGCCGGCAAGGCCGGGCCCGGCACCGCGGCGGGCGCCGGATCGGCCACGGCCTGCAACCCGTCGATGACTGCCGCCAGGCGATCACCCATGGGCGCCAGCGCGTTTCGCGCCGCGTCCGCGTCGCCGTCCTTGAGGGCGGCGTCCACCGCCACGGCGGCCGCGTGCAGTTCCACGGCGCCGATGTTCCCGGCCACCCCTTTGAGCGTGTGCGCCAGCCGCTGGGCGTCCGCCAGGCCGCCCCGGCCGATGGCTGCGCCCACCGCGTCCGCGGCCGTGGCGAAGTCGCGGCGGAAATCCAGCAGCAGTTTCCGGTAGAGGGCGGCGTTGCCGGCGACACGCTTGATCCCGAGGTCCATGTCGATGCCCGGCAGGTCCGCGGGCAGGTCTGGAGCCGGCGTCTTTGCCGGCGCGCCCTGGCCGCCGAGGGCGCGCATCGCCCGCGCCGGGTCATGGGGGATCCACTTCGTCAGGGCGGTGAACAGGGATTCCGGGTCGATGGGCTTGGTCACGTGGTCGTTCATGCCCGCCTCGAGGCTCCGCTCTCGGTCGCCGGCCATGGCGTGGGCCGTCATGGCGATGATGGGCAAATCCTGAAAACGCCGGTCCGCCCGCAACGCGGCCGTGGCCTCGAAGCCGTCCATGTCCGGCATCTGGATGTCCATGAGCACCGCGTCGAAACCGCCCTCCCGAACCTTCTCCAGCGCCTCGCGGCCGCTGCCGGCCACCTCGACGGAGAGTCCGACGGATTGGAGCAGTTCGGTGGCGACCTGCTGGTTCAACTCGTTGTCCTCGGCCAGCAGCACCCGCGCACCGGCGATTTTCGCCCGCGCCGCATCGGCCGCCCGTCCGGGCGCGAACGGTTTGACGTCCTGGTCCGATTTTTTGCGCCCGAACACGTCCATGATCGTGTTGAACAGAACGGATTGGTTCACCGGCTTGATCAGGAACCCCTCCAGGCCGATGTCTTCGGCCTGGTGCATGATCTCTTCCCGGCCGTAGGAGGTGACCATGATGATGGTGGGCGTGGCCGTCAGGGCCGTGTCGGCTTTGATGCGCCGGGACGTTTCGATGCCGTCGGCGCCGGGCATCTTCCAGTCCATGAGGACGAGATCGAACGGGCGCCCCTCGGCAGAAGCCTTCTCCAGCTCGGCCAGGGCGCCGGCCCCGTCTTTCACCGCCACGGGTTGGAACGTCATCCGCTCCAGCGCCTCGCTGAGGATCTCGCGGGCCGCGGCGGAGTCGTCCACCACCAGCACGCGCATCCCGCGCAGGTCCCCGACGCTGCCGGTCCGGCGCCGGATGGCCTCATGGGGTCGGCCGAACCGGGCCGTGAACGTGAACGTGCTGCCGCCGCCCGGCGATGAAGCCACCCAAATCTCTCCGTCCATCATTTCCGTGAGTCGTTTGGAAATGGCCAGGCCCAGCCCCGTGCCGCCGTATTTTCGGCTCGTCGAGGTGTCGGCCTGGCTGAAGGCCTGAAAAAGCTTGGCACTCTGCTCGGGGGTCATGCCGATCCCGGTGTCTTTGACGGAAAACTGCAGCCGGGCGGTCTCGGCGGTTTTTTCAAGCAGTTCAACCCGCAGGAATATCTCGCCGGCGTCGGTGAACTTGACGGCGTTGCCTGTCAGATTCAACAGGATCTGTCCCAGCCGCAGCGGATCCCCCACCAGGGACAGCGGCGCGTCTTTTTCGACGTGAAACAGGATCTCCAGCCCTTTTTCCTCCGCCTTGACGGACACCAGGCTGGATAGATTGTCCAGCACATCCTCCAGGTGGAACGCGACGCGCTCCATGTCCATCTGGCCGGCCTCGATCTTCGAGAAATCGAGAATGTCGTTGATGATGCGCAGCAGAGAATGGGCGGACCCGCTGATTTTCTTCAGGTAGTCTCTCTGCTTGGGGTTCAGGCCCGTCTGCAGGGCGAGGTGGGTCATGCCGATCACCGCATTCATCGGCGTGCGGATTTCGTGGGACATGTTGGCCAGAAAATCGCTCTTGGCCCGTGTGGCCTCTTCGGCCTGCTCCTTGGCGCGCCGAAGATCTTCCTCGATCCGTTTTCGTTCGGTGATGTCCTTGAACAGGATGACCGCGCCGGTGATGCGGCTGCCGCTCCGGATGGGTGCGGCCGTGTATTCCACGGGAAAGCCGGCGCCATCCTTGCGGAACAGCATCTCGTCCTCGATCCGGCCGAACCGCCCCTCGGCGAAGGCGTGCTGCATCGGGCAGGCCACCAGGGAGTAGGGGCTGCCGTCCGGCCGGGAGTGGTGAATCCGGTCGTGGATCGGGAGGCCGATGAATTCATCGGCCTCGAACCCGAGCATGGAAAGCGCCGCCGGGTTGATGAATACGGCCCTGCCCTGCGTATCGACGCCGATCACCCCCTCGCCGGCGGAATCCAGTATGAGCCGGGTGCGTTCCTCGGCTTGGCGGCGCATCTCCGCTTCGGCCGACAGGCGGCGATTCCAGATCAGAATGACAACCAGCGCCGTACTGCCGATGATCACCAGGGTCAGTGCGACCTCCCAGACCAGGGTCCAGTCCACGCGGGAAGCCACATATACATTGACCCAGCGGTCGAGGAACGCCTGGCGGCGCTCCCTCGGGATGGCTGCCAGCGCCTTGTCCAGAATCGGCACCAGCTCGGGCCAGTCCTTTCGCACGCCCATGGACAGCTCGAAATGGTACGGGGTGGTGGCGGCCACCTTCAGCCCCCGGATATCATGGAGCCGCATGGCGTAGGTGACGGCGTTGAGATTGTCGAACAGGGCGTCGGCCTTGCCGTCCAGCACGGCATCCAGGCCCGTTTCGATATTCTCCACCGTCACGATCTCGATATCCGGATGGTCCCGCTCCAGGTACGTCTGGCTGATGTAGTTTTTGGTGACCGCCACCCGCTTTGCGGCGAGGTCATCGAGACCGCCCACGAAGGGGGCGTCCTCACGGGTGATCAGCACCAGCGGCATGCGCAGGTACGGCGCGGTGAAGTGAAGCAATTCACGCCGCGCATCGCTTGCCGTGAGGCCGGGCACGACGTCGACGGCGCCGTCGCGCACGCCGTCGAGGACCTCGGGCCAGGTCAGCCCCTCGACCGGCGTCATGGTGACGCCCAGCCGCTTGGAAACCCATGCCACATACTCGGAAACCACGCCCTGGTATCTGCCTTCGTCGTCGATGGCTTCATACGGCAGCCAATCGGGGTCTACACCCAGTCGGAGGGTGCGATGCTCGGCGAGCCATTCCCGCTCTTGCGGGGTCATTTGGGTGACGACCCCCATGCCGGCCGCCTCACCGGAGAGATAACTGGACTGGATGGCCGCGATTTCGCTGTCGGCGACAGCATCCAGGGCTTTGGAGAGCACGCGGAAAAGCATCGGCCGGTCTCTGCGCACGCCCATGCGCAAGTCCATGGGCTCGTCTCCGTAATAGCCGGCCAGCTTGAGGTCGGACAGCACGTAGCGGTCTATGAGATATGCGCCCACGGCATGAGTCCCCACGTAGGCGTCCGCACGACCTGAAGATACGGCTCTGAGCGCCTCCAGGGTCCCGGACACCATGAGAAGCGCGATCTCAGGGTGTTTTGCGGCCAACGTCTCTTGAGTGTAGTAGCCTTTCTCCACGGCAACGGTTTTGCCGGCAAGGTCCTTGGTGGTGGCGATTCCCTCGGTGGTTGCTTTTGTCCAGATGGCATCGAAAGACGAGATGAACGGATCGGTGAAAAACAGAAAACGATCGCGTTCAGGAGTCTGTACCAATCCCGGTGCCACATCCAGTTCCCCGGCTTCGAGCATTTCCAACAGCTCTCCCCAGGGTCTGGATACGAATTCGGGTGACAGACCGACGCGCTCGGCAGCCAGTCGGAATACATCTACGCTGATACCCCTGCAGCTTTTCTCCTCGTCGACGTATTCGAAAGGAGGCCAATCAGGGGTTACCGCCACCCTTACCTTTGCATTTTCATTTATCCAGCGCCGTTCTTCAGGGCTCAGTTGCACGGGACTAGAAGTCTTTTCTGCAAGCCAGCCGAGCCAGCGGGTGCGAATGGCGCCGATGTCGCCTTCGTTGACATGGGCCATGGCCTTGTTCAAGATGCCGGCCAGCACCGCCTGCTCGTTACTGACGGCCATGTGGATCGGCACTGGTGCAGATCCGAGAATGCTGATCTGTCCCCCCGCTTGGAGATTGGTGATGGCTTGACGTTCCCGGATGGTGTTAACCACCGCCAAGATGTCGAACATGGCATCGGCCCGACCGCTGGAAACCGCTTGCACCGCTTCGGAGGTATCGGCCACCTGAATGATCTCGATATTCTCGGCATAGGGTTGCAGTGCTTTTTCTATTGCAAACCCTTTAACAGCGGCAAACCGCTTGCCATAGAGGTCCTCGATGACATTCACCCGGGGTGTACCCTTTCGGGTGAAGAGCGTCCGGGCCAGTTCCATGTAGGAATCGGTGAAAGACAGGAATGCTTCCCGTTCGGGCGTTTTGGCGATGTTGAGAATAACGTCCAGCGTGCCGGTGCGGACCATGTCCAGGTAACGATCCCAGGTCTGCCCTGTAACGAATCTCACCTCCAGTCCGGTTTTTTGGGACATCAGGCGAATAAAATCGATAGCATAACCTTCGGGATCGCCGCCTTCGTTGAAATTGAACGGCGCCCAGTCCGTTTCATTGTGGACGGTAATCACCCGCTTTTGGGCCAGCCACTCGCGTTCGCGAGTTGTGAGTTGCGCCGCGAACTCGGGATCGATCTCACGGGCGCGTTTGTGGATCCATCTGGTTTCCAAAGTTTCTCGGTCATTGCTCGAGATGGCCGCCAACCCCGCGTTGATACTGGTGATCAATCCTTCGCGATCCTTACTTACGGCGGTATGGTAGACCTGTGAGTATAAAGGAAAGTTCTTGTTGTACTGAAAAATGTTCGGATGGTCGGTTGTGTTCAAAAAATACAGCAGCCCGACGGGGGTGGCGACGAACACCTTGATGTCACCGCCGATGGCCGCTTCGAACAGGTCGCTGAATGCCTCGAAGGTCCGCACGCGGTCGGGAGGGACAACGGCGCGAACCATCTGCTCTGTCGTCCCCCCCCTTTGAACACCGATGATGATCCCCGCCGTATCTTCGAGTTTATGAATAGGGCGCAGCGCCGGGTGGGTGAATAGATGATAATCTACTTGAATGAGGGGTTTTGAATATATAAGAAACGCCTCTCGCGCCTTGGTGCGAAACAGCCCGGCATGCAGATCGGCGCGACCGTCCCGGACCATTTGGAGAGAATCGTCGAAGTTTTTCGCCTCTACAAATCGAATCGGTATCCCGATCTTCTCTGACCAGAGACGCCATGTATCGATGAGCAAGCCAGCCGGTTGCCCCTGCGCGTCGACAAACTTCAAAGGTGCCACGCCCGGGTTATAGGCGATAGCCAATTCCTCAGTTTGGGCGGCGGACGGATTAACCGTACAGGCAAGTATGAGCAGAATCAGCAAAAAAAGCCGATTGGGTGAGGAATGCTGCAGTATTGGTCGTTTACGACTTGAGCGTTTATGCGGATTGAACATTTTTCCGTGGCTCCACGAGATGATTGAGATACAGACGATTCACACTACCGCCGGGTTACCGGGTTGTCCACGCCATACTCGGGCAGCGTGCCGTCCGGCAACCGGTGGGAATAGGCGAGCACCTCCTTGGAGATGAGAAACTGCACTTTCAGGTTGACAGGCAGTCCGGTTGCTTTTGCAAGTTATGCTTGTAACGCCTCGACCTGCTGTTTGTCGAGTCCGTGTGGCGGGGACTTGATTTCAAGAAAGATGAATATGGGGTCCGGTTCCAGCACCGTAGACAGTTGCGAGAGATTGCTGGGATGGACAAGTTGATCAATCGTGTATTTTTCGTGCAGGTAGTCCTCAACGGTCTGTTGGGCCAGATCATCGTAGCGGAGTTCCTCCAAGGTCGACGCCAATGGGACGGCGATCGCGGCGGACAACAACAGTATCATTAACAACCCCAACCATGCGCGTTTCAGTGAGCCGTAGCCGTCGACCAAAAACACCACTATGGCTGAGAGCATGATGGCAACGAGGTTGACGACGAAGAGCAGCATGGCGCCGGCGGAGATGCTCCAGGCGCCAAGGGACAGTGCGATACCGGCAACGCATATCGGTGGAACCAAAGCCACCGCGACGGCCACACCCGGAAGGGCATCGGCCACATTGGCACGAATGGCCGCCAAAGCGGCGGCGATGCCGGCGGCGACGGCAATGCCCAGGTCAATGAGACTTGGGTGGGTTCGCGACATGATCTCCTCAGTGGGGTTGCGCAACCCGAGGATGGTTTCCACGAGAGCGGCAAATAAGAGCGTCGCCAAGACCCCCAGTACCAGTGTTAGCATCGACCGTATTGCCAACCGCTTGTCGCCCAGCGCCGTGGCATAGGCAAACGCCATAATCGGCTTCATCAGCGGGGCGATCAACATGGCACCGACGATGGCCACCGCGGCGTTCGCCATGAGTCCGAAGCTGGCAATGCAGGCCGCCAGAGATAACACAATGACATACTGATGAGAGAGCGCCAAATAACTGACCAACTTCCGGCGCAGCGCCCCATCCTCCTCTCGCTGATCCACCGCGGCTTCTCCGTCTGCGTAGATAAATCTTAAGAAACGGTTGGTTTCGTTCATTCCAAGTCCCTTTCGGTGTGTCATGGACATCAGGGGGGTGAGGTCCGCGGTTGGCGGAGATTTAACTTCGTGCAGAGGGCGTTATGTTACAGGAAACGCATTGGGAAGTCACGCACCGGGAAAGGATCCTTTTCGAATCTTCGCCGTTGAGAATGCGTCTCGGCGCCGGTTGGATGAACGGGTAATTATCTGCATGGAGAATTGATCTTGAGATTAAAAAGAAGCCGCAAGATTGATTACCCTGCGGCGCCTTTTCTGTCTATAAGCCGGCGATCAAAAACGCCAGTTGACGAACACCATCCCTTTGGCCAGTTCTTTAGGAAATTCAGTAAACCAGGCGTTGTCCTTGATGATGTTGACGAGACCGATCTGAACGCCCGATTCGGCGCTGGCCGCATAATTGAGAATACCAAGTTGAAGCCCGGTGAGGCGGTTCGTGAAATTACCCAAACCATACTGCCAACCGGTGAAGTTCCCTTTCGCATAGTTGACCCAGCCCCACTCGACGCCCGAGTAGTTATCGGCATAGTTGACGATCCCCCAGGAAAACCCCTTGCTGTCGCCGGTGGAACCGTTTACGATGCCGAAAGCGAATGCACTTTGAGGGTTCTCACCCCAGAGATTCAACGTAAAACCTTCGATGCGGGTGTCCCGCGAATGAATGGCGACTTCTGGGACCAGGCTGGCTTGGAAACCTCGTGTCTCAGCTTGTGCCAAAGAAGCAGATGCTAAAATTACCAGTGCAACGATGATGAGTTTTTTCATAGAACACCTCCTGATTGAATTTTCGCTGATTGGAAAAGTGGGCGTGATGGAGTTATCGCATGCGTTCTGAACCATTCAAGTCATTGTCTTCCGATTGATGTGTCGAAATTAACGAAATCCCTGCGAATAGTAAGAGTGTTTTCCAGTAGATCAAGCACCGACGCGTATCGGGGACTGCAATGGGTCAAAGGCCCCTGAGGTGTCACCCACCAAAACCACGGCGTCCGGTATCTCGCATCGCTCCCCGCCGATGAAGACGACGGTGCTGTCGCCCTGTCGGCCTAAACTGAACCCACCAGGGTTCACCCGACCGAAATCGAATCCGATGCCTTTTCCTTTCTCGAAGAAGATGGATCGTGTGCCCCCGTCCGGTTTGGTTACCGTGACGATTCCCGAGCCGCCACCCTCCCGGGTAACACCGAACGAGCACTTGCCTATGGCGCTCTCGCCGGGCATCACACAGGGTATATCTCCGGTGGCATGGTAAATCTCCTTTGTCTTGCTGAACCACCTGGACCGTGACCGCCCAGAAACGAGAGGTCTTGAAGCGCATCCCTGCCCTGCCGATGCTTCACTTTGGCAAGATTTGTCCTTTTTCTGGCACGAACTGTCAGGACATTTCCTGACGTTGCCATTAAGTTCTCCCGCATCGTGAACCGACTCGCCCATGTCGATGCCCGGCGATCATTGCGACAACTTAAATCGAAAACGGGCAGTACGCGTCGGTTTTTTTCTACGGCGCTATATGCCGATACCGGATAACCGTGACTATAGGACAGCACATGAATTTGACCGTTGAACAAAAAGCAATTCTGGAGGCCATTATGGCCGAACTGGGTTACGATGAGGGCAATGCAGCCTACTCCCCGGTAAGGATCGACCGGTTGCAGGTCGATATAGATAAAACGTCGTTGATAGCGGCGCTCCGCGCCATGGCTGGCAGTGGCCTGCTGCTTTTCAGCGAAAATATCGTCACCTTGTCCATTCTCGGAGTGAACGCCTATCGCATGATGGTCTGGATCGAAAACGGCTGCCGCGAGGAAACCCAATGATGCCTATTTGGGAGGACCCTGTGAAAGGACTTGTTCATCTCCTCTCACAACCGGGCTATCAGGCCCGGTACGAAATTGCACGCCGGACCCGGACCTGCGTCAATTGCGGCATGACGGTCGATGGATTGAGGGATGAATCGTCAACGATAGAATATCTCGCCTCCGGTCTGTGCCGGGACTGCCAGGACCGTTTCTTCGGTCGCTCCTGAAGCCCCCTCACCCGGCCCGCTCCCCCCGTGCGGGTAACAACAACCGCGCCTGCCGTTGGTTACTGGCCGAAGGCAAAAACGAGCCGCCACCGATCGTGCTACAAACCCGTGCGACCTGCACGAAACTCCCGTGGGGACATCCCGGTCCAGCGTTTGAAGGCCCGGGAAAACGAGCTCTGCTCCGAATACCCCAGACGGAAGGCGATATCCGTCAAATCGTTGGAGGGGTCCTGAACGTAGGGCTCGGCGATCTCCCGACGGGTGTCGTCGAGGATACGCCCGAAGGTGGTACCGGCTTTTTCGAGAGACCGGTGCAAATTACGCACGCTCATAAAGAGTTCCCCGGCGATACGGTCGCCGGTGACGGCGCCGTCGTTCAAATGATCGATGATGGCGGACTTCACCCGGTGGACGATGTCGTCGCGGTCCAGCGCGGCCAGGTAGTCGATCATGATCTGATCGGTTAGGGCGGCCATGTGGGGGTTGCCGCTGGGCAGCCTGGTGTCCAGGTTGTCGTATGAGAAAACGATGCTGTCGGTCTCGGCGGAGAAGTTCACCGGCGCCCGAAACAGGGAATAGTACTTGCTCGAGCAGCCCGGCTGGTCGTGAATGATGTTGATGTAGCGCGGGTGAAAGTCTTCACCGCAGTTCAGCCGGCACATGCGGACGATCACCGCCATGGTCAGGTCAATGTAGGCCGGCGGCTGAATGGCGTCGGCGAGATTCAATCTCAGCCCGTCGGGCGCATTCTCCAGGCGGACCTGGGTTTCCTCGGAGACCACGTGGATGTAACGCTCCAACCGCGTGAGCGCCCTTCGCAATGTCACGCTGGCCAGCCAGGCGTATCCCAGGGTGCCGAAATACGACGGGTGCCACAGGCCGGCGGCCTCGAGGCCGAAGCAGGGGTCCGTGATCAATTCGGCGCTCCTGAGCCAGAGCGCATTGATCGTGTCGAAGGAAATGCGGCGCCCTTCTTCGTGGAGCATCTCTTTTTCGACGCCATGCTCCACGAACACGGCTTCGGCGTCGTGACCGTACTTTTCGAGGATCTCCCAGAGCAGGTTTCCCGGTGTGAGAAGGTAGGTGGCTGTCATGATTCTTTCCCGACAACGTGGTTTTCGATGTTCCGGTGCGGCACCACCCGAAGCAGAAACAGCCCGCCAATCAACATGCAAACCAGTATGACGCCGAACAGAAATGCGCGGTTGAGCAATGCCGTGGCCGGCTCAGTCAGTTGGTCGATTCGGCGGTCCCAGGCGCTGGATTCGAGCGTCCGATCCACTCGCTCCAGCAGGACCGTCATCCGATCCGCCGCTCGGCCGGCCTCGATGGCTGCGTCGCGCACATCGGCCATGTCCAGCGGCTCCCGCTCGCTCTCGGGCTCGGCGTCGAAGCGGCTCACCACCCGGTCGACGGCCTCCACAGTGCCGGTCAGCTCCTTGGCGAGAGCGCCGGAGGCCAAAATCGTTTCACGCAGAGCGGTCATGGTTCCGATGACTTCTTCCTGTCGGGACAGGATGTCCTCCAGAAGCGCCTTCCGCTCGGCTCTGAGCCTATCGAAAAGCTGGTCGATCGCCTCGGCCCGCTCGGTGGCGACCTGCGAAAAGAATGCCTTCTCCCTCGCCGCCAGGTCGCCGTCCAGGGTGCCCAGCCGCGCAGTGAAGGCGTCGCTGAGTTGCTTCAGGGATTCGAGCGCGGCAATTAGTTGGGCGCCTTCGGGCTGGTCCAGGAGCCGGTAGGCGGTCAGCTCGGTCTGCTCTCCGACGAGATACGGGTAGCGCCCAGCGAACCAGAGCAGCCGCTCCCCCAGTAGCCGGGCGTCGTCGACGGCAGCGCTCACCTCCCCGACCTCCCGCAAAAGCCCCCGCGCCTTTTCGTGCATCGCCAGGGAACTGATCCGGCGGGAGTCCTTGAACTCATCGAAACGCACCAACGCGACCACGGTACGGTTGGGATTCTCAGCGATCCAGGCGCCGATCAGTTCCCGCAGGGTGTGCATCTGATCCTCGGAAAGCACGCCTTGCGCGGTGGCCCAGGCATGCACTTCTGCCTGTTCGAGCCGGTCCAGCGCCGCCTTGCCGGCATTCCCGATACCCGCGGGAATCCAGTGTTTTTCGAACGACCACACCTGCAGAGACGTCAGCACCAGCAGGTCGAGCAGGCTGACCGGCGGGTTCGGACCAACGGCGATGTCGAGGCAGGCGCCCACGCCGTTTCTGAGAAACGATTGCGCGAGCCATCGCCCCTTCGAATCGAGCGCCCCGTTTCGCGTGATGAGGTAAACGGATTCGCCGAGGGCGGCGATGTGGTCGTCGGCGATGTCCATCACCAGGCCCTGCATCTGCATGCCGGCGTCTTTCAGCGAGGGCGCAAGGCCGCTGGCAGGCGCCGCGGTCGTCCTTTCGGCGAAGGACGCTCCTGCGAAAAAAGCCAGGATAGCGACGGCGAGTGCGGGTAACAATAGTTCGTTCCGGTTTTTCATGAGCAGTGCACCGAGCATAAGAATTTAAGTGGAAAACGATGCAAAATCGGCGGCACGAATCGGCCCCGCTCACGGCGATGTGCCAAGGCCCCCGCCCCCCGGAAGAGGGTGGGGGATGAGAGGGGAGAAGCCGCCTCAGTCGATGCAGACCTTCAGCACCTCGGCCAGGGTGGTCTGGCCGGCAACGACACGGCGGATGCCGTCCATCTTGAGCGTGGCCATACCGTCTGCCATCGCCTGGTCCCGAATGGCGGTCATGGCCTTTCCGGCGGTGATGGTTGCCTTGACGCCCGGCGTGCCGTGGAGCAGCTCGTGGATGCCCGCGCGGCCCCGGTAGCCCAGTTTGCTGCATTTGCCCCAGCCCACCGGGCGGTAGAGGGTCTCCACGGGGTCCTCCAGATGACAGGCGGCGGCATGCTCGCGGCCGCAGGCGACTTTCAGCGCATCGATCTCTCCCGGCTCAGGCGCATAGGCCTCCTTGCAGTCCGGGCACAGCACCCGCACCAAGCGCTGGGCCAGGATCCCCAGCAGGCTGTCGGCGACGTTGAGGGGATCGATGCCCATCTCCACAAGGCGGGTGATGGTTTCCGGCGCCGAATTCGTGTGGAGCGTCGAGAGCACCAGGTGGCCGGTGAGGGAGGCCTCGATGGCGATGGTGGCCGTCTCCTTGTCGCGCATCTCCCCCACCATGATGATGTCGGGGTCGGCCCTCAGAAACGAGCGCATGGCCCTGGCGAAATCGAAGGGCTCGGGCCGCAGGTTGAGATCGACCTCGAAAGCGTAGAAGTCGGTGAGATAATACCGCGACAGGGATGCCGCCATGTCGGACTCCGGGACGCCGTGGACGTCCATCAAAATGGCGACCGGATCGCCCTTCAGGGGGTCACCCGGATGCTCCCTGGCCATCCTGAGCGCCCGCTGGAGATCGTCCGGCGCGAGCGTCCCCTCCTCGAGCAGCAGGTCATAGGGCGTGGCCCGGCGATGCTCGGGGGTCTGGTGGAAGACCGCTTCGGCAACGGTCCTGCCCAGCTGCACCAATAGATCGATGTCGCCGCCGTAGCTGCCGGCTGGCCGCTGCGTGTTGATCAGCTGGATGATGCCCAGCAGGGTGTCGTCGTCGGTCACGATCGGGGCGGAGACGATCGCGCGCACCCGCACGCCGGTGCGGTTTTCGAACCGCGGGTCGTAGCGGATGCCGGGGTAGGCGGCCAGCGCCGCCGGGTCGCGCACGTCGTCCAGGGCCACCACCTGCCGGTGAAAGGCGGTGTAGCCGGCCACGGACGCCTCCGTCACCGGGAACTTGACTTCCGCCCAGGCGTCGTTGAGCAGGATGCGGGTGAAGACCTCGTTGCCGACGGCGTCATAGGAGAAGAGCTGGACGACGTCGGCGCCGAAGTAGGCGAGGATGTGCCGGTTGAGGTCCGTCAGGACATCGTAAACGTTGGTCGCGTGGGCCACGGCGCGCGCCCAGTCGAGAAGCGCTTTTGCCTCCGGGGATGCGCCGCCGGAGCGGGCCGCTGCCGTCGGTTCCTGGCGGCGCCCTGCGGCCGCTTTGGCGGGTGTGTCTGTCTTCAACATGTCACCGTGTTCATCCTGACAACATCCCCAAAGGGCCGTGGTGCCGGCTGAGCTGAAAATCTTGAAATTTAAGGGCGCCCCCTTCTTCTCGAATTGTCTCATCTGAAGTTGGCGTTTGGATGTCAGTCACCTGTGGCAATGGCGTCCGGAATTTCGTAGCGTTCGTTGCCGATACGGATCAGGTTCAGATCGTTTTCCCTGGTGGCGCGGAATCCAGGATAGCCATCCGCTTGGCTGGTGTCGGCGCCCATGGGCCGGCCCATGCGGAAAAAAATCATCCGGACGAAGCCGTCGGGGTGCTTGACGACAACGGTGGCATAGCCGCCGCCTGCCCGGGCAACACCGAACTCGCATCGGCCCAGCGGCTGCCCGGCATACCGCGCACAGGGAAGCGGCCCGGTGGCATCGAACCGGCCGCGGCCGGCGCGCAACGCCGAATCGTCGGGTCCCGTTGCGACGCTGCCGTCGGGAGACACTGCGGGCTTGAGATAATCGGCGGCCACGAAGCCGCGCGGGCCTCCGCCCAGCTGCTGGACATCACACCAGATCCGTGCCTCGGCGCGTTGACACCCCAGGTTGTCCAGGATCGTACCGGGGGCGTAGCCGGCGACGATTTTTGCCGTCGTGGAAGGCCGGTCGCGGAGATTCAGCGCACGGGAGACACCCGTGACTTCCCAGTTGCGCGGCCCGCCGTCCTCGGGAGCGGCCGGAACGGCGGCTGCGGAGGGCCCGCTTCCTGGTTCGCCGGCGTCGGTCTGACCTGTCCATAGGACAACACACGCCAATAGGAAAACGATTGCCAGCGTAAATCGAAATGGCGGCATTCCTGCTCCTCCGGGGCGAAAAGTACAGAACGAGGATGGCCTGTATGCGGCGCGTGGACCGGCCAGCTGCCGTCGGGGTTTTGCGTCGCGGCGATGCCCGGTTTGCCGAACGCGTTATCCGTTACCCGGGCGCCCGCCCGGCGGCCTTTTCCGCCGGTCAGCCCATGGCGAGCCTTATTTTTCAGAAAAACTGACCCCTACCCTGATTTGCCCTTGACCGTTGTCGAGAACAAGATCGGCATTATAACTTGTGCCAGAGCGGAAGGGGTTTGCGTGCCCAGGATTTTGGAGGGCTGATGCCCTGAGGTGCCACCGGCCGTCTGAATCCTGGAATGCAGAGATGGCTGGCTGCCAGTCGGGGGGCTGCTGAAATCCTGCATACGTGAACCGAATATCGGCAACTCGAATTGGGGAGCCATCCGGGCTGACGGCCTGGAGGTTTTGGAGAACGGCATCTACATCCAGGGGCACTGTCTGGCCCGGTGAAACCACTGCCAAATCTGGCTTACCAAGGTTTTGGGGAACCTGGGGCGCCTCGGGGGTCGATCCCTTCCTCATGGGATCCGTGGCCGGGGGGACCTGCGCGGGCTGAGCGGGCTGGGCAGGCTGGACAGGCTGGGCAGGCTGGGCGGCGGCGACTGTTCCGGCGGCAGCCTGCGTCTGGGCCGATCCGCCACACACGCCGCAGTACTTCTTGCACATCTCGCGCACATAGTCTTCGGTGCACATGTCGCCAAAATCCTGCGCGCAGGTGGGACCGTATTCATCCTTGCAGTCGTCCGCCTTATCCTGGTCCTGGGCCTGGGCCGGTGGCTGAACCGGCTGGGCCTGGGGCTGCGCCGGCTGTGCCGGGGCTTGCGCCTGCGCCTGGGCCTGGACCGGCGCACCGCAGGCAGAACTGACGATGCTCTTGGCCGAGCGGCACAGCGGTTCGCCCGCCGGCGTCAGCGCCAGGGCGAAACTCACCATCGTATCGGTGAGCACCGCCCCGCCTTCTACGCCGCCGGCGCCCTTCAAATCGTCATAGGCGCGCCGGGCGACGCTCACTCCCTGCTTCCCCTGAAGGTCCGCGCCGGCGCAGACCGTGAGCACCGGCCGGAACCCGTCCTTCGCCGGTTCGATGAGCGTGAACCCGTTTTGATCCCGGTCGATTCTCATTTAGGCCCCCTCACGACGATGGGTTTGTCCCGGTTCGAGGGCAGCACGAGGTGGACCCCCTGGGTGCGTGTCACCAGCAGGTAGCCCTCGTCCCTCACCTTCGCGTAGTTCACCACAGACGACAGCGATGCGTTGGGCAGCGTGTTCGGCAGCCGGTTGTTTTCGGACTTGAAAGCTTCCACGGCATCGCGCGCCTGATAAATCACGCGCTCGAGATCCCGGGCGACCTCGTGCTGGGAGGCCGGTGCCATGCGGCTCCATGCCCACACCCCGCAGGCGATCGCCAGCACGCACAGGCCGGCGGCCAGCATGGGTTTCCTGTTGGCAGGTCCACGCCGCGGCGATGCTTCTTTTGAAGGCGCCGGCGCCTTCGAGGCCTCCCGGATCAGCTCGGAAAGGTCTTTGCCCGATGAACCGGATGCGCTCATGTGCTTCTCCCGTCTGTATTAATCAGTATCAAATGAACCATTGGCGGCGGTTCGATGCGGCCGCGGTCTCAGGCGGTGGTGGCACCGCGGTCGTCACAGACCGGCACAACACCAACTATCAGGACTTAGGCTTCACCGCAAGCGTCGAGGAATCGACGATGACGAACTCTCGGGTGCCGAAATGGGTCAGGGTCCTTGGAAACATCTTTTCCAGGTCGTCGAGGATCCGCTCGGTGCCCTTATCGCCGGTCACCATCACCACCACGGTATACTCGCCGGGTGCCTTGACTGCGGAAGCGGTCGCGGCGATGTCGATCCCTCGCGGCAGGTCGGTGAAATGAGACGGATTCAAATACTTGGAAATCGTGCGCTGGCTGAAATTGACGCGCGTGACGGCGGCGAGGATACCCATGATGGCGATGGCGATCGTCAGTTCTATGAGGGTGAACCCGTGTTCGGTGTCTTTCATCAATCTCGGCACTCCTTCTTTTAAGCGTTTTCCGGTGCCGCGCAGCGGCGCGGCAGAGCGAAACGACAGGGCGTCTATCTATCATTCATCATTGAAATAATTGGTAATTCTAATGGGCCGGGGGCGGTCTGTCAATCAGCTGTCCATCCGTCATTGGTCACCTCGTGCGGTTGGGGGCCAATAGCGGCCTCTTGCGTCTGCGGACGTTTTGTGGATGAATCGGTGAACACGGCGCCCGACGACGCCTCGGAGGCCCTTCCACGGGCGCCTTTCAAGCGCCTGCGAATTCCCGTGGCCCGGGTCTTCGCGGGGCGTTGGATTCTGAAAACACCGGCGATTGACGGCCGGAGAGGGAGGTTGAAGATGCGCAACCGAATGATGATCATTGCCGCCGCGGTGGGTGTCTGCCTGTGCGCGAACACTGCCGCCGCAAGTGAGGCCAACCCCCCTGCGGTCGCCGTCACGGCGCGGGTCAACGCTGGGCTGTCTTCCGAGAAGGGCAACACCGACACCGACAAGATCAACCTGGACGCCGACCTGGCGGCCCGAACGGCGCGCCAGCGATACAACGCCGGCGGCGAGTTCAACCGTGAACTGGCCGACGACGAGGAAACCGCCGAGAACTGGATCGCCTACGGCAATGCCCGGCACTATTTTTCATCGGTTTGGTACGGTTACGGCAGCGCCATGTACGAGCACGACGCCTTCTCCGATCTCGATCTGCGGCAGACCTACGGCGCCGGTGCCGGCTATCAGTTCTTCGAGTCGAAGGATCTCAATCTCTCCGCCTCCGCCGGTCTGGCCCAGATCTACACCGATTACATCACTTCCCCTGACGACGATTTCCCTTCGGTGCAGTGGGAGGTCAATTACGACCAGTTTTTACTGGACCGCGCGTTTCAGTTGTTTCACCGCCAGACCGGGTATATGGGCATCGAGAATTCCAACCGCTGGGCCGTAAAAACACGCCAGGGCGTCCGTCTGCCGGTCTACAAAGGGATCACGGCGACCCTTCAGTATAACTACGACTACAACAACGCCCCGTCGCCCAATGCCAAAGAAAAATGGGACTCCAAGATCATGTTCCTGCTGGGGTACGCCTTCGGCGAATAGACCCCCCTCGCCCTCATCTCCGGCAGGGAGAGTGCGCTCAAGCGACGTCAAAACGGCTGGTCTCGCGGAGACCCGAAGGCGCTGAGAAACTCAAAAACGGTTTACGCTGTCACGTCGCGGGAGCGTCGTGGCGCCACAAACGGGTTTTCTCTTTGGTCACTGCGAGAGAAATCGCGGGCATGGCCCGCTCCTACAAGGGGGGGGAACTGCGGCAACATGCGGCTGCCCTCCGGTCGGCTTCATTTCGCGGGCATGGCCCGCTCCTACAGGGGCGGGCATTTATGGGTAACCCGTCCCGGCGCAATCAACCCGAGGCCCCAACCTGCAGCCGCTTCCAATTCATGCAACCATTTCTGTAGGAGCGGGCCATGCCCGCGATATCCGGCGTCGCTAAATTGGATTCGCAGGGGCCTCGGTGATCGTTGGTCGATGGTCTCGTAGGGGCGGTGTTTACCCCGCCCGGATTGTGGTATATACGGCGGCGGCTTGCATGATGGCGGCCCTGCGGAAGGGGATACCCCCCCCTATATTGCAGACGCAGCGGCGCTCGAGGGGCTGAGGCCCATGGAAAGGTTCACTACATGGAATTATTCGCTAAGCGATTGATGCAAATTGGCACCGAAAACGCCTTCAAGATCGGCCCCCACATCGTCAAAGTGGATGCACAAGGAAAAAGCGTGGTGAAACTGAACCTTGGCGAGCCGGATTTCAGCGCCCCGCAATGGGTCAAGGACGAGGTAATCCGTCAGATCCAAAACGACAACTCCCATTACTGCGACCCCAAGGGGATTCTGTCGTTCCGAACGGCCATCGCCAACCAGATCAATGCCACCCGACATTTGTCGGTGAGCCCGGATCAGGTCTGCGTGTTCCCCGGGGGGAAGCCTTCCATCGGGTTCGCCCAGCAGATCTACTGCAACCCCGGCGACGAAGTCATCTACCCGAGCCCAGGGTTCCCCATCTATGAGTCCTTTGTGCGTTATGTGGGCGCGGTGCCGGTGCCGCTGCATCTCGAAGAGGCCGCCGACTTTACCTTCACCGCCGAGCAGTTGAGCGATCTCATCACACCGCGCACCAAACTGATCATTCTCAATTTCCCGTCAAACCCCACCGGCGGCGTCGCCGCCCGGGATCAGCTCGAAGCCATCGCCGAGGTCATCATGGACCGCTGCAACGACACGGTACGGGTCTATTCGGACGAGATTTACGAGAACATCGTGTTTGACGGGCAAAAGCATTTTTCCATCGCCTCGGTGCCCGGCATGGAAAGTCGCACCATCATCTCCAGCGGTCTCTCCAAGTCCTTTGCCTGGACCGGCGGCCGCCTCGGCTACGCTGTGCTGCCGACGGTGGCCGAAGCCGACGCTTTCAAAACCATGAACATCAATTACTTCTCCTGCGTGCCACCCTACAACCAGGAGGGTGGACGCGAGGCGCTGGAAAACCCGCTTTCCGGCCCGTGGATGGCTGAGATGGCGGCAACATTTCAAAATCGCCGGGACGTCATCGTGGCCGCGCTCAACGCCATCGACGGTATTACCTGTCGTACGCCTGGCGGCGCCTTCTACCTCTTTCCCAACATCGAGGGTTTGTGCCGGCGCCTCGGCGCCCTGGACGCCTACGCGCAGCTTCCGGCCGAAGCCCGTGCCACCACGAGCCCGTCCACCCTATTTCAGATGTTCGCACTGTATCGCCATCAAGTGGCCGTCATGGACCGGCGCAGTTTCGGCGCCGTCGGCGCCGAAGGGCGGCACTATCTCAGGCTCTCCATCGCTGCTGATCTGGAAACGCTGAAAGATGGGGTGCGGCGCATCGCTTTGGCAGGGGACGACACCAAAGGCTTTGCCGACTTTGTGTCCAAAGGGGAAAACCTGAGCTAACGGATACAGCCCCTCACTTTAATCCTTGCTCCCTGCCCCTATCCCCTACGAATCATCGGCCGACAGTTTTGGTTTTCGTAGGGGCGGGCTTCACGCCCGCCCGCGATGGCGGGCGCACTACACATCGTCGCAACAGTGGAGTTTGGGTATGCTGATAGGCATTTCCACCTATATTTGTATAAGGCCTCGAATTCACATTCAATTCATCCGCGCCTCGTGGTGGTTCGACAGTGGGCTGAGGAGGGGTGTGAATTGACTCTAAGCGCATTGTGACTAAGATTTCAATCCAGTAGTGTCCGGTTAATGTTCGAACAATTTCAACTGGTTATATGGACTAGTAA
>CAYUOU010000074.1:0-19913 GCA_964446485.1 uncultured Desulfobacterales bacterium | reverse complement strand
ATGACGAAGGATGACGCGTAACGCAGATATCGGACTTTTTACGGAACCGTCAAGGTTCGCCAATGCCTCGACAAGCACGATTAGATGCGCCCGGAACCCTGCATCACGTCATTATTCGCGGGATTGAAAAAAGAAACATCGTAAAAGGCGACAAAGACCGAGATGATTTCGTTGAACGCCTTGGCGATCTTTCCGAAAAGACCGGCAACGCGGTGCTGGCATGGGCCTTGATGGGAAATCACGCGCACATTCTCGTAAAGAGCGGCGAACGTGGGCTTGCCGAACTGATGAGACGACTGCTGACGGGTTATGCGGTATCTTTCAACTTGCGCCATCAACGAAACGGCTATCTTTTTCAAAATCGCTATAAGTCCATTGTTTGTCAGGAGGATGCCTATTTCAAAGAACTGGTCCGATACATTCACCTCAACCCTATACGGGCCAAAATTGTCAAAGACATGCCAGCGCTCGATACCTATCCATGGACCGGTCATTCGGCCTTGGTCGGCAAGATAAATAGATCATGGATGGCAACCGCGGCGGTGTTGCGGTGGTTTGGGCGCACCACGGAAAGCGCCCGCATGGGTTATCATGATTACCTGGCAAGGGGCATGGACCAGGGGCGGCGCCCTGAACTGGTGGGCGGCGGCCTTGTGCGGTCTAAGGGGGGGTGGGGAGCGGTCAAGGCAATGCGAAAGGCCGGCGAGGCCGAATTGTCAGACGCAAGGATCCTTGGCGACGGGGAGTTTGTCCTGCAAATGATGGCAGAGGCGGAAACGTCAAAAAAAAGACAATTCGCCACGCGTGAGCACATCCAATCTGCCGTTGAATTTATCCGGTCGGCATGCCATCATCAGGGCATCGCTTATCGGGCATTGATCAATGGCAGCAGGGCGAGAGACGTTTCTCAGATGAGAAAGACACTCGCCGTCGCGCTATTCTGGGACCATGGTATCGCCAAAGCGGAGATTGCACGGCAATTGGGGGTCACCACGTCGGCAGTTGCCAGAATATTGGAACGCCATCATCGGGACGGAGCGTAAGTGGTCGTAAGTCAACAACGTCCCCTAATTAGGGAGAGCCGTTATGGGGCTGTGGGATAAGGTTAAAGGGCAGTTTGTCGATGTCATCGAGTGGCTGGATGAAGTCGGGGATGCCATCATCTTCAAGTTTCCACGGTATGACAACGAGATCAAAAACGGCGCCCAGCTCATCGTGCGGGAAAGCCAGGTGGCGGTGTTTCTTCACGAAGGGGAACTGGGGGATATCTTCGAGCCGGGGCGGCATGAGCTCACCACGGCCAATATCCCCATCCTCACCACCTTGAAAAGCTGGAAATACGCGTTCAATGCACCGTTCAAATGCGATGTCTTCTTCGCATCCACCAAGCAGTTCACCGATCTCAAGTGGGGCACCAAGAATCCCATCATGATGCGGGACGCCGAATTCGGGCCCGTGCGGCTCCGCGCCTTCGGGACCTATTGCATCCAGATCAACGATCCGGGCAAGTTCATTCTCCAGATCGCCGGCACCGACCAGCTGTTTCAGACCCATGAAATCACGGGTCAGCTTAGGAATATCCTCGTGAGCCGGTTCTCGGACGCCCTGGCCGAGTCAGGAATACCCATGCTGGACCTGGCCGCCAATTACAACGAAATCGGGGCTCTCCTCCAGGGCAAACTGCAGCCGGAGTTCGACGAGTACGGTGTCACCCTCTCCAAGTTCATGGTTGAAAACGTCTCTGTCCCCGAGGAGGTGGAGCGCGCTCTGGATAAGCGCACCCAGATGGGGGTCATCGGTAATTTAGGCGCCTACACCCAGTTCCAAACCGCCGAGGCCATTGAGAAAATGGCGGAGAACCCCAATTCCGGCGGCAATGCCATGGGTATGATTGCCGGGGTCGGCATGGGCAACATCATGGGGGGGACTATGCAGGGGGCTGCCCAGCAGCCGCAGCAACAGCAGGCTTCCCAGGGCGGGCCGCCGCCATTGCCCACACAGGCCCAGTGGTATGCGGCCATCAATGGGCAGCAGGCAGGCCCTTTTACCGAGCGGCAGGTTCAGACCATGATCCAGCAGGGGCAGATCTCCAAAGAGACCCTGGTATGGAAACAGGGGATGGCCAATTGGGCCGAAGCCGGGCAGGTGGCAGAAATGCAAGGCCTTTTTGGCGCCGTGCCCCCGCCGCTGCCGCCCCAAAAGTAGTTGCATCGGCTGCACGGGTGTCAACCGGCAAGTGCCCGGTGCGGCATCAGCCATTTTGCTACGGGAATGATTATCGACAGCTCATACGCATTTCGCTCGCCCCGCGACTTGACCGCCTTCCCTCTCCCGCGACATCGGCAACGCTACCGCATTCGGTTCCGGTAATACCCATCCGGCCCAGTTTTTGACAGGCGGCTCAAAAGCCGTTGCCGCATCGACGCCGGCAGTCGGGTGTCGCAGTTTTATAAATGTGCCCGATGATTATTGGTTCTCCAGAAAGCGCCATTTGGTGGGTTTTCGTCCCCGCATGGATGGACAAGACGCTCCCGCGTCGTGATTTCAACGGCATATGCTCAAATACCGCGCGGCGACGTTGGAACGTTGCCGCAGGATCAGATCCATCGCAGGCGTTTCACAGATCAGCGGTTTTTTTTGGATGGACAATTAATGAGAGGAGGGTGAAATGTACAAAAACATTCTAATTCCTCTGGATGGTTCCAAGCTGGCGGAAAGCGCGTTACCCCATGGAGAGTCTCTGGCCCAAAGCTATGGCGCCACGCTGCACCTGCTCCGCGTCGCGCGGCCCCCGGCATTGACCGGGCGAGAGTTCGACGGCCCCGAACAGTTTCAACTGGAAATGGACATGCAGCGGAACGAGGCGGAGGGGTACCTCAAGGGGCTTAGCGGCAAGTTTCGCGAAAAGAAGATCGCGGTGGCGTTTCACGTGGGCTACGGGCCGGTGGTGGCGGAGATCATCGACACCGCGGAGCGGCAGAACGCAGACATGGTCATCATCGCCAGCCACGGCCGCACCGGTTTGCGTAAAGTGTTTTTCGGCAGCGTTGCCGTCGGGGTGCTCAACCGCATCGAACGGCCGTTGATGATCATACGGGCCTCTGGGTGAGGCAGGCTGGCCTTCAAAAAAGACGGTTCCGTAAAAAGTCCGATATCTGCGTTACGCGTCATCCTTCGTCATTGCGGCGTACTGTAAGTACTCCTCATTCCTCAGGATTCGCAAGCCTTGATCTCGAACATTTTACGAAATCGTCCTCTTTGCTACTTTTTACTGTTTCATCAAAAAAGAACCCGGTTCTCCATGAGGCTCCAGTGGCTGGGAAAATGCAAAATTGCCAGACCCGCAAAAATCCCTCAAATGTCATCCCGAGCGTAGCGAGGGATCTCTACTGAAGACACTATGAGGAAAAGTTACAGTGAGTTGAGATTCCTCGTTGCAATTTCCTCGGAATGACAAATGGTGTCGGTAGGATTTGTGCGCACCCTTGACTCTTGGGCGGAACCGGGATAAATCGGCGCCTCATTTTTGATTTACAGTTATCGGGCAGTCAACCTGCGGACGAGCGGCACCCCGCAATACAAATTCTCCCTCACTGGGCCGATCGTTCGGCCGAAATGGTGGCTCATGCGCTTCATCGCCAAGTCATTTATCTTCCATGCGGCCCACCGACTGCGGCACACCCATCGATCCGACGCGGCGAATCAGGCCATTTTTGGGGTTTGCGCCTTTCCCCATGGGCACAGTTACGAGCTTCGCGTGGACCCTGGCCGGGGATGTCGACGGGAACGGTATGATCCTGCCGGCCCCAATTCAATGCGGCCATGGGCGCGGCCATTGCCGCCGGCACCGATGACCAGGTTGCGTTGGAAGCCCTCGTCGCCGGATTGGACAAGCGCGAGATCGGGGACCTGGGGCGCCGGTTGGGGGTGGATTTTCGAAAGACATGGACCTGCTACAAGGGCGGCGAGATCCATTGCGGCACCTGCGGGGCCTGCGACGAGCGAAAGTATGCGCTTCGGTGGGATGAAGGGATCGATCCCACGGCTTACCTAGTGCCCATCCATAAATGACCAATTTGCCCGATATCTGCGTTGCGCTCAAAATTTACTCCTCGGAATATCAACCATATGCCTGCGGTTAAATTTTTCGCGCGCCTTGATATCAACCAAATTTGCCTATTTATGGACAGACACTGCCTAACATCATAAACGGGCACCGGCAGCACCGGATAGACAAGAAGAAAAATGAATTCACTCGAAGAAACACCGCTGGGAAAGCCCGTTGACTACCCGGAGCGCTACGATCCCGGATGCCTCTATCCCATCTCAAGGGCGGAAGGGCGGGTGCAGTTATCCCTAATCCCGGGAGAGACGCTGCCTTTTTGGGGAGAAGACCTGTGGAACGCCTACGAAGTGTCATGGCTCGACGAAACGGGAAAGCCCGACGTGGCCATGCTGACGTTGCGGGTGCCGGCGGCGTCACCGTTTCTCGTTGAATCCAAATCGCTGAAGCTTTATCTGAACAGTTTCAATATGACGCCCTTTGCTTCCCGTGAAGCGGTAGCGGCCACCGTGGAGAACGATCTTTCCCAGGCCACCGGCATGCCGGTGGCGGTTACATTGCGCCCCCCCGAGCACTTCGGGGGCGTACAAATGGGCGCACTTGCAGGAAAAAACCTTGACCCAGTGGCCCCGCGGCTGGTGGGATACACGGTCGATGCCAGCGGACTTGTCGCCGGCGCGCCGGTGCGGACCGAGTCCTGGGTGACGCAGTTGTTCCGTTCCGTTTGTCCGGTCACCGGCCAGCCGGACTGGGGGACGGTGCGCGTGTCCTACACCGGCCCAGGTATTGATCCTGCCGGTCTGTTGGGGTATCTCGTCAGCTATCGGCAACACGCCGGATTTCACGAAAACTGTGTGGAACGGATTTTCGTCGATATATCGAAAAGATGCCTGCCGACGGCGTTGGTGGTGGCCGCACGCTTCACCCGGCGGGGCGGGGTGGACATCAATCCCGTGCGTGCCAGTGCGCCACAGGTGATGGAAAATATCAGGGACTTTCGGCAATGAGCGTCCGCCCGTTTTCAACGCCGAAAAATGCGACAGGCGATGATCCAGTACCGGGGTACGGATTGTTTCGGTGTCGCGCCGCAGTCTGTAAAAACTTTGTAAAACCCACCAATTTCATTACACAATTTCCGATACGCAGGATAAAAGAGGCTCCTTGGGCGGGTGGAGCGGAACTGCACGAAAGGACGTGGTTTAGTGCTGAAATTGCCACAACTACGAATCGGTGAATTGGTTGCCCCCATACCCATTGTTCAGGGGGGGATGGGCGTCGGGATCTCCATGTCGCGCCTGGCCGCTGCCGTGGCTGATGAAGGGGGGATCGGTGTCCTCTCGGCTGCCATGCCCGGCTTCATGATGCGTGATGTGAGAACCAAAATGAAAGAGGCCAATGTCCGCGGCCTGCGTCTGGAAATTCGAAAGGCGCGTCAGATGACCCGGGGGGTGCTGGGCGTCAACATCATGGTGGCCCTCACCGATTATGCGGATATGGTGAACGTTGCGGTGGAGGAGGGGATCGACGTCATTTTCTCCGGTGCCGGGTTGCCGCTGTCGCTTCCCGAATTTCTTCCCAAGGGATCCACGACCAAATTGTCACCCATTGTTTCCTCCGGGCGCGCCGCCATGCTCATTTGCAAGAAATGGCTCAAGAGATACAACGTGCTGCCCGATGTCGTCGTCGTTGAGGGCCCCATGGCCGGCGGCCATCTGGGCTTTAAAAACGAGGAATTAGACGACCCGACCTTCGCACTGGAAGCATTGATTCCCGATGTGAAAGCCGCTCTCAAGCCCTTCGAAGCAGAGCACAACAAGGCCATACCCGTCGTTGCGGCCGGAGGTGTGTACACCGGGCAGGACATGTATGCCATCATGGAATTGGGCGCCGATGCCGTTCAATTGGGCACTCGGTTCGTGGGCACCCACGAATGTGATGCCGAAATGGGCTTCAAGCAGGCGTATCTCGATGCCACCGAGGAAGATCTCATGATCATCAAGAGCCCGGTGGGGATGCCGGGCCGGGCCATTCGGAATAAGTTCCTCGAGGCGGCGCAAAAAGGAAAACGGGCCCCGGTGAAGTGCCCCTTTCACTGCGTGCGGACCTGCAACCCGGAAAAGAGCCCCTACTGCATCGCCACAGCCTTGGCCAATGCCCGCAGGGGGAAATTCACCTACGGATTCGCTTTTGCCGGTGCCAACGCATGGCGGGTGAACGACATCGTTTCGGTTCGGGAACTGATGAGCGAACTGACCGAGGGGTATCTTGCCGCGGCCAAAGCGCACGAGAAGCAAAAGGGTGCCGCCTGAACCTTTCACCGAACGTTGCATAAACAAAATGGCATAAAATTTTTAACATTCTTATAAAATTATAAGAAAGACCGTATCTTATCTCGTTCCGACGCTCCCGCGTCGTGACGCGCCGCTGTCGCCGGGGGTTCGCTAGTCGGTCGACTACGGCTTCACCCTCAGAGCCTCATCGGGAGGTGGATATGACGGGCCAATACGACGGACACTCGGACTACCGAACGGTTACCATCATGACCTCGGACGGCAGCACCATCCAGGGCAGGGTGAACATTTCCGCTGTGGAGCGAGTGTCGGATCTGTTCACCAAGAGCCAGGAACACTTCGTGGTCATGGTCGATGCCGAGTCCAAGGATGTTAAGGGAAAAACGCTTTTTATCAACAAGGATCACATCATCTGGGTCGAGCCGGAAGAAATTTGACGGTTCCGTAAGAAGTCCGATATCTGCGTTACGCGTCATCCTTCGTCATGGCGGCGTACTGTAAGTACGCCGCATTCCTCAGGATTCGCACGCCGTATCTCGAACATTTTACGAAATCGTTTTTTTTGCTACTTTTTATCGTTTCATCAAATTTGACCCAAGCAATTTAAAAAACCGATGCCGAAGGAACGATGAGGTCCGATTTGGCCACCTATCGGAACTTCCGGTTCTTTCCCCCATGTCACGAAACACCTCTTGGATGCGACGGCGTTTTACCCCCCCAAAGAAAAACCGGCAACGGTATTCACGCCCTCCACTGAAATCGGACACCGCGATTCTGTTTTTTCTCCAAAGTATAAAGTAACTGCCTGGAATTAAACCGCTAATGCATTTGGTACGATTGTCGCATAGAGAAAGCGGTATGGTCGGCAACGTTGTGGTGACACGACCGCAGTCGTGGATATGAAGATTATTCGAGACGGCATATGATTCAGACAAGTCAACCCCATCGGCAGACCATTCGCGGCATTATCTTGCCGACGGAGTGGGACGACCACGACAACGTGAGGGCCGTATTGCTTTCCGGCACGGACGAAGAAGATTACATCGTTGAAAACTGGGAAGCATTTGTCGGGCTCAGCCAGACGCTCATCGACGCCACCGGCGACGTCTGCAGAGAATCGGGCAATCGATGCCGAATTCGCATCAATCACTACGATGTCATCGATATTTTCAAGAAATGAACGATGGTGTCATGGCCGTCTCGACGCAAAGACGGCGACACCGATGATAGGGAAGGGCAAACAATGGACGATGAAACGCTGGTTTACTTCAAGGGGCTTTTGGAGCAGCAACTGGCAGAATTGACTGCCAGTGCCACCACCACGGTTCATCAACTTATCGATACGACCGAGGACCGCGCCATCGAATATTTGGATCTGGCTTCGGCCGAGACGGCACACGGCTATGCCATGCGGATCAGGGATCGCGAAAGCCGCCTCATGAAGAAGATCCTGAGGGCGCTGGCGTGCATCGACGACCACTCCTATGGCATCTGTGAGGGCTGCGGTGAAGAGATCGGCATCCGGCGTCTGCAGGCGCGGCCGGTCACCCGATACTGTATTACCTGTAAAACCCTGATGGAGGCCGATGAGCGCGTGTCCGGCAATTGAGGGAAAGCGGCTAATTTTGCTAGTTTTGTAAAAAGTTTGAAATCAGCGTTTACGTCATCCCGGGATTGATCCGGGATCCAGTGATTTCAAAGGCTTAAGGATGCCGGATCCGTCATCCCTGATTTGATCCGGGACCAGCATGACGGCCGAAGGGTTTTTACGATGCCGTCAATTTTGACGGTTCCGTAAAAGGTCGAAATTCCCCAGTTGTCATTCCGAGGAGCTTGCGACGAGGAATCTCAAAATGCCGTTATCTATAGATATTATGATTAAAACACAGATCCCTCGCTACGCTCTGGATGACATTTGATAACTTTTTACGGGATTGTCAATTTCAGCGCAAACCCTTAGGCGGCGTTTACGGTCGATAGCAGGTCTTCGAACCGCCGTCCGATCCAGCGTTCCATATCAGCAGCGCCCGCCGGGGGATCAATCCCCTGAATGATGCCGCCGTCTACATCGACCGCCGGGGAGGGGGGGGCTTCCCCGGCGGTCGGGACCGGCACCCGCAGCCGGCACCAGGGCGACCGGCCGATATTCCACGCCCACCGGCGGTATCTCCCATCGGCGATTCGGTGGACGGCATCCCATTGGGTCGGCGTCAGCGACGCGCGGCGGGTAATGGGCAGATACCGCGTCAGGCTGTTTCGGATGGACCGCACAAATCCGTTCATGTCCACCGCTGAAGGCAGGTGATCGCGGATCTGTGTGACCGCGCTGCGAACGGAGGGGACCCCCCGGGCGGCAATCACCGGCGCCGACGGGGAGAGCACCGTCTGGAGGAGGCGGATGTCGGCAGCGAACAGCAGGGTGCCGTGGATCAGCATACTCCGGGTGTTGGCATATTGAGCGTTGCCCGATATCTTCAGCCCGTTGATGAGAAGATCGCTTTTGCCGCCCCGTGTCGCCTGAATCCCCAGATCGTCGAGCGCCCGCAGGATGGGTTCGAGGCAGACCGCATAGTTGCCAAAACGGCTGCGATCAAAGGCGGAAATAAAACTCACATTCAGGTTCACTTCTCCTGTCCCGGTGGGGGGGGCTTCGGGGCGGTTGCGCCGGTTTCCGGGACAATGGGCTGGATAATGTCCACCGGCAGCAGGAGAATGTCTTTCAACAGACGCATCGCCTGCTGCCCCACGGCATCGGGTGCCAGTGGAATGTAGCGAGGCGCCTTCATGGTGCCCGATATTTTGACCGGGATGGAGATGATGTCGCCATCCAGAATGCGGCCGATGAGCGGGATTTTCGAAGTCACCGAAACGATGGATTTCAGCGGAACGACAAAAACGGTGACATCCAGTGCCTGGTCTTTGATGCCGATATTCCCCTGGAACGCCATCTGCATGAGGGGGCCTTTGATCACGCCTTTCTCCAAGGCCACGACACCTTCGCCGATATGAATGTCGGCGGACATGGTTTCGTATTCAAGCCCCTGCTTGTCCTGCTGTCTCAGGTTCTTTCCGATCAGACCGGGGATATTCAGCAGGGAGAAGATCCTTTCGAGAGACTCCGCTTGATATATCACCCCTGACGATGTCTCGACTTGGATTTCACCGGCGAGAATCTGAACCATGTCCTCATGGGGCCCGTCCGCCGTCACCGTGCCCGAGAGATTGTAAGTGCCGGTGAGATCCACCGGTCGATTAAGAAGGCAGTTGAGGGAGGCGTTGAGATCCTGACCCCGGGCTCCGGGCGTGAAGGCTGCTGCGACGGTTTCCTTTGCCACGCTCACGCTGCCGGGCAGAGTGATGCCGCAAGTGTCCGCCCGGGTGAATACCATATTGAGGGATTCGGGCGACAGGGTGATGGCCGCCTCCACCGGGGACCAGGTCAAGCCGCCGGTAATGACTTCTTTGGCGGACAGCGCCACCGACGCGCGGATCGGTCGTTTGGGCGCCGGGGCGTCAGAGGCATTCGGTGCCGTTTCAGGCGCCTTTTCAAGCTCAGTGACGGCGGCCATCCATTGTGCCACGTCCAGGCGGTCGGTGTTGACCGTCATCCCCAACTCGAGGGCATCGCCCAAGAAGCCGGCCTTGCCTGACGCCTGAATGCGGGTGCCCAACAGCGTCGCGTCGATGGTATTGATCAGCGCCTGTTGTCCGATGGTGTTGACATCGATCTCGTGAATCTGAAGGGGGCTGTCCATCCATTCGGGGAACTGCAGGCCACTGCCTTTGAGATATCCGTTCAGTTTGAAGGCGCCCGGGTTTTCGAGCGGCAGCGTGGCCGTGCAGTCGCCCTCGACGGCCCCATAGAGCACCGTGTTTTCGGCAAGCAGCTGGTCTACGGTGCTTCGAAGGAGTTTCCCCTCGAAGCTCGCCGCCACTTCCATTTTTCGGTAATGGAAGGTCATGGTGCCATCGGACGATGCGTCTGAAATGCGCAGCCGCCGGATGTTCATGTCTTCCTGGGCCAGGGCGACGTCTACCGACACCATGGGGCCGTCCGCCATCTGCAGATCAGCGGTAACACTCAGGTGTTCGTCCCGTTGCCACGCAACCGTGAGTGCGTCGACGTTGAGCGGCGGGCGAATGATCAATTGCGGCGGCAGTCGGCCCCCGTCGGCCAGGCCCTTAAATACCTTGTCGCCCATTTGGCCGGACATGCGAAGATCTATTGCTTTCAATCCGTCGGGGTCTTTCAGGAGGTCGCCGGAAATATTAAACCGGGCATCAGACAGCACCAACTCTGCGTCGGTGATGGCGGCGCTGTCAGGCTGAATGCGCACTTCCTTGGCGGTCACCGTGACCGCGCCCGGCACGAGGCTGCTTGTCATTACCAGTTCATCGGTACTGGCGTTGAACGTCAGACCTCCGGCCTGGGGGGGGGCGGTGGCGCCTTGCCAACGTATATCCCTGAGCCTGACCATACCCGACATGGTGCTGATGAATCCCCCCACCGGTGCCATGGGTGGATATTGCGCCACCACAGGAAACAGCTGCGCTGTGTCGAGCGCCGCCCCGTCAATCGCCGTTTCGGCGGTGCTGTTTCGAAAAGACAACTGCCCTGACAGGCCGGTGATGGCAGAGCCGCCCATGGTGGCCGCGACCCCACTCACGGAGATCTTCTCGCCGGTGACGGTTGCCTTGTCGGCAGTGACCGCCACGGGGTCGGGAAGCCCCTCGATATGCGCTTTGCCCGTGATGTCGCCGGCGGTCGCCGATACGCGCAGATCGCCGAGCCGCTCTCCCAGAGAGAGATGACCGGTGGCCTCTCCCGCCGCGACGGTGATTCGATTCAACCATTGCTGATCTTCGGTTTTGAGGATCTGTGCCAGTACCGGCGGCAGATCGGGCAGGTGTGCAGCGACGTCCATTTCCAGCACAAAGCGATCGTTGTCGCCCGTCAGGCCGAGTTCGAGCACGCCTTTGGACCCCCGGCTGCGGCCGGTGACGGCCGAGGCGTCATTGCAGTATAAAGCGCCGTCCCGGATGAGGAATTTTCCACCGGCATCGCTCAGCGCCAGACCGATGCCGGGGATGTGGATGTCGGCGGCCGCAACCTGTCCGGAAATGGTCATGGCCGCAAAGGCGCCCAGCGCTGCCGGGGAATCTCCTGACACCGCAAACGCGACATCGGACGCATGACCGCCACGGACAATGTCAAGCACCGTTTTCACGACCGGATGGCGCCCCATGGCAGCATCAAGGGCGCTTCGCATGCCGCCCAGATCGATACTGCCCGCCGTGGCGGTCACCTGAAACCGGGGGTGCTCGGGTGTTTGGGAGGTTGCGACAACAAGGCGGGCTTTTGCCGCGACGCCCGGCTGATCCAGGTGAAGCCGACTCAACCGAACCGTCGTGCCGCCGGGGGTGGCGGCCCAGTCTCCGGTAATTTGGATGCCACCCAGTGACAGCCGTCCGTCGGCGAGCGGTATGTCCAGATTGGGCAGCGACAAGTCCGCCGTGCCGCTGTTGGAGTGGGGGCCGGTGCCTTCCACGTGAAGGTGCAGCGATGCATTCGTTTGGCCGATGCGCGTGCTGGTGATGCCTGGAAACAGTCTTTGTGCGGCTGCCAGATCCAGACCATCGATCTGGACATCGCTCACCACCGCCAGCGTGTCGGCGTCCATACTGGCCGCCACCCTCAGGCGCTGCCAGAGCGCCGAGCGGCATTCGGCCGTCAGATGCCCCCTGGGAATCGACAACCTGACCTTGAGCGACTCCAGCGACACGCCGGGCAGAAGCGCGTCCGAGGTGGTGAGGCGGCCGTTGTCCGCGGTGATTTCAAGACCGGGGGCCTCGGCAGCCATCGTTTTTACAGCCCCTAAGAGGGCGGTCCATCGGGTGTCAGCATCGGACGCAGAGCCGGGGGCGGGTGGTGCCGGTTGGGGCAGTTCCAGATACAAATCAGGGGAGTCAAGGTGGATGGCGCCGACGGGTACCCCGCCGCTCAGCAGGCCCGTCAGGGATGGGTAGATGGACACTTCCCGGACGGTGGCGCCAAATTTGCCGGGAAGATACCCTCGCACTGCTTCCAAGGTGAGATGGGGGGAGAAGAAAAGGGAGAGCCTCACCGCTGAGAAATGGACCGGACCTCCTGCGAATCGGGTCGCCAGGCTCGTGATGCGGCGGATGTTCGCCGGGCGGTTGATGACGGCTTCGGCTATCAGCACCCCCGACAAAGCCATCACGCCCAGTGCGAGGATGGCTCCAAGGATCCAATGGCGGCGATGGCTATTTCGCGTCATGGGCGGAGATGGTGACGGGCAGAGAGACCGAACGCGCTGTTTCGCCTCGGATGAGCGCCAGGCGGATGCTGTTTTTGCCTGCCGGCAACTGCCCTGTGCTGAAGGCCGCCTGACTTCGGGTCGATTGCTTCAGAAAGGTGATGGCGATAAATTTCAGGGGGGCAACCACCCGGGACAATTCGTCACCCGGTGCGATGTCGTCTATCGGGACCTTGCCATCCCGAATGGCCTCGGCGGTGATGCCGTTGACCCACAGGGCACCGCCCGGCTTGACGTTGAACCGGTAACTCGAGCGGTTCCAGTCGACGCGCATCGGTGCATCGCCGACTTTCATGAGGGCACCTCCTTCACCTGCGGATCCACATCAATCCGATGACGAGAAGCGCCAGCGCACGGATCAAGTCGAATCCGTACTGTTGGAGGATGACTTGATAGCGCTCCAGATTGGGAGACAATTGTTGCTCCATACTCAATCTCCGTTAAGTTTGACGGTTCCGTAAAAAGTCCGATATCTGCGTTACGCGTCATCCTTCGTCATTGCGGCGTACTGTAAGTAGTCCGCATTCCTCAGGATTCGCAAGCCGTATCTCGAACATTTTACGAAATCGTCCCTTTTGCTACTTTTTACCGTTTCATCAAGTTTATTTTGCCTTAGCAGTGACGGCGGCGCCTTTCAAGCATTGCTGGGCGCTTACAACCGCCCGCGCAGGCATTCCCTATTGCCGCCGTTCGGTATTGTGTGCACCGGGGGTAGCGGTCAACTGCATGATGCGCGAGACTCAAGAAAATCGACAACCCGGGATTCCAGTCGACATCGTTCCAAGCGGTTGATGGCAGGAAGGCCCCCGGGGCTGACGCAGTTCAAGGCCACCAACTTGTCGTCAATGATGTCGATGGCCACAAAATAGAGACCATTGCGCAGGAGTGTTTCTTTCAACGCGGCGCAAATCTTCGTCTCGGCGGCGGTCACCTCATGCCGGCTGGATTTGGCGCCGGCCTGGATGTTGGTACGAAAGTGGCCGTTCTGAGGTTTTCTGCGCATGGCGCCCAGAATGTCGCCATTGAGCAGCAGAATGCGAACATCCCCGTTCGATTGCACGGCGCTCAGGTATTCCTGGACCATGATGGGCTGGCGTTCCGGATAGTCCAGGGTGGATCGGACGTAGTAATGGATCAGCGAACTGAGATTCTCGGGGTCCTGGGCATTGACCTTAATGACGCCCTCGCCGTTATAGCGGGCCAGCGGCTTGATGAGCATGGTGCCGCCGAAGTCATCGATGATTTTTCTCAGACGGCTGGGGTCGCGCGAAACGTGGGTTTCGGGGATATACTCCGGGAACCTGAGAATGAAAAGTTTTCCGCTGGCCATGATCTGGCCGCGGGTGCTGTTCACGATGAAGACGTCTTTTTGCACCGGTTCCAGAATTTCCATGAGGGCGTAATGCAGCGGAGGATTGTACCTCAGGAAAAGCACGTCCAGATCGGTGATGGTTTCAAAGATCAACGCATCCTTTTTGAGACATTCGATGAGGCGATGCCAATAGCTATCCAGGTTATGGTTTTTTTCGACCGTGATCTCACGCATGCGGGCCACGACAGTGTTGCTGCGGATGTAGATGTCGTGGGGCTCCAGAAAGAAGATGCGGTGACCCCGCTGGTTGCACTCGTACATGAGGTGCGCTGTGGTGTCCTGGGCCGGGTCGATTGTGCCCAGCGGGTCCATCAGAAAGGCGATTTGCATGTTTTCTCATCCATTGCTGACCTCCCGTTGAAGGGCGGTTTGATCGCTGCGGGCATTGAACCAGACCTTGATGACCGCATGTGCCAGCGTGGCCAGGGGGATCGCAAAGAAAAACCCCCAGACCCCCCATAACCCGCCAAAGACCAAAACGGCCACGATGATGGCGATGGGGTGCAGGTTGACCACTTCGGACAACAGCAGCGGCGCCAGCAGGTTGCCGTCGAACAATTGGATCACGCCGTAAGCGATGACGGCGTAGAGAAATTGCGCGCTCCACCCCCACTGGAAATAGGCAAATATGGCGACCGGAAAATAGACCACCGTCACGCCGACGTACGGGACCAATACAGATAGGCCCACCATGATGGAGATCAGTATGGCGTACTCCATCTCCAAGAACCGAAAGGTGGCGTAGCTGATGGTTCCGAGGATCAAAATCTCCCAGATCTTGCCCCGGATATAGTTGGCGATCTGATCGTTGACTTCGAGCCACACCTCATTGGCGAGTCCCCGGTTGTCCGGAAGAAACTGCGTCATCCAGGCGATCATCTTTTCCTTGTCTTTTAAAAAGAAGAACACCATCAACGGCACCAGAATCAGGTAAACCATCGCCGTGACGACGCCGCGAACGGAAGCCATGGAGATGGAGACCAGCCGGCGCGCCATGACGGTCAGGCCGGTGTTGAGAGAACCCAAGATCTCACCGATTTGTTCTACACTGACAAATTCGGGATATTTTTCGGGAAGGTGGATGAGCTGCTTTTGCCCTTCCGATAGCATTGACGGCAGCTGGTTCAGCAGTTGTCCGACCTGACTGGACAGCAGGGGCAGCAAGCCGACGACGATAAGCATCACCACGGTCAAAAACGCCAGGAAAACGATGATGACGGCAGGCAGCCGGGGAACATGGATCTGCTGGAGACGATTGACGATGCCTTCCAGGACGTAGGCGATCACCACGCCGGCGATCACCGGCAGCAGCAGCTTGCCAAAAAAGAAGAACACCAGAAAGCCGAAAATGAGAAGAAAGCCGAGGATCACCATCTGCGGGTCGGAGAACCTGCGGGTGATCCACGACTGAAACAACGGAAACATACTCTAATTCCTTATCCGAAAGCCGATTCATTACCTCGGGTTGTCGCAGTATAATTGGGGGGCGCGTGGCGTGTCAATTGGCGGGTATGGGTTGCAGTGGAACCGGGCCGGTATTGTCATCGATGCCGATGGGTCCGCCAGACGGGTCAAGGCTCACAGACAAGGTCGGCAATGGACACACCGGCCAGCTCTTTGTAGAGCGCCTCGGTGGCGTTTTCCCAGGCGGTGCGGACCTGGCAGACGGCTGACTTGTTGCAGACCCTGGGGGAACTGACGCACTCGACCAGGTCGGACTGACCTTCAAAAAGGCGGACGATCTCGGCCAGTGAAATGGTGCCGGGGTCTTTGGCCAGCGTGTGCCCCCCTTTGGCGCCGCGGACACTCTCGATAAAGCCGGCGCTCTTTAGTTTTCGAATGAGTTGTTCCATATATTTTACCGGAATGCCCTGGTTTTGGGATATTCGGCTCACCGGCATGGGGTCCGCGCCCGTCTGTTTTGCAAGCTCAATGAGGATACGGGTTCCGTACCGGCTTCGCGTTGACAGTTTCATGTTGGCCTTTCTGCGGGGGGGGTGTGGATGTCCGGTTTCCGGTTGGGGGGCGCTCACAGGCCCCCATGCATCGATGGTGGGGCGGCGCCCCCTACGAAATTCGATCGATTCCTGCAGGGTCGCTCCTGCCGGGGGGCGTGCCAGCCGGCACCCGTTAGACAACGCGCCCGCGACAGTCAACAGGCCCCAGTGTGAGAAAACCCCCAACGGTCCATAGCAGCTTTCAATGAATTTTGGCAAATTAAGGATTTTCAAACGCGCTTGTCAACAAAAAGCAGTCTCGCGGTCGGCGGGCCGCACCGACGCGGCAGGCGTTACCAAATTGTCCGCCTGTGACCGGCGCGGCAACAACCCATTGAGGGCATCATCGCTCAAGCATTGTCACGAAATTGCCGATACCACCGTGGAGAAACGAAGGGCGCAAAATGGTCGAGCGTCTTTTGGCACCCAATCTGCATTGTTGCAGGCTCAGCACGTCTACCCATCCATGCCGACGGCGATGATTTCTCCCGGCAGGCGGCATCTGATAGGGTGAACAACAGGAGAACGAATGGGCGCCCCCCCGGTGTGACCACCGGGCCGCTGTCATCTGAAGCACGGCAATGTTTACCGGCGCCGGGAAATAATTTCCCCGCGCCGCACCCGGAAACGACGGATGCATTATGGACATCAACGGGGTTTTCAACACGTACGGTGAAGACAGCCTTTTGGCGGCTCTCTCCGTCGTCAACCAGCAGGCGCAACTCGACGGGATGGCCAATCAGGCACTGGCCAGCGGTATCGACCGGTTCATGGCCAAGGACTACGAAGGGGCGGTTAAGGAATTCCGGCGATCCATGGGGATCGCCCCCCGCTCTGACTACGCCACGGACGCCGCGTCTTACATGGCACGCGCCTACTTGAAACTCGAGAAGCCGGAAAAAGCCGTTGAGGCCTATGAACTGGCGGTTGAACTCAATCCTGATCGTGATGACGTTTATATCAGCCTTGGAAATCTCCAATACTCACTCGAGCGCTACGCCGATGCCGAGGATGCCTACCGAAAAGCCGTGGATCTCAACCCCAGCGCCACCAATCTTTTTTCATTGGGGCAGGGTTACCTGAGCAGTGAAAATTTCATTAAAGCGGAAGAAACATTCAAGCGGGTCATCGAACTGACGCCAGCGGACAGCGGTGGGTATTATGGGCTGGGTCAGGCATACGCCGGCCTTGAATCTCATGACCAGGCGCTCGTGCAATTTGAAAAGGCCGTTTCCATAAAGCCTGATTTTTGGGATGCCCACGTCGAGATCGGGTTCACCCATGCGGATCTTGGCAACATGGATCAAGCGCAGGCCGTATTTGACATGCTGGACGGCGAAGCACCGGAGTTGGCGGATACGCTGAGTCGATACATGTACAAAGTCGAGCCACCGCGTATCGAGTTCGCCGACACCGAGTCCGATTTCAACCATTTTGCGCCGTACCGCTCGCCCCTGGCCGTCTTGGACGCCTACCTCGCCAATGCCAACGCCTCGAAATCCTTCACCATGGTGTTTCAGTTCGGCAAGCGAATGGACCAGGAGTCAGTTCAAAATCGCTTCAACTGGCGCATCGGGCGGTCCACCAGCAGCCAGCCGAGTGAGAACTACAATTTCGGTCTGAAAGTCCCCGAAACGGAAATCACCCTAAGGCCCTTGCCTGAGCGGGTCATTTACGATCCGAGCAAGCTGCAGGCATCGGTGACGTTTACCGTTACGCAGAACGCCGCAGGGAACGGCACCATCGATCCGTCGCACATCGCATTTAAATTCATGGGAACCGATGAAAACGGCGTCGCCATGGCCCCTGATGCCGATGAGTGGATGGGCGCCAGCGGGCCGCTGTAGCCCGCCGGCCGGCGCGCCTGGACCATCCTGCCCCAACAGCAGCCCCCCCCATGTGTCCATTCCTTACGATTCCACAACCGGATAATGCGAATTTCCGGTTGACGGCAGCTGCTGTCATTCGGGTGTTTTCAGCGGGGCGGGTGTCTGCTGCACGGCGTCCGCCGCGGAGGGATCACTTGGAAACATCCGTCTCAGGCGGCCTGCATCGGGGTGGCGGAATACGATCTCTTGGGGCGGGCAATAGGCGTCGAAGACCAGACGGCCGTCAATCACCTCGCCCGGGGCTACGGAATCGTTGAAATCTCTGGCCTGGTATACGGCGAACCGGGCACCGTTGGTACAGACCAGGGTGAAGTGCTTCGGGGTTACCGTCATGGGAACATCCAGACGGTTTTCAAGCCAGATGTGAAACTTGCCGCCACCCAGGGTTTCGAGTGCCATCCGCGCGCGGTCGTTTCCTTCAAACACTTTGAGCGCGATATTTTGGCGTCGTCGTCGTTCCGCCTCAAGACGCTTGTTTTCGGCGTGACGCTGCCTGTCACTTTCCAGCTGAGCTTCGTAAAACGCCACTTTTCGGGCATATTTGGGATTGTCAGGGACCAGCTTCAGCAGGTAGCGATAGATTTTGAGGTTGTCCATGGTTCGGGACACTGGAATGCGTCGCAATTCCTTTTCCAGGCGGGCGATTTGTGCCTGGGTGTCATCCGCCGGCTGAGGCGGCGCGGGGATCGTTGCGGCTTGCGGTGCGGCTTTCCTGTCGATCACCGGCGCTGGTGTCGCTCTCAATGCCTGTGGGCGCTCCTGTTTTTTTGCAGCAGCCGAATTTCGCTCGTTCTCCCACGCATTCATCCACTGACGGCCGATGGCGGAGACTTTGCCGTTCTCTATGACGATGGGAACACAGCTGGAGAGGTCTTTGTTACAATCGGCAACGATGGACTCCCGATAATACAGCACGGTCGCGCCGAACGGGGAAGACTTCTCACGGTCGGGTTCTCCGGCCAGCAGGCGAACAGTCTTTTCCTCCATCCCGGCTTCGATTTTTCTCAGGGTGTCCTCGCTCGGCGGCAGATTCAGGGATGCCGTAGAGCAGGCCATCAAAAAGCTCATGAGTGCTGCAGTGACGATGGGGCGGACGGTGTGGTGAATCATTGGCGAGTTCCATTGCGTATGGTGACCGATGACGCCGGTACGATGCATCAACGCCTATGTTTACTATTAAAAAAGGATCATCCTGTCAAAAGGTCTGCACGACGGCCCGCGTCTGTGGCTGATGACTACCCCGAAAACACGCCGTGGTCGCGAAGGATGTTCAGGCCGATGATGATGAGCACCGTGCCACCCATCGCTTCGGCCCATTGGCTGAAGCGGGCTGCCCGGCCGAGGAATTTGCCCAGATGCAGGCCGGCCACGGTGAACATGCACGCCACTATGCCGATGATGAGGGCCGGTTCCCAAACGGATACGTTCAGCATGGACAAGGTCAGCCCAACGGCCAGCGCGTCGATGCTCGTGGCCACGGACAGCATCACCATGGTGAGGCCGCGTGTGGGGTCGCAACTGTCGTCGGTGGTGTCTTCTCCCGTCATGGCCGACCGGATCATGTGCGCGCCGATCATCATCAGCAGGGCGAATGCGGCCCAGTGGGCATAGCGCTCGACGGCATCGCGGACCGCCAACCCGGCACTCCAGCCGATGATGGGCATCAGGGCCTGGAACAACCCAAAGTGCCATCCCAGTCGAAACGTTTGGCGGGGAGTGACGCTTTTTAGCATGACACCGGTGGCAAAGGCTACGGCAAAGGCATCCATCGCCAACGCCACAGCGATGCCGGTGATGTTCAGCACCTGCAAGGAGCGGTCCTCTCGTGTGATCCAGGCTGCGAACGCATTCCCCGCGGCTTGTCGTAGCGAAGATCCCGTAAAGCGGGGCGGCGGTGACCCCTCAAATGTGACGGTTCCGTAAAAAGTCCGATATCTGCGTTACGCGTCATCCTTCGTCATTG
>CAYUOU010000073.1:0-20062 GCA_964446485.1 uncultured Desulfobacterales bacterium | reverse complement strand
GCCCGGGCAGCACCGCATGGCTGATGGCATCGCCCATCATGCTCTGGCGGCGCAGCACCAGGAAGTTCCCCAGCAGGGCGCAAGACATGGCGCTCAGTATGCCCGCCCACACGATCCAGGTGTCCAGAAAAGTCCAGTCCATAATCACGCCTGCCCCGCTGCCGGTGCCAGCCGGTGCGGGCTTCGGGGAAGCGCCGCCGGCTGATTGCCGGCCATGGCCGCTTCCAGCCCCGCGATGATGTCGCTGTCCAGAACGTGTTCGATGCGGTCCGCACTAAGGTCCACCATGCCGGGTGCCACGTCCGCGTGGGCGATGAGATAGGCTTCCCACAACCGATGCTTGCGTACCACCCCCCGGGCCGTGTCAGCTCCCATGGGCGTGAGCCCCATGCGTCCGTCCGGCGTGTGGCTTAACAACCCGGCAGCCGACAGCCTTCCGATGGTGCGGTGCAGCACACGCGGGGCCCAGCTGCGCCTGCCCAGCAGGTCGGTCGGTGTGGGGCCGGCCACTTCACCGTCCCCGGGGGGGCTGACGGCACCGGTTTCAAACCACTCATATAGATCCCGCAGCAGGTTTTCTGTAGCGATTTTTCGTTTCAGGTGCCGGCGCCCGATGAGCATGCGAAGCAATCCGCGGGTCGAGCCGAAGACCATGCTGAACATGAAGACGACGGATGCCGTTACCACGATAACGGCGCCGGCCGGGAGGTTTGCCATGAGGGCCGATATGCCGGCACCGACAAACCCACTGATGGCGCCGAACGCCCCGGACAGCCAGAGCATGCCGTGCAGCCGGTCGGTCCAAAAACGGGCGGCCGACGCAGGTATGATGAGCAGCGCCACCACGAGAATCAGGCCCACGGCCTGGAGTCCGATGACGGTGACGGCGACGACGATGCACATCATGAAAAAATCGAGGCGACCCACCGGCCACCCCTGGGTGTTGCCGAAATCACCGTCAAAGCAGATGAGTGCAAATTCTTTAAAGAAGAGCACGCAGCAGAGCGCGGCCACGACGGCGGTGGCGGCGATGCGCACAGCGTCGTAAAAGAGCATGGACGCGGTTTTCCCATAAATGAAAGAGGTCAACCCGGCGGCGTTCACCGATTCCATGCGTGTGGCCATGCCCAGCAGGGCGATGCCCAGGCCGAAGTAAACACTGAGAACGATGCCCAGCGCCGCGTCTTCCTTCAACCGAGAATGCTTCTGAATGAAAAGCACCGACGCGGTACCGATGACTGCGAATACGGCGGCGCCGGCGATGAGGCCGGGCAGGAGTTTGCCCTCTCCGAGCGTGGACGCCATCAGGATGAAGGCCAGTGCGATCCCGGGAAGTGTGGCGTGGCTCAGGGTGTCACTGAGCAGCGCGCGTTTCCGGAGCAGGAGAAACGTGCCGATGAGCCCTGCGGCCAGTCCCAGGAGAGAGGTGCCGATGATGACCACACGGGTGTTGTAGTCCTGGAAGGACAGTACGCGCCACAATTCCGTCCCGGACGGCCACGCAAACATGCGCCCCCCCAAGGTGGCCGCCGTCGCTTCGCCGGCGAACCCCAAGCCGGCGGCAATAACGGCCGGCAGCACCCAGCGGCCGTGACAGCCGAGTGTCATGATCAGGTCCCCTCCTTGCCTTTGATGGTGGGTGCCTTGGCATACTCGTGAAGGGCCTGAGAGAGTAGCGTGAGTTTGCCACCATAAGTTTTCTTCAGGTTGTCTTCGGTGAACACCGCATCGGTGGGTCCGGCGGCCACGACGCGCATGTTGAGCAGGACCACGTGGTCGAAGTAATTGGGTACGGTCTGCAGATCGTGGTGGACCACCACGCAGGTCTTGCCCGCCGCTTTCAAATTTTTGAGCAGTGCGATGATCGCGCGCTCCGTGGCCACGTCGACGCCGGCAAAGGGTTCGTCCATGAAGTATATTCGGGCATCCTGGGCCAGGGCGCGTGCCAGGAACACCCGCTGCTGCTGACCACCGGAGAGTTGGCTGATCTGCCGATGGCCGTAGCTGGCCATGCCCACCTTCTCCAATTCGGCCATGGCCTTTTTACGGTGCCGGCGGGTGACTGGTCTGAACCACCCGATCTGTCGATACAGTCCCATAGCGACAACGTCTGCCGCGCTGACCGGAAAATCCCAGTCCACGCTTTCCCGCTGCGGCACGTATCCCACCAGATGCCGCTGGTCCGCATAGGGCCGGCCATAAATGGACACCGTTCCGGAAGCCCGGGGGACCAGCCCCAGGACCGCCTTGATAAAAGTGCTCTTGCCGGCACCGTTGGGGCCCACCACGGCAATGAGCCGGCCCTCGGGCAACTCCAGGTCAACATCCCACAACACGGGCTTTCGATGGTAGGCCACGGTGAGATCGCTGACCCGAAGGGGGGCGGCGGCCGATGCCTGTCTATCTTCTGCTGGTGCCGATACCGTCATGATTGTGTTCCTATCCTACGGTTGACGGTTCCGTAAAGTCCCTAAGAACCCTGTTGTCATTCCGAGGAGCTTGCGACGAGGAATCTCAACCCACTGTAATATTGTCATATTTTTGCTAAACAACAGATCCCTCGCTTCGCTCTGGATGACTTCTGCAGCGTTTTACGGGTTTACCACAGTCGATGCCCTGGGGCTAGTGGCCAGGCGACAGTTTCCCCTGCATACCGCGTTCGGGCGCGCTGCCGCCCAGCGCCCTGGCAATGATGGTGACGTTGTGGTCAATCATGCCGATGTAGGTTCCTTCGTAGGTTCCCGGTTTGCCCATAGCGTCAGAGAACAGTTCGCCCCCGATGACGACCTTCTGGTTGCGGAATGCCGCGCCTTCAATTAGTGCCTTGACGTTTTTGTCCGAGACGCTGGACTCCACGAACACCGCCGGGACGCGTCTGGCGACCAGCACGTCAACGATTCGGTTGATGTCTTTGAGGCCGGCTTCGGATTCCGTGGAAATGCCCTGAATCCCCATCACTTCGATATTGTAGGCCCGGCTCAGGTAGGCGAACGCGTCGTGGGCCGTGACGAGAATCCGCTGGTTTTTCGGAATGGACGCCATGGTTTTCCGTGCGTAATCGTCCAGGCGTTGGAGATCGGTTTTGAACCTTGCGGCGTTGGCGTAGTAAAAACCGGCCGCTTTGGGATCAAAGGCGGTGAGTGCATCTGCGACGACCGCCACGGCCTGGCGCCACCCGGACACGTCCATCCACACGTGGGGGTCGTGGTGGTTGGTCTGTTCGTTGTGGAGCAGGTAATCCGCCTTCAATTGCTCGGTGACGGCGACAACGGGTCGTCTCTTTGAGATCTTTTTGAGGATGTCCGCCATTTGTCCCTCCAACAGCAGGCCTGAATAGAAAATGATGTCGGATTGGATCAGGGCGGCAACGTCGCCGCGGGTGGGGTTGTAGACGTGGGGGTCCACGCCGGAGCCGATGATGACCGTCACCTCGGCCCTGTCACCGGCCACGCTGTTGACGATATCGCCCACCATGCCGACGGTGGCGGCAACGCGCATGGGATATTTCTTGGTGAAGGACGCTGCGTCTGCCGGAGATATGGCGGCAGCGACGGCCAGTGCCATCACCATGAGGGTAAGGGCGGTATGTGTCAGTCGGGGGTGTCCGTTCATGTGAATGCTCCTCGGTCGCCTTTCAACAGCGTCTGCTTCATACTGCTGAATGGTAACCATCAAAATATTTTGGTCAATCAAAATATTAAATTTGAACGCAAGAATTCAACTCGCCATGGGTTTGACCATGAGCCGATGTGAGGCGTCTTTGCCCAATGTCTGTTGCACGGCGCCCTTCGGGGTGTCGACCGACACCGTGACCGACCCGTCAAAGGCCGCCTCGGTCAGCCGGCGCCCGGTGGTTTTGATGCCGATACCCATGCTATCCAACAACACCAGTAGATCGTCGGACACCGGGCTGACGCCCACGACTTCGAACGACTGACCGTCGTTCATCTCGTAAAGTGACTGGTGGGGCCAATCAGGCATGCGGCCCTCGCGGTCGGGGATGGGTTCGCCGTGGGGGTCGAAGCGGGGATGGCCGAGATGGCGGTCCAACGCTTCGGTCACCTGTTCTGAAAGGTGGTGCTCCAATTCTTCAGCCTCCCGGTGGACCTTGTCCCAGTCGAGGCCCAGCGTGTCGTGGAGAAATGTTTCCAGCAGACGATGGCGGCGGATGACGGCCAGGGCGCGGCGGCGTCCTGCCGGCGTCAGGCGCACCCCATAGTGGTGTTGATAGGAAACCAGGCAGGGGCGGGTGGTCGACAGCCGCTTGAGCATCTCGGTGACCGAACCGGGCGTCACACCCAGGTGTTGGGCCAGCAGTGATGTCTTGGCCCGCCCGTGCTTTTGCTCCAGGGCGTCAATGGCTTTGATGTAGTCCTCGACAACGCGGTCCGCCATGGTCGTCCTCCCGAGATGGTTTGTCGATAACGGTCCCCTTCATCCGCATTGGCAGCCGCCGGGTGCGACGGGCGCTTTGCATGGCACCTAGATGGGGCACGCGGAAAGGCCGTCGATGGGTACCGCTCATTATGCACGGGCGATCTCCGGTTGGCAAACACCCGGTGCCGAACAGCCGAAGATTCGATGATAGGAAAAACGATATATCGGCAGACTTTTCAGCTATGCCCTGATCAGTCGACCCTGCACATTGCCCGTCAGCGTCGTTGTCCGTCTCTTTCATGGGTCAGAAAAGATAGGGCACTTCAGGCGTGCCAACGGCCGTGATGTCCGCCTCTGCGAAAAAGGGCACGTTCTGGCCTCCGGCTGATCGGATCTCGAAAATCCCGTTGACCTGCACCCATTGGTCCTTGTCGAATGCCGCGGCGTTGGTTGACTCCACGGCGATGGCCAGCGGCAGCGCATCGGCGGCGCAACAATTGATGAGAAACCGGTAGACGGCGGTATCGTGCCCGCCGTAGTACTGCTTCAGGTTGTCGTCGCGAAGGATCATGCCGACGACCGTCACCCGGTGACCGACATAATCATGAGGGTTTTCGAAGATTTCAAGAATGGTGGGGACTGGCTTCGGCGGTGCGCCGTCACGGTTTTCCTTCGTCGGTCCTTCAGCGGTGGGTGCCCGAATCGTACCGTCGTAGCCGGCGTCAGCCATACCTGAAATGCCGGTAGATCCGACAAAGCGGGTGTTGAATGCGGCCCTGCCCAGCATCGTTTCCGGCATGATGGCGAGGTAAACGAGGGGTGTGATCAGGACCAGGGATTGGGTGATGCCGAGAAGACCCTTGCCGTGAGTGTGTCTGTTGAAGAGCGCACTGAACATGAATCCCATGGTGACGAATTGCGCGAGCGCCAGCAGCAAGCCGAATTCCGGCCGCAGGAAATCCATGTATTGCCGCGAGACCAAGAGGTAGGCGAGCGCCACGGTCCAGAGGGCGAATACGACGCCATCGAACCGTCGAAAGAGGTGGGCCAGGTGGGTTGTCATGGCCGAAATACCCCGAGCGCCTCGAGGCCGATGCTGACGGCCAGCACGGCGGCCATGATCATCGCAGCCAGGGTGATGATGGCCCGGCGGCGAAACAGGCGCTGGTACATGAGCAGCAGCTTGATGTCGAACATCGGCCCGGTGAGCATGAAGGCAAGCTGGGCGGGAAGCGATACGAGCCCCTGAAAGGATGCCGCGATAAACGCGTCGGCCTCCGAGCACAGGTTGAGGAGCACGGCGAGGCCCATCATGACTACCACGGATGCAAACGGCAGATCCCCGAGATTCACGAAGACGGCGCGGGAGACGTAGGTTTGCGCCAGGGCGGCGATGAAGGCGCCGATGACGAGAAAGTGGGCCACCGCACTGAAATCGTCCGCGGCGTACCTGACGGCGTCAGCCAGGCGCCCGGTGATGCGTCCTACACGGGTGCCCTCAGCGTACCCGCCGGCGGTGGGTACCGTCGGTGACACTGTTGATGGCAGTGAAACGTCAGGGTGACCCGGAAGCGGATCATCGTGATGATGGGTGCCGGGGTCGCAGGCGCACCCGGTTTCCGGGGCCGTATTGTCGACGAACGCATCCCGCCCCTTGAACAGCCGCCCCATGGTGATACCGATGGCCACGGCGATGCCGTAACCCAGCGCGAGGCGTAGCGCCACCACCTGTCCGTCGAACGCATAGGCCATGGCCGTTGACGCCGCAACGATGGGGTTGACGATGGGGCCGGCCAACAGATAGGCCACGGCCGCCGACAGCGGCATCCCTTTGCCCACCAGCCGCCGCACCACCGGGACCACCGCACACTCGCAGACAGGAAACAGCAGGCCCGCGCCGGCGGCGACCCAAACGGTGAACCGCCCCCTTTCCGGCATCAGCGACATGATTCGGTCCCGGCTGACGAAGACTTCGATAAATCCCCCCACCAGCGATCCCACCAGCATGAATGGAATGGCTTCCAGGACGATACTGATGAACACGATGGCCAGGTTGCTCCGGGCATCTGATGCTTCCCCCCAGGGAGCGAACACGACCGCTGCCAGCAGGAACAGCAGTGGCAGGTGGTCTGGGCGGCGGTTGGGCGAAACGGCCCCGTCACTGACGGTATATGTCGTTAACAATGGCTTCATTCTTGATTTTTAACCGTGCGCCGCCCCGTTGCGATGTTACCGAGACCGCGGCCCCCACTTCGGGCTCAACGCAGGCCCAATATCATGGCTCCTATCCGTCAAGTCAATAGCACGGCGGTTGCCTGCCCTGCCGGCCTGGCGTCGGCCCGGGTCGGCTGCAGGGTGCCACATGAAAGGAATTCCTGAGCGCGTCCGCTGCCGCCGGCGATACGTTGACAGCAGCGATCCAGTGCAATAAAGTTGCACTGCGCTTGAAGTCGACTTCGAAAGGTTCGCAGCGCCATGTAACTCAAATACAGTATACTTGACGGAGGTCGTTATGACACTTATCCGGTTGCGGTGGGCACTATCTGTCTTCTCAGTGATGCTCTGGGCCACTGGTGTGCAGGCGGCAAAACTGCCTGTGTTTGTCAGCATTCTTCCCCAAAAATATATCGTGCAACAAATTGGCAAGGGACGGGTGGATGTCCAGGTCATGGTCAGGCCCGGCGCCAATCCCGCCACCTATGAACCCAGACCCAAGCAGATGGCTGATCTATCCAATGCAAGCATCTATTTTGCCATCGGTGTCCCCTTTGAAAGCGTCTGGCTGGAAAAATTCGCCAACGCCAATCCTGACATGAGGGTAATCCATACCGACCGCGGTATCGAAAAGCTTGCCATGGCGGCTCACGACCACCATCATGATGATGACCCCGGGGAGGGTCACCAGGAGAGTGAGCACCACCAGGCGGATCATGATCCTACAAAAAGTGATCACCACGGGGACGCGGTGCATGATGAAGATCCCCATGAGCATGCCGGGCGTGATCCCCATATTTGGCTGTCCCCGCCGTTGGTGAAGATGCAGGCGAGAACCATCCTGGACGCGCTTCGGGAGACCGATCCGACGCACAGCGACGCTTACACTGCCAATTTCCAGGCATTTTCGGATCGCATCGATCGGCTGGACGCCTACCTGAGAAATATATTTGCTGGAAAGCAGGGCCTGCGGTTCCTGGTGTTTCATCCCGCATGGGGGTATTTCGCCCACACTTACGGGCTCCAGCAGATTCCCATCGAGATCGAGGGTAAGGAGCCCAAGCCCGCTCAGTTGAAAGCACTGATCAAGCATGCTAGAGAAGACGGCATCAACGTCATTTTCGTTCAACCCCAATTCTCGACGAAAAGCGCCGAGTTGATTGCCCGGGAGATCGGCGGCAGGGTGGTGGCCGTCGATCCCCTGGCCGAAGATTGGGTGGAAAATCTGCGTGCGGTCGCCGAGGCGTTCAAAGCCGCGCTGGAATAGGCACACCATGGAAGCCCCCATCGTTGAAATCAGAGATCTCGCCTTCGGATATGCCGGCGAACCCGTCCTCGAAGCGGTGACCCTCGACATCCGCCAGGACGACTTCATTGCCATGATCGGCCCCAACGGCGGGGGTAAGACCACATTGCTGAAACTCATGCTGGGGCTGCTCCAGCCGGATCTCGGCACCGTCACCGTCCTCGGGCGGTCGCCGGCCCAGGCCGCACCGTGCATCGGCTATGTGCCCCAGGACGTCCATATCAACCGCCGCTTTCCCATCACCGCCCTGGACGTGGTCCTGATGGGTAAACTCACTCCCGGCCGGCGATGGGCACGGCAGTCGGCGGCGGACCGCCGCGACGCTCTGGCTGCACTCGAGCGGATGGCCATGGCCGATCTCGCGAACAGAAAAATCGGGGAACTGTCCGGCGGGCAGCGCCAACGCGTCTTTATTGCCAGGGCGCTGGTTACGGATCCGAAATTACTCCTGCTCGACGAACCCACCGCCAGTATCGACACCAAGGGGCAGGCGGATTTCTACAGGATGCTCAAGAAACTCAATGGGGACGTTTCCATCCTGGTGGTGAGCCACGATCTCCTGGTGGTTTCGCGCTATGTCAAGTCCGTGGCCTGTGTCAATCGCGGGCTGCACTACCACCCCCAGGCGGAAATCACCGGTGACATGCTGGAATCCATGTATCCCTGTACCGTGGAAGCGGTGTGCCCCGTCGAACTGGTGGCGCACGGACTGCCGCACCGGGTGCTGCAGGACCATTAACCCCAACGTTGGTGACACCGTGATCGACGCGCTTCAATTTGAATTCATGCAGAATGCTGTTGCAGCGGGCCTTCTGGCCAGCTTCATCTGTGGCATCATGGGTACTTTGGTGGTGGTCAACCGCATCGTGTTTTTGTCCGGCGGGATTGCTCACGCCGCCTACGGAGGGATCGGCCTGTCTTTTTTCTTCGGATGGCCGTATTTGATCGGGACCCTGGGGTTCTCTCTGGCAGCCGCCATGGTGATGGCCGCCGTCACGCTCAGGGCCAGGCACCGTGCCGACACCATCATCGGCGTCATGTGGGCGGTGGGAATGGCCATCGGCATCATCCTCATCGATTTGACCCCGGGATACAATGTGGATCTCATGAGCTACCTCTTCGGCAGCATTTTAACCGTGCCGTTTTACGATCTGATGATCATGGGGGTCATGGGGCTGCTCATCGCCGTTTTGGTGTTCGTATTTTACAAGGATCTTCTGGCGCTGTCCTATGATGAAGAATTTGCCAAGATCCGCGGCGTGCCGGTCACCGGTTTGTACTTCACGCTCATCGGCATGCTGGCGCTGACCATTGTGATGGTGATCCAGGTCGTTGGCCTGATCCTCGTGATCGCCCTGCTCACCATACCGCCATTCATTGTGGAGAAGTACGCCAAGTCGCTGTTTCAAATGATGCTGGGGTCCAGCCTGTTGGGCGCGGTGCTGACCACTGCGGGGCTATGGTTGTCCTATGTCTTCGATCTCACCTCCGGCGCCACCATCATTCTCGTTTCCGGTGCGGCCTTTTTCATCTCTTTGGGGGTCGATCGACTACGCAGGGCGCTCCATTCGCAACCGTCAACTTTGGCCGCCGACGCAAATAAACAGCCTGTTAAACCGGCGTCCTGCAAATAAGGGAATCTATGTGCCATCAATGTGACTATTCCGAGCTGTTGGCATCTGTCGACCTGGAACCCACCGATAACCGCCTCCAGGTGCTCGAGGTGGTGGGCAACAACAGTTCACCCCTGTCGGCCGGAGACATCTTCAGGACGCTCGAACGCCGCAGCGCCATCAACCGGGTAACGGTTTATCGGATTCTTGATCTGCTGGTTGCATCGAGGCTCGTGGAGCGGATCAGCACCGGCGGCAGGGCATTTTACTATGGCCTAGCGCCCAACGATCACCACCAGCCGCACCCGCATTTTTACTGTAAACGTTGCGGTCATATGGACTGCCTGGATCCGGCCAGTCTGAACGTCAATTCAGATCCGCTGTGGAAGACCTTTCCCGGCCAGATCGACAAGGTCGAGGTTCGTGTAGACGGTGTTTGCAAGGACTGCCTTAGGCAACCATCCCATGAAAAACACTGACGCTGTCCGGTACCACACCGTTGGTTTGCTTCTAAGCCTTCTCATCCTGGCGTCGTGTGCGGCCGCACCCGATCATGACAGTGGATCTTCTCAGGAATCGAGCGGCATTCTGCATGAGGCTTTGATCGACGTTTACACCGGTCCCATGAATCACCTGAACGGCGTGCGCCGCGGCGTTTGCCCCATGCACCCCTCATGCTCGGCATACAGCCGGCAAGCCATTGCCCGGTACGGATCTGCCAAGGGATGGATCATGGCCGTTGATCGCCTCATGCGCTGTGGGCGGGACGAGTTGCGGTATGCGCCGCAGGTTATGGTCAACGGGGAATTGAAGTTTTACGACCCTGTCGAGGCAAACGATTTCTGGGGCGCCGGCAACGGGGCCCATAGTGCCGTCAGAGGCCGGTGATGATAAGCCTGTAAAGACGCCTCAGAAGTCATCCTGAGCGAAGTGGGGGGATCTGGGGTTTGGTTGAAATATGTGTAACTAAGAATGAGTCAAGATTGACGGTTCCGTAAAAAGTCAGATATCTGCGTTACGCGTCATTCTTCGTCATGGCGGCGTACTGTAAGTAGGCCTCATTTCTCAGGATTCGCAAGCCGTATCTCGAACATTTTACGAAATCGTCCTTTTTGCTACTTTTTACCGTTTCATCAAGATTCCTCGTCGCAGGCTCCTCGGAATGACCACGGGAGGTATGGGTACTTTACGGGACGGTCAATGGTGGCCGCTGCGCGATCTGCCCCTCGCTGCCCTGACGTGTCACCTGGCGCATCATGCAGTCGTCCTCTGATGCGCTGATAAAGGATTGATGATCGATGCCGACACCGTGCACCCTTCATCCCACCCAGCCGGCGCACTGGCAGTGCCCCAGATGCCAGAGTTTGTTGTGTCCGCAATGCATCTCCAGACGCGACATCGGGTCGCCCGCTGCGGGACAGCCGCTGCACTGCTGCCTGAAATGTGGGATTGAGGCTCGGTGGCTGGGGGCCGGTAATATTGTCGAGCCGTTCTGGAAGCGCCTTCCCCGGTTCTTCACCTACCCCCTGCACCCGCGGCCCTTGACCCTCATGGCGGTCTTCAGCCTCGTAGCGTTGGTCAGGGGGCAAAACCCCGGTGTTTTGACCATTTTGCTTGCCGTCACGAGCTATTGTGTCATGCTTCTGTATTCCTTTGCCGCGTTGCGCGGCACGGCAAACGGCGATCTCACACCGCCGCCGCTGAACCGAGCCACCCTTTCAAGAGACTTCGGGCTGGTGTTGAAGCAGGCGGGTATTTACGTGATCATCGCCACCGTCTTTTTTCTTTCCGTGGCGAAATTGGGCATCTTTTTCGGCGGTATCGTTTTGATCGCGGCCCTTTTGGGGATGCCGGCCATGGTGATTCTTCTGGTCACCACGGGCAGCTTGGTTCAGGCGGTCAACCCCCTGAAGTTCATTCCGCTGGCAACGCGCATCGGCTGGGGCTACCTGTTGATGTACCTCTTTCTGATTTTGCTGGGCGGGGCGCCCCAGGCCTTGGCCGGCAAGGTGCTTTCGGTGATGCCGGCCTTTGCGGCGCCGGTGCTCACGACGGCCGCCAAGTTCTACTACATGCTGATTTCCTATCACTTGATGGGCTATGTGCTGGTGCAGTACCACATGGACATTGGCTACACCATCGAACAGGAGAATTTCAAGGAATCCGAAGCACCGGATAAAACCCAGCACATCGTCACCGGGGAAGAAAAAATCCTGCAAGATGTGGCCCTGATGCTGCGTAGCGGTGAGGTGGAAAACGCCATTACCCATATCCAGGAAAATGTCGCCCCCGGCGCCATGACGTCTTTGGTGCTTTCCGAACGCTACATGAAGATGCTCAAACTAAAGAAAATGGGGACGGCCCTGGCGGCGCATTTCCCCATTCACCTGAACCTGATGGCCGGGGCCAATCTCAAGAGCGAGGCCCTGAGCCTCTACCGGTCTCCCCTGGCACGAAAAACCGACGTGCCCCTCCCAGCGGACATCCGCTTCAAGATTGCCGGCTGGCTCAATGAAATCGGCAACAGCCAAGAGGCGTTGACGGCTTACCAGCATATCATCGACGAAGATACCGATCTTGCACTCATTCCCAAGGCCCACCTTCGGATGGCCCAAATCTACCATGACCGGTTGATGCAGCCGGAGATCGCCCGGGGCATTCTGGACGAGGCCATCGGGCGTTTCCCTGACGGCGCCGTGGCCGATCAGATGCGGGCCTACCGGCGGCACTTAGGATTAGGTGAAAGGTAGCGCGTAGGATGGGAGGATCGTAGCGGATCCCATCGATCAGGCCATACAAAACATGAAATTTCATAAATGAGGACAGTAAATTCCGAATCGAGGGATTCTGGTATTCCGAATTAGAACCCGATAGACTCAACGAACTCCATAAACTCAATTACTGCGGCGAAGCCGCCAACCAGGAACGCTCAAATCCTTCCCGTCTCTAATGTCCTCGATGTCCCTCTCCCTGTTCTTGGCAGGCTCTGTGGTAAAACCCGTCCTCAGTCGGTTGAATGCCGGATTTCGGCGGCTTCGGGCGATGTGGGAAAATGCCGAAGGAGAATCTTTCGGCATCGCGCCGCCCGGTCGGATGTTTCGAGGCGCTCCCAGACATCCGCCAGGCGCCGCCAGGCTGCCGGCAGCCCCGGTATGTCGGGGTGCTGTCTTTGCAACAACGCCAGAATGTGTTCTGCCTCTGCCGGGCGATCTTTGGCGGTCAGCGCACGGCAGGCGGCCAGTAGCAGTTCAGACGGCAGTTTTGGCGTTTTTACTGCGGTGATATAGCGCTCATAGACCTGGATCAGGGCATCGCGCTGATCCAGGTGGCCGGCGAGGTGCTTGAGGTATGCTGCGGTGGTGGTATGGATCACCGGCCGCTCCGGATAGTGGCGATCGATGCCGAATAGCAGCCTCAACACTTCCGGACTGTCCGGTGTTTCTCGCTGCAGCGCGGCAAGTAGTTTTCGCGCCCGACCGAACTCGAGCTTTTCCATACGGCTCATGGCTTCCTCGAGGACCGGTGATGCGGTATCCTCAGTCTCCTCCCCCAATACTTCCGTGTCCACTGCTTTCCAAAGGCGCCTGTGAACGGCTGCCATGGCGGCACCCCCCAAAAGACCGCCGATGTGGGCGATGTAGGCCACCTGGCTGACGCCGCCGAAAAAGAGCTGAAACAATTCGTTGCCGATCCATAGCGGCAGCAGGTAGATGGCCAGGATCCGGAAATTGTTGAAGTAAAATCCAACCGAGAAGAAAATGTGTATCCGTTCCTTACCGAACAGCACCGCCAGGGCGCCCATCAGCGCGGCGATGGAGCCGGATGCGCCGACCAACGGGAGGGCCGAGTGGCGCTCGACGATGAAGAACAGCCCAACTGCCGCCAACCCCCCGAGGACGTAAATAACACTGTAGGACAGACGTCCGGCGCCGTATTCCAGAATACAACCCACCAGCCAAAGGAATATCATGTTGCCGATGAGGTGGCCGATGCCCCCGTGTAGAAACATGTAGGTGAACCACGTGGCCGGTCGGTGGTCGATTGGGCGGAACCCCCAGTGCACGGTGACGGATGATTCATACTTTGCGAGAAATTGCGTCCGCATCGGTTTCCACTTCGCGTGGGCGGGATCGTCCGCAGGGATGATGGCGTCGTCGTCCAGGGCCGCCTGAAACCGGCCGTCCCGGATGGCCTCTACCAGCAAGGCCCTGACGGCCTCGTCCGACATTTTCGACACCGCTTCGACATCTGCGGCGGAGAAGGTGTGGCCCTCCTTGTAGGCCCGGTATCGCGGCAGTTCGATGTCGACGAGCCCGGATTCGAGGTAATATTTCTGGGCAGCCATGGAAGCCGCATGATCCCCGAATTGAAACCCGAAATAAACAACCACGTTTATCAGGATGAGTACAATGGTGACCACCGGCGGTTTGCGCAGGCGGGTTTTGCCGATGATGGGGATGATGAGCACGAATCCGTACCTCAACGCTAAAATGTCGGATCAATCAGGAGGTTTTGGATGGGGCAGCCTAATCCATCATCGGGTTGCCCGTCAATGCGGCGCGCCTTGATGTTGCGGGGCTTTCTATGTAAACCTTCGTGGCAAGAGCCCCTGTCAATCAGTTTACTAATCGGAATCGGAGATCATGCCATGACAGATCGCACCTTTTTTCGTCGGCCGCCATTCACTGGAGCGAACTTTTCGAGATGGCACGCCCCACCCTTTGACGAGCGCCGGCGGCTACTGCGCGGGCTCTTGTCCGCGGTTGCCCTCACGGCATTGCCCATCCCGCCATTTGTTCGTCAGGCATTTGCCATGGGGTTTACCACGCCGCCTCAGGGGGTGCACACCGTTGAGGGTGATGTGCGTATCAACGGCACGCCGGCAGTCAAAGGGGATCTCGTGAAGCGTGGTGACGTGGTCACCACCGGCCCGGACGCTATCGCCATATTCGTCATCGACAAATCGGTTTACCTGGTGCGCGGCGACAGCCGCGTTGATCTTGCCGGCGACGAGGCCGAGGGCTACAAGGAGGACATCAAGACCATCATCCGGATGCTGCGGGGGCGTATGCTCACCGTGTTCGGGCGCGGCCGGCGGCGCATCGAAACCGTCACCGGCGTTATCGGCATCCGTGGCACCGGTATCTACATCGAGTCCGGTCCGACACGGGACTATGTCTGCACCTGTTACGGCAAGGCAACCATTCAGGTGGCTGATGACCCCTCCATTGCCGAAGAGGTTGCCACGAGATATCACGAATCGCCGCGTTACCTCTATCCGGCCGGCGCAGCCCAGCGCATCGTCAAGGCGCCAGTCGTCAACCACACCGACGCCGAACTCATCCTGCTGGAGTCCATCGTCTGGAGGAAACCGCCTTTCGTGGAAGAAGGCGGCGGTGGCGGTGGCGGCGGATACTGAACAGCAGGCGATGACCGGGCTTGCCTGGGTTTACCCCAACGTTGGGGTTTAGAATTCGACAGCCAGCTGCACGGTGAAGACGTCGTCCTTCTGGAAATCATCCTGGTAGTCGTTGTGGATGTATTCGAAGGCCAGATGGGTGTTGTCGAATACACCCCAGTTGACGACTGCGCCATAAACGGTCTCGGGCAGGAATTCAGCTCCACCGGCATCGCCGTCGGAGGACCCGCCTTAGCGGCCGGCCAGTTCCCAGGCGTCGGTGATGGCCCAGCCCAGTTCCACGTTCCAGGCGCTCGGCTGACGCTTCTTGCGACCACCGCCTTCGAGGCGTTCATGAACCAGCAGTAACGAAATCAGCCAACAAACCCGTCTTCAGACGAGATTGACAGGGGTGCGGGTAACAGGTGCTCCTGCACCTAACCCCATCGTTCTATAAACAAAGCCTTTCCGTGAACGGTTTTTTCGGGATGGGCGTTATTTTATTTTTCCCAGCAGCGCACTGGCAATCGTGTTTTTCTGGATTTCCTTTGTGCCTTCGTAGATCTCGGTGATCTTCGCATCCCGATAGAACCGTTCGACCTCGTATTCGGCCATATAGCCGTATCCGCCCAGCAGTTGAATGGCTTCGTCGGCGACTTCAACGGCGGTGCGGGCCGCCACCATTTTGGCCATCGAGGTCAATTTGGGATCGATGCGCCCCTGGTCGAAATTCCATGCGGCCTTGTAAGTCAGCAGCCGGGCCATTTCGATCTTGGTGGCCATGTCGGCTAGTTTGTGCTGGGTGATCTGAAACTGAGCGATTTTCTTACCGAACTGTTCGCGCTGCTTGACGTAGGCCAGCGCCCGGTCGAAGGCGCCCTGGGCCGTGCCCAGCGCCTGAGCGGCAACCAGGATGCGGCTTTCGTCGAAGAATTCCAGCAACTGGTAAAAGCCCTTGTTCTCCTTGCCGATGAGGTTCTCCGCCGGCACCCGAACATCCTTGAAGACCACTTCGGCGGTGTAGGTCAGGGTGATCCCCATTTTTTTGCCAACGTCTTGGGTGGAGATACCGGGGTTGTCCGCTTCCACCAGGATGAGGCTGAGCCCCCGGTAGCTGGGGGCGGCATCTGGGTCGGTCTGGCACAGCACGCAGTAAAAACCGGCCAGTGGGCCGCTGTTGGTAATGAAGATCTTGGCGCCGTTGATGAGCCACGCGTCGCCGTCTTTAACTGCGGTGGTTTCGACGCAAGTGATGTCCGAGCCATGGTCGGGTTCGGTGAAGGCGCCACCGGAAAGGCACTCGCCTTTGGCTACCTTGGGAAGCCACTTCATTTTCTGCGCTTCGCTGCCGCAGTGAAGAATGATCTCGGTGGCGAAATCGGCGATGAGAAGGCAGGTGCCGACGGTGCTGTCGCCCCGGGCCAGTTCCTCGGCCACCAGGATGTTTTCCAGGCAGCCCAGCCCCATGCCGGCGTATTTCTCCGGGAAATGGATGCCGATGAATCCAAGCTCGGCGGCCTTTTTCCAGATTTTCTTCGGATATTCATGCTTTTCCAGCAGATCGGCGATGACGTCTTTTTTGAACTCTCCCTTGACGAATTCCCTGACGGCTTTCTGGATCTCTTTTTGCTCCTTGCTCAGTCCAAAATCCATGTGTCGCTCCTTGGTCTTCTGTTGAATGGCCGGTCGTTTTTGTTGCAGAGCGAAATGTTTTTCGCCCCTATCTGCGTTGTGCCGTTAAAGCATCTCTAAGGCACACGCCATGGACACCCCGCCGCCACCGCAGAGGGTGGCCAGGCCGAGGCGGTTTCCCCGTTTTTTCATGGCGTGGATCAGGGTGACCATGATGCGGCACCCGGTGGCGCCCACCGGGTGGCCGAGTCCGATGCCGGAGCCGTTGACGTTGGTGATTTCCCGATCGAGCCCCAGTTCACGTTCGCAGCCGAGGTACTGAGCGGCAAATGCCTCGTTGACCTCCACCAGTTCGAAGTCAGCGATTTTCAGCCCGCTGCGAGTCATGAGGTTTTCCACTGCCGGCACCGGCGAGAGCCCCATGAGGGCCGGGTGGCAGGCGCCTTTGCCAACGGCCCGGATGACAGCGATGGGGGTGAGCCCCAAGGCATCGGCTTTTTCTTTAGACATGATCACCATGGCGGCCGCCCCGTCGTTGATGCCGCTGGCATTTCCGGCGGTAACCGTGCCGGTTTTGGGGATGAAGGCCGGCGGGAGCTTTTGGAGCTGCTCCATGGTGAGCCCCGGCCGGAAATGCTCGTCCTTGTCGAAGATGAGCGGATCGTTTTTCTTTCTCGGCACCGGCACCGGAACAATCTCTTCGGCAAAGGACCCGTCGTTGGTGGCCCGCTCGGCGCTGTTTTGACTGCGCAGCGCCACCTCGTCCATTTCTTGGCGTGTGATGCCCAGCTTTTGGGCGATGAACTCGGCGGTGTGCCCCATGATGTAGGGTTTTCCCAGAAAATAGCTGGCCGGCGCGGCGGTCGTGTCAACCGGGGCGCTGTCATCGAAAGGCAACATGTGAGAGCCGCAGTGCAGGGCGTGGATCATGGCGTCCACAAACGCCTGGTCCTGGAGCCGCGCGCCCCAGCGGGCGCTGGGAACCGTGAAGGGGACGCCGCTCATGTGCTCCACCCCGCCGGCGAGAATCACGTCGGCCATGCCGGCCTGAATCATGGCGGCACCGGAAATGACAGCCTCCATGCCGGAGATGCACACCCGGTTGATGGTGACGGCGGGCACCGTGTCGGGGATGCCGGCAAGAAGCGCCCCCACTCGGGTCACGTTCAAAGTGTCATGGTGCTCCATGCAGCACCCAAAGCGCACGTCGTCGATGATGGACGGATCGATGCCGGCGCGTTCCACGGCCGCTTTCATGACGATGCTGGCAAGTGTGGCGCCGTTGAGGCTCTTGAGTGTGCCGCCGAAGGCTCCGATGGCTGTACGACAGGCGCTGACGATGACAACGTCTTTCATGGGATGCTCCTTTTGATGTCGGATGGGTGAAATGCGGAAATATTTGTCTATGCATGAGCATTATCCGTGCCACCATCAAATATTGAGTAAACGACAAAAAGTATCAAAAAGGACGATTTCGTAAAATGTTCGAGATCAAGGCTTGCGAATCCTGAGGAATGAGGCGTACTTGCAGTACGCCGTAATGACGAAGGATGACGCGTAACGCAGATATCGGACTTTTTACGGAACCGTCAAATATTGTTCGATTGCAATGAGTTATGTCTTTAATGCTAAATTAACTGTTCTTTGGCGCAGTTTATTCTGGACTATGGGACAGATTATAGATAACTGTAAAATATTCCAGTTATTGCAATGTGTATCCGGCTTGTTGGGAGCGTCCATGACATTTGATGAAAGCCATTTTTTCAGGGAAGCGACGCTGAGGATTTGCGGCAGCCTCGAAATTGAAAAAGCCATGCAGCGATGCCTGCAGTTTCTTTCCCGCTTTCTCCCTGCCACCCATCTGGCCTTCCACGTTTACGACCGGCATCTGGGCATCGTGGAAACCGTCGCCATGGCCACCGTCGACAGTGCTCGGGCTATGGCCTTGCGAACGCCCCTCACCGCCGAGGGCATGCAGCAGGTGGAGGCCCAGCGGTCCATGCGCACCAAGCTGGTTCCTCGGGCCGGCGACGATGCCGTGGCCGGCCCGGTAGCACGGCAGCTCGGGGCGGAGAATTTGGCGGCCCTGCTGCTGGATTTGGCTTTAGAAGGAAGTTTCGTGGGTACCTTGTCCGTGTTCAGCGAGGCGGACATCCGGTTCAACCAACACCACGTCCGGTTGATTTCTCTACTCAACGAACCCTTTGCCATCGCCTTGGCCAACAGTCTCCGGTACCGGGAGCTCAAGGCCCTTCAGGATCTGCTGGCCGACGACAACCGCTATCTTCAGGACGAACTGCGCAGCATCACCGGAGAAGAAGTCGTGGGCGCCGAATTCGGACTGCGCCGGGTGATGGAGATGGTGCGCCAGGTCGCCCCGCAAGGCAGTCCCGTTCTGCTCCTTGGGGAGACCGGGGTGGGGAAAGAGGTGCTGGCCAATGCCATCCACAACCTCTCTCCCCGCGCCGGCGGCCCCTTCATTAGGGTAAATTGTGGAGCGATCCCCGAAACCCTTATGGACAGCGAACTCTTCGGTCACGAGAAGGGCGCTTTCACGGGCGCGGTGACCCAGAAGCGCGGGCGCTTCGAGCGGGCCAATGGCGGCACGATCTTCCTCGATGAGATCGGAGAACTTTCCCCCGAAGCCCAGATTCGACTTCTCAGGGTACTCCAGGAGAAGGAAATCGAACGGGTCGGCGGGGTTGAGACCATTCGCGTCGATATCCGGGTCATTGCGGCCACCCATCGGGATTTGGAATCGATGCTGGCCAAGGGCACTTTCAGAGAAGACCTATATTTTCGCTTGCGGGTTTTTCCCATCGCCATTCCGCCGCTGAGACAGCGCCGGGAGGATCTGCCATCGCTGGTGCAGCACTTCATTCAGAAAAAGGCCCGGGAGATGAAGCGCAACATGCTGCCGTCACTGGCACCGGGCGCCCTGGACCGGCTCATGGAGTACGCCTGGCCGGGCAACGCTCGGGAATTGGAGAATGCCGTGGAGCGGGAACTGATTGTCAGCCGGGGAAGACTGTTGTCTTTTCACGATATACGGCCGATCGTCGTCGATCAGACACAGGCGCCGCACAACCAAACGAAGGCGGGGAAAAGCGACCCCCTGGAGCTTGACCGCGTCATGGCGCGACACATTCAGACTGTCCTGCGGCAGTGCAATGGGCGCGTGGAAGGCGAGAAGGGCGCGGCGCGACGATTGGACATTCATCCTTCAACGTTGCGAAAGCGGATGAAGAAGCTGAACATTCCGTTTGGTCGAAAAGCAAAGAATGAAAAAGCGATTTCTCGGTCCTCTTAGCGTGAGGCCGATAGATCAATGATAGGCGTATGGGGTGCCGGACAAAGTCAATTTTGGATATATTTACGCCAAGGAATGATGGTCGTAAGCTATGGCAGCGAGCTTGAAATATGGAAACCCAGAAATTGATATTCCGAGTCATGAATACTTGACTCTATAATCCCTATAGTTGCATAAAAAAGAAAGAAAAAGAGAAGTAAAATACTTGCGGA
>CAYUOU010000072.1:0-20929 GCA_964446485.1 uncultured Desulfobacterales bacterium | reverse complement strand
ATACCCGCCATTCCTTGTCCACCGTGAAAACCCCTTCGTTGATGGAGTCCAGAATGACATCCTGTATCGGATGGTTGGAGCCATAATCCATAATAACCTCAGTGGGTTGTACCATATTGCTGCAATTTGCACGGATGATTAAGGGCAATTATTGCATAATGCATGAATGTCTGCAAGGGACGCGGCGATTCTTTTTGAAAGCCCTCCGCTGACGGGTGCGATGGCGGTGACACGATGCCGCCGGGCGAACCGGAGGGCCGCCAAAGGGTGCTGGAGAGATATGCGCCACTGGGGCATTATACCCCGCCCTAAAGCCGGCGGCGGCTGCAATCTCGACGTCACCGGCATCAAAACATCCAACCGCCAAACTTGCTGTATATTCGTTATATTTCAGTATGCTGCGTCTAAATAGGCGGTCTGACTGTGCCTTTCTGAGCTAGATTCTCTCCCTTGGCATGCGCGTTGCTCATTGAAGATATCGTTTCCATGAGTGCGATTCAAGTCAAGGGTGCCGAACATGATCCTGGAAGAAAAAAAAAGCATATGTTTACAGGTAGTTGAAAAATCATCGGGCAGCCATGGGTCAGGCGTCGCCTCCCGGCCGCTGGGGCATTTCTTCTCGGTGGCGCCGGTCCAGCGCGCGGATGCATTTACAACCTGTAAACTTTCCCGACAGGCCGCCGCCGCTGGAACGGCCGCCCGGGAAAAACGCCAGGAGGACGCATGAACGTAGAGGACACTGGCAACCGCAGTTACTATCAAACGTTGACGCGCAAAATGATAGGCGTGGTCATCCTCGTTTCCGTGACGCCCCTGATCCTGGTGGGCGGGATCATCTTCGACCAGTTCCAGAGCATCTACCAGGCCAAAATCTACGCCCATCTCGAGGAACTGGTGGCCAAGCACAGCCAGGCCATCGACAGTTTCCTGAGCGAAAAGCAGCGCAAGGTCCGTTTCGTCGCCGAGTCCTTCAGCTACGCCGAACTCACCGACGAGGCGCTTCTGGCCAGACAGCTGCACCACCTCCAAAAGGTCTTCAGCCGGGTGTTCGTCGACCTGGGCGTTGTCGACGCCACGGGGCGCCAGATCGCCTACGCCGGCCCCTTCGACCTTAAAGGGGCCGATTACAGCAGCGCCGACTGGTTCAAGAGCGCCGTCCGCAGCCCGATTTATATCAGCGATGTCTTTCTGGGGCTCAGGGGGTCGCCCCACTTCATCGTCACCGTGAAAAAACGAGGCAACGGCCGGGAGTGGATAAGGGATCTCCCTCGGAAATGCAGCAGGTCCTGCTGAATCTCATCAACAACGCCCTCCAAGCCATGGACAAGGACGGCGGCACCTTGGAGCTGTGGACGCGCGTTGAGGGTAGTGCGGTGGTCATCGATATCCGGGACGACGGCCCCGGTATCCCCCCCGCCATTCTTTCCCGCGTGTTCGACCCGTTTTTCACCACAAAACCCGTCGGCACCGGCACCGGCCTCGGCCTGTCCATCTGCTACGGCATTATCAGCCGGATGAACGGACACATCGAAGTGAGCAGTCAGGTGGGTCTCGGTACGACATTCAGCATTTATCTACCCATCGCGTCTCAGGAGGCGCCTGCGGATGCCAACCTGGAAGCCATGACGAAGCGTAAGAAAGGAGAACGCAATGACAGAAGCCAACATCCTACTGGTCGATGACGAAGCGGCGTTCGTGGAGGCCATGACCCGCCGACTGAAAAAGCGCAACATGGAAGTCTTTCAATCCTTTGACGGCACCGAGGCCATGGACGCTCTGTCGGCCCACTCGGAGATCGAGGTGGTCATTTTGGACGTGAAGATGCCCGGAAAGGACGGGCTCGAAGTGCTCAAAGACATCAAACAAAAATACCCGCTGGTGGAGGTGATTATGCTCACCGGCCACGGCACGGTCGAATCGGCCATTGATGGAATGAAGCGCGGCGCCCACGATTACCTGTTGAAGCCCTGCGACATGGATGTGCTCATGGAGAAGGTCGGGACCGCCGTTTCGAAGAAGCGTCAGCACGAAGAAAAGATCATCGAGGCCCGCATCAAGGAGATCACCTCGCGCCGGGCCTGAGGCCGGAGCGCGGGAGGCACGAATGCACGAGAGGCGACGCCATGAGCGCAAACGACGATAACGGGCGGCCGGCAGCGACCGACGACCGGGGACCCAAAGCCGCCCCGACGGTCCGCTGCCTGCTAGTGGACGACGAGGAACGCTTCACGGAGGTGCTGGCCAAGCGCCTGGGCCGGCGCCGCTTCGTGGTGGAGACGGCCCTTTCCGGTGAAAAAGGCATCCAGGCTCTGCGGAAGTCGGATTTCGACATCGCGATCCTCGACCTCAAGCTCACGGACATGGACGGCATCGAAATCCTCAAGATTTTCAGGAAAATGGCGCCGGAAATGCCCGTCGTCATGCTCACCGGCCACGGCTGTGAAATCGCGGCGGAGGACGGCCTGCGCTTCGGCGCGAGCAGCTACCTCACAAAGCCCTGCGATCTCAACGAACTCATCGACACCGTCATGTCGGTGGTAACGGCGAAGGGAAATGATCATGGGACCCATTAACGTGTTGCTTGTCGACGACGAGGAGGATTTCCTGGAAACCCTGGCCAAACGGCTCTCCAGACGGCAGATGGCGGTGACCACCGCCAGCAGCGGTGACACCGCGCTGGAGATACTGGACGCCCTGGACGTCGACGTGGTGCTGCTCGACGTGAAAATGCCCGGTCAGGACGGCATTCAGGTGTTGAAGGAGATCAAAAAGAACAAACCGCTGGTGGAAGTCATCATGCTCACCGGTCACGCCAGCATTGAGGTGGCCATATCGGGGATGGCGCTCGGCGCCTTCGACTACCTGATGAAGCCCATGGACATCGACGAAATCGTTTTCAAGCTGCAGGATGCCCACAGGAACAAGGCCCTGCAGGAGGAAAAGATACGCAGCGCCGAGGCTCATGACGGGATGCGGCCATAGCCGACGGCGTTGCCCGCTTACACAACCTGTAACCAATCAACGAAGGCAAGGAGGATCAATGAATTTTTTCAGGCAGTGGGGACAATTCATGATGACGGGCACCCAGTTGTTTGCCCGTTGGGAAATCGACAACGCCAGGACGATTCTGTCCAGCCGGAAGCGGCTGTGGATCATCGGGCTGTTCACCATCCCGGTGCTGCTGGGCGGCATCGCCTTCGCCGACCAGATCGCCGGCGCCCTGCCGGACCTGCTGGGCGGGAAAAAGGCCTACAGCCCGGCATTTTACAGCAACGGCATTTTCATCATCTCCATCCTCATCGGTATAGGGGCCGGACTGATCACCGGGTGCATCGGCGCCGGCGGCGGCTTCATCATCGCGCCGGCGCTCATGAGCGCCGGCATCAAGGGTATCCTGGCCGTGGGGACGGACCTCTTTCACATCTTCGCCAAGGCGATCATGGGCAGCGTCATCCACCGGAAACTGGGCAACGTGTCGGTGCCGCTGGCCGTGGTGTTTCTCATCGGGGCGATTCTCGGCGCTACCGTGGGCGGCATCGTCAACCGGGTGCTCTACGAGATCAACCCGGTGCTGAGCGACGCCTTCATCACGACGGTCTACTCCCTGATGCTGGGATTTCTCGGCCTTTACGCCATGCTGGACTTCTTGCGGGCGCGGAAATCGGGCCAGACCGGCGATGCCCACGGCGGCAAGAGCGAGGGCGCCGAGTTGGGCAACCTCCCCAAGAAGCTTCAAGCGGTCAACCTGCCGCCGTTGGTGCGCTTTGACCAAGACCTCACCCCCCAGGGGCGCAGCATCTCCTGGCTCTTTCTAGTCCTTTCGGGCGCTCTGGTGGGGCTGGCGGCCGGCATTATGGGGGTGGGCGGCGGGTTTCTCACTTTCCCAATCTTCGTCTACGTGCTCGGCGTGTCGTCCATGACCACGGTGGGCACCGACATTTTCCAGATCGTCTTCACCGCCGGCTACGCCGCCATCAGCCAGTACGCCATCTACGGGTTCATCTTTTACACCCTGGCCATGGGCATGCTCCTGGGCTCCCTGCTGGGAATCCAGATCGGCGCCATGGTCACCAAGGTGGTCCCGGGCATCACGATTCGCGGGTTCTACGCCATGGCCGTTATGGCCGGGGCCGTGAACCGGATTTTCGCCCTGCCCGGCAAGCTCGGCGCTCTCGACATCCTGCCCATATCCAAGGGGGTCGGCGACGCGCTGAACACCATCGGTATATGGGCGTTTTTCATCGTCATCGGCGCCTTCTCGGTATGGGTCATCAGCACGTTTCTCAAAAACATCAACGCCCTCAAGAAGGAGGTGCACGCATGATTTACAACAAAAAAGAATTCTATGGGGGCGGGGTTTTGCTGGCAGGGTTCTTCGTCGTTCTGGCCATCATCTTCATGCCCTTGTTCCAAGGTCAAAACGCCTTGAACTACCTCGATTCGCTGTACAACAGCATATCCAAAGGTTCGGCCTACTACATCCCCAAAGCGATGGAGGAAGCCGATGCCCTCGACGGCACTTCCGTCAAGCTGACCCTGGCCACGAACACGAATGCACAGGCCGAGCAGCTTGCCGGGCAGCTGATGACTGCCGGCGCCCTGGTGAACCGAAACGACAATACGGTCACGCTGTCCGCGGACCTGGGCGCCTTGATGGGCGCCATACTCGCCGACGCCGACGCCATGTACCACAACGACGACGGCGCCATCAGCCAGCGTTACGACATCGACGGCCGCCGGGTATTGTACAACTGGTGGACGGCGCTCGCCCTCATGGACGCCGACCTCAAGCGCCAGAAGCTGTTCAAGGAGGCCAAGGTGGCCGATCTGGTCAAAACCAAGGCCGTCGAAGCCGCCTACAATTATTTCGGCATCGAGGCGGAAAAGATCACCGGCCGGCTCGGGGTGGTGATTTTCTCCCTCGTGTTCTATGTTGTCTATACGCTTTGGTACGGCTTCGCCATTCTGTTCCTGTTCGAGGGATGGGGGCTGGCGTTGGAGCACTAGACCGATCGGCGGCAAGGCGTGATACGTCACCCAAGGCGCTGCGTTTCGCCGCCGTAACCACTTTGCATCGGGGTCGGCATCGGTATGGAAAGCAGAGTTTTGCATATCGGCGCCGGCCCCGTCGTTATCGTTTGCCACAAGGGGTGAACCGCCTGTGCTAAAACCATTGCGATCCCTGTTCGCCAAACGTAAAGACGTCCGGGCTTCGGGTGTTTCCGCCGAGGCCCTCCGAGATGATTTCAAGGCCCGATACCACGACTTCAAACTCCTCATCACCGCCAACAATCGCGCCCTCGAGGTCATGAACGACATCGAACAGGCGCTTGCCGGAAGCGGTGCGTTCGGAATGACATTCGTCCGCTCCCGGTGCACCGCCGCCACCGTCAACGTCCTTCAGATGCTGATCCGCATCAACGGGTTGTCCAAGGGAAAATACGACCCGCTGTTCGCACGCTTCGAAGGCATCAAGCGCCGTATCGACACCATCATCGAAGAAAGCGAGGAAACAGAGCCCGGTTCGACGGAACCACCCGCCCTGGTCATTCCGGTGAATTTGCTGAGTGCTGACGACACCGACGCGGTGGGAGGCAAAATGGCGCAAATCGGGGAAATCGCAGGCCGTCTCCATTTACCGGTTCCCGACGGATTTGCCGTCAGTACCGCCGCCTACCGTCGATTCATGTTGCACAATGAACTGCCGGAAGAGATCGACCGTCGCCTCCAGAAACTCCGGCCCGGCGATCTGAAGGAGATGCAGATCGCCTGCGCCGCCATCCAGCAGCGGATCGTTTCCGCCGAAATGCCCCCGGAGCTCTCCACCGCCATTACCGACGCCTACCGCCGCCTCGCCAATACACGCCAAGGACTGCGAGTGGCCATGCGCAGCAGCGCCCTGGGCGAAGACATGCAGGAACAGAGTTTCGCCGGCCTGTACACCTCCCGGCTGAATGTGTCCGGTGACGATCTGGGCACCACCTACAAGGAAATCGTGGCCAGCAAGTACGGCCTCAGCGCGGTGGCCTACCGCCTCAAGCGGGGGCTTCGCGACGAAGACATCGCCATGGGCGTGGGATGCCTGGAAATGGTGGACGCGTCGGCCGGCGGGGTGATGTATTCACGGCACCCGGTGGATCCCGCCGCAGACACCGTCTTTATCAACGCCGTGCCGGGTCTGCCCAAGGCCGTGGTGGACGGCACCGGCGGGTTCGACGAAATCGAGGTGACCCGGCGTTCTCCCCACACCGTAGCCAGGGAGTCCATCCATCGAAAGACGCAGCAGTTCGTCTGCGACCCGGTGGAAGGTGTCTGCCGCATCGAATCCATCTCGGCGGACGCCGACCGGCCGGCCATCTCCGGCGAGACGGCGTGCCGCCTCGCCGAACTCGCCCTTCGCCTGGAAAACCACAGCGGCACGCCCCAGGACATCGAGTGGGCCATCGACCACGCCGGGCGCCTGTTCATTTTGCAAAGCCGGCCAATGGATACCGGGTACACGACCAACGCCGCTTCAACCATCGCCGGCGGTGCACCGCGGCCGGCTCCGCTGCTGGAAGGCGGAGTGACCGCCTGCCGGGGCGCCGCCGCCGGGCCGGCGTTCGTCCTGCGCAAGTCGGCCGACATGCTGCGCATGCCCGACGGTGCCGTACTGGTGACACGGCAGGCGCTGCCCATGTGGTCCCCCCTGGTCAACCGCGCGGCGGCACTGGTGTCGGAAGAAGGCGGCGCCGCAGGCCACCTGGCCCACATTGCGCGGGAATTCGCCGTGCCGGCGATTTTCGGCCTGCCGGGCGCCATGGACACGCTGGAAACCGACACCCCCATGACCGTTGACGCCACGGAGCGCCGGGTTTATCCGGGAGCGCTGCCGATCGCCGCCGCCCCACCGGGAGAAGCGACATCCTCTCCGACGTTCCACCACAGCCCGGTATACCGCACGCTTCAGCAGGCCGGCCGGTGGATCGTGCCGCTGAACCTGCTGGACCCCGACGCCGTGGACTTCACCATGGCCAACTGCCGCACCCTGCACGACATTACCCGCTTCGTCCACGAAAAGTCGGTAAGCGAAATGTTCACCTTCGGAAAATCGCACCGGTTTCCCGAAAAGTCGGCCAAGCAGCTGGTCGACCGCGTACCCCTGAAGTGGTGGGTGCTCAACCTGGACGACGGGTTCGCCAGGGAACCGGCCGGCGGCCGAATTCCCATCGCCGACATCACCTCCATTCCCATGCGTGCGCTCTGGGACGGCATCACGGCCATCCCCTGGGACGGTCCCCCGCCGATGGACGGCCGGGGGTTCATGTCGGTCATGTTCCGATCCACCACCGACCAGGGGTTGACTACAGGTGTCCGATCACGCTACGCCGCCCGTAACTATTTCATGATCACGCGGAACTACTGCAGCCTCAACACGCGCCTGGGCTACCACTTCTGCCAGGTGGAAGCACTGGTCGACGACCGTGAATCGGAGAACTACGTCCAGTTTCGATTCAAGGGGGGGGCCGCGGACGACCACCGGAGAATGGGGCGCATTGAACTCATCCGGGAAATACTGGAGGCCGAGGAGTTCTTCGTCGACATCCGCTCGGACGCGATGACGGCGCGCGTGGAAAAGCGTCCGTCGGATGTCATGTGCCGCCACCTGAAGACCATCGGGCACCTGATCATCCACACCCGGCAGCTCGACATGATCATGGGAAACACCCAAGTGGTCCGCTTCTACCGGGACAAACTGACTCAGGACCTGGCTACGCTCCACGGAGACGCGGACGGCACTCACCCGGCCGCCCGGGCCTGAGATCCGGACCTTATCGAACATGGACCTTGCCGCCTACTTTCGCAGCGTGATGGAACTCAGCCACGGCATCGTGGTCACCCTCGACCTCGACGGCCGCCTGATCCACGGCAACGCCCTGCTCGAACAGGTCACCGGGCGACCACTGGCGACGCTCCAGGGCAAGGACTGGGTCTCTCTGGCCGTCCCCGAGGAAGCACGCGACCTTACCCGCCGTCACATCAGGCAGTGCCCAGGGCAGCGGGGTGTTACCGGATTCCGGGGGGCCGTCCGCCGCCGGGACGGCGGCACGACACACATTGAATGGCGGCTGAAGCCCCTCACCGACACCGGCGACGCCCTGTCGGGAGTCATGATGGTCGGCCACGACATCACCGATCACGAGAGCCGCCGCCGCCACCTCATCCGGGAGTGCGCCGAACTGAAAGACCGGAACCGCGAGCTGACCTGCCTCTACGGCATCGCGCGCGTGGCCGAGAACACGGACCGGGACCTGGAAGACATCCTCAGGGACATCATCGCCCTGGTGCCGCCGGCCCTCCAGCACCCCGAACAGTCGTCGGTGGCGCTGGAGACGACGGCGTTCCGGATCGAAACGCCGGGCTTCAGTGACGATGGGGTCCGTCTGGAGGCGCCTGTCCACATCCGCGGCGTCCGGTGCGGCCGGCTCCGCGTGTCCTCGCCCCCCGTTGCCGGGGAGACCCCGCCGCCGGCCGTCATCCGGGAGGAAGCCGAACTGATGGCCGTGGTGGCCCGCCAGGCGGGACTGATCATCGCCAAGAAAGATGCCATAGCCTCGGAAAAAAGCCTCCAGGTGCAGCTGCGGCACGCCGACCGTCTGGCCAAGATCGGGCAGCTTGCCGCCGGCGTAGCGCACGAACTCAACGAACCGCTGGCCAACATCCTTGGCTTCGCCCAGCTGGCCACCAAAACCGACGGACTCGACCCCCAGGTGAAAAAGGACCTCGATCACATCGTCCGATCCTCTCTCCACGCCAGGGAGGTCATCCAGAAGCTGATGTTGTTCAGTCGTCGGATGCCCCCGCAGATGATGCGCATCGACGTGAACCGCATCATTGATGAAGCGCTCTATTTTTCCGCCTCCAGCGCGGTGCGCCAGGGAGTCTCGGTGAACCGGGACCTGGCCCCCCGACTGCCGGCCGTCACGGCCGACCCCCAGCAGCTGAAACAGGTAATCGTCAATCTCGCCACCAATGCTATCCAGGCAATGCCCGACGGCGGCACCCTCACCATCCGCTCCCACGCAGGGGATTCCCACGTGTTTATGATCGTCGAAGACACGGGCTCCGGCATGGACGCCGCCACCCTCGAACAGTTGTTCACCCCGTTTTTCACCACCAAGGACATCGACCAGGGGGCGGGCCTGGGCCTTTCGGTGGTTCACGGGATCGTCCGGGCCCACGGGGGCAGCATCGACGTCCACAGTTCGGTCGGCGAGGGATCGACATTCACCGTGTCTTTGCCGTTGACGTCATAGCGCCAGGGGTCGACAATGGGGTCCAGGCCGAGACCACTGATCAGGATTGACGAACGCCATGACCGAAGACCGCCATCGACAGCCCCCACCGGCACCCAGCGTGCTGGTGGTGGATGACAGCATCCACACCCAGGAGGTCATCCAGCGCCAGCTCTCCAGCGCCGGCCATCTGGTGTACACCTGCAGCGGTGTCTCCGAGGGCGTGGCCTTTCTCGAGGACAACCCCATCGACCTGGTGATCACCGACCTGCGCATGCCCAAGACCAGCGGCATGGATCTAGTGAAATACGTCCGCGACAACCTCAAGGACACCGAGATCATGGTGGTGACCGGCTACCCGTCCATCGCCGGGGCCGTCGACGCCATCCGGGACGGTGCCGGCGAGTACCTGGTCAAACCGTTCACCGAAGACGAACTCCTGGCCGCGGTGACGGCCGAACACATTCTCAACGTGCTCGACGGCACCGGCGGAAACAAGAGCCGCGCCGCCGAGATCCTGGGCATCGACCGAAAAACCCTCCGGGAGAAGCTGAAACGGATTCAGGGATAACCCGGCGGTACGCCTCCCGGCGAAAGACAGACCCTTGCGAAAACAAAGGTATTACAAACTAACTTTCTGATATTATTTTAATAATAAAATTTGTCGGCAGGGGTAACATCGGATGTGCCTCCGGTGCCGCAAATAATATTGGCAAAGCCGCAAAAGGCTTCTGATGCGCCCATTCAAACCCAAGGAGGAACCACCATGGCACTCAACTTAGATGTGGTCGGAAAACCCATCGGCCCCGTCACGCGAGAGTATTCCTGGAAGGATGTGGTGCTCTACGCGCTGGGCGTCGGCGCCGGGTTCGACGACCTGGACTATTGCTACGAAAAGGACCTACGGGTTATTCCCAGCTTTTCCATCGCCGCCGTCTTCGATTTTTTTTCCCACGTCGGGTCGACATCGAACGTCAACCTCGCGGGCATTCTTCATGGCGAACAGGAGTTGATTTTCCACAACCCCATCCCGACCGAAGGCAGCCTCAACACTACGGGAAAAATCACCCACTACTACGACAAGGGCAAAGAGAAGGGCGCCCTGGTGGTGGCCAAAAGCGACACCTTCCACAGCTCGGGCAAGAAACTGTTTACCAGCATCACCACGATATTTGGCCGTCTGGACGGCGGGTTCGGCGGCGCGGATGCCCCGAAAGCGGATTTTATCTTCCCTGAAAGGAACCCCGATGCAATCGTAAATGACTCGCCATCGGAAAAGCAGCCCCTGATTTACCGCCTTTCAGGCGACATTTTCAGCCTCCACGTGGACCCGGAATTTGCCAAGATGGCCGGTTTCGACCGCCCCATCATGCACGGCCTGTGCACCCACGGCTTTGCCTGCAGAGCCCTCGTTGCCAGCCTGATTCCCGGCCACCCGGAAAAGGCCCGCCGCATGGTCTGCCGGTTTTCGAAACCCCTGTATCCGGGAACGCCCATCCGCACCGAAATCTGGAAGACTGAAGACGGCAAGGTCCTGTGGCGCACTGTCAACGCGGAGACCGGGGAAGTGGTCATCGACCGGGGGGTTTTCGAATATGGGGACCCGCCGGCGCATCGGATCCGCTTCGACGGGCGGGTGGCGGTGGTCACCGGCGCCGGCGCCGGTCTGGGACGCACCTATGCACTGGAACTGGCGCGGCGCGGCGCAAAGGTGGTGGTAAACGATCTGGGCGGCGCCAGGGACGGCGCCGGCGACGGATCGGTTTCACCAGCAGACCGGGTCGTGGCGGAGATCCGCGGCTTCGGTGGCGAAGCGGAGGCAAACTATGATTCCGTCGCAACCGCCGCGGGTGGGAAAGCCATTGTCCAGGCCGCCCTTGATCACTTCGGGACAGTGGATATCGTCATCAACAACGCCGGTATCATAAGAGACAAAAGCTTTGTCAAAATGGCTCCGGAAAACTGGCAGGCGGTTCTCGACGTTCATCTCACCGGGGCCTACAATATCACCCGGCCGGCCTTTGCCGTCATGAAGGAAAAGGGCTACGGCCGCATCGTGATGACCACCTCCGCTGCGGGCCTTTACGGCAATTTCGGTCAGGCCAACTACGCAGCCGCCAAAATGGGTCTGGTGGGCCTCATGAACACGCTCAAGCTTGAAGGGGCCAATCACAACATACGGGTTAATACGGTGGCCCCCATCGCTGCATCTCGGCTCACCGAAGACATCCTGCCCGCCGATCTTTTCGAGAAGATGAAACCCGAATACATCACCCCGCTGGTGGTCTATCTCTCCAGCGAAGACTGTCCGGTCACCGGCGGCATCTACAATGCCGGTATGGGATTCTACAACCGGGTCGCCGTGGCCACGGGCCCGGGGGCGGTGGTGACCGGTAAAGACGGTCTGCCCGCCGTCGAAGACATCTCCGAACACATGAGGGCAATCGCCGACACCGGCGACGCTCGCTACCACGGGAACCTCAATGCCCAGGTCGGTGATGTGCTCACGGCGCTGAGCAATCCGCCGGCATCATGAGATCACAGCTCATCGAAAAGCGCTTTACTTTCGGGCGGTGACGGGAGCCCCGCATCCGGAAAGGAGACAACCATGATCGGTATTACTTCATACGGCGCCTACCTCCCCCGCCTGCGGCTGAGCCGCATGGCCATGTTCCAGGGTATGGGGTGGTTCGCCCCCGCGTTGATGATGGTGGCCCAGGGCGAACGCACCATGTGCAACTGGGACGAAGACGCGGTCACCATGGCCGTGGCCGCCGCGCGAGACTGCCTTGCCGGATGGGGCCGTAAAGACATCGACGCGCTCTACCTGGCCTCCACATCGCTGCCCTTCGCCGACCGCCAGAACGCCGGCATCGTGGCCTCGGCGTTGAACCTGCCGGAGACGGCTTTGACCGCCGATTTTACCGCGGCGCAAAAAGCGGGCACCACGGCACTGCTCACCGCCCTGGAATCGGTGAAAGGCGGAGAGCGCCACCGCATTCTCATCGCCGCCAGCGACCGGCGCGAAACCAAACCCGGCTATTTCTACGAGATGTGGTACGGCGACGGCGCCGCCGCCGTGACGGTGGGCGACACCGATGTCATCGCCGAATTCAAAGGATCCTACTCGGTCTCCTACGACTTCGTGGACCACTACCGCGGCGCCGGACGCCGGTTTGACTACTACTGGGAAGAGCGATGGGTTCGCGATCAAGGGTATGCCAGAATCATCCCCGAAGCAGTCAACGGCCTGCTGGACAAAGCAGGCATGAGCATGGACCAAGTCAACCATCTGGTCTTTCCCTGCCTTTTCAAGGCAGAACACACGAAGATCGCCGCGGCCCTGGGGGCTGCCCCCAATCAAGTGGTAGACACCCTGCACGAGGTCTGCGGCGAAACCGGTACGGCCCACCCGCTGCTCATGATGACCGCGGCGCTGGATAGGGCCGCCCCCGGCGACATCATTCTCGTGGCCGGGTTTGGCCAGGGGTGCAACGCCCTGCTTTTTCAGGTGACTGAAGCCATTGCCGCGCTGCCCCCCAGAGGCGGATTCAGCGGTGCCGTGGCCGGCGGCAAGCGGGTGGACAACTATTTGAAATGGCTTAAGTTTCGAGATCTCATCGACCCGGAGATGGGCATCCGGGCGGAAGCCCCCACGCAGACCGCAATGACCGCCCTTTGGCGGAAACGAAAAATGATCCTGGGAATGGTCGGGGGCATCTGCCGGGCGTGCAATACGCCCCAGTTTCCGCGCAGCGAAATCTGCGTGAACCCGGGCTGCGGGGCGCACCACAGCCAGGACGACTACGAATTCGCCGACCAGCCCGCCACCATCAAAACTTTCACCTGGGATCTTTTGGCCGTGTCGGTGGACCCGCCGCACAAATACGGCATGGTCGAGTTCGAGGCCGGTGGGCGGCTCATGGCCGATTTCACCGATTGCGAAGTCGACGCGCTCAAGGTGGGGCTCCCGGTGCGGATGGCGTTTCGCAAGCGCACCGAAGACAAAGACCGCGGGTTTGTCAATTACTTCTGGAAAGCCATCCCCATCGTCACGGCCTCCGCTGATGCCGATCCGGTCGGCTTCCACGACCGGGTGGCGGTGGTCACCGGCGCCGGTGCCGGCCTGGGCCGGGCCTATGCCCTGGAACTGGCCCGGCGCGGCGCCCGGGTCGTGGTCAATGATCTCGGCGGCTCCCGGGACGGCACCGGCAAGGGCTCCGCCTCACCGGCCGACCAAGTGGTCGCAAAGATTCAGGCCGCCGGCGGCGACGCCGTTGCCAACCACGACGACATCGCCACGCCGGAAGGCGGTGCGGCGGTGGTTGCCACGGCCTTGGAACATTTCGGGCGGGTGGACATCGTCATCAACAATGCAGGTATTCTCCGAGACAAGACGTTTGTGAAAATGACACCCGAGAACTGGCAGGCGGTTTTGGCAGTGCACCTGAACGGCGCCTACAACGTCACCCGCCCTGCGTTTGCCGCCATGAAGGAGAACGCCTACGGCCGCATCCTCATGACCACTTCGGCCGCCGGTCTCTACGGCAACTTCGGCCAGACAAACTATGCGTCAGCCAAAATGGCCCTGGTGGGCCTCATGAACACCCTCAAGATAGAGGGGAAGAAATACGGCATTACGGTAAACACCATCGCGCCATTGGCCGCCAGCCGGCTCACCGAAGATATTATGCCACCGGATATTTTCGAGAAGGCCAAGCCGGAGTACGTCGTCCCCATGGCGCTCTATCTGGTGAGCGAGCGTTGCGAGACCACCGGCCAGATTTTCAATGCCGGCCTGGGCGCGTTCAGCCGGGCGGCCCTGGTCACGGGGCCGGGGATTCATCTTGACGGAGCGGGTCAACTGCCCAGCGTGGAGGACATCGAGGAGCGCTGGGCTCAGATCGACCGGCTGGACGGAGCCAAGGAACTTGACGACCTCAACGCGGCGCTCATGGATCTTCTCGCGCCTCCGGAGGCGCCGGAGGCTTGTGCATCGGAGACAGATGCGGCCGCCGGCCCGAGCATTCAAAAAATCTTCGACAAAATGGCGGCAACCTTTCGACCCGAAGCCGCCGAAGGGGTGGACGTGGTGTTTGGCTTTTGCATCTCGGGACCCACGGGCGGGGACTGGCACTGCATCATCAAAGATAAGACCTGCACCGTTGCCACCGGCGAAACCGCGTCGCCCACCTGCACGCTGAAAATGGCGGATGCCGATTTCACGGCGATGATGACGGGGCAGCTCAACCCAATGCAGGCCTACACTTCCGGCAAGCTAATTATTGAAGGCGACATTATGAAGAGTCAATTGATCGAAAAACTTTTTCAGCTGTAGCGCTTTCGCGCCATCGCCGAAAAAGTTTTTTTGAAAATGAAGATGGAAAAAATGAAATCGCTGGATGGCGTAAAGGCCGTCACGACCATAGGGAGGGAAACATGGCCACTGGCATCAAAGACAAGGTCGCCATACTCGGTATGGGGTGCACCCGATTCGGTGAACGCTGGGAGGCCGGCGCCGAAGAACTCATGGTGGAAGCTTTCGAGGAATGCCTCACCGATGCCGGAATCGAGAAAAAAGACATCGGTGCGGCCTGGCTGGGCACCTGCATGGACGAAATCAACGTGGGCAAGACGGCCATGCCGCTGGCCACCACTCTGCGGCTGCCCATGATCCCGGTGACCCGCGTGGAGAACTACTGCGCCACCGGCACCGAGGCGTTCCGCGGGGCCTGCTACGGCGTGGCCTCCGGCGCCTACGACATTTGCCTGGCTTTGGGCGTTGAAAAGCTCAAGGACACCGGCTACGGAGGGCTCCCCAACCCCGGCGCCGGCGCCGGCACGCTCCAGTGGCAGTGGTGGCCAAACCTCACGGCTCCCGGCTCCTTCGCGCAACTGGCCAGCGCCTATGCGTCGAAATACCGGATTGCCGATCAGGACCTCAAGCGGGCGATGGCCCATGTGTCGGTTAAAAGCCACGCCAACGGCGTCCTCAACCCCAAGGCGCACCTCAGGAAAAAGGTAACGGTGGAACAGGTCATGGCCGCGCCCATTATCGCCCACCCGCTGGGCCTGTTCGACTGCTGCGGCGTCAGCGACGGCGCGGCCTGCGCCATTGTCACCACCCCGGAGATCGCCCGAGGGCTCGGAAAGCGCGATATCGTTTCGGTAAAGGCCCTGCAGTTGGCCCTCAGCAGCGGCGAGGAGTTGGGCTTCAATGAGTGGGACGGGGATCACTTCATGACCACAACGAAGTGCAGCCTCAAGGCCTACGAGGAGGCCGGGATCACAAACCCCAAGACAGACATCAGCATGATGGAGGTGCACGACTGCTTTTCCATCACCGAACTGGTGACCATGGAAGACCTTCACATTTCCGAGCGGGGTCGGGCGGTGGCGGACATCCTTGACGGGTGCTACGATCTGGACGGTAAAGTCCCCTGCCAGGTGGACGGCGGACTGAAATGCTTCGGCCACCCCATCGGTGCCTCGGGGTTGCGGATGCTTTACGAGATGTATCTTCAGCTCCACGGCCGGGCCGGTGAGCGCCAGCTTGCGGATCCAAGATTCGGCCTCACCCACAACCTGGGGGGTTTTCCGTTTCAGAATATCTGCAGCATATCGATTATCGGGCGATACGACGAATGATCATCGTGGCCAAACGCCATTGCCGAAATGTCAGAATCGCCTGGGGAGCCGCGTCATGAACATCATAGAATACGATCAGGCCCACGAGGACTTTCGCCGCCGCCTGAGAAGTTTTTGCGACGCGAACATCATCCCCCACGTCGACCGGTGGGAAAAGGACGGCATCGTCCCCCGGGACATCTGGCGAAAATTCGGGCGGGCCGGTTTTCTTTGCCCCGAGGTGGCGCCAGAATACGGCGGCCTTGGCGGCGATTTTCGACATGCCGTCATCGTTTCGGAAGAACTTTCGCGAACGCGCCACACCGGGCTGGCAGCAAACCTGCACAGCGACGTGGTGGTCCCATACATTTCCAGTTTCGGCAGCGACGCCATTCGCGAGCGATATCTGCCAGGCTGCGTCAGCGGCGATGTGGTTACGGCCATCGCCATGACCGAACCCGGTGCGGGCAGCGATCTGGCCAGCATGAACACCACGGCCGTGGAAGACGGCGACGCCGTCGTCGTCAGCGGGGCCAAAACTTTCATTTCCAACGGTTTCAATGCCGACATCGCCATTGTCGCCGCCCGGGATGCCGGTGCCGACAACCCCCACCAGGGCATTTCCCTTTTCATCATTCCGACAAACACCCCTGGCTTCAAGCGGGGCCGTCGCCTAAAAAAAATGGGGTGGCACAGCCAGGACACCGCCGAACTTTTTTTCACCGACTGCCGCATTCCGGCCGATCACCGACTGGGCGAAAAGGGAATGGGGTTCATGATGCTCATGGAAAAACTCCAGCAGGAAAGGCTCATGTGCGCAGTGGGCGCGGTAGCCGGGGCTGAGGTGATCCTCCAGTGGGCCACGGAGTACTTGAAAACCGCCGTTGTCAACGACCGACCGATGGTGAAACACCAGGCGGTTCAGTTCGCCCTGGTGGAAATGGCCACCGAGGTCAAGATCGGGCGCACTTTTGTGGACACCCTGGTGGCCGACCACATCGCCGGCGAAGTGGTTGTCATCGAAACCTCCATGGCCAAGTGCTGGACCACGGACATGGTCAGCCGGGTGGCCGAAAGGGCCCTGGATCTTTGCGCCCCCTACGCCACCCTCGAGGACTGCCCGCTGGTGCGCGCCTGGCGCGATGTGCGGGTCATGAGCATCTTTGCCGGCACCAACGAAATCATGAAGGGCATTGCGGCAAAGTTCATGGGGTTGTAGGGCGCCTGGCGGCGCGGGAAATGCCCCCGCGGGGCGTCAATTATTCGCTTCGCGAATGTCAATTGACGTTGGCGAAGCCAACATATGACAGCGAGCGCAGCGAGCATTTAACGACCATACTGTGACCAATTGACTCCCGGAGAAAGCATGGAAAACACCGGTGCATTAAAGGGCATCACCGTCCTGGATCTCTCACGGCTGTTGCCCGGCCCCTTTTGCTCCATGATTCTCGCCGACCACGGGGCTAACGTCATTGCCATCGAAGACAAGAAGCAATACGCAAGGGACGGTTTGTTTGTCCCGCCGGTGCAGCGAAACAAGCGTCACATGTCCCTCGATCTCAAGGCCCCGGTCGGCCGAAGTGTATTCTACCGAATGCTTGAGACGGCGGACGTGGTCCTGGAAGGCTTTCGTCCCGGCGTCACCGAACGCCTCGGCGTCGATTACCCGACGCTGAAAAAGAAGAAGCCCGATATCATATACTGCTCGGTGACCGGCTACGGCCAGACCGGCCCCTATCGCGACCGGGCGGGCCACGACATCAATTACCTGGCCACGGCCGGCATCCTGGATGTGATGGGGGAGGCCGACCGGCCGCCGGCCATCCCGGGCATCCAGATCGCCGATATCGCCGCCGGGGGGATGAACGCCGCCATCGGAATACTGCTGGCGCTGTTTGCCAGGGAACGCACCGGGAAAGGACAATATGTGGATATTTCCATGACCGACGGCATGCTGAGCCTTCTTCCGGTCTCCCTGCTGCTGCGCGAGTATACCGGCCAATCGCCGTCGCGCGCCGATTCCATGTTTTCCCACCGCTACGCCTGCTACAACACTTATGAAACCGCCGACGGGCGCGCCATCTGCATTGGCGCCGTCGAAAGTCGATTCTGGGGCATCCTGTGCGAACACTTGGGTTTTCCCGATTTCATCCCGCTCCAGTACGACGATGCCCGACGCGGTGAGATCACCGCCGCCTTTCGCGCGGCGTTTCGGAAAAAAACAATGGCCGAATGGGAGAAAACGCTATTGCCCTTGAACGCCTGCGCCCAGGTCGTCGCCACCATGGATGAAGCGTTAGAGAACCCCTTATTCAGAGCCCGTGGCATGGTGGTACGATCGCCTGGGGGCGCTGAGGGTGCGCCGACCCTCGGCGTTCCCGTCAAATTGAGCGAAACTCCAGGAGTCATTCGAACGCCGCCGCCGGACTTCGGAGAAAACACCATCGATGTGTTGTCCGACTATGGATACTCCCCGGAAGACATTCAGGGCTTTGAGAAAGCCGATATCGTGTAACCCTTTGATGGCGTTCTACCTGTCCATGGTGCCGAAGGTCACCAGCGACAACGCTCGAAAAGTGTTTGAAAAACTGGCCGCCATCGAAGTAAAGCACCAGGAGCGCTTATTGGCGGAGTACCATCGCATCAGCGGCAGCGCGGAAAGCCGCAATGATTTCGAAGCGCGGCTGGTGGCGCCCGCCATGGAGGGCGGCCTTACCACGGATGAGTACATCAGCCTGTATCATCCAGATGTGAATGTCGTCGTAGAGGTGGTATCCTTGGCCATGGCCATCGAGGCCCAGGCTCTGGACTTATACCAGCGGGCGGCCGATCGTTCCGAAACCCAATCGAACAAATCGCTGCTGTTGGATATCGCCAACGAGGAGCGCGCCCACCTCAAGCAACTGGCCGCACTGCTCGATGCATAACCCCACCACGCAGAGGGAAGATATGAAAAAGAATCTGGTGATTGCCGGCGGCGGACACGCCCACATGGTCATCCTTGCGAAATTGAAAACGTTCGTGGAATGCGGCGCTAACGTCACCGTTATCGGGCCCTCCGTGCATCACTACTATTCCGGGATGGGTCCGGGCATGCTTGGCAACACCTACCGGCCCGAAGAAATCCGTTTCGCCACCCGGCATGTGGTTGAAAAAAACGGCGGCACGTTCGTTCTGGGAAAGGTCGTTAAGATCGATCCAGACGCTCAGTGCGTGCATCTCGACGCCGGCGACCCGATCCCCTACGATGTGCTCTCGTGCAACCTGGGCAGCCAAGTCCCCGAAGATACGGTTACCGGCCCGCTGGATGACATCTACCTGGTCAAGCCCATCGAACGACTGCTGGCCGCGCAACAACGGATTCTCGATTCGGGTGCGCAAGGCAAAACATCCATCGGCGTCATCGGTGGCGGCCCTTCGGCTGTCGAAATTTCCGGCAACATCTGGCGGCTCACCCGTGCGCCGGGCATGCACGCCGCCGACATCAAAATATTCACCAGCAAGACGCTCATGCCGCATCACCCGAACGGTGTGCGTCGCCGGGCGATCGCATCCCTTAAATCACGCGGCATTCAAATCATCGAGCACTGCGACGTCAAAACAATCACAACGGGCAGCGTCACCGATACATCCGGGAAGGCGTATCACCTGGACATCATCTTTGTGGCTGTCGGCGTAAAGCCCAGCCGGGTGTTTGCCGATTCGGGCATCCCCACCGGTCCCGACGGCGGCATGCGGGTCAACCGGTATCTGCAGAGCACCGCCTACCCAACCATTTTTGGCGGCGGCGACTGCATTTACTTCGAGGATGCCCCCCTGGACAAAGTCGGCGTCTACGCGGTGCGCCAAAACCCGGTGCTCTACCATAACCTCATGGCAAGCCTGGCGGGAACCCAACTCCAGCCCTTTGATCCCGGCGGCAAGTATCTGCTCATTTTCAACCTGGGCGACGGCACCGGAATCTTATACAAATGGTCCGTTCTTTTCGGCGGCCGCCTGGCGTTTCGATTCAAAGACTATCTCGACCGCCGCTTCATGCGTGAGTTTCAAGCCATCGAATAGGTGTTTTGACATGCCCCAGACCATTGGGTAAGAAAGCGTTTCCGGCTCCTGATCGGCCCCTCTATTCCAAAAACGGCGAAACCCGCCGCATTCGCATCGGAGATATTCATGACGGCACTCAAACACCTGTTTTCTTCCGTCAATCTCGGCCCTCTGAAAGCCAAAAACCGCATCCTCATGTCGGCCATGAGCATCAATTTCGGCGTGGACGACAGCGGGTGCGTCACCGACCAGCTCACCCAGTATTTTGTCGCCCGGGCAAAGGGGGGCGCCGGCATGATGCTGGTCGGCGGCGGCGGCGTGCATCCGGACGGGGTTGAACTCCCCGGACTCCCCGCCCTGTGGGACGATGCCTGCATCCCGGCCCTCAAGAAGATGGTGGCCGCCGTAGCACCCTACGACTGCCGGTTTGGCATGCAAATCATGCACGGTGGGAGGCAGTCTTATCACGACCACAAAGTGGCCCCCTCGGCCATTCCCGCCCCGGCCTTGGCCAAGGGCACCCCCCGGGAAATGACCACCGATGAAATCAGGGCGACCATCGAAAGCTACGGCGACGCCGCCCGCCGGTGCCGGGACGCCGGGTTCGCGTTCGTAGAAGTGCACGGCGCACACGGCTACCTCATCAACCAGTTTCTGGCCCCCAACAGCAACCACCGTACTGACGAGTGGGGCGGCAGCTTCGGCAATCGCATCCGCTTCATGCTGGAAGTATTCAGAAACATCCGCAGCAAATGCGGTGCGGACTTCCCCGTTGGCATCCGCATGAACGGCGAAGACTACATCGCGGGCGGATGGGGCCTGGAAGAGGCCTTGAAGCTCGCCCCCATATTGGAAAACGAGGGGGCCACCTACCTGCATGTTTCCGCAGGGGTCTACGGATCCCGTCAACTCACCATCCCCTCCATGTATGTGGATCACGGCTGCTTCATTCACCTGGCCGAAGCGGTCAAACAGGTAGTATC
>CAYUOU010000071.1:21050-22081 GCA_964446485.1 uncultured Desulfobacterales bacterium | reverse complement strand
TCCTCAGGATTCGCAAGCCGTATCTCGAACATTTTACGAAATCGTCCTTTTTGCTGCTTTTTACCGTTTCATCAATCATGTACACAGTCGAACCATGGAAAAGTGGTTGCCTGTTTACAACTCATCGGTAGAAAAGCATTTAGAACGTTTTGATATACTGCTCGCCTAATTCCAGTGCCTATTGCTGAGCACCGTACAATTTCGATTAATTGCGAACTGAGTTTTATAACCAAGAGGCAACAAAGCATGATAACCCTTATAGAAGCAAAAAACTATCGCTGTCTATGCTATGTTCGACAAGAACTAAAGCCCTTTAGTGTGTTGGTCGGTCCCAATGCCAGTGGTAAAACAACTTTTCTGGATGTGGTTGCCTTTCTTGGTGATTTTATTTTGAAGGGGCCGTTAGAAGCAATTCAAAAACGCACAAAAAACTTCGATGATCTGCTTTGGTGGAGAATGGGTAAGGGGTTCGAATTGGCCGTTGAGGCAGCAATCCCAGAAGATATGAGGCCTTTGCTTCGAGACCCTGAGTGCGAAATAGTACGTTATGAAATCGCTCTGCAACTGGATGAAAACAGTCAGGAAATTGTAATCCAAGCGGAAAAAGTTTTATTGAAAACCCAGCCTATTAAACCGGCACATCATCAGCGGAGGATTTTTCCCCTTAAAGAAGACCCTCCCGAAACGATAATTACACCGACAAGAGCAAAGGGTGCCACGGTTATTGTCAATAAGGTCCCAGATGGAAATGACAATTTTTATTCAGAAGTTTACCGAGAGAAAGGAAAGGGTTGGGTGCCTTCATTCAAACTTGGCCCGCATAGATCCGCGTTGTCCAATCTCCCCGCAGATGAGGCCAATTTTCCTGTAACATCATGGCTAAAAGGATTGCTTACCGAAAACGTATCTCAATTGATATTGAATAGCCTGTTGATTCGCCAGGCAAGTCCGCCAGGTCAAGGACGAACCTTCAAGGCCGATGGGTCCAACCTGCCATGGGTGGTTGATCAGTTAAAAACCAGTTCTGATAC
>CAYUOU010000071.1:0-21040 GCA_964446485.1 uncultured Desulfobacterales bacterium | reverse complement strand
TGCCAGACCTGCGGGGTATTCGCACCATTGAAAGGGAAGATGACCGGCATCGCTATTTGATGTTAGAATACGCCGGCGGCCTTAAAGTACCCTCCTGGATGGTATCCGATGGCACGCTTCGATTGATGGCGCTCACGATTTTAGCATACCTACCTAAGTTTTCAGGAATATATCTCATTGAGGAACCAGAAAACGGAATTCATCCAAGGGCCGTTGATTCAATGTTTCAATCACTTTCATCAGTATATGACGCCCAAATTTTGGTGGCGACTCATTCACCCGTTGTCCTCAGCTTAGTTAAAGCCGAGAATGTCCTATGCTTTGCAAAAACCAATGAGGGCGCAGTAGATATCGTTAAAGGTGATCAACATCCCGCATTAAAAGATTGGAAAGGTGAGGCAAGTCTGGGAGTACTGTTTGCAGGTGGAGTATTAGGATGACTGAGAGCCGCTTTGAATTTGATTTGGTAGTTCTTACTGCGGATAAAAACATGATGTTCGCTTTTAAAGGGCTGCTAACACGCCACCATGCTTTGGGCATTATACCAATCTCCTCGCTGTTTTATATTCATCCGGAAAGCGACCCAGGTTGTTTGCTACATGCCGATGATTTTTTACGCCCATTCATAAATCGCTGTGCCCACGCAATAGTCATGTTTGACCGGGAAGGCTGCGGAAAAGAGAACAGTACAAGAATTGAATTGGAAAACGAGGTTCGATCGTCACTGGTTTCAGCTGGTTGGTCAAACCGCGCGGCTGCAATCGTAATCGATCCAGAACTGGAGAATTGGGTCTTCAGTGATTCGCCTGAAGTAGATGCGGCACTGGGATGGAGAGGAATGGCCCCGACACTACGTGCGTGGCTTCAAGAAAAGCATTATCTTGAGGCAGACCACCAAAAACCACTACGTCCGAAAGAGGCAATGGAGGCTGCTCTTCGACAGAGGCACGTGCCTCGTTCCTCTTCTATATATGGCCAACTATCTGAAAATGTCAGCATCCAGCGCTGTACTGACGGTGCTTTTCTTGATCTAAAGAAAACGCTTCAACGATGGTTTCCTGCTCGGGAAGAAAGCCTTCCTAATTTTTAAAAAATAGATAAAAATCCTGCTAAAGAAAAGATAAATTTGGTTGCAAATGTTTTCTTTAACAGCCGGATTCATAGCTGTTTATCTCGGCCTTCAGTCCCTCCCACACAATTTCCACCGGATGTTTCACCGGCAGCGAGCCCATGTGCGCCATCTGCATTTCGCAGGTGGGGCAGTCGGTGACGGCAAGCCCGGCGTTGGATGCTTCGAGGCGCGAAATCATGGGGGCACCGATGGCGGTGCTCAGCGGGTAGTTTTTAGCCGCGAGCCCCCAGCTGCCGGCCATGCCGCAGCAGTGGCTCTTGAGGTCGGTGACCGTGACGCCGGGGATCGTCGAGAGCAGGGTCGAGGAACTGCCGGCGGCAGGCTGAATTTTCAGGTGGCAGGGTTGGTGGTAGGCCACCGCCGTAACCGGGCACGCTGCGTTTAGCCGCCGGCGGTAACGGTTGATGAGATCGGAGAGGTGGATGGTCTTTTCCGCCACGGCGTCGATATCCGGCCCCGTTTTGAGGTATCCCCAGTCATTCATCAGGGCGTAGCCGCAGGATGAGCAGGTGACGGCAATGAAATCGACCCGGTGAAGCAGCGTCTTCCAGGAGGCCACATTGTCGGCGACCTTCTGCCGTGCGTCGGGAATCATGCCCTTGGAGAGTTGGGGCAGCCCGCAGCAGTGCTGAGGCGGAAGCAGGACGGTCATCCCCATGTGACGCAAAACCCCCATTGCCGCATGGCCGATCTCGGGGCGGATATAGCCGGCATGGCAGCCGGCATAGTAGAGCACCGTGGGCCGGCCACCGGATACCTCCGCCGGCATTCTTTGGAAAAGACTGCGCGGATTGAATCGGACCACCTCGCGCTGGGGGGCCAGGCCGGTCATCAGCCCGGCCAGTTTTCTCATGAAAAGGGGCTTGACCACGGGCGCCAGGAGTGAGGATACCGGCCGCAACAGCCGCGCCGCAGTCTCCACGTTGGCCGTGAGGATGTCCGTCCGGCTGCTGCCGAAGCGTCTCACGAACTGGGCCTTGGCCTCGATAGCCAATTTAGGGATGTTGACGTTGGAGGGGCACTCCTTGGCGCAGCTGCCGCAGTTGACGCAGCGGTCCATGACATATTTCAGGTCTGCAGCAAAGAGCGCTTCTACGGCCAACGCACCGCTCAGCAGCGCCCGCAGGACGTTGGCCTTGGCCTTGGGCGATGCGGCTTCGTCCCGGGTGAACTTGTACACCGGGCACATGCGGGTGGCCGTGGTCACCGTGGTGCACTTGCTGCAGCCGTGGCATTTTTCTGCTTCGAGAACGAACCCCTCCTCCCAGTTGAGGGTCTTGTCCGGCAGATCCCGGCTGCGGTAGTCGCCACCGAAACGCAGGTGTTGCGCCATCTGATCGGGGTCCACGGCGACCTTGATCTCTGGGTTGAACAGCCCGAGGGGGTCCATCAGCCGTTTCGTCTCCAGGAAAAGCGGGTATATTGTCGGGTATTTGCGGCTGAGGTAGGCACTTCTGAGGCGGCCGTCGCCGTGTTCGCCCGAAACGGTCCCACCCAATCCATCCACCAGATTGAAAACGGCGTCGGCGATGGGGCGAAGTTTGGCCACGTCGGCCGGGTCCTTGAGGTCCAGCAGGGGCCGGGTGTGCATGAGCCCCTTGGCAATGTGGCCGTAAAGCACGAAGTCCACGCCAAGTTGATTGAAAATGCTGTAAATTCCTTCAAAATAGGGCACCAGCCGATCCACCGGGATGGCGGCGTCTTCCACCAGGGCGAGGATCTTTCGCCGCCCTTTGAGCTTGTAGAGAATGGGGACGGCCGCTTTTCGCACGGCCCAGAAAGACGCTTTTTCTTCGGCCGTGACGGCTAAATGGGCCTGCCGGGTGAGACCGGCGGCCTGGAGTTGCCGCTGGATTTCGACAGCCGGTGCGGTGCAATCCTGTGCCGAGGGGCCGTCGAATTCGATGAGCAGGACGTTGTCCACACCGTTGGGGATTTGTTCCCGCAAAGCGGCATTGCCGGCCCGGGCCATGGCCAGCAGGGATTTGTCCATGATCTCGATGCCCGAAGGCTTTAATGCCACGGCCATCTGAACGGACCTGGCCGCATCGGCGATGGTGTCGCAATAGGCCACGACCAGGCTGTCGGCAGCGGGCTTTGGCAGCAGGCGGAACCGAAGACGGGTTACCACGCCCAACGTGCCTTCGGCGCCTGCAAAAAGCCGGTGCAGTTGAAGTCGACCATCGGTCACCAGCCCCCGCAAATTGTAGCCGGCCACATTACAGGCGATTGGGGGGTAGGCCGCTTCGATGGCGGCGGTATGCCTTGTGAAGAGTTCGGCAAGCCGCTGCAAATTTGTCGGCAGGCTGGCCAGCGGGCGTTCGTACAGGCTGCTTAGGGTGTAAACCGCGCCGTCGCCCATGACCACTTCGGCATCCACCAGATAGTCGGCTACGTTGCCGTACTTCACCGAGTGGGCGCCGCTGGCGTTGGTGGCGCACATGCCGCCAAAGGTGGCATACTCGCCGCTGGAAGGATCAGGCGGGAAAAATAGCCCCTTGCCCTCGAGGGCGGCTTCCAGCTCCCCGAATCGATATCCCGGCTGGCATTCGAACCACCCGTCGTCAGTGTTCAGAAGATGCAGGCGGTTCATGTATTTGGAGAAATCGATGACGATGCCGTCGCCCACAGCGGCGCCGCAAAGGCCGCTGCCCGCGCCCCGGGGATGGATGCTCAAGCCGTGACCGGCCGCAAACCGCACCATGGCCTGAACGTCCGCCGTGGCGCGCGGATAGACCACGGCTGCCGGCACTTTGCTGAATATGCTGGCGTCTGTGGACAGCATCTGGCGTCTAAGGCGGTCGGTGTGGACCTCGCCCTGTATCCGTATGGCCAGTTGAGAAAAAGGGGCATTCACAGTCATGGGGCATTTCCATTTAAGACCCTGCGTTTCTCCCCCGTTTACCCCGCTCGTCCCCAAAATGCAAAAGGGCGCCGGGCTATTGCCGGCACGAATCGAATCCGTTACCATGCCTATGCTGACGACCGGATCACCCTTTTTCGAAAGACGACCCATGCCCCCGCCATCCATTACTCACGCCGAGGAGCGCTCATTTGCCGCGCTGCTGACCATTTGCTGCCTGGTCACATTTGTCTGCTACTTTGCTGTGTCAATGCGTCTTCCGATTGTGCCGCTCCATGCTCAGGGGTTTGGCGTCAGCACCTCTCAGATCGGGATCATCAATGCGGTCTTCTATCTCATGGCCGGTCTGCTGGCCCTGCCGTCAGGGATGCTGTCCGATTTGTTCGGCAGGAAAAAATTGGCCATCGGCGGCGCACTGATCCTGTTGGTGGGCATGCTGCTGTTGTATGTTGGGCGTTCATATCTGCAGATTGCGGGCATCTACTTGCTCCTCGGCGTCGGCATCGCCGCCTTTGGCCCCACCATGATGACCTGGGTGGCGGAGATATCCCCGCCAACCCATTTGGGCCGTGCTTACGGATGGTACACCACCGCGCTCTTTGGCGGTCTGGGACTCGGGCCGGCGGCCGGTGGTGCGTTGGGTGCGCATGTGGGGTTTCCCCCGGTTTTCATTGCCGGTGCGGTGCTGATGGCGGTCAATATCTGGGCGTTGCAATGGTTTCTCCCCAGCGGCGGACAGCCATCGGGGCCGACGGTGCAACGGCCAGGCCGTCGTGAAAACTGGCTCACGGCATTTGCCAACCGCCCCCTCATGGGCTGCTGGGCGGCGGCTTTGGGGGCCAATATCCTGGCCGGCGTCTTTTTTACCTTCCTGCCGCTGCTGGCCCATTATCGGGGGCTATCGGTAAGTGAGATCGGTATCGTATTTCTTGTTCAATCCGTGACCAACGCGTTGTCGCGCATTCCCTTCGGAGCCTTCAGCGATTACTTCGGACGCCGCCATTTGCAAGCCTTGGCCGGCATCGTGCTGGTGACCCTGGCCATCGCCGGGTTCGCTCCCGCCAGGGCATTCAGCCACTTTATCCTAGCGGCATTGGCACTGGGGGTGAGTCTGGCGGTGGCATTCACCTCCATCGGCGCCCTCATCGCCGAAACCGCGACACCCGCCATCCGGGGTCTGGCCATGGGCGGATATAACAGCTGCATTTACTTCGGACTCATGGCCGGTTCCCTGGGGATCGGTCCACTCATTGAGCGGGTTGGGTTCGGTGATGGCTTTCTCCTGGCGGGTCTGCTCAATGTCCCGTTCGTGGTTTTCTACGCTTGGTGCATGCTCGGATACGGGGGTGGGGCAGAAGGCCGAATGACGCGTAATGACTGAACACAAGATAACACTTTGGTGTTTGCTCGGCGATGCTGAAAATCATTTTTAATGATAAGGATGTTACAGAAGCGTCTTTCTGGAAGTGGTGAACATATGGACGATCCTCATCAAAAACACATCGATTCGAGTGTAATCAGGATGTTTCTATCCATGACGCCGGAAGAGCGAATTCAAGCCAACGACAAAGCCTCTCAGGCCATTCGGGAGTTACGCCATGCCGTCCAAAAACAAGAAGAAGCCAACGCTGGATCTAACCGGCCTGATTGAAGGCCTCAGCCAAGCCGAGATCGACTTCATTATTGTTGGTGGTGTTGCTGCGGTTGCCCACGGGGCTCCGGTGACCACCTTTGATCTGGATATCGTGCATCGCCAGTCAAATGTTAATATTGAAAAACTCTACGGCTATCTGCAGACGGTGGACGCCCATTTCCGCCGACCGGATGAAAAAATACTGAAACCGACAATTGAACATCTTAAAGGACGCGATCATTTATTGCTATCCACGACGCTTGGGCCATTAGACGTATTGACGCATGTGGAGTTGGATCAAGGATTCGATGATCTCATCAGTGACAGTGTGTTGATCGATTTCAAGGGTGTCGGCGTCTGGATTCTCAGTCTGGAGAAGCTGATTGAGTTGAAAAGGGTGTCGGCATCTCCGGAAGATCGGTACCGCCTCCACGTTTTGGAAGAAACACACCGGCTCAAGCACCGAAAGAATGAACAGGTGAACACAAATGACTGAACCCCGCATCATTCAGGATATCGACGGGCATGTGCTGAGCATGGGCATCAACCGTGTGCCTAAGCGAAATGCCTTCGATGTGGATATGTACCGGGAGCTTGCCATTGCCTACGCTTGCCTGGAGGACGACGCCGACCTGTGGTGCGGCGTGCTGTATGCCCATGGCGACCATTTCACCGCCGGCATCGATTTGCCCCAATGGGCCGCCACGCTGGCCAAGGGCCGCTTTCCTTCGCTGCCGCCCAGCGCCATCGACCCGTTGGGAATCTACAGCGGGCGCATCTTGTCAAAGCCCATGGTCATTGCTGTGCAGGGCATTTGTTTTACCATCGGCATCGAACTGCTCCTCGCCGCCGACATTCGGGTGGCCGCCACGAACACAAGATTCGGGCAAATAGAAGTCAAACGCGGCATTTATGCCGTGGGCGGTGCAACAATTCGGCTTTTTCAGGAGGTGGGATGGGGCAATGCCATGCGGTATCTGCTGACCGCGGATGAATTCAGCGCCGAAGAAGCCCATCGCATCGGCCTGGTCCAGGAATTGGCCCCCCCCGGCGGGCAACTCGATCGTGCCCTGGCCATCGCCCGCACCATCGCCACCCAGGCGCCCCTGGGGGTGCAGGCCAGCCTCAAGTCCGCACGATTGGCGCGCCGCGAGGGTGAGCGCGCGGCCATTGACCGGCTCCTGCCCGATCTGCTGCCCTTGATGGAAAGCCAGGATGTCCAGGAAGGGATCGCCGCTTTCACCGAACGCCGGGAGGCAAGGTTCCGCGGCAAGTAGGCGTCCTTGTGGCATTAATTGCTCGGGAAGCAGCGCTTTCGTCGATGCCGCGGCCGGACTGAAAACCCTTCGGAAATAGCGCCGACGGGTGTGCGCCGCGAGGCCCGGATGTGGGACGACGCGATGGCCCCGTTCAAAATGCCGCCTGTTTCTGCTAAAAGGGAGGGGCCGGAAGCTTTCGGCAGACACCGAAAAGGAAGTCATAAATTCATGGAAAAGCTTATCATTACCGTTGCACCGACGGGGTCGCTGCCCAGAAGAAAAGACAATCCGCACGTTCCCATCACGCCGGAGGAAATCGTCGCCTGCGGTATCCGCTGCGAGGCCGCAGGTGCCGCGATCATTCACGTGCACGCAAGAAACCCCGAAGATGAATCGCCATCGACCGACTACGGGCTCTTCAGGGAGGCTTTTGAAGGACTTCGCTCCGAAACCCGGCTCATCGTCCAGATTTCCACCGGTGGCCGCGCTGGCACGTCCTACGAGCAGCGCAGCGAACGGCTACAACTGCGACCGGAGATGGCCAGCCTCACCACCGGGTCGGTGAACTTCCCTGACAGCGTTTACGCAAACAGCCCGAAGCTCATCACCCAGCTGGCCTCGGACATGAAAGCGATGGGAATCAAACCAGAGATGGAGATCTTCGATGTCAGCATGATTCAAAACGCAGTGAACCTGGCCGTCGCCGGCCTCGCCGAGAGGCCGCTGCATTTCGACTTTGTCATGGGGCTCCGGGGAGCCATCCCCGCCACGGTGGAAAACCTCGTTCACCTGAAGAACACAATCCCTGCTGACGCCACCTGGACCGCGGCCGGCATCGGCCCCCATCAGTTGCCCATAAGCGTACTATCGATGACCATGGGCGGACACTGCCGCGTGGGCCTGGAAGACAACATTTTCTTCCGGAAAGGAGAGCTGGCATCCAACGAGGCGCTGGTGGGACGCGTGGTGCGGCTGTCCATGGAACTGGGCCGGGATATCGCCTCACCGGATGACGCCCGCCGGATTCTCCAGCTCGACCGGAACTGACCCCCACGCATCTCCGGCCGCCAACGGCACGGCGCGATGGACTCCGGGAGGATCTGAAACTCGCGCGACCTGCCGGTCCGTAGCGTTCGGGTCGGGCATTTTCGCTTGAAAAGACACCCTGCGTGTGCTTAGCTGGGATTCTGCCATGCGAAAGCGTATTTCACCATGCGAAATGCCAGAGATACCCCGGACAACACCATTCAATCGGTCGTGAAGGCCGCAAAGGTCATGGAAGCCCTGGCTGATGCCGGAAAGCCGCTCACCCTCAGCCAGATCGCCACGACGGTCGGCATGAGGCTGCCGACGGCCCACCGATTCCTGCAAACGTTGGCGTTCCTGGAATGGGTCGAGCGTGTCCCGGACATGAAGCAGTATCGGATTGCGCCCCGGCTCGTCAGGTTCACACACACCTTCTTCAACACTTCTGAACTGTGGTCTTCGGCTCACCAGCACCTGATCCAGGCCCGGGGGGAATATGGTGAAACTTTCAATTTGGCGGTACTGGACGGAACGGACATCCTGTACATTGACCGGGTCAAAACCAAAAAGATTCTGGACATCAATCTCGAAATCGGAAGCAAACTTCCGGCGTTTTGCACTTCCATGGGCCGGGTGCTCCTGGCCGCGCTGCCCAGAGCCACGGCGCATCTCCTCCTGGAACGATCCGTCCGGACGCCGTTTACCCGGCATACCGTTACCGACACGGCAAGGCTGATTACGATTCTCGAAGATGTGAAAATCCAAGGTTACGCAGTGAACCGCGGCGAAATGGCCCCTGAACTGCTCAGCGTGGCCGCGCCGGTACGCAATTTCGATGGCCAGGTGGTGGCAGCACTCAACGTAGCCGTCAGCACAGAGCGCTACAGTCAGTCAGCCACGGATACGACGCTGATTCCTGCCGTGATTTCCGTGGCCGCGCGGATTTCAAAAGCTCTGGGATACCATTCATGACGTCAAGGGGGTGATAGCAACATAGATCATGAAAAAACCGTAGAAGCTGTTTTTTTAACATGCAACGCTTAACCGTCAAAAGGAGGTCAATCGATGAAAAGCACAAAAAAAATCTGGTTGCCGCTGATTCTTGTTATGGTTCTGTGCGTTACCTTGGCCGTTCCGCAGGCAGGCGCCGCGCGGCGGTTCGTTTCCATCGCGGCCGGGTGGGTAACCGGAGCGTACTTCCCAATGGCCGGAGCCATCTCCCGGATTGCCTGGAAGCATTTGAAGGAAGACGGCATCAAAGTCACTGCCGAGTCCTCCGGTGCATCTGTTGCCAACGCTAAACTCATCGGCGCCGGTGACACCGACTTTGCCATTCTCCAGAACGATATCGCCTCTTATGCCTACGCCGGCAAGTCCGACATGTTCGATGGGCCGGTTAAAAACCTGCTGGGCGTGTGCACCCTGTTCCCCGAGCATGTGCAACTGATCGCACGCAAGGATTCCAAGATCATGTCGCCGGCCGACCTGAAGGGGAAGAAAGTAGCCATCGGTCCCGTGGGATCGGGCACCGCCGAAAACGCCAAGCAGATTCTGGAAGCATGGGGCCTTACGGTCAATGACTTAGCCCGGGCCGAGCAGCTCACCGCCGCCCAGTCCGCTGACTATATAAAGGATGGTCGACTGGACGCGGCCTTTTTTACCGTGGCCGTGGGCGCTGCCGTCATCATGGACACATCCCTGATCGTCCCCACCGATGTGGTACCCATCGCGGGCAAAAACGCCGACAAACTCATCAAGAAATACCCGTTCTATGCCAAGCAGATGGTTCCCGGCGGCACTTACACGGGTAACGACAAGGACATCCCAACGGTTTCGGTAATGGCCATGCTAGCGGCACGGGCGGATCTGGAGAATGATATCGTCTACAAGATCTTGAATGCCATGTATTCCGATCTGGATCAGCTCAAGAAGGCGCATGCTAAATTCAAGGATATCGCCATGAAGGACGGGCTTGTGGGTATGGGTATTCCGCTGCACCCCGGGGCTAAAAAATACTTCAAAGAAAATGGCGTTTTGAAGTAATAGGCGCCAAGGAGGAAACAAAACACTGGGTCAGGGCGCCGGCAGGTGACTGCCGGCGCCCCGGTCGAAGCTTTGTGTGGAGGTGGGAATTTGTCGAAAGAAGCGATTCAGGACACGGAAGCCAGCAAGGAATTGGCCAGAGCCTCGGAGACCGGGTCCCGCAACATCACCGGTAAGACAGGCACACTGATCGCTCTGATAGCGATTTCCATGTCGCTGTTTCAGCTCTACACGGGTTTTTTCGGAGAGCTGCCCGGCGCCAAGCAGCTCTCTATTCACCTGACCTTTGCCATGGTGTTGTGCTTTCTGTGCTTTCCCTTCTCCAAAAAATCATCGAAAGACCGGGTGTCGATTTTCGATATGATGTTCGCGGTCTTCGGCGGCGCCACCGCCTTCTACCTGTTCGCAAATTATGACCATGTAGTGCATTCGGTGGGCAATGCGCCGCTGTATGACATCATCATCGGCGCCGTTCTCATCGTGCTGATACTGGAGGCAACACGACGAAGCGTGTCCCCAATACTTCCGATCATTACGATCATTTTTCTCCTGTACGCCTTTTTCGGCCCCTATCTGCCCGGCGATCTCGCCCACCGGGGCTTTCGCGTCAAGCGAATCATCGACCATATTTTCATGACCGGTCAGGGATTGTGGGGCGTCCCGCTGAGGGTGTCAGCCACCTTCGTTTTCCTGTTCGTGCTTTTCGGTTCCTTCCTGGAAAAAATCGGCGCCGGCGAGTACCTGATCAATCTGTCCTTTGCGCTCATGGGGCGATTTCGAGGCGGACCGGCCAAGGCTGCCGTGGTGGCCTCCTGCGCCATGGGATCCATATCCGGCTCTTCCATCGCCAACACCGTGACCACCGGCGCCATGACCATTCCGCTGATGAAAAAGGTGGGATTTAAACCCCATGTAGCCGGGGCCGTTGAAGTGGCCGCCTCCACCAACGGGCAGCTCATGCCGCCGATCATGGGAGCTGCGGCCTTCATCATGGCCGAAATCATCGGGGTGCCCTACATCAGCATCGTCAAGGCCGCGTTCATTCCGGCCGTGCTGTCCTACACCGCTATTTTCTGCATTGTCCACCTGGAAGCGGTCAAAGAAAACATCCGCGGGCTGACCAAAGAGGAGTGCCCGCCGATGATCAAGACCCTGCTATCCGGCCTCCACTACCTGATTCCCCTGGTGTTACTGGTCTGGCTGCTGCTGGTGATCATGTGGACGCCCACGACCGCAGCGGCTTGGTCGATTCTAATCGCCTGCTTCGTCGCCGCCGGAAACAATATCTACCGTGATCACTACCAGTTTCCCCGGGTACTGGCTGGAAAAGTGCCGCTGCTCGAAGATCCGAATGCTTTCGAAGCGTTTCAGCAGCGGCCGCAAGGCTACATGTGGCGAAGAACACAGACCGAGCTTCTGGGCGCACTGGAGGCCGGCGCCCGCAACATGGCCGGCATTGCAGCGGCTTGCGCCTGCTGCGGCATCATTATCGGTGTGGTGACCCTCACGGGGCTCGGCTTGAAAATGGCCACGCTGATCACCGAGGCGGCCGGCGGCAGCCTTTTGCTGACGCTCATTTTCTCGGTGTTCGCGTCCATCATTCTCGGAATGGGGCTACCGACTACGGCCACCTACATCATCATGGCCTCCATGACCGCGCCGGCCATTTTGACCATCAGCGCAGATCTCAGCCTGGGGCTTCCCATCGTCGCCGTGCACCTGTTCGTTTTTTACTACGGCATCGTAGCCGACGATACGCCGCCGGTGGGGCTTTGCGCCTACGCGGCGGCCGGTATCGCTGGTTCAGATCCCATCAAGACGGGGTGGAAGAGTTTCCGTCTGGATCTCGCGGCGTTCACGCTGCCGTTCATGTTTATCTACAATACCAAATTGTTGATGATCAACACGAACTGGATGGAGTTAGCGTATATCATCCCCATCAGCATCCTGGGCATGTTTTGTTGGTCCGTGTTCATTCAGGGGCACTGGGTCGTACGGACATATATCTGGGAGCGCATCGTTTTCCTGGGCCTGGCGTTTTTGCTGGTCAACCCCGGGCATCTGAGTCTCGGCGGTGTTCATATCAACCAGCACCTGGTCAACGTTTTTGCTATCGCCACGATGGTGGTGATTTTCCTGTGGCAGCGCGCTCGCAAACAAAAAACGGCGGCACTCACAGTGTGATGCAGCATCACTTCGCAACCCTCACTGTCGCAGTACTTCTGACAGCCGCCGTCGCCATCATGGCATGGCCCATGGACGTGCTCACCGTCAGGGCATTGCGCTTTGCGTCCAGCGACATGGCGGTCATTCCGGTGACGCTCGGCAGCGATGTCCGGATCCTTTACCGGCACTCGGTGGAACGCACACCTGTGGAAGGGCGATTTGAAGTAGACAAGACCCGCGAACTAGTAGCGGTGCAGACGCGGTTCACCTCAAGTGGATCGGGGCTGCCCAACACGGCTGTCGCACGCATGCACCGGGAAGGGGGCTGGTTCGTTGTGGACGAGCAGCGGCGTTCTGTGTCGCCGCTGCGCTTCTATCTGCAGGCTGTAAACCAGACCCGGTTGACCGTCGACGGGCGGGAGATGGATTTGTCTGCTTTTCACTCGGGCAATCTACTGGGCATCCGGGTGGAGCACATCAGCCGCTGGCGCTGGTGGCGCTGGAAATGGACCGAAAAGGGATGGGATACCGACAAGTGGTAAAGGAGATCGAAGGATGAACGCCGGTTCAAAACATGTGTTTGCCCGCCGACTGGATCGCCCCCTGCCGGTGGCTGTCCGGGCCGAGGGCGTGTATATCGAGGACGCCTCCGGCAAGCGGTATCTGGACGCCAGCGGCGGCGCCATCGTGGTCAATGTCGGACACGGCCGCCGGGAAATCGCCGACGCGGTCGCCGAACAGATCGCGGCCTGCTATTACGCGCACCCGACCATGTTTACGACACCCACTGTGGAGCGACTCGCCAATGTGCTGGCCGGTCATGCGCCGGAGGGCATCGGACGTTTTTACTTTGTCTCCAGTGGTTCCGAAGCCGTGGAGACCGCCATCAAGCTGGCTCGGCAGATTCACCTGGAAGCGGGCCGCGCGCAGCGCTTCAGGTTGATTTCGCGATGGAAGTCCTATCACGGCCTGACCATGGGCGCGCTGTCTGCCATGGGGCGCACGGTCTTCCGCACACCGTACGCACCCATGCTCACCGACGTCACCCACATCCCGGCGCCCTACTGCCTGCGATGCCCCTACGGGCAGACATACCCCCAGTGCCACGTGCGGTGCGCGCTGGCGCTGGAAGACGCCATCGAAAACCTCGGTGCCGAGACCGTGTCGGCCTTTCTCGTGGAGACCGTTTCCGGCGGCACCCTGGCCGCGTATCCGCCGCCGCCCGAGTATTTCACCATCGTGGCCGACATCTGCCGGCGCCACAGCGTGCTGCTGATCCTTGACGAGGTGTTGTGCGGCATGGGCCGCACCGGTCGCTGGTTTGCCTGCCAGCACTACGGCGTCAGCCCGGACATCGTCACGCTGGGCAAGGGCATTTCCGGAGGGGCCATGGCCCTTTCGGCCGTCGGTGCGCAGAACAAACACTTCGAGGCCATTCGCCAGGGTAGCGGAAACTTTGTCCACGGTGGAACCTTCTCCCACCATCCGGTGGCCGCGGCGGCGGGTCTTGCCACCATGAAGATTTTGGAGCGCGAACGCCTCGTGGAGCGGGTCTCAGAACTCGGACCGGTCCTTGGGGCCCGCCTTCGGGACGCACTTGGCGGACATCCCCATGTGGCCGATGTCCGGGGCATCGGGTTCCTATGGGGCGTCGAACTGGTGGCCGACAAGGCGTCCCTGAAGCCATTTCCCCGGAAGGAGAAAACGATTGAGCGGCTTTACGACGCCGTGTTCAAGCGCGGCGTGATTGTGTATAAATCCACCGGCCTGGCAGGCACCGACGGCGATGCCTTCCTGGTGGCCCCGCCGTTTATCATTTCCGAGACGGAGATGGACATGGCCGTTGCGGCCATCTCCCAGGGGCTCGAGGAAGTCCTGGGGTCGTAATACCCGTGGCGCACCGGAAGTGCAGCATCCGGTCGCCGCCATACCACCAACCAACGCGAGATACGGAGGCAACATGCCGGAACTGGCTTACGTTAACGGACAAATTATGGAAATCGGCAAGGCCGTAGTGCCCATCGAAGACCGGGGGTATCAGTTCGGGGATGCCGTCTACGAATTCATTGCGAGCTACAACGGCCGGATGTTCTGTTTGGAAGAGCACCTCGATCGACTCATGCGCTCCATGGCGGGGTTGTCGTTTCCACCCATGGATCGGGGTGAGATCCGCGGGGCCGTCACGGCCTTTTTCGAAACGGCGAAGATTCCGCGGGCGGGCTTGTACATACAGATTTCCCGCGGCGTGTCCCCGCGCAACCACCCATTTCCGGACGCGGCGCCGGTGCAGTTCATCATGACCATCCGCCCGGTGGAAGAAAAGCCCCCGGCGCTTCGGCAAAACGGTGCCGACGCTATTACCGTGGAAGACTTCCGGTGGGGGCGCTGCGACCTGAAGACCGTGCAACTGCTGCCCAGCGTTCTAGCCAAGCAGCAGGCCGTGGCGGCGGGCGTGTTCGACGCCATCTTCGTTGCCACGGACGGCGTGGTTCGCGAGGCAACAAGTTCCAACCTGGCCGTCGTCAAAGAGGGCGCCCTCATCACCCACCCGCTGACCCAGAACATTCTTCCCGGGATTACCCGCATGGCGGTGCTCGAATTGTGCAAAGAGTTGAAGATTCCCGTCGAGGAGCGGTTTTTCGCAAAGGAGGCGCTCTACGGTGCTGACGAAGCATTCCTGACCGGGACGGTCACCGAGGTGCTCCCCATCGTCAAGGTGGACGGTCGAACGATCGGCGACGGTGCGGTGGGGGCGGTGACGAAACGCCTCTACCAAGCATTGAGGGTTCGTGCCGGTGCATAATCCCGTTCCAGCCAAGCACTCATATATGTCAGCAAGTTCGATATCCGATGCATATAGTATCTCGCAGATAGAGATCTACATGAAGCTTGGCAATAACGGGTAGGGAAAATCAGTAGTGGTATCGAAGCTGGGCGATATGAATCGAATCGCCAGTAACTTTATAAACGAAACGATGCTCGTCATTGATCCGACGAGACCAGTAGCCCGAAAGCGCATGTTTAAGAGGCTCTGGTTTCCCGACCCCCTCAAATGGGCTACGCTTCGTTTCCTTGATTAAGGTGTTGATCCGACGGAGCATTTTCTTGTCGGTGTTTTGCCAAAAAAGGTAATCGTCCCAGGCAAGATCGGAGAAAATGAGCTTCACTCGATCAGGTTCCTTTCAGCCCCTTCTCCATTTTCAAGCTGGGATATGGATTCTATCAGGCGCCTCATATTTTTCGGAGAACGCAAAAGATAAGCGGTTTCTTCGAGGGCTTTATAGTCCTCAAGAGACATAACGACCACAGAGTCGTTCATTTTCCGGGTTATAATGACCGGTGAATGGTCCTGGCAGACCTTTTCCATCGTTTTCGCGAGATTCTGCCGGGCGTTTGTATATGTAATGGCTTCCATGGCACATCTCCTGTACATGTACAAGAAAATGTACATCAGCGCCTTGGAGATGTCAAGATAGTTCGATATCCCAGCATAACGCTGATGCGGGCGGCTAACCGCCGTCGCGCAAATCAGCCCATGAGCAGACAAGAAAGATTGGAGGATAACAGTGTCGCTGGGGTTTGCCGTCTCTGCAAAAAGAGGCCTGCACTTTGACTTGGCATCGTTCGCTCTCAAAATACTTAAGTCGGCTATCCTTGCCCTTAAAGTCGAGTTTCCATTGCATGCGGCATAGCCCGAACATCCGCATATCGTCTCTGGGTTACAGCCGTTCTCTGACCGATGCCAACCCCTCCAGTTTGTACTTCTTGATGGGTGCGTAGTGTTCGAAAATATCCACCGCCCGCCGATTCAGCGCCTTCATTTTCGGGTCGTCCAGTTCAACGCTGAAGCCCTCGTAAAACGGGCCGAATGTCACCGGCTTGCCATGATAATCCGCGTGGATGGGTGTGTAGGGGTGGGCGAACAGCCACCGCAGTTGGAGGGCCCTCAATGATCCCATCGGTATCCGCTTCACGAAGGATTCCAGTTCGATGATGTCTTCCGCCGTCAGGTTTTTCCAGCCGACGATCACGTTGCCGTTGGCCACGATCCCGGCCTCCTGGCAGACTTCCAGGCATTTGATAATTTCTTCCGGGCCAAAGCCTTTGTCTACGTGGGCAAGCATGCGCCGGGTGGGAAATTCGACACCGAGCCCCAAAACGATTTCGGGAACGCCGCCCTCGCAGGCCGCGAGCGCCGCCTTCAACGCCGCGCTCTCCGGCGCCGCCGCCCGGATGAAAGTGCGGTATTCGAAGCCGTTGCCGCGGGGCAGAACCGGCAATAGCTCCCTAAGCTGACGGGGCGTGACGGATCCGGTGTTCAAGCGCACCAGCTTCGTTCCCTCGAAGGGCAGGTCGGCAAATTCGAACGCCATGTCTTGCCGGCGTCGGACAACGCTCGCATCGTGGCAGCTGATGTTGCAATAGATGCAGCGACTCCAGAAGCACGCGTCATCCAGGGTGTAGGAGAAGTAAATGCGACTGCCCGCCGGAATATCTGACGGAAGATCCAGGTGCCAGCGGCCCGAAAAATCAGGAACGCCAAACCACTGCTCCACGCTTTTGCCCGTGAGGGTCAGGTTGGGCGGAATGGCGCCGGGGTCATCCACGCGCACATAGGCGGGGTCCCAGACCGGACTTTGGATGTCCCGCTCCGATGCGACAGGCCCGCCGACGATGAATCCAATCTCCGGGTGCTCTTTCGCCCACACCCAGCACTGATAGAGGTGGTTGACGTCCAGCGCGCTGGCGTAAATGGTGCCGCGATCTATGGGCAGGCGCCGTGATGCGTAGCGATCATATTGATACCAGCGGGTGTCGTCGGGTTCATCTGGCATCCAGTAGCATTCACCGTGCTGCCGGCACAACTCGTAAGTGTCTGAAAAGCCGTTTAATAGATTGTAAACAGCACTTTTTCTTTTACTGTAAAACTGCATGAACAGCGTGTCGCTCATGACCTCTCTTTCGATGTCTTGGAAACCTTCGCTGCCAGCGCAGCGATGTGCCCGGCGTGGGTACAGGGGCCGCGGGCCAATCCGTGGCGGCCGAGGAGAACAGGTATCCCTTAGTGGATTGCCGCCGTTGTTGCAACCCACGCAACCACCGCCCAGGGCGCTTGCCTGTGCGCCGATTCCACGATAGAGTGTGATTGTAGACGGATGTCGGCACGGGATCGGTCCGTTAGGATTCGGTACTCACGTCACGGCAATTCCCAGGATTATGCTGGCAGACACATCAATTTGTAGAGGAGGCGTCATGAAACTGTTTCATCGGTTGTGGGTTTTAGGACTTGTGGTCGTCGTCGTCGCAGGCATCGCCTACGCCGGTTTTTCAAACCCTTCAGAAGCCGTTGCCTATCGCAAGGCGGTGATGCAGGTCATCGGGTACCATTTCAAGTCCATGGGAGCGGTGGTCCAGGGCAAAGCAGACTATGACAAGGTGGTTTTTCAGCGGGATGCCAGCGTCGTGGCGGCCGTTGCCGGGTCCGCTTGGTCAGATTCTCTGGCTGAGGGCTCCGCGGCGGGGGATACCCGTTTAAAAGCTCCCGCCTTAACGGACAAGGCCGGCTACCTGGCCATTAGCAGGGATTTCGAAGGTGCGGCCATGAAACTGTCTGCCGCGGCGAAAGCGGGTGGCCTGAATTCCGCCAAGGCCGCCTTTGGTGAAGCGGCTAAAAGCTGCAAGGCCTGCCACGGGGCCTATCGAAAATAAAATGACCCTGGTTCGGTAGTGCGTATTTCATTTCAATGTTCCGGCGTGCCGGCCCTCCCGTATCGCACCACTGATGGCACTTCCGGGACACCAAACCGTCGGGGCGAACTGTTTTTCGCCCCCGTCAAACTGCGATGCCATCCGTTCCGCACCTCACGCTCACCGAACAAGTAAAAACACACCTCCCGATGACAAGGTTGCAATCACCGCGGCCAGCCAAAGTCTGCCTTCTGACGGCGGCACCGCCTCGTGCCAGTGTTTTATGCCCGTGATCATGGGCCAGAAGAGATTCTCTTTTTTGATCACGAGGTAAAACACGATGGCTCCCACGTGAAGGGTCACCAGGGCGATGACGATTTCCTGGTTGACCCGATGGATCCGCGTGAGAAGGTCACTGGTGGCCTTCGTCACCCAGGAGTAGAGGGGGCCTTCGATGAAGATGTCATCGTTGGCGAACAGGCCGGTAACCGCCTGAACAATCAGTGCAACAAGCATGGCCATCACCGACCAGCCGCCCATGGGGTTGTGGCCCAGATGGCGGGGCGCGTCATTGTCGCGGAGCTGCCGCGCATACTGCCATACTGCCGAGGGACCTCGAACGAAGGCTGTGAATCTGGATTGGCGGCCGCCCACCACGCCCCAGAAGATGCGAAACCCCAACAGGGCCAGCATCGCAAAGCCGCAGCGCATGTGCCAAATCATCCAGTTGCCGCCGGCCTCGACGGTGGCATAAGCGGTGGCGACCAAGGCCACCAGCAGCCAGTGGAAAATCCGGGTGGGAAGGTCCCAAACCGTTACGCGATGCTGGGCGCCTCCCGGGGCGTCACTGGGATTCAAGGTCTCGGTCATCGTTTCCTCCATGGCATTTCATTTTGAGAATCGGTTGTCGGGTGATTTGGGTCGTCGCCACAGGCAACGGTTGTGTATTATATTCACCGATATACCGCAGTCGTCCATTATGGCAAATGCCGGCGATTGACGACGTCAGGGGTTTCTCATAAGATCCGCGTGCCTTCAGGCGCGGCCCCGAACTACTGCACCGAAACGATTCCAAGAGCGCAAGAACGCTTCGATAAATATGGCACTGATCAGTCTGAAAGATGTGTGTTGGGGCTTTGGCGAACCGCCGCTTCTGGAAAATGTTTCTTTCCAGATCGAAAAGGGGCGGCGCATCGCCCTGGTGGGTAGAAACGGTGTGGGCAAATCCACCTTGATGAAGATCCTGGACGGCTCCCTGCAGCCTGACAGCGGCGATGTCTGGCGACAAAAAGGCATTTCCGTTGCCACCCTCCCACAGGATGTGCCTGCAAATATTGGCGGAACGGTGTTTAAGGTGGTGGCAAATGGATGTTGCCGGCCGCTCGACGGCGAGGCATTCAATGACACGCCGCCGTTGCCAGGCAATGATATCTCCGAGGACATAATGCAACGCATAGATGCCGCCCTCTCGCGGATCGGTATCGATCGGAACAAGCGTTTCGCCGATCTTTCCGCCGGCATGAAGCGGCGGGTTCTGTTTGCCCGGGCATTGGCCCAGGCACCCGATATTTTGCTTCTTGATGAACCCACCAACCATTTGGACATCGTCACCATCGAGTGGATGGAAGCGTTTATCCTGCGCCATGTGCCCACATTGATGTGCGTCACCCACGATCGTGCTTTTCTCCGGCGCGTCGCCACTGCGGTCATGTCTCTCGACCGGGGTCACCTTACCGTCTATGACTGCGGATACGAGGATTTCGCTATCCGTCGGCAGGCCGATTTGGAGGTGGAAACGGCCCGTCAGCGTCGGGAAGACAAGGCCTTGGCCGAAGAGGAGGCATGGATCCGCCAGGGGATCAAAGCCCGTCGCACTCGAAACGAGGGGCGGGTAAAAGCGCTGAAAAAAATGCGGGAGTCGATCCGCTCGCGTCGTCGGCGAACCGGTGACGCACGCTTGCAGATTCAGGAGGCCGAGCGCACCGGCAAACTGGTTATCGAGGCCACCGGGGTAAGCATTGCGTGGGAGAACACCGTCATTGTCAAAGACCTTTCCACCGCCATTATGCGCGGCGACCGGGTGGGGATCATCGGTCCCAACGGCAGTGGAAAAACCTCACTGCTTCAGGTGTTGCTCAAGTCGCTGCCGCCCGATGCCGGAGCGGTGCGTCACGGCACCCGACTCCAGGTGGCCTATTTTGACCAGCTCCGGGCGCAGTTGGACCCGGTGAAAACCGTCGAGGAAAATATCAGCGGCGGCAATGCGTTTATCATCTTCAACGGTGAAAGACGACATGTCATCGGTTATTTGCAGGATTTCCTGTTCTCCCCTGAACGCTGCCGCACACCGGTTCATGTGCTTTCCGGGGGTGAGAAAAACCGCCTGCTCCTGGCAAAGCTCTTTACGATGCCCGCCAATGTGCTGGTGCTGGACGAACCCACCAACGACCTGGACGCAGAAACATTGGAACTGCTGGAAGAACTCCTGTTTCAATTCAACGGCACGCTGCTCCTCGTCAGCCATGACCGGGCATTTTTAAACAATGTGGTCACCAGTACGCTGGTCTTCGAGGGCGGGGGCCGGGTCATCGAATACGCCGGCGGCTACGACGACTGGCTGCTACAGCGGCCGGCGCCGGAAACCGAACCCGGTCCATCGCAGGCGGCGGCGCGGTCAGACAAAAAAACGCCGCCGCAGAATAAGCCCAAAAAACTCGGGTATCTTCAGCAGCGGGAACTGGACGCGCTGCCAGCCCGCATCGAGGCCCTGGAGGCCGAACACGGCAAACTCACCGCGGCGCTCACGGACCCGGCTCTCTACCAGAACGGCGGCGGCGACATCAGCACCATGGCATCACGCCTGGCCGATCTCGAAAAAGAGATCGCCGCCGCCTACGACCGGTGGGCCGAACTGGACAGCGTTGTTGAGAGCCGATAGCGCCTATCCAACCAGGGTCGACAATTCCCGGTAAACGGCGCCAAAGCATGCGTCACGACACGGGAGCATCCCCACGAGGTCATTTTTCAAGTGGTCTGGGCAGCGTCGGCGGCAGATTCACCTTTAAGGCGCCCAGTAAATTTTTGGCCACTGGCGAGGGCTCAGGCAGACGCAGGATAGCATCCATGCCGGACACCGAAAGCTCAATGGTGCAGATTCGATTAAGCTCGCCAAGGTCTTCTTCCACAGTCAAATCCAAGTCTTTCCAGGCACGCTTTAGTTCCCTTACGAG
>CAYUOU010000070.1:0-22170 GCA_964446485.1 uncultured Desulfobacterales bacterium | reverse complement strand
ACGCCTCATTCCTCAGGATTCGCAAGCCTTGATCTCGAACATTTTACGAAATCGTTTTTTTTGCTACTTTTTACCGTTTCATCAACGTTGGGGTTGAATACGCAATGGACACCCCAAGCATCAGTCAACGTCCGGCGAGAATTACTCGTCGGGATTCGGTTGGACCGGCGCGGGTTTCACGCCAGCGGAAAGCGCACCAGCCGCAGCCGGGAAAAAACGGCAAACAGTTGCACGGCCACCACGGCGGCCACCAATCGCGGCACCCACAGCCAGAAGGCCGGAAGCCCCAGCGACAAAAAAAGCGCCGGGTCTTCCACCATGGCGTGGTTGATGCCGATGGACACGTGGAGCCGGTCGAGATCGCCCTTGGGGATGTCACCGGCGCGCGCCTCCTCCACGATGACGGCGCCGCCGTAGGAGATACCAAAGATGGCAGCGGTCATCCACAACATCCCCACCGCATCGCTCAACCCCAGCAACCGTAGAAGGGGCCGGATCAGCCGCAGGGCATATTGGTCGATGCGATACGCTTTCATCAACTCCAACACCACCATGAGGGCAATGATGATGGCCAGAATCTTGAGGCTCAGCCATGTCATGTCCAGGGCCCACTGACGACAGGCATCGAGAAAGGTCAGACCAGCGCCCACGGCCGGCGTCTCGGCCGCCGCATCGCCCATGGTCAAATCGACAAACGGGGCCACGGCCCACACCGTCACCACCGATGCCACAAGCCGAATGGCGGTGGCCTTCAATCCCGGCATGCCGGAGCGCCCCTGAATGATGCCTTCCTGCACGAGTGCGTGTGAAATCAGTATAAAAACGGCGATGAGAATCATGTGCCCGTCGCTCAGCGGGAGCACAGCCATGGCGGCAATGGCACCATAAATCCCGGTGAGGATGCCGATGACCAGCGGCAGGGCGGCCTCAGGAGGCAGATGGATGCCGCCCATGAGCGGGGCAAGGATAAAATCCAGCCGGCCGAGGATGCCGCTGGCCTGCAGCACCATGGTAACAAAGCTGATGGGGATGAGGATCTTCAGCAGCCAGAAAAACCCGCTGAGCCCCCGCTTCAGGCCCCGGCGCAGGGTATCGCTGAAATGCGACATGCGGTAACAACCTCCGAAAGGGATTCAACAGCCATTATACAGGATGGCGCCGTAAAGTCTTCATTTGTCATCCCGAGCGGAGCGAGGGATCTCTCCTGAAAACAGCATCACTCAACCCCATCGTTGCATAAACAAAATGGCATAAAATTTTAACATTCTGATATTATTATAATAAAGACCGTGTGTTTCCAGACATAACCGCTGGTGAGTTCAAGGGATTAGAAATTTAACTGCCATTTTGTTTACCCTTTGGGAAAGCCGGAGGACTTCATATCTTATCTCATCACATCGCCGGACCGGAATCCACCGCGGTGATCACTGAAAGCGTGACATCTCCGCCCGCCTCCTGTAAAACCCGTTATCGGTATCACCATCCCAATTCCCCCAATTTCAGGAACGACGACAATGCCCTGCATCATTTCCCCCAGCAACGAAGACCCATTCTATTTTGATCATGAAGCGCTCAGCAACATTGCCCCGGAAAGGATCGTCTCCGAAGGCCTGCGGTTTTTCAAAGATCACCGGGTAATGGAAATCGACCAGGATCAGGACCGGCTCTGGGCTGATGTGGAAGACGATCTCGACGATGAACCCCTGCGGGTGACGGTCGATCTCCAGGACAACGGAAAGCTCGAGCTGGACTGCAGATGCGACGAGAGCCTTCAGTCGGTTTGCCGCCACCAGGTGGCGACGCTGTACGCATATACGGACCAGAAAGAAGAAGCGGGACAGATTCTGACCGCCGCCGATACCGCCATCAGGGACCGCGTCAAACGGGGCCGTGCCGAGGTTCACGTCAAACACATCGATGGCAAGCCGTGGTTCGGCACCTGGCAGGCGGTGTCGAGCGGCGCGCTCACCCACTTTTCACAGCACTATCACGTCACCATCCGCAGCCTTCAAAACCGCGTCAATATTTGCAGCTGCCCGGATTTTACGACCAACCAACTCGGCACCTGCAAGCACATCGAGGCGGTGCTGCACAAATTGAGCAAACGCCGGGATCACGCCAAGATTCGGCGGCTGCCCCCACCGACGTCCTACGTCTATCTGGCATGGGACGTGGAAGAAGCCCCCCAGCTCAGCGTCCGCCGCGCGCCGGCCGTCGCCGAGGATCTGTCGGTGATACTCAGCCGTGTCTTCGACGCCTCCGGTCGCTTCACAGGACGCGTGCCCGATGATTTTTTCCGCTTTGTGGATCAGGTGGCCGACCGGCCTGACGTAGCCATCGGCGAAGATGCCCTCGAATTTGCACGCCGCCTGGCGGCCGATGCCACCCATCAGATCAGGGCAGTGAAAATTCAGCGCCGGATCACTGCTACCCGTGGGCTGCTTCCCGACGTGAAGGCCCGACTGTACCCCTATCAAGTCGAGGGGGTGGCGTTTCTGGCCGGGACCGGCCGGGCACTGCTGGCCGATGACATGGGATTGGGCAAAACCCTTCAGGCCATTGCCGCGGCGGCCTGGCTCCGCGCGCATGAAGGGGTGAAAAAGGCGCTGATCATCTGCCCGGCCTCCCTCAAGCATCAGTGGGCCAGGGAGATCGCCCGATTCACCGACCTGGGCAGCCAGATCGTGCAAGGGCCGCCACCGGAGCGCGGTGCCCAATACCGCCGGGATGCCGCCTTTTTCATTATCAATTACGAACTGGTGCTGCGCGACCGCACCGTGATCATCGACACGTTGCAACCGGACCTGGTCATTATGGACGAGGCCCAGCGAATCAAGAACTGGCGCACCAAGATCGCCGCGGCCGTCAAACAAATTCCCTGCCGGTACGCGTTCGTGCTGACCGGAACGCCGCTGGAAAACCGGCTGGAAGACCTCTACAGCCTGATGCAGGTGGTCGATCCCAAAGTGCTGGGTCCTTTGTGGCGGTACATGGTCGATTTTCACGTCACGAACGAGCGTGGCAAGGTGCTTGGCTACCGCAACCTGTCCCTGCTGCGCCGGCGCCTGGCGCCGGTAATGCTCCGACGAGACCGTCGCCTTGTCAGCGACCAGCTGCCCGAGCGCATCGATCAGCGGCTCGACGTCTCTTTGACGCCAAAACAGGCCGAACTCCACGACAGCGCCATGGGCACCGCCGGAAAACTCGCAGCCACCGCGAAAAGACGACCCTTGACCCCCAGCGAGCAAAACCGATTAATGGCGGCGCTGCAGCAAGCGCGCATGGCTTGCGACGCGGCAGGATTGGTGGACAAGGAAACCAAGGGCGCCCCCAAACTGGATGAGCTGACCACGCTGCTGGAGGAACTCTGCCTCCAGTCAGGGCTTAAGGCCGTGGTCTTCTCGCAATGGGAGCAGATGACCCGCATGGTGGCCGAGCGCCTCGATCGCATGGGGCTTGGGTTTGTGCGGCTTCACGGCGGCGTGCCGACAGCGCAGCGTGGTGCACTGATGGATCGGTTCCGAGACGACGACGCGGTGCAGGTATTCATCTCCACCGACGCCGGCGGCGTAGGACTCAACCTCCAGAGCGCATCGGTCCTGATCAACATGGACGTGCCCTGGAACCCGGCGGTACTTGAACAACGCAACTCCCGAATCCATCGTCTTGGGCAATCGCGCAGCGTGCAGATCATCACCATGGTGGCCGCCGGGGCTTACGAAGAACGCGTGCTCGAGCTGGTCCAGACCAAGCAGGACCTCTTTGACAACGTGGTCAAAGAAGACGCCACGGAAGACGTAGTGGGCATCTCGAAAAAGATGATCGAGGCGCTCATCGATGACCTGGTGGAAACCACGCCGCGCCCTGAATCCGAAACAGCATCAGACACAAACGCAGCCCCCCCGGAACCCGGCAAACAAAGGTCGGCTGAGGCCATCAGCGGGGACCCCGCTTTAGCAGCGGCCGTCACCCGCAGCGTCGAAGCGCTGCAGCAGGCCTTCGGCTCGCGCATCGACCGCATTTTCGTATCCGCTAGCGGTCTGTTCGTGGTAATGGACCGGGTGGACGCCGCGGCCGACGATTTGGCCGAACGGCTCTCATCCGACATTCCCATAGCGCTCATCGATCCACTGGCCTTCAAGGGTTTTCAGCGGCTGGGGGCCGGCTCACCGCTGGCCCAGGCCCGTGCCGTCTTTGATGCGGCCGGGGCGGAACCGGCGGACGGCGTGTCGCGACTGCGCCGTCTGGCCTCAGAAAAACTCGAAGCGGCCAAAGTGCTTCTTGACCGGCAAATGGCCGGCAGTGCCCTGGATCTGACCGTTGCCGCCCTGCTGGCCGTGGCCGCCGATCGAGCCGGGAATGAAGCACCGGTATCGGCCTCCGAGGCCGGTGTGTGGATCTTCGGTGAAGCGATCCCCGCCGGCGCGCTTGATGCCGAGGATGCCAATTTGATCATGAAAGGCGTCAGTCTGGCCCAGGGACAGGACGTTCCGGAAACCCTCGTTGCCGATTTGGTCAACGACGCGGCCCGGTTCATCACCGGCTGAGACGAAAGCAAATGTCATGGCCTTCGATTATGCCACCCTCGATCTGCTGAGGCGCAGCCACCCGGCCTGGCGGTTGCTGCGCTCCGACCACGCGCCCCTGATTGCAGGGTTTTTGCAACGGGTGTTCATCGACACCAACGTTCGCACCATCTCACGCTCTGACCTAGCCGCCGCCCTGGATGATGAGCTGTACGCGCTCAGGGAACGCTACGGTGACGATGCTTTTCCACGCGCCCCCGACGCCTATCTCAACGACTGGGCGGACAACGACAAAGGCTGGCTGCGAAAGTTCTATCCCCACGACTCGGACGATCCCCACTTCGATCTCACCCCCGCCACCGAAAAGGCCATCGCCTGGCTGGCCGGCCTCACCGAGCGCGCCTTCGTGGGCACCGAATCACGCCTGCTCACGCTCGTCGAATTGCTACGACAGATGAGAGACGGCAGCCAGACCGACCCGGCAGCGCGAATCACCGAGCTCCGGCGGCGGCGCAACGACATCGACGCGGAAATCTCGCGCATCCGCAGCGGCGATATCCCCCTGCTGGACGACACGGCCCTCAAAGACCGTTTCCAGCAGTTCCTTCAGCTGGCAAGGGAGCTGCTCTCGGATTTTCGAGAGGTCGAGCACAACTTTCGCACACTGGATCGCCGGGTGCGCGAGCGCATCGCCTTGTGGGACGGCGCCAAGGGGGCGTTGCTGGAGGAGATCATGGGCGATCGCGACGCCATCACCGCCAGCGACCAGGGTAAAAGCTTTCACGCCTTTTGGGACTTTCTCATGTCGGAAAGTCGGCAGGAGGAACTCACTGGGCTGCTGGACGATGTGATGGCCCTATCGCCGGTAGCCGCGCTCCAGCCCGCACCGCGGCTGCGCCGGGTGCATTACGACTGGCTGGAAGCCGGCGAGCATACCCAGCGCACGGTGGCCCGGCTCTCACAACAGCTGCGGCGGTTTCTCGACGACAAGGCGTGGCTGGAAAACCGCCGCATCATGGACCTTCTCCACACGATCGAAGCAAGAACCCTTGCCATCCGCGAATCGCCGCCCCCCGGGGATTTCATCGCCCTGGCAGACACCGCCGCCGACATCGAACTACCCATGGAGCGCCCGCTCTACCGGCCACCGTTCAAACCCCTTATCGCCGATGTGGCGCTGGAGACAGGTGACGCCGATGTGGATATCACCGCACTCTACGCGCAGGTGGTGGTGGACCGCCAGGCGCTTGAAAGCAACATCCGCAAGGCATTGCAGCACCGCGGGCAGGTCACCCTCGGTGAAGTGATTGCCGAAACCCCCCTGAGCCACGGCCTGGCGGAGTTGGTGGCCTATCTCCAGGTGGCCGGCGCGTGGCCGCAAACGGCCGTGGACGAAACCGTCTGGGAGTGGGTAAGCTGGCAGAGCGACACGCATTCGGTTCGCCGGGCCCGACTGCCCCGGATCATATTGATGAGGATGAGATGATGGACGCAACACGGGTGCCGCCCCCCGAAGCCGGCGGCGATCAGGCCCTTTCGGCGGTGATTATCCCCTTGCTGAAAGGCGTCATCTACCAGGAGGAACGCCCCGACCTGTGGCAAGAGCTGCTGGACCTGCAGCCCCGGGTGCGGGACTACGTATCCGTGCTGGGCCTGGAGCTGATACTGGATGAGTCGGAAGGCTATGCGTTTTTACGCGCCGTTCCCGACGGGTCAGATTCCCCCACCGCCGGACAACCGCGCCTGGTGGCACGCCGTCAGCTCTCCTTTCCGGTGAGCCTGTTGTTGGCCCTGCTACGCAAAAAATTGGCCGAATTCGACGCCGGGGGCAGCGACACACGGCTGATCCTCTCCAGAGACGATGTGGTGGAACTGATCCAGGTCTTTCTACCCGAAGGCACCAACGAGGCCCGGACCCTGGATCAAGTGGACGCCCACCTCAACAAGATCGTCGGTCTCGGATTTCTCCGGCGGCTCCGGGGGCAGGAAAAGCAGTATGAGGTCCGCCGCATCCTCAAGGCCTACGTGGACGCCCAATGGCTGTCCGATTTCGACGAGCGGCTGGCACAGTACCAGAGGGCACTGGTGTCCGGTGGAGACGGCAGCCATGACTGAAACCCAGGAACTTGATTTCGCCAGTGACGACCGGTTGACCGGCTTTCGCCTCCAGCGGCTGGAGGTGTACAACTGGGGAACTTTCCACGACCGCGTCTGGACGCTTCACCCGGCAGGCCGAAACGCCCTGCTCACCGGAGATATCGGTTCCGGCAAATCGACACTGGTGGACGCGGTGACCACTCTGCTGGTACCCAGTCAGCGCATCACCTACAACAAGGCCGCCGGGGCGGCAGCCCGGGAGCGAACGCTACGTTCCTACACACTGGGCTACTACAAGTCCGAGCGGATGGATACCCTGGGCAGCGCCAAACCCGTGGCCCTGCGGGACCCAAACAGCTATTCTGTCATCCTCGGGGTCTTCCACAACGCCGGCTACCTAAAAACCGTCACCCTGGCCCAGGTGTTCTGGATGAAAGACCCCCACGGGCAGCCGACCCGGTTTTTCGCCGCCGCCGAAGCGGATCTCTCCGTGGCCGTCGATTTTTCAGGGTTCGGCAGTGATATCCTTGCTCTGCGAAAGCGCCTGAGGGGCGCCGGTGTAACGCTCTTTGACAGTTATCCGGACTACGGCAGGTGGTTCCGCCGGCGATTCGGCATCGAGAACGCCCAGGCGCTGGAGCTCTTCAATCAGACCGTGTCGCTCAAATCGGTGGGTAATCTCACCGATTTCGTGCGCAGCCACATGCTGGAGCCATTTGACGTCACCTCCCGCATCGCCGCCCTTATCGGGCACTTCGACGATCTCAGCCGCGCCCATGAAGCGGTGCTTAAAGCCAAACACCAGGTGGCGTTGCTGGAACCGCTGGTCACCGACTGCGACCGTCACGAAGCGCTGCTAACGGAAATCGACGGGTTGCGCGACTGCCGGGAGGCGCTGCGGCCATGGTTCGCCGGGCTCAAGCAGGCGTTGCTTGAAAAACGGCTGGCATCGTTGGCGGATTCACTCTCCCGACACAACGCCTGGATCCAGGGCCGGCAGGAGCAGCGCGCCGCACTCCAGGAAAGGGAGCGCGCCCTGCGTCAGGACATCGCCGATAACGGCGGCGACCGCATCGCGCACATCGCGGAGGAACTGCGCCGGCAGGAAGAAGCCATGGACCACCGCCGCCGTAAAGCCCGGCGCTACGGCGAGCTGGCCCAGTCCATGGATGAGCGGCCCGCCGAAGACGCCGATGCGTTCGCCACCCAAGGCCGCCGCTGGGCGACAATGCGTGAAGCGGCGGCCGCGGGAGAAGCGCACATTCAGAACACGCTCACCGAAACCGGGGTGGCGCTGGCGCGTGAACGCGAGACCCATGAGCAGATTGTTGCCGAAATCGACGGACTCAAGGCCCGCCGAAGCAATATCGACGAAAAGCAAATCGTTATCCGTAAGTCCCTTTGCGACGGCCTTGATCTGCCCGAGGCCGAACTGCCGTTTGCCGGGGAACTCATCCAGGTTCGCGAGAGCGCCGGGGATTGGGAAGGCGCCATCGAGCGACTGCTTCGCAATTTTGGACTTTCACTACTGATACCCGACCGCCACTATGCCCGGGTGGCCGAATGGGTCGACCGGACCCACCTGAAAGGGCGCCTGGTCTATTTCCGGGTGCGCCCCGAACGCCGGGGCCCAAACACACCGCGGCACCCGGATTCACTGGTCCACAGGCTCATGCTAAACCCCGACTCCCCCCATTACGCGTGGCTGGAGCAAACCGTGACGCGGCGCTTCGACGTGGTCTGCTGCACCAGCCAGGAGCAGTTCCGGCGGGAGTCCCGGGCCATCACCCGAACCGGGCAGATCAAAGTGCCCGGTGAGCGCCACGAAAAGGACGATCGCCACCGGATCGACGACCGCAGCCGCTATGTTCTTGGCTGGAACAACGCCAAAAAAATCGCCGCCCTGGAGGCAGCGGCCCACCGGCGCGCCGTGCGTGTCAAGGAGATCGGCGCACGCTTGAGCGCCCTCGAAGAAAAACTGACAACACTCCGATCACGACGAGAGATTCTCACCCGGCTCGGCGAATACCGCGATTTCCGGGAGGTCGACTGGCAGCCGCTGGCCAGGGCCATCGCCCGGCTCACCGAGGAGAAGCAACAGCTGGAGGCCGCCTCGGACATGCTCAAAGTGCTTGGTGGACAGCTCGCCGAGGTAACGGCCCTGCTGGCGGAGATGGAGGCGCAGCTGGACGCCCGAAAGGATGAGCGAGCCAAGGTCAAGGAGAAGATCGATGTCGCCGGAACGCTGATGGCCCAAACCCGGGCCGTTCTTGAGACCGCAAGCCCGGACCTCGACAAAATCGGCGAGCGGCTGGAAGCACTGCGCGCCGAAGCCTTGGGCGAAAAGGTGCTGAGCGTGGAATCCTGCGACAACCGGGAACGGGACATGCGCGACTGGCTCCAAGCGAGAATAGACGCCGAAGACAAGCGCCTGGCCCGACTGCGCGATCGGATCATCGATGCCATGCGCACTTATAACACGGCCTATCCCCTGGACACCCAGGATGTGGACGTGGCCGTGGCCGCGGCAGGAGAGTACCGGGGCATGCTCACCCGGCTCAAATCCGACGATCTGCCGCGTTTCGAGCAGCGCTTCAAGGAACTACTCAACGAAAACACCATCCGGGAGGTCGCCAACTTCCAATCTCAGCTCGCCCGGGAACGCGAGACCATCCGCGAGCGCATCGCCCGTATCAACGAATCCCTCACCCAGATCGACTACAACCCGGGCCGCTACATCGCCCTGGAAGCCCAGGCCGCCACGGACGCCGACATCCGAGATTTCCAGAGCGAACTGCGCGCCTGCACCGAAGGCGCCCTCACCGGCTCGGACGATGCCCAGTATTCCGAAGCCAAGTTTCTCCAGGTCAAGCGGATCATCGCCAGATTCCGCGGCCGAGACGGCCATGCCGAAATCGACCGGCGATGGACGACCAAGGTCACCGATGTGCGCAACTGGTTCGCCTTTGCCGCCAGCGAACGCTGGCGGGAGGATGACAGTGAGCACGAACACTACGCCGACTCCGGGGGCAAATCGGGCGGACAGAAGGAAAAGCTCGCCTACACCGTCCTTGCCGCCAGTCTCGCTTACCAGTTCGGGCTGGAATGGGGGGCGGTGCGCTCGCGCTCCTTTCGCTTTGTGGTCATTGACGAGGCCTTCGGCCGGGGCTCCGATGAGTCGACTCACTACGGGCTTCGCCTCTTCGAGCAACTCAACCTTCAGGTGCTCACCGTCACGCCCCTGCAGAAAATTCACATCATCGAACCGTTCGTTGCCAGCGTCGGTTTCGTCCACATCGAGGACGGGCAGACATCGAGCCTTCGGAATCTCACCATTGAGGAATACCGCACCGAGAAACAAAGGCAGCAGCCATGACCTGGACCACTTCCGCCGATCTGCGCGCCCGGGTTCAGCGGTGGTGGAACCGGGGAGAGTTGCTGGCCATCCTGGCCGGGGCGCCGGGGGATTTTCCCCGTCGCCTCCCCCTCAAGGGCCCCTCGTCCTCGGAACTGTCTGAGAAATTCGGCCCTGCACGCGAGTGGGTCGCGCAGCTCGAAGCCGATGCAAAACACTACCGCCTGGTGTGGCGCACGGTGAACCACCGTACCCTGGGTACGAACACCGTGCCAACGGAGGTCTGGATCGACAGCCTGGAAGATGCCCTGGAAGTGATCGGAAAACGCCGGGATGCCGCGAGGTTTGCCGGCATCGTAGCGGACATCCGGGGGCGTCACCCCGAGGCGCTCCCCTGGCTGGTGAAAAAGCCGTTGAGCGCCCTTGCGGTTGCCAATGACTGGCCGCTCTTGCTGAGTATCGTCACATGGATCCGCCGCCATCCCCGCCCCGACGTCTATCTGCGGCAGGTGCCGATTCCCGGCGTTCACAGCAAGTTCATCGAAAGCCACCGAAGCACACTGGCGGCACTCCTGGACCGGGTACTGCCACCATCTGCCATTGATGCCCGCGCCACCGGCGCCGCCGGATTCTGCCGACGCTACGGGTTCCGCGACAAACCGCCGAGAGTTCGCTTTCGACTGCTGGATCCCGGTTTGGCCGTACTTCCAACCGGCACCGATCAGGACATCTCCCTCACCGGCGATACCTTTGCCCGCCTCGATCTGCCGGTGCGGCGGGTCTTTGTCACCGAAAACGAAATCAATTTTCTGGCGTTCCCCAACACCGCGGAAAGCATGGTGATCTTCGGCGCCGGTTACGGCTTCGAGATGATGTCCGGCGCCGCATGGCTGCATGACCGGCAGATGTACTACTGGGGCGACATCGACACCCACGGTTTTGCCATTCTCGATCAGCTGCGCAGCCACTTTCCCCAGGCACAGTCCTTTCTCATGGATCGCGACACCCTGCTGGCGCACCGGAAGCTATGGGAAACGGAGCCGTCTCCCCTAACCCGCCCGCTGCCCCGACTGACCCCCTCCGAAACCGCCCTTTACCAAGATTTGCGCTCAAACCGCCTGGGCGATCATATCCGGCTGGAGCAGGAACGGATCGGCTACGACTGGCTGACAAAAAATCTCTGACGGCACCCACCCTCGGCACGCCGAATTTACACACATCGGCTTTGAGCCGTTTTGGGTAAATTTGTCGGGTTCTGAGAAACCGCCGTGGGCGATGCGGCCACGGCCCTGCCCAATGTTTCAGAGAAGGCCGGAAAGCGCTCCTGAACAGCCCTTATCCGGTTTGCTATTTCAGGACGGATTGTCGAAGCCCGAATCCCCCTGAACAGGTCAGCGGGCACGCGCAGTCGTCCATTTGAGCGGCGAAGCCAGTTCGACGGCTCCTTGTCGACGGGCCGCGATCATAGCGATCGCAGCTCAGCGTGCCGAAAACAGTCCACCAGATGATCGTTCACCATGCCAACAGCCTGCATGAAGGCATAGCAAATGGTGGGACCCACGAAACGAAACCCGCGGGATTTCAGGTCCTTGCTCATGGATAGGCTCTCCTGGGTTTGTGCGGGGACCGCATCCATGCGGCGCCAGCGGTTGTGACGGGTGCGGCCCTCCACGAACCGCCACACATAAGCGTCAAAACTGCCGAATTCGGCCTGCACTTCCAGAAAACGCCGTGCATTGTCGATGGCCGCCGCAATCTTGAGACGGTTTCTGACAATACCGGCATCGGCCATCAGCTGGGCAACCCTGCCTGCGTCGTAACGGGCGACCGCTTCCGGATCAAATCCGTCGAACGCCTGGCGATACGCCTCCCGCTTTCTAAGAATGGTGATCCAGCTCAGCCCGGCCTGGGCGCCCTCGAGGATCAGAAACTCGAACAACCGCCGATCGTCGTGAACCGGAACCCCCCATTCCCGGTCGTGGTAGGCGTGGTAGAGCGGATCGTCACCGGCCCAGGGGCATCGCAGGGGAATGTGTTTGCTGGGCATGGCCAGGCATCTCCTAGAGGACGGAATTTCGTGTATGGACTTCGCCGGTGATTGCAGTTAAGGGGGAACAGTGCTGTCTGCCTTGTCAGGAAATAGTCAGGTAACCATTCATAATTGCGTATGAAATAATAATTCCAGGCGAGAGGCAAGCGTTTTCCCAATCAATACGCCATAGAACTGGATACGCAAACACCGCCGCCAATGGCAGCCCAACGTCGGGAGGGGAAGCATGACGGACAACTATCAAAAACTGGCGGCGTCGAACATGGCCCATGTGTTTCATGCGCCCCCACCGGATCTCGCCCAGCGGCTGGGCGGGAAGCAGACGGATTCGGGCATCACGCTGCGGGCCTTTGGCAAACGGTGGATCCTGACGCCAACAGCAGTGACCCCCGAAAACGACCGGGGCGCCAGTGTCGAAGCGCTGCTGGTGTCGCTGTACGCCCGCCACAACAACGCCGCCCTCATGCAGCGGGAGCCATTCATGGCCTTCAAGGAACTCCCTGGCAGTGGCCCCTACGCGGGCGCATTCACCCGCCATGCGCAGCTGTCACTGGCGCCGTTCGTGTTCCTGATGGACCAGCGGCAAGATAAACTGTGCGCGCTGATGGACGGGGTCAAAGCCAACCGACCCGGGACCGGGGATCTGGTCTTTACCCTCCAGCCCCTGCCCAAGATCGCCCTGCGCTACATCTGCTACCACGCTGACGAGGACTTCCCGGCCGCGGTGACCTGCCTCTATTCCCACAACGCATCCGCATTTCTTCCCACCGACGCTTTGGCCGATGTGGGGGAATACACGGCAAAGGCCATCATTTCGATGCTTGGATGAACGGTGGAATTTGTTGGGGGTAAGTCAGCCGCCAAAAGATCTGACGATGAGTGCCAATGCGGGGACGGCAATGCTGGCGATGAACAGCAGCCCTTCGTTGGTTTTCCAGGCTTCCCTGGCAGTCCGGCCCTGCCGCCGCATCTCGGCGTATCTGGAAAGAAAGCCCAGACCCATGACCAGCCACAGGGTGAACAGGGTCATGATCATGGTAATGGTATTCATCGTTCGTCTCGAATGGTCATGGCAAGGTGAACCGGACATACTATGGACGCCGCCGCTTTTCAATAGCGGCTTTTGGCCGTCGCCGTCTACTCTGCCGCAATGCTCCCCGGCCACAGGTAGTAAAAACCGGGTGTCATATCCGGCAGCCATTCGCTCACGCCCATGGAAACAACCCCCTTGAGCGGATCTGCCTGGGTACCGGTGCTCAATGGGTTGTAAATGTTATCGTCCGGGAAACCGCTCCGGCGATAAATCACGACTCGGGCCGTGGGGGGCAGCCCGGCCATTTTCTTTGCCGCATTTAGTGCATCCGGCAGATAACCGATCTCGTCGATCAAGCCGCGCGCCTTGGCCGCGCCGGCGACATAGATGCGTGCGGTCTGAACGTCTGCAAGGGCTTCTGGGGAAAGCTGCCGATGCGTGTTGACGGCCTCATAAAAGCGGCGGGCCATGTCCTCGGTCACCTCCTGAAGCATCTGTTCTTCATCGTCGGTACTGGGCCGAAAGGGGGATCCCATGTCTTTGTGCGCACCGGACTTGTTGACCACCACATCGACGCCGATCTTTTCCATGAGCCCGGTGATTTTTGGCCGCATGAATATGACCCCCACCGAACCGGTCACGGTGGTGGGATGGGCGTAGATGACATCTGCAGGAAGAACGGCATAGTATCCCCCCGATGCGGCCACATCCATCATGACGGCGGCAACCGCCACGCCGGTGCGTTCTTTGAAGGCGCGGATTTCCCGATAAAGAATGTCACTGGCGGTTGCAGTTCCGCCAGGGCTGTTGACTTTCAGGAGAACCGCACGGATATCCTTGTCTTTTTCGGCAAGGCGCAGATGGGATACCACTTCCTGAACCTTTCCAGGCAATACCCGAATCAGCCCCTCCTTGGGTCTGTCGGAGATCACACCCTGGATGGGAAGGACCAACACTTTTTCTTTCCCTTCACCGTCCAGGGTGAATTCCTGGAGCGGGTCTCTGGCATCGGAAATGAGTTTGATCGTGGGCGCTGCGCATCCGCTCACCAAGAGCGAAACGGTCAGCAACAGGGTGCCGGCAACATGCATCATGATCCACCTCCGCTGGGCACCTGCCGGATCTCATCGCGGTCGGCGTCGGATGCTGGGGCGCCCCGGTCGTGCTCCGCAGGTGCTATTTGAGAATACCCATACGCAAGAAATTCGTCTTGATCGCCCACAGTGAGTCCCAACCGCTCCTTTGTCAATTATGCGGTTTGACGGTGCACCACCATCCCCGTCAACGGTGGCCGAACGAAACCATTCCAGTATTGACATTGACTGGCCGACAATCTATATTTTTCGCATAATAATCATAAATCATTGGATTTTTTAATCCGTCTTCAAAAACCCTCCCACAGTGGCAGGTCGGATTCCAGCATGAGTTCCAGGTTGAAGCTTGAGGGTATCATCGGTCGCTGTGAAGCCATCCGTCGCATCTACGCCGTCATTGAAAAAATTGCGCCCACCGACAGCACCATCATGATCAACGGAGAGACCGGGACCGGTAAAGGACTCATCGCCAAGGCCATCCACGGCAACTCCACCCGCCGCAACAAGCCCTTCGTGGCCATCAATTGCGGCGCCATCCCGGAGAACTTGCTGGAAAGCGAATTGTTCGGCCATGTGAAAGGCGCCTTCACGGGTGCGGTCAATGCGAAAACAGGAAAATTTGAGCAGGCCGCCGGCGGCACCATCTTTCTTGACGAAATCGGGGACATGAGCCCGGACCTCCAGGTCAAGATACTTCGTGTCCTGGAGGAGAACCAATTTGAACGCGTCGGCGGCAACAAAACCATCACAGTGGACATTCGCGTCATCGCCGCCACCCACCGGGACTTGGAGCAGCGGGTGGCCGAAGGGCGATTCAGAGAAGACTTGTACTACCGCCTATTCGTGATCCCCCTCACCCTCCCCTCGCTGCGGGACCGGCGGCAAGACATTCCCGAGTTGGCGGAATTCTTCAGAAAGGAAGTCAACCGGCGAAACAAGGTTGACGTCCAGGCGTTTTCCCCCGACGTCACGGCAGCCCTGATGCACCACACGTGGCCGGGCAACATCCGCGAATTGAAGAATCTAGTGGAGCGCTTGGTGGTGATCCGGCAGCATGGCACCATCGAAGCGGACGATCTGCCGGAGGCCATTCGCGGCAATGTACCATTGCCATCGGAACAACCGCCGGCGGTCGCCTGGACAGACGACGGCATATCTCTCAACTGCGCGGTGACGGAATACGAGAAGGCATTGATCCTGCACTCTTTGGAAAAAACCAACTGGGTGAAGAACAAGGCGGCCAAACTCCTTCAACTGAACCGAACGACACTGGTGGAGAAGATCAAACGGTACCGGCTGGAGCAGTCTGACCTGGCCTCAAACGCCTAAACGCCGCTCATTTGAATGCGACGGCCGACCGCCGCCCACAGCAACCCCTACTTCAAGATTGGAACTCAGGATGGACATTCGCATACTTGTCGCCGACGACGAAGAAAATATTCGCGAAATGCTGGCCAGTTTTCTCGGTCGCTACCAATACAGCGTTGATACCGCCGCCAATGCCGATGAAGCCATGGCCCTGATGCAGTCCCGGCGCTATGACATCATCTTGACAGACAAGAACATGCCGGACGATGCCGGTGACACCGAAGCGGGCATGCACGTATTGAGATACGCCAAAGACCACATGCCCGAAGCGGAGGTCATTATGATCACCGGCTTTGCCACCGTGGAAACCGCCATTGAAGCCATGAAAATCGGTGCCTTCGATTACATCATGAAGCCGGTTCCGTTGGAAGAGTTGAAAGAGAAAATAGACCGGATTCTGAGTTACCGGCAGTTTATGAACGCCGACAACAATGTACGGATCTACAAAGTGCTACACCAGCAGGTTCTCGAGCTGCTGCGGAATCAGGAAAAACTCCCGGAGCGTCAGATTCAGCAGACGCTCAAGCAGATCGGCGGGCGTATCGACAACATCTTCGGTCTCCAGAAAGAGTACGAAGAGATCATACAGACCCAGGCCGATGCAATGGAAAAGATCGAGCAATACGCGGATATGCTGGCAGACGCCATCCCCGCCGAAAGCCCCTACGCAAAAGTGCTCGAGACCATTCGAACGGAATCGAAAAAGCGGCTGCTGAACAATTAGCCGGGCGCTGGCGGTGCCACCATCGTGGCATCCGGCATCGCCGCTGCGATTCTTGCATCCGGTGGCTACAACGGAGGCCTCATGCCCACTCACCACGTCATCCGGTTTTCACCGTATCCCCTATCTTACGGCCAAAAAATTCATATCGACAGCGGACCCCGCCACGGAGATTGGGAAGTCGTCGCCGTCACCGACCACAAACTCACCCTGCGCTGCCCGGTCAGCCACCGGGAATTCGTCTGGGAACGGTTTTGCTACACCGTTGGTGAGCGCGATGAACCGGTGTGGCCCACGCCCCACGAGTGACGCGCCCCCAGTGACGCTGACAGCGCCATCAGCGTTTGCGCCAAAAAGGAGCGCCAATGCACAGAGACGGGGACAAGACATACGACCGTTACCGGCATGCACTCAGTGCCTGCCGCCTGCCGCTGGCATTTGTCGACCTCGACCACTTCGACGCCAACGTCGCCTATGTGGTGCGCACGCAAGCGCGCGCCGGAAAAACCATCCGCGTCGCTTCAAAATCCATTCGATGCGTGGAACTGATGCGCCGGGTGTTCGCGAAAGGCGGGGCCGCCTTTCAGGGCATCCTCGCGTTCACTGCAGACGAAGCTGCCTACCTTGCTGACAGCGGCTTCACCGACATCATCATCGCCTACCCGTCGGTACGCCCCGCGGATATGGCGGCGGTGGTCCGCGCGGCTAAGACCGGCGCGGTGGTCGCATCCGTGGTGGACTGCCCGGCGCACATCGACGCCCTGGCCGCAGCCGGCCGCCAGGCTGGCATCACGCTTGAGGCCTGCCTGGAAATTGACATGGCATGGCGCCCCGTTGGCCGACGGGCGCATCTGGGCGTCCGCCGCAGTCCCATACGCACACCCGACCAGGCAGCGGCACTGGCAGACTGCGTCGCCGGCAGCGATCACGTGTCCATCACGGCGGTAATGGGATATGAAGCGCAAATCGCTTCAGTGAACGATCGCCTGCCGCGGCGTCCCCTCATGAACGCCGTGCTCAGGGCCGTCAAGCGCCTGTCCATGGCGGAGTTGACCCGCCGCCGATCCGCCATTGTCGAGCGGTTGAAAGCCGGCGGGCACGCTGTTCGCGTCGTCAACGGCGGTGGCAGCGGCAGCCTTGTCTCCACGAGCCGTGACCCGGTAGTGACCGAAGTCGCCGCCGGATCGGCATTCTTCGCCCCCGGCCTCTTTCATCATTTTCACGACGTGGCCTTCACGCCGGCGGCCTTTTTCGCCCTTCAGGTGGCCCGGCAGCCGGCACCGGGGATGATCACCTGCCAGGGCGGCGGATACGTGGCCTCAGGCGAAATCGGCGTCAATAAGCGGCCGGTGCCGCTGATGCCGCCGGGATTGCGATACATCGACATGGAGTCCGCCGGCGAAGTACAGACGCCGCTGGTCGTGCCGCCTCGCATGACACCACCGGCCATCGGCGACCCGGTGATCTTCCAGCACGCCAAAGCCGGAGAACTCTGTGAACGGTTCAACACCTTGCACTTGATTCGGGGGGACCGCATCATCGGCCAGGCCAGCACTTATCGCGGGGACGGTTTCGCCTTTCTATAGCCCAAGGAGTATCACAGTGACCCCACATTCCCCTTACGACGTCATCATCGTGGGCGCCGGCATCTCCGGTTCGTTCATCGCCCAGGAGCTTACCCGAGACGGGGCCCGGTGCCTGCTGATCGAGGCCGGATGCGCCTACGAGCGCCACACCTACCCGAGAAACGATCTGGACGGCAGCGCCCAACTCTATTGGAACAGCGGGTTGGAACTCTCCCGCGATGCGCACATCGCTTTTTTGAGACCGAAAGTCGTCGGCGGCGGGTCGGTGGTCAATCAGGCCCTGGTCGACCGGTTCGATGAGGTGGCTTTCAGTGCGTGGCGCACGGCATCCGGCATCGACTTTTTCACCGAATCGGAGATGGCGCCTTGGTACGATCGTGCGGAAGCCGACATCGCCATCCAGACCATTCCCACGGAAGTGCGCAACCGCAATGCGCAGATTTTCCAGGAGGGTTTCGAAAAACTGGGGTATCGACTCGCGCCGCTGCGGCGCGCACAAAAAGACTGCCGCTACGGGGACGGCAACTGCTGCATCGAGTGCCTCAACGGCTGCCGCATCGGCAGCAAGCAAAGCACGCCGGAAACCGTGCTGAAAACGGCCTTCGAGCAGGGCCTCCGTTTGCGCGCCGGCATCGAGGTGACCCGTATCTCGGGCACCGACGGCGACTGGCAGGTGCACGGCTCCGACGCCTTCGGTCAATCCGTGCTGGCGCGCTGCGGCACCCTGATATTGGCCGGCGGCGCGGTTGGAAACGCCCGCCTGCTGTTGAACTCAGGCTTCGGCAAACGGCTGCCGGCCATCGGCAGGCAGTTCAACTGCCACCCCCAGTACATGAATTTCGGCATCTACGACGAACCGGTCAAGTCTCACATCGGCGCTTTTCAGGCATTCAAATCCGACGATCCGGGCTTCAGGAAAGACGGTTTCAAGTTGGAAAACGTCTATGCCGGCCCTGCCGCCATCGCCCTGCTGGTCGGTGGTTGGGGCAGGAGCCACCACCGGCTCATGGAGCGCCTGCCCTATTTTGCCTGCATCGAGGTCTGCACCCGGGACACCGCCCCGGGGCGCATCCGGGTGACCCGACGCGGACAGACGGTGATCGACAAACCTCAAAACGCCGAGGACCGGGCTCGATACCAGCGGGGCATCACAGTCATCGACGAAATCTTCAAGTCCACTGGCGCCAGGGAAATCGTTCACGGCGGCATCGGCATAGGGCTCCATCTCATGGGAGGCTGCGCCATTGGGACCGATGCCGCTTCCAGCGTGGTGGATCCCGAGTTCAAACTTCACGGATACCGTCGGATTTTCGCTGCCGATTCGAGTATTTTCCCCAATGCGCCGGGGATCAATCCGTCGCTCACCATCATGGCTCTGGCCAAAATGGCCGCCCAAAGCATCCAAAGGAACGCTGCGTCATGAAGATATCGCGATATTTCACGCCCCGACAGCTCATCGGCCTGGAGAAAACCGGCGACGTCATCCTTCCCGGTACGGACCGGTCCCCCGCCTTTTCCCAAACCGGATGCATCACGGCCGTAGATCGGATGGCCGCTCACCTGAACCCCGGCGACCTCGCCGGCCTGGCAATGGTCCTCACGGTGTTTCGCTGGTCGCCGCAGTGGCTGATCCGCGGCGTCCTGGGCCTCTGTACGCGCAGTGCCCGGTTCCCTGGATTTCTGGGCGCGGGCCTGCGCACTCTCGAGATCGGCATCAAGGGCGCGGTAATGAGTCTTTACTACTCGAATCTGCGGGGACCGAATCCCACAGGAACACCGGTGTTCGACGCCATCGGATGGGATGCCCGCATCGCCGCCCCCGACGCTCTCACACCGACACCCGAAACGCCACCTGCCGCGGTCTCCTGCGACAACCCCACAGAAAAAGGCATCGTGGCGATTTTCAGGCAGGCAAGGGCGGCGCAGGAGGACCTCCGCCAATGGCCGGTCAAAAAGCGCCTGGAGTTCATCGATCATTTGCGCCAGGTCATTCTCGACCGGCAGGAGGAGATTCTCGACCGAGTCCAGCAGGACACCGGAAAATCGCGAACCGACGCCCTCACCGCGGAGATCTTCGGCACTCTTGATCACCTGGATTACCTGAGAAAAACGGCCGCCAAGGAACTCGCCGACCGCCGCGTGCCGACCCCATTGGCGCTCATGGGGAAGAAATCGCGCATCTACATAGAGCCCTTGGGCGTGTCTCTAATCATCTCCCCGTGGAATTACCCCTTTTACCAGGCCATCGTGCCGATCACGACTGCCTTTGTCGTGGGCAACGCCGTGATCTACAAGCCCGCCGGCCCCACGCCCTTGAAGGGGCTGGTGGAGTCACTGCTCAGCGATGCCGATTTCCACGACGGCTGGGTCCAGGTGGTCTACGGCGAAGGGGGCCGCATCGGTGACGCCCTCATCGATCAGCGCCCCGACAAGATCTTTTTCATCGGCAGCCAGCGCGTGGGCCGCCACATCATGAAACGGGCTGCCGCCCAACTGATCCCGGTGGAACTGGAGATGGGCGGAAAGGACCCCATGATCGTCTTCGAAGACGCCGACCTCCACCGAGCCGCCGCTGGCGCCGTCTGGGGGGCCTTCACCAACACCGGGCAGTCGTGCACTTCCGTGGAAAATCTCTACGTCCAGGAAAGCATCGCCGAGGATCTCACGGCGCAGATCGTGAAAGACACCCAGCGGCTCGTGCTGGGGTGCGACCTCGACGGGAGCGCGGACATCGGTCCCATGACGACCCGATCCCAGGTGACCGTAATAGCCGAGCAGATCGCCGATGCCAAAGAAAAAGGGGCAACAATTCTCACAGGGAAGCACTGGGACCGGCGCAGCACTGACATTCCGCCCATGGTCGTCACCGGTGTGACCCCAGACATGAGACTTGAGATGGAGGAAACCTTTGGGCCGGTGTTGCCCATCATCACCTTTCGCGACGAAGGCGAAGTAGTGGCCATGGCCAACGACACGGACTTCGGCCTGTCTGCCAGCGTGTGGACAAACGATCTAGTGCGGGCGGATCGGGTGGCGCGCGCCATCGTCACCGGCAACGTATCCATCAACAACGTCATGCTCACCGAAGGCAACCATCACCTGCCCTTCGGCGGCGCCAGGCAAAGCGGCATCGGCCGCTACAAGGGGGCTTTCGGCTACACCTGCTTTGCCAACATCAAATCGGTGCTCATCGACAAGAACAGCGCTAAGATGGAAGCCAACTGGTTCCCCTACACCCCCACCAAGTACCGGCTGCTGTCGGACCTGACGCGGCAACTGTACTCCCCGGGGCCGATATCGCTGCTGCGCGGCATGATTACCGGTCTCAAGCTGGAGCACTATGTCAAAAAACTCGCCAGGCGCGGATAGCGGCCGGCTGCTCAGTTGACCCCGAAGGCCGTCCAAAGTGCAAAAAATTACCGCATCGAACAGATAAAAATGCTATGGGAACCAGCGCCCAAGCATTGCATTGGGTAACGGTTTCTTGGAGTATCGCAGTCAGCAAAAGCAATATTGCTCTCCTTGAATCATTTATCACAGCGCTTTCTGAACTTTTCTTTCCAGTTCATGTTTAACAGCCATGCCTATCCGCTCTAACGTATACGGCTTCTTTATATATTTGCCGGCACCCAATCTTTGGGCAGCTTTAACATCCTCTGTCTCCGAAAAACCACTGGCAATTATGGCCTTTTGATATGGGTGGATTTTAATTATCTTCTCATACGTTTGACGACCGCTCATTCCTTTGGACATAATCATGTCTAAAATTATCAGATCAATTGGGTGGTTTTTAACATATTCAATCGCTTCCTCTCCATTTGAAACCGCTTCAACTGTATACCCAAGTTTGGCCAACAATCGACATGCGATTTCTCTTTGATTCTCCTCATCGTCAACAACCAGAATTTTCTCGCCATTACCCAGATAGTTCTCCAAGGAGATTACTTTCTTGTCTGCGGTAATTTCCTCCCTTGTAACCGGAAAATACAACTCAAATATTGGCCGTTTTCTTGGTTAATTATATCAATGTATCCTTCATGATCCTGAACCGTATTCCAGACAATGGCCAAACCTAAGCCCGTACCACTTCTTTCCATTACCTTTTTGGTATAGAACGGCTCAAAAATCCTGCTGAGATCTTCAGCAGATATCCCCAATCCATCATCTGATACGCTCAGTACCGTATATTCACCGATCAGCATGTCGTCATATCCCTTCAAAGGTTTATCCAGATACCGATTGGAGGTCGATATGATAACAGTCCCGCTGCCATCAATTGCTTCCGACTTGGGCGCTAACGAGAACGGACCCACGTATGCTAATCAGAAATACCCCGCCGA
>CAYUOU010000069.1:0-22249 GCA_964446485.1 uncultured Desulfobacterales bacterium | reverse complement strand
ACGTGCGCGCGCTGGCGCGCCGTCTGCGCCGCGAGCCCGGATACGCCGACTGGCTGGGCGACGAGGCCATCGAACTGCTATACATGTCCGCGCCCCTGCACGACATCGGCAAGGTGGGCGTGCCCGACGCCATTTTGCTGAAACCCGGCAAGCTCACGGACGAAGAGATGGCGGAGATGCGCAAACACACCACCTACGGCGCGCAGGCGCTCGACCGGGCGTTGAGCAAGCTCGGGGAGAATTCCTTCCTGCGCCTGGCCCACGAGATCGCACTGACGCACCACGAAAAATGGGACGGCACCGGCTACCCGGACGGACTCGCCGGCGAGCGGATCCCGATATCGGGGCGATTGATGATGGTGGCCGACATCTACGACGCCCTCATCTGCCGGCGATGCTACAAACCGCCATTTTCGCAGGAGAAGACCCTGAAGATCATGGCCGAATCCAAAGGCACCTTTTTCGACCCGATCATCGCGAACTGCTTTTGGGACATACGGGAGGAGTTCCGGCAAATCGCATATGAATTCGCCGATTTCGAGGAAGAACGCCAGGCGCTGGAGGTGCCGTGAACGACAAGCCCCGCGTCCTCATCGTGGACGACACGCCCGCCAACCTCAAAATTCTGGCTGAGCTGCTGCGCGGCGACTACGACCTTTCCGTGGCCACCAGCGGCCCACAGGCCCTGGAATTGGCGGCTGCGGAATTGCCCGACCTGGTGCTGCTGGACATTATGATGCCCGGCATGGACGGCTACGAGGTGTGCCGCCAGCTCAAGGCGGACGCCGCCACGGCCGACATCCCGGTGATTTTCGTCACCGCCATGGGCGCGGTGGAAGACGAGACCCGCGGTTTCGAGACCGGGGCCGTCGATTTCATCGCGAAACCCATCAGTCCGCCCGTCGTTCAGGCGCGGGTGCGCTCGGCCATCGCCCTGAAGCGGAAAACCGCCGAGCTGGCGCAGCTCTCCAACAAGCTCTCCAAGTACCTTTCGCCACAGGTCTACCAGGCCATCTTCGAAGGCCGGACGGACGCCGCCATCGCCTCCCGGCGAAAAAAACTGACCGTGTTCTTCTCCGACATCGTGGGTTTCACGTCCACCACCGAGCGTATGGAGGCCGAAGACATATCACGACTGCTGAATCACTACCTGGAGGTGATGTCAAAGATCGCCGTGGACCATGGCGGGACCATCGATAAATTTATTGGCGATGCCGTCATGGTTTTCTTCGGCGACCCTGTATCCAACGGCGAGCAGGCCGATGCGTTGGCGTGTGTGACCATGGCAATGGCCATGCGCGCCGCCCTCAAAGACCTCCAGCGAACCTGGTTCGAATCGGGTATCGAGACACCGTTTCAGGTTCGCGCGGGAATTAACACCGGATACTGTACGGTGGGCAATTTTGGTTCGTTGCACCGCATGGAATACACCATCATCGGCAGCCAGGTGAATATCGCCAGTCGTTTGGAGTCCAATGCTGAGCCCGATCATATCCTTATTTCGCATGAGACCTGGTCGCTCATCAAAGACAAGATTTACTGCATAAAAAAATCGCCGCTATCCCTAAAAGGAATCCCCCATCCCGTTCAGACCTATCAGGTGGTGGATTTTTACGAAAACATCCGCAGCGAGGAGGCCGCTCTCACCGTTGGTACGCTGGCGCAGCAAGCAAGGATGGTGACGGTAGCGGCCACTGTTAGGGAGACCCGAATGCTGCTTGGCAGGGACCGTATGGCTTGCGCTGTGGTGGTGGACGGCGACCGGCCCGTAGGCCTTGTCATGAACTACGATCTCATGCTGGTAGAGGACTCCCGCGCCGATATCGCGCTCTTTTTTGACCAGCCCGTTACCGCTTTAATGAATGCCGCCCCACTAATTCTCGAAGGCCGGGTGCCACTCGCCGAAGCGCTCAAACGGGCGTCAATGCGTGGGGCCGGGCGTGAATACGACCCGGTGGTGATCACAGATGAAGGCGTTCTAAGGGGTATTGTTACCGTACGTGAATTGATCGAGCGCCTGCTGGAGCTTCATGAAAGCGAAGTCTGTGCGCAGGATGTGTAAAAGAAAGATCGGCGCCACGGTCATCGACCGGTCCAGCGAAACCGTTCAGCTTTTGTTCTTTAAAAGTTTTGCCAGCACATTGGTGCGGCGCCTCTCTGGCAAGTGATTGCTATTCCTTTTCTCTGTACAAATGAACATCCCTCTGGGGGAAGGGGATGGATATGCCCGCTTCGTCAAACCGGCGTTTCACCGTTTTGGTAACATCCCAGTAGACATCCCAGTAATCATCGATGTGCGTCCAGGGGCGCACGATAAAATCCACCGAAGAGTCATTCAGTGTATGCAGGCGGACCATCGGCTCCGGATCGCTGAGAACCTTCTCGTGGGAGGTAAGAATATCTTTGAGAACCCCTTCCGCTGTTTCAATGTCGTCACTGTAGCCAATACCGAAAACCATGTCGACGCGACGCATTTTCTGGGCGTTGACGTTCTTGATGACGTCGCCCCAAATTTTGTTGTTGGGTATGACGAGCACTTGGTTGTCCAGTGTGGCGATATGCGTCGAGACGAGGCTCATTTTTTCCACTTTTCCGTAAACGCCCCCCACGTCGATGAGGTCGCCGACGTCATAGGGCCGGTAGAGTAGAATCATGGCGCCGGAGGCAAAATTACTCAGCGAATCCTGCAGCGCAAAACCCGCGATGAAACCGAAGACCCCAAGGCCGGCCAGCAGCGGGCCCAGGTCGATGCCGACCTGGGAAAGCGCAATCATGAACCCGAAAAGCAGGACGAGATTGCCCGAGGTCTGAACGACCATGTGGCTGGCCAGCTTCGAGAGGTTCATGTTCGACGATCCGATGGCCTTTTCGACCGCCGCTTTGACCGGGTGCTTGATGATGATGAAAAGGTAGACGATCCCGAAAAAGAGGAATGCCTTCAGCAGCATGCCGGGCCCTTTTTCGAGGAACCATGCGGTCAGCCGCTTGAGGGCCTTGCTGGCAAGACCGATCGCGACGCCGGTATCTTTGATGACCGAACTGATGTCCTTGGTGACCGCGACCAGTTGTTCCCGGTATTCTTTCGTGTCCAATCCGCTTTTTTCCATCAAATCCAGAACGGTGTTCATGCTGGCCGTGTTGGTGTCGAGACTCTTCAGGGCCGCCACGTACAGCTTGGAAATGTTGGCATCGTCGGGAACATCTTTCTTCAAAATCTCCAGCCTGGCGATGCGTTCCGTTGCCAGCGCAATACGGCCCGAAAGTTCCGCAACCCGATCCGTGAGCGATGCCATCAGCTTTGAACGCTGGATTTTCGTATTTAGACCGACGGCGTCCATGCGTTCGAGGTTGGCTAAGCTCATTTTGTATAGCTGATCGAGTCTTATGGTGAGTTTTCGGACCTCATCCTCCAATGCGGGCCTGTCTTCCGGGGATGTGTCGGTTCTTCTCGCCCGGGCGTTGTCGATATCCTTGCCTGTTTTTTCGATGCTGGTGACAAACCGCGGCGTGATCTTGGCCAAAATGGACTGGACTTGCTTTCGGAGTGCCGGTTGGGCCGTCTTCTTCTCCAACGACACCAGATGGTCTGTCAGTTTCTGTATTTGCGCTACGGCCTTTTGCTGAAGCGCCCAGATCTGAAGGTCAAAAACCAGCCGGTCTTCCGCGCTGGCGCTCTTGTAGGCATCGAAATATCGTTGAATTCTGTCGGCAATATCATTGATGCCCGAAAGCAGAGCGTTGGCCTCGGGATCCATCGCATCCTCTGGGAGGGCTTTGACGATGGGGCCGTTGAGCGGCTTGTCAGGCGCCGTTTGGGCATGCACCCCACCCGCCTGGGCAATGAAAATGATTCCTATTGTAAGAAAAAATGACAGGGCCTTGATTCGGGGGTTGTTTGTAGCCACTTGAATCCTCCTTACAGATTGGCACTACCTTGGTTCGGCCGGTGAAGGCCTGGAAAACGGTTGATATAAGCTGCCGCCACGGATGGCGGTTTGGTTGAGTCGATTGCAGATGCCTGAAAAGGCGCCCTCGATAGAAACCGGGAGAGAAGGTCAGCCGATCGATACCGCCGTATCAAAAAGACGATCAGGCCTGGCCATTAGAAAGCACTTCTTCGATTTTCTCGGAGAGATCGACCAGGTTGAAAGGCTTTTGAATAAAGCCGTTGCAGCCGCGGCTGAGTATGGCCGTTGCCTGGCCGTTGATGCTGTATCCGCTGGAAAGCAGCACTGTTACCTCGGCATCGATCGCTTTTAATTGGTCGAAGGTTTCCCCCCCCACCCATACCAGGCATGATCATGTCGAGAATGACCAGCCGAATGCTCCCAGATTGTGACTTGTAGATGTCGATGGCGTCCTTTCCGTTTTTGGCCATGAGCGCAGTGTAGCCCAGTCGCTCGAGCATTTGCTTGCCCACGTCCAGGGCGACGGGTTCGTCGTCAACCAGCAAAACCAGCCCTTTACCCAGTGCCAATTCACGGGCCTCTTCGAAAACTGGATTCAGCGCTTTGTCCGATGCCGGTAAGAAGATGCAAAACTTCGCGCCCTCACCAGGCGTGCTGTCAACGGTGATGAACCCACCGTGGTTCTTGACGATGCCATACGCCGAGGCAAGCCCCAGCCCGGTGCCGCGACCGATCCCCTTGGTTGTAAAAAACGGGTCGAAGACGCGCTGCAGGGTTTCAGCGCTCATGCCGATGACGCTGCCGTCTTTTCGCTGCCACCGGGTGTCGACGGTGCCGGTGCCGAAATTCTTGATCATCCGGTATTTCTCTCTACCGACATATTCGTATGCTTCGTCGTCGGGGTAGAGCATCCGTGCACTGTGCCCGACCATCTCCTCGTGGGTATATCCCGTCATCTCGCACAGCCGTTTGTTGGCCCGGGTGATGACCCGATCGACCACCATGCCGATGCCTGTCGGCGCCGCGCGGAAAATACTGGAGAGTGTGGCCTCCTGGACTTCGAGCGCTTCGGCGGTGATCCGGTGCCGTTCTATCGCTTCTCGCAGTTCGGCCGTTCTTTCGGCGACGGCCGTTTCGAGGCCCTCGTGCTGCAGCTGAAGCGCCTCCTTGGCGCGAATGTGATCGGCGATCATTTGGTTGGCGGGTTCGGCCAGCGCTTGGAATTCCAAGAAACGCAACTGGCCGGGGTCCATCTGGGTCGAACGCTCCGTGGCCGACTTGAAAAAGGTGGTGAACGCATGGAGGTTCATCATGATTTTACCCATCGCCAGTCGGATGAACACCGTGGCTATGGCCACGGCAAGCAGCAATACGAAGAAGGCCTTGGTCATGGTCGATGTCATGGCAATTTGCCGCTGCCGCTGTTTGCTCGGGTTCCGCTGCGGGCAGTTGACGCTGAACGTGGGTGATGTGGCTGATGATGATTCGAACTTCGTCTTTGAGCGCCGTTTTCTTGAAATTCGTGTATTCTTCCCTGAAATCGGCGGCCATTTCATTTAGGCGCTGGCGTTCGTTGAATATGTACAGGTGGCCGAGCACTGCCACGGTCACCGTGATTACGGTGATGGCATTGAAAAGAAAGGTTCGTGCGATGCTTTTACTCTTTTTATAAGGCATCTTCCGCCTCGTCGATCGCGCTGATCCATGAAAGCTATCCGTTGGTAACCGGCGCATCGGTATCTTCGGCCCAGGAGTTCGCACAAACGGCAGCAACCGTCAAGCAAAGCGGCGGGAGAAGAAGGGAGAGGGCGGCCGCCAGACCGCCCGTGCAGCTACCCTTTGATGATCCGCGGCAGGATCATCTGATGCTGGGGGCAGATCGATTTGGGATTCTGGTAGGCCGCCCCGGCAAACGCGGTAAGGTAATTGCGCAGCGCCGTGTAATTGACGATTTCATCCACCATACCCGTTCTGGCACAGGAAACCGGCCGTGAGTTGTCGTGGTAGGCCTGAGCCATCTCGTTCATTTTGTCTACGACGGGTTGCAGATCGCGACCGGCATCCTTTTCCTTGACGAGGCGACGGGAATAGGTGGCCGCCGCCGCCGTCTCCCCGTGCATGACGTAAATTTCCGTCGTGGCCGTTCCCAGGGTGAACGCGTTGTGGCGGTTGGCCGTTGGCCCGCCCATGACGTAGTGGGCGGCTGCCGATCCTTTTCGCAGCACGATCAGTATTTGAGGCACGTCCGTCTGCTGGATGGAGTAAATCAGGCTTTGTCCCAAACCGAGCAGTTCGGCCTTCTCGGCGATGTCGCCAACATCGATGCCGGTGGTATCCTGAAACCAGACGATCGGCACGCGGTCGCGGCCGCAGAGGGTGACAAACTCGTTCATCTTGATGAGCCCCTGGCGGTAGAGTTTGCCGCCGATGCCGAAGTAGTCCGCGTATTCCGGGTAGTCCGCGCCGAGAAATCCCTGTCGATTGCCGATGACGCCCATCAAAAATCCGTCGAACTTGCACAGGCCCGTATAAATTTCAGGACCGTATCCCGGCCGAAACTCCATCGCCTCACTGCCATCCACCAGGCGGGCCAACACCTCGTCAAAGTCGTAGGCTCGTTTTTGGTTGAATGGCACCAGGTCATAGAGGTCTTCGGGTGGGAAGGCGGGCGGTTTGGGGGAAGCGACCTGGAAAAACCTTGGCGCGTATGCCGGGATCTCTTTCATGTATCCTCGAATCCCGTCGAGGACGGCTTCTTCGGTGTCGTGGACGTAGCGGAAAAAACCCGTCTCATCATGGTGGATAGCCGTCGATCCCGGCGGTTTTACCTTGAACTGCTTGGCGCTGGCGATGAGTTGTTCGGCACCGTCGATATCAAAGTAGCCCTTGGGGGACATGCCGCTTAGAATGCCGCCGCCGCCCACGGCCATGTTGCAGTCCTTGTGGGCGAAAAGAACGGTGGGACTGATGCTCTGGTAGCCGCCGCCGGCCGGGTTGGTGCCGTAAATGGCGGCTAAGATGGGGATGCCCGCCTGTTCCAGCTCGGCATGCCGGAAAAACGTGGTGCCGCCGCCGCGCCGATCGGGGTAGAATTTTTCCTGCTCGGTGAGCTTGACGCCGCTGCAGTTCACCAGCCACACCAGGGGGATGTTGAGCCGTTTGGAGAGATCCGTCACCCTGAGGATATTTTCCGACTGGCCGGGTATCCAGGCGCCTGCCATCGTCTTGTTGTCGAAGCCGATGATCACGGCCCAGCGTCCTGATATCTTCCCCAACCCGTCGAACACATTGGTGTGCCCTTCCTCGTTGTTTGCAGGGTTGTAAAGCGTGTGCAGGGGGCACCAGGTGCCCGGGTCGACCAGATACTTCAGCCGCTGCCAAATGGTGAGCAGTCCCCGGGCATTGATCTTTTCTTCCGGAAAGCCGGAAGCCTTGATGGCGGCGACCGCCTGCTCGATATGGTTTTCGACATCTTTAATCTGGGCGGCACTCTCCGAGGCGCTCGCGCGGGCGCCGTCGCTGATTGGGTTGCCGAAGACGGGCATCGATTCAAAATAGGGTCTCATGATTGTACTCCTGTAAATATTGCAGCTTTATTGTGTATGTCGCGCAGGGGCCCGGAGCCGCTGAGAAAAACGAAAACCGTTTTACGCTTCTCTACGAACCGCCAGTTGTTGCATCTTGCCTTCCTGTCAGCGCTGGTCACAATGCTCCTGAGCCCTTGCGTCTCAGCGGGAGCAACGATTTTCTATCGGTTCGCTTTCCGGATCCCCAACTGGTCCAGGGCGATGATCCACTTGCAGATATTGGATGACCCCTCCACCATCGTGTAGGTGGGGGCGTCCCGGTAGAGCCGTGCCACGGGGTACTCGGTGGAATACCCGTAGGCGCCCAGAATCCGCATCGCGAAATTGGCGCATTTTACGGCCGTCTCGCCGGCGAAGTACTTGGCCATGGCCACGTCGAGCCCGTTGTTGAGCTGGCCCTGATCCTTCACCCAGGCGGCCTTGTAGACCAGCAGCCGCGAGGCTTCGATCTCCGTTGCCATCTGGGCCACCATGTCCTGGTTCATTTGAAATTCGCCGATGGACTTTCCAAACTGCTTGCGTTCGTTGCAATAGGCGACCACCGTGTCAAGACAGGCCTGGGCAACGCCGACGGCCCCGGCAGCCGCCGACAGGCGGGTCTGGTTCAGCGAGCCAAAGACAATCTTGGCGCCGTCGCCGGGGACGCCGATGATGTTTTCTTTAGGGACTTTTGTGTCGGTGAGGAAAATCTCCCCCGTGGGAGAGGAATGCGACCCCATTTTGTCGAGGACGCTGGTCTTCACCCCGTTGAAGTTTTTTAATTCCACGACAAACGCCGAAAGTCCTCGCGCCCCTTTGGACGTGTCGGTGTAGGCGTAGTAGATCACCACATCCCCCACCGGTGCGTTGCTAATCCATGTTTTGGAGCCATTGAGAAGCCAATGGTCGCCTTTGTCTTCGGCGGTGGAGGTCATGGCCATCAGGTCCGAACCGGCGTCCGGCTCGGTGATCCCGAAGCCGCCGACATATTCAGCCCGCACCAGTTTGGGTACGTATTTTTCGGCCAGTTCGGGGGTGCCGTAGTGATAGATGGTAAAGGCGCAGCCCAGCGTCTGCATATTGATCTGCACGCGAAGAGCGCTCGAGACCCGGGCGATTTCTTCGGTGACGATCATGGCCGCCTGCCAGCCCATTTCCTCCCCGTCGTATTTTTCGGGGATCACCGTCCCGAAAAAGCCGAGCTCGCCCATGGGCACCATGGCTTCCTTGTAGGGAAAGTGATGGGCGGCGTCCCACGCGTCCACGTTCGGGGCGAGTTTCTTGTTGGCGAATTCGCGCACGGCCTTTCTCAGCATTTCCAAATCTTTGGTTAGCTTGAAATCCACAGTGTATCCTCCGGTAGTGAATGGGACAATGACCGCGGAAAACCACCGTGCTCATGTCCATCGGGTTTGAAAGAAAAGTCGCGGGCATGGCCCATCCTTGCAACGAGAATATCTGGCAAATTAAGCCATGTCGAACCGGCGATGCAGCCGCCCCGTTATGAGCGGGCCCTGCCCGCGAAAAACAGCGGCCTCAACGCAGTTTCCTGCCCCCGCCCCCAACCCCTCCCACCAGGGAAGGGGAGTAACGTCGGCAGTCCATACGGCATGTAACCCATTATTTATGTAGGAGCGGGCCATGCCCGCGACCCGCGACTCAAGTTTACGAGGTCTGAATCGCTTTATGGCAGCCCGCCGCATTTTACGCGTCCACCGTCTGGGCGCCATATCCGGTTAGGGCCGCCTCGATGACGTCCCGGGCATTCCCCAGTACGGCACCGCTGAACCTGAGATTCAGGGCGGCTTGCAGCATTTCCGGGCTCAGCACCCAGTGATGCGCGGCCATCAGCGCCAACGCCGCCAGGGCAAAGTCCGGGGATTTTATTTTCCATGCCTTAAAATCGATGGATTTCACCACTGCGGACGTCGCCGGCAACGTCAGCCCCGATGCGGCAAGCACAATGGCGTCACTGGAAAGCCCAGTGAATATCGATTTTCGGCGGTTCACACCTTCCTGGGCCAGGGCGATCACCACAGAGGGCTGCTGAATACCCGTATAGCCGATCTCAGATGCCGACAAGATCATTTCGCTCACCGAGTGGCCGCGCATGACGGTGATGGGGTAGTCGTTCTTTTGCGTGGCATTCAGGCCTGCTGTGGCCCCGGCCAGGCAGAGAATCTCCCCAGCGGTAATGATACGCTGACCGGCACTGCCTAGAATGACCACTTCCTGGCGCGTCATTTCCAGCGGTTGGCAGGAGACGGGGATGGACACCGGCTCTTTTGCATGCGGCAGGGCTGCAGCCGCCTGCTGAAACGCCTTCCCGTATTCGGGTCGGGTGTTGTCCGACACGGCCCCGTTCACTGGCGGCAATGCTGCCAGGGCTGCGTCGATGGTCTGGATGTTGATCTTATTTCGTTTTGTGTATCGACCCGGGCAGATCCCCCAGATGTCCAGCACTGAAAATCCGTCGTATAAGATGGCTGCCTTGAGAGTATCCGCCAGGTGCTTGTCATAGGTGGAGATCCGGGCCGTCCAAGGTGCGCCGGCCGCTCGGGCGACCTGACAGATATCCATGGGCTGTTCCAGCTGGTTGAGAAAGCCGGAGGCGACATGCGCATCGGCGGGGGTCGTTGCGCTGCACTGACCGCCGGTCATCCCATAATTGAAGTTGTTCATGACGAGGAGCGTCAGGTCAAGGTTGCGCCGGCAGGCGCTCAATACATGGGCGCCGCCGATACCCATGCCGCCGTCTCCCATGGTGACGATGACGGTGAGTTCCGGCTGCGCCATCTTTAGCCCGGTCGCATAGGTGAGGGCGCGGCCATGAAGGCCGTGGAAGGCGTGGGTGTTGAAAAAGGTGTCAAAGAGCCCGGAGCACCCAATATCGCTGACGATGACCACCTTGTCGCCGCTAAGGCCCAGATCCTGAAGGGCTTGGTCCATGACATGGACGACTTTCTCGTGGGCGCAGCCAGGGCAGAATACCGGTGGGCGATCCGGGTTGAGGAGACTATCCATGAGCGATTTCCTCCCGGATTTGGGTGGGCGTGATGAGTTCTCCATTCATCTGTCCGAGAAAGGTAATGGGGATGCCGGCGCACACGCGTCGGATTTCGTTGATGTACTGGCCCAGGTTCATTTCCACCACCACCAAACGGCGGCATCGCGCGGCGGCATCGCGAATCACCGTTTCTGGAACCGGCCAGAGTGTTTTCAGCACCAGCAGCGAAACGGCTTGGCCGTCTTCCTGGGTGGCGGTTACCGCTTCCCGCGCGGCGCGGGCGGTGACGCCGTAAGTGATGACGAGGGTGTCCGGGGTTTGGGGGCCGTAATAATCATAGAAGAAAAATGGCTCGGCAGCATTCTCCACTTTGGCCCGCAGCCGCGCTTGCGCAGTAGCGATGAGGGCGGGCTCGGCGGTGATATAGCCGTCGGGTCCGTGGGTCGACGACGTCTGCCGCACCAGCGGCCCGCCCGGCGCCATGGGCAGAAAATCCGGTGCACTCGTATCACCCGGCGCGGCGAAAGGGGTGTAGGGCACCGACGGGTTCGCTGCCCGGCGGTGCCGTACGGCCGGCATCGGCACGGCGTCCAAATCCACCGTTTCCCGGGTCATGGCAATTTCCTTGTTGGTGGCGATGAACACGGGGCACCGAAGGGTCTCGGCCAGGTTGAATGCCGCCACGGTCAATACCAAACAATCCCTGACATCTACCGGCGCAAGCACCACAACGGGCAGGCCGCCGGAATTGCCCCACCGAAGAAACTGCACGTCGCCATCAGCGCCTTTGGTGGCTGACCCGGTTGAAGGGCCCAGTCGCTGGACATCCACGATGACGATGGGGATCTCGCTGCCGATGGCAAAGGAGATCTGCTCGCTGTAGAGGCTGATGCCGGGTCCTGAAGTGGCTGTCATGACTTTTCTGCCGGCCATGGACGCCCCAAGACAAAATCCAATGGAAGCAATTTCGTCTTCCCCCTGCAGGCAGATGCCGCCGGCAGGGGGCAGGAGCGAGAGCATCGTGTTGTAGATGGTCGTCGCCGGCGTGATGGGGTAGCCGGCGAAAAAGGTACATCCAGCGGCCACTGCAGCGCGGCCGATGGCCTCGTTGCCCTCCATCAGACTAAGTGTCATCGGGTCATCTCCATAGTCAGTGTTCATCCATAAGTACCCAATTTGCCCGATATCTGCGTTGCGCTCATGACATTTTTCAATACCCGGTTAGAACCGGGTGGCGGCGAGTATCCTGTCGACGTTTTGCACCACATGGATTTTTACTCGCCGAATGTGACGCGAGAGGACTTGCCGGGCACCGCGGGCATCGCCTTCTTGTATCCTTGAGAACAGGGCTTTGTGGTCGGTGTCGGCAGAGTCCATGGAGGTCGAGAACAGATAATTTCCTCCGTATTTGAGGTAGAGCAGGTCGAAAAGGTTTTTCAATGTCTGCTGCTGAACGCGGCAGCCGGAGAGGGCCGCCAATGTCAGGTGAAAATCCATGTCTTTGAGCAGACGGTCATAGATGTAAATGTCCTTGGATGCTTTCAGGTGGCATTCCAATGCCGCACCCAGCTGCGCAATGCCGGCCGGTGTCATCTGTCGTAGCGTTTTTGTGAGGAGGTCCCGCTCGATGAGTTCCCGAAGATCATAGATTTCAGAGACCTCCTGCGGGTCTATGGGGGCGGTGTAGTAGCCGCGATTGGGCTCATGCCGCACCAGCTTTTGGAACTCCAGCCATTTGAGGGCCTGTATCACAGGCGTCTGGCTCATTTTCAGTCGTTCGGCGAGATCTCTGTAACTGATCTTTTGGCCGGGGGTGATCTCGCTGTGAAACAACATCTTGCAGATGCCCTGGTAGGCCTTTTGGGTATGGCCCTGGGGCGTTTGGGCGTTGCGACCGTTGTTCCCGTCCAAAGACACGAGACCTCTCCCTCACCAGATGTCCCACATGAATCGACGAATTTCGATTCGTCGAAACGATGTCACGGGCGTGGCCCGCTCCCACAACGACAGCCAGCATGGTTCCCAGTTGCCCACAGAAAACGGGCAGGGTTGATGGGCAACGGTCTTCGTGGATCCTGTAAGAGCGGGCCATGCCGGTGAAAATTGTCCGGTCGACCCTGCCGGCGACCAAGCAAATACCATATTTGATCAAATATCTAATCATATAAAGTTTGCCGTGGCAATCTTTATTCATCGTGCTTGATGAATTCGTAAACGGCCTTTTCCCGGTCGGTGAGCGGCGTCTTCTCTTCGTAGATGCGATGGAGAAAGTAATGGTAGAAATCGTGTTTCAGGCTGTCACGGTTGGTGGTGACGAAGCTGCGGTTGCGGGTCCAGATGATGGGGGATTGCTCCGGGGCGTCGGATTCAAATACGCCCACGAGGGCCTCGGCCTTGTCTGCGATGATGTCGATGGACTCACCGCCGATGCGTCCCACCAAATTGTCGGCCTCGGGGTGATCGACCTGAATGTCGGTAACGCGGGGGAGCGCCCCCATGGCGATGAAGCGGACGCCGACGCCGCGGTGCATGGCCTGGTCAAGGGCTTGGGAGAGCTGTTCATAGGTGCCGGGAAAGATCCGGATGTAGAGTTCATGGCGGGCCGCCATGATAATGTCCTTTGCCTTTGCCATCACCGCGCCGGTGCCCTTCAGGGTGAGCAGGTATTCCGTGCTGGTCTCGGCCGCCAGTGCGCTGAGCTGCCCTTCCAATATGGCCAGGTTCGATTCGAACTGGCTCCGCAGGCGTTTTTTTAACTCGCTGAAGGGCAGCGGCACATACTGGCCCTTATCCACCTCGAACACCACGCCTTTTTTGGCCAGCCCGCGAAGGACGTCGTAGATTCGCGAGCGGGCGATGCCGGACATCTTGCTGATCTGGGATCCGTTGGCCGGGTGCTGGTTGAGCAGGGCGAGGTAGCAGGCCGATTCGTACTGGGAGAAGGCAAAATCCCTCAATAGGGCGGCAATGTCCATGGTTGGCGTCCTTTGTTGCTACCGTACCAGCACCGTTTTCCTGGCGGCTGGCCGCCGCCGGCACCGGTGCCGCTGTATTCAGTGGCATCCCTTTCTCAAAATTCTGAATGACAAAGTCTGTCCAACTGCCGCGCTGGCGAATACGCCTTACAGTGGCATCGCCGCCGACTGATTTCAAGCGCAATCGAGAGGCCGGGCTACCGGTTGAAGCGTTTCTATTGACAACTGCATCCGTCGAGGATTATCTTGTTGCTACCATATAAGCAACACAAATCATAGAGGAGGCCCCCATGAGCACCATGCCGCAGACCCGATTCGATACGCCGGTGTTCGGTTTTTCCTCCACCCCGGATGATCAGGTGTTTGCCCTTGAGGAGCGTTTCGGGGCCCATCATTATCAGCGCCTGCCCGTGGTGGTGCGCCAGGCCCGGGGAAGCTGGATCACCGACGCCACCGGTAAAACCTACCTCGATTGCCTGGCCGCCTATTCCGCGGCCAATCCGGGGCACCACCACCCCGCCATTGTCAACGCCATGGTGAACGCCCTTGCGGGCAATTATGGCTCCGTAATCTCCAATGTGGTCTACACCGACCCCCTGGCCCTGTTTTTGTCCCGGCTGGGGGAATTCGTGCCCCAGATGGCGCCGCGGTTCGGTTCGGTGGGCAACAAGGTGCTTCCCAAGAACGGCGGGGTGGAGTCGGTGGAAACCGCCATCAAGATGGCCCGCTACTATGGGTGGAAACAAAAGGGTATTCCTGACGGTAAGCAAGAAATCATCGTCTTCGACAGCAATTTTCATGGGCGGATGATCACCGTGGTGAGCTTCTCCTCGGTAGCCAAATACAAACAGGGGTTCGGTCCCCTGACACCGGGATTTGTCTCGGTGCCCTTTGGCAGCCTTGAGGCCGTCGGAGCGGCGGTGACGAAAAACACCTGTGGCATTCTGGTGGAGCCCATGCAGGGCGAAGGAGGGATGCGAATTCCGCCTCTGGGGTTTCTCAAGGGGCTACGCGAGATTGCCGACGAAAACGACTTGCTGCTGCTGTTCGACGAAATCCAGGTGGGCTTGGGGCGCTCGGGAAAGCGGTTCTGCTTTGAGCACGAAGCGGTTATTCCTGACGGTATCGTCCTGGGCAAGGCGCTTTCTGGGGGCCTCGTCCCGCTGTCCGCTTTTGTCACGCACGCCGCTCTCATGGACATGGCGTTCAAGATCGGCTCCGACGGGTCCACTTTTGGCGGTTATCCCCTGGCCTGCGTGGCGGGCTGCGCGGCCCTTGACGTTATGGAAAAGGAAAAGTTGACTGAATCTTCCGCGATGCAGGGCGAAAAGCTCAAAAGACGAATCCAGTCCATCGCCGATCGATCCGGACAGGTTAAAGAGGTCAGGGGCAGGGGGCTTTTCATCGGGATCGAGTTGCTGCACGGCAACGCCATGGCACTGTGTCGTGAACTCCTGGCTCAGGGGCTGATCGCCAATGACAGTCGTGGACACACCATCCGAATTTCTCCACCCCTGAACATTTCTGATGATGAGATAGACTATTTGTGTGACAACCTGGAGAAGGTGTTGGTAAAACCTCGGGCGCTGTGAAGCGCTATCGAATGTGGTAATCACTCAGATGTGGAGGCTGCCACCATGGATATTCCCACAATGCTCCAAGAACTAAACGTTTCCGATGTCCACCGCGGTGCAGCGTCCGGTGCCGAGTGGTTCGGCACCGGAGACGGCGGAAAAGTGACCAGTGTGTCGCCGGTGGACGGCCAACCCATCGCATCGGTGTGGAAGGCTTCGGCAGCCGACTATGAACGTATCATGGAAGCAGCAACGGCGGGGTTTTCGGTGTGGCGTGCCATGCCGGCACCACGGCGTGGTGAAATCATCCGCCAGGTCGGCCTTCAACTTCGGGAATTCAAAGCGCCCTTGGGCCGCTTGGTCAGTTTGGAAATGGGCAAAAGCCTCCAGGAAGGCTTGGGAGAAGTGCAGGAAATGATCGACATTGCCGATTTTGCCGTGGGCCTCTCACGCCAATTGTACGGTTTCACCATGACATCCGAGCGCCCCAACCACCGCCTCTACGATCAGTACCACCCCCTGGGCGCCGTCGGCGTAATCACCGCGTTCAATTTCCCGGTGGCACCGTGGGCCTGGAACGCTTTGATTGGCGCTGTCTGCGGCGATGTGATGGTTTGGAAACCGGCCTCCAAAGTGCCGCTCACGGCCATTGCCGTTCAGCATATATTGGCAGCGGTCACCGCAAAAAACCACCTGCCGGAGGGCATCTTCAACCTGGTGATCGGCGACGGCGCCGTCGTCGGCGATCAAATGCTGTCGGACCGCCGCCTGCCGCTGATTTCGTTCACGGGGTCGACGGATGTCGGCAAGCGGGTCTCCGCCACCGTGGCGGGTCGTCTTGGCAGAACCATTTTGGAACTGGGCGGCAACAACGCCATCATCCTCACTGAAAACACCGATTTGGCCATGGCCGTGCCATCGGTGGTCTTCGGTGCGGTGGGGACGGCCGGGCAGCGCTGTACATCCACGCGCCGGCTCATCGTACACGAATCCATCTTCGAGTCCGTGACGGGTGCCCTGGTAAAGGCGTACGGCAGCCTCAGGATCGGCAACCCCCTGGACGAATCCAATCACGTGGGGCCGCTCATCGACACGCAGGCAGTGGCCCAGTTCACCGCCGCGCTTGAGACGGTGACGGCGTCCGGCGGCAAGATCATCTTCGGCGGCGATGTTCTCGACGGGCCGGAATACCGCTCGGGCTGCTATGTCCGGCCGGCGCTGGCGGTCGTCGAAAACCGGTACCCCATTGTCCAGGAAGAGACGTTCGCCCCCATCCTGTACCTGATCCGCTACGGCGGTTCTGTTGAAAACGCCATTGCAATTCAAAATGACGTTCCCCAGGGACTGTCCTCTTCCATATTCACCACCGATCTTCGTCAGGCGGAAACCTTTCTGGGTGCCACCGGTTCTGATTGCGGTCTTGCCAATGTTAACATCGGCACCTCGGGAGCGGAAATCGGGGGGGCTTTCGGGGGCGAAAAGGACACGGGCGGCGGTCGGGAGTCAGGATCGGATGCCTGGAAGGCCTACATGCGGCGGCAGACAAACACCATCAACTACGGTACCGAACTGCCGCTGGCGCAGGGGATCAAATTCGACATTTAACCAAGGTCATTCGATTGAGAAATCTGCCCTGAATTTTGCTACCACATGAGTAGGATGCTCCGACGTTTCATCCAGGTCATCGATAAATTCCGCCTCCTCCTCATCCATGTCTTCCAGGGATAAAGAGACCTCGACCGTCAGTGTGGCCTTGCTGGCGTCTGAGAGCTGGACAGTGGTTTCATAAGTGCCCAGCACCAATCCATCGAGACCCTCGACGACTTCCTGGGGTTCTACAACACCGTTCAAATTGATAAGAAGATTCATCTCTTGAGACTGGTCTATATCATCAACGGATGAGATGTCCTCTGTTTCAAGGCATTCCAGCCAGTTCATTTCAACCGAATCTGTGAAGGCTCCGACCACCTCCCTGATCGCATCTTCAGGGTCAGGTGGCAGCTCACTGAGTATCATCGTTGAACCGTAGCGATCGACATCACCATCGATTTCCATTGTTCCTCCTTGGTTTTTACGGCAAGACTGTCACTGAGCCCAGGCCCTACAAAGCCTCGATCCCTCGCTTCGCTCGGGATGACAACACCGAATTCTACGGGACCATCAAAGATTGGGCAAGAGAAGAATGCAGTAATTTTATGGTGAACCGATATCGGGGTTGATCGCCCTCGTTGCACCATGGTACCAACGGTCGTACCCGCAAGGCGGCAAGAACGTCACTTTCATCCGGCTTTTACGGGGGTGCACGCTTTAATGCATCAATATGCCATAAACGCAGAAGAGATGGATACGGTATGCAAGAATTTATCAATGGGTTTTATGGCGTATATATTTATCTCCCGTTTTCCGGCTTGGCCAGAAAGTGGCAAAGATTTTCAAGAAAACTGCGGGGGAAGCAAGGTGGAATGTTACAGCAAGTCAATCTCGCAACTATTTCGTGGAAGCAATGCACTGATCGGCGATCGCCGAGAGTATGGGAACGAGATCAGAAAAACGGAAATATACGAATTAGTGAGTTGGGAATTATAAACCTGATAGCAGAAACATGTGAGGATGAATCGAATATATTTGAAATAGGAACATTTGATGGCCGGACCACAATAAATCTTGCCTTTTCGTCACCACTCAACTGCAGAATATTTACACTCGATCTTAAGCCAAGTATGGAAACAGTCTATTCGATAGAGAACGGTGAAAAACATATGGTGGAAAAAAGAGTGATCGGAAAAAGAATTGGAAATCACCGGAAATCAATCGTTTCATTGAAAATACAGCAGCTATATGGAGATTCAGCAAATTTCGATTTTTCTTCTTACTATAATTCGTGTTCATTGGTTTTTGTCGATGGATCTCATGCGTATGATTATGTGTATTCTGATACCAAGGAAGCCATTAAGCTGGTTAAAAATGACGGTGTAATACTATGGCATGACTATGGCGTATGGGAGGGGGTTACAAGGGCCTTAGAAGAGATTGAATCCAGCCAGCAGCTGGGCTTGAAAAATATCAACGGGACAAGTCTTGTCTATCTCAAATTCAGCGATAATATATGATATCGACAAGTGACCCCACTGCTGCCAAAGTAAATGCCAAACGAGTACTTTTAATGAAAAAAAACATGCACAAGGAATCCTGTCATGCGTGAAGATATCGACCTCGATGATTTCAGAAAGCGACTCGAGCAGCGACTGAAAGCACTCGCCGACGGCCGAAAGGCGGACCACCCACCGGAACTGGATCAGTCGCGCGTGGGCCGTTTGTCCCGCATGGACGCCATGCAGCAGCGGGCCATGACCCAGGCCGCCGCACGGCTTACCGCAATGGAGGCGCAGCGCATCCGAACGGCGCTCAAGCGCATGACGGCCGGCGATTACGGCTATTGCCTGAGTTGCGAGGAAGAGATCGCCGAAGGTCGACTGCGGGCCGACCCGAGTGTCCTGAACTGCATCGCCTGCGCCCGGGCTGCTGACGAAGGGTGATCCACCATTCATTACACTTGACATGCAAGTGAGGTTTGTGTACCGGTACCGGCTTATGATTTATTGTGATCTAAAAACTATTGAGATAACGGTGAAAAACTTCGGCCTGCTCGCGTCAGCCTTTGCAGCCTTGCGAAAAATCGCTCTCCAAGACACGCCTTTCCGCCCGACTCCGCCCTGAGGATGCTCATTTTATCCGCTACAAAAGCAGTGGTGTTCCATCTGTAAAAGCCCGGTTTGATAGGGAAACACTTTTTTACCCACAACGCGTTCTCATGCGTTTGAAACTGAATATGAAAGCCAATCTCATCACCAAAGCGCGTAACCCGGAAGTGGAACGCCGGCGCACCTTCGGCATCATCAGTCATCCAGACGCCGGCAAGACCACACTGACCGAAAAACTGCTGCTCTTCGGCGGCGCCATCCAGATGGCCGGATCGGTAAAGGCCCGCAAGGCGGCCCGGCATGCCACCAGCGACTGGATGGCCATCGAGCAGGAGCGCGGTATTTCGGTCACCAGTTCGGTAATGAAGTTCAATTACCGCGATTTTGAAATCAACCTTTTGGACACACCCGGCCACCAGGATTTTTCAGAAGACACTTACCGGGTACTGACCGCCGTTGACAGTGCGGTCATGGTCATCGACAGCGTGAAGGGTGTGGAGACCCAGACCCGCAAGCTGATGGAAGTCTGCCGGATGCGAAACACGCCGATCCTGACCTTCGTCAACAAGCTCGACCGGGAGGGCATGCCGCCCCTCGATATCCTTGGCGACATCGAAGAGAAGCTGCAGATCGAGTGCGCCCCGCTCGCTTGGCCCATCGGCATGGGCAAGCGTTTCAAGGGAACCTATAATCTTCATCGCAGGGAGCTGTCACTGTTTGCGCCAGGCCAGGCGCGGCTGACCGACGAGATGGTCACCATTAGGGATCTCGCTGATCCATTGCTTGACGAACTGTTGGGGCGCCAAGCCGACGAACTGCGCGAGGACATCGCCCTGCTCGAAGGTGCGGCCGACCCATTCGATCTCCAGGAATTTCTCAAAGGCAGCCAGACCCCGGTCTTTTTCGGCAGCGCCATCAACAACTTCGGCGTCCGTGAATTGCTCGACACTTTTGTGGAAATCGCCCCCGCGCCGCTGCCGCGGCCGACGGATACGCGCATGGTCCTGCCCGAGGAGGATGATTTTTCCGGATTCGTCTTCAAAGTCCAGGCCAACATGGACCCGGCGCACCGGGACCGGATCGCCTTCCTGCGCATTTGTTCAGGCCGCTTCCGGCGCGGCATGCGGGTCCGTCATCACCGCATCGGCAAGAATATCCAGATCGCCAATCCGATCATCTTCATGGCCCAGGACCGGGCCTTTGTGGAGGAGGCCTGGCCCGGCGACATCATCGGCATCCACAATCACGGCACCATCCGCATCGGTGACACGTTTACGGAAAAAGAGGCGCTCAATTTCACCGGCATTCCGAATTTCGCCCCCGAGCATTTCCGAAGGGTGCGGCTCAAATCTCCGCTCAGGATGAAACAGCTTCAGAAAGGGGTGCGCCAACTGGTCGAGGAGGGCGCGATCCAACTGTTCCGGCCGTTGATTGGAAACGCTCTGATCCTGGGGGCCGTCGGGGTTTTGCAGTTTGAGGTGACCATGGCGCGCCTCGAGGCCGAATATGGGGTTGATGCTGCTTATGAGCCGGTGGGTTTTACCACTGCCCGTTGGATTGGCTGTGATGACAAAAAGATCCTGGCTGCTTTCGAAAAGGAGCGCCAGTCCAATTTATGCCAGGATGCGGAAGGCAACCTGGCCTATCTGGCGGAAAGCGAATGGCAGCTCGACTACGCGGCCGAAAAATGGCCGGAAATCGAATTCTACAAAATCCGCGAATGCCAATGAGCGAATGACGGTGTTTCCTGCCTTGTGGCCTGGATTGCCGTCAAAGGTTTTGTGGACTATCCGAACCGGCGCGGTATGAAGGTTTTCGCCGCATTGCATCGGCTGCTCGCGATGCGGCCATCACCTCAGCGCGATGGGGCAAAACGTAAAATCGAAGTATTCAGCGCGGAATGCCCTGCGAGCGAAGAGACGATTCAGACGGTCTATCGCATGCTCATCCCCGAAACGGGCAGTTTTGGCCGCATATACCAGCCATCCATCAAACCGGCTCAGGCAAGTCGCCCCATCCACGACTCAAAGCGGTGATAAGATTATTTCGCGGCATTGGAAACCATCCACAGCGACACAACCAATGCCAGGCTAACCCGGTAGTATCCGAAAACAGCAAGCCCGTGACGGTTCAGATAGGAGACCATCCATTTCACCGAAACAACCGCCGATACAAAGGCGAAGAAAAGACCTACGGTGATCGACAGGGCATCGAAGGTCTGCAGCATCACCGCTCCCTGCGTGAGGGCGTCGTAAGCCGTGGCGGCCCCCAGGGTCACCACTCCCAGCAGAAAACTGTATTCCACGGCTGCCGGCAGCGACAATCCCACCAGCAAACCTCCCACAATGGTTACCAGGCTGCGGCTCACACCGGGCCACATGGCAATGCACTGGGCAAACCCGATAATCAGCGCCATGCGCCAGGTCATATCATCCAGTAGCAGATTCCGATTGGACGGGCGTCGGTTTTTACGGTTCCACCCACCCACCGCTAGAATGGCCACGCCGCCCGCGAACCAGGCCGCCACCACCGTCCAGATGCCAAATAGGTAGGCCTTGATGATCTTGTTGAACAGCAGTCCGATGACGGCTGCGGGGATGAAGCCGGCGGTCACATTGACCAGCAGGCGGCTCCCGTCGGGCTCCCTACCGGTCAGTCCCCGCACCATCTGCCGCACGCGTCTGGAATACAATCCCAGCACGGCGATGATGGCGCCCGCCTGAATGACGATGGTGTATGAATCGGCCGCATCCCTGGTGCGCTGCTTTTCCTCGGCCGATCCGGACCGGGCGTCACCAATGCCCATGAGACGTTCCGCCAGTAGCAAATGCCCGGTGGAGCTGACGGGTAAATATTCAGTCAACCCCTCAACCACACCCAGAATCGCCGCCTGACCGATGGTCATGGCCGATAGCGTCTGTTCTGTATTTCCGGAAGACGCGGCAGGCTCACCCAAAACGACGCATGTACCGCAAAACATGACGGCGGTTAGAGCCAATACGATGCTGCGACGCTTGTACCGACATCCGGCCTGAATAATTGAATGCAAATTCTTGCCGGAAACTTGAACAATCCGCACTAATGGGTTCATGAAATCGCGGTCCTATCGGTCGAGATTATTCAACAAATACAATCGCCAAGCAAATATCACTTTACAATATCGTAAGTCAATATTATATGCCGATATACTCCTGCAACGGAGGACAAGGATGATTCGTGATCTTGAACTGGCCTTCATAAAAATTCATATTCTGTATCATGCTGAAAAGGAGGAAGTCTTCGGCATCGGCCTGATGGAGGAACTGGCCCGTCACGGCTACGGGATCGGCGCCGGCACCCTGTACCCCACCCTGGCCAAGCTGGAAAAAGGCGGTTATCTGACCTGCCGCGCATGCACGGTCAACCACAAGCAGCGCAAGTATTATCGCATTACTTCCAAGGGAAGTGATTTGTTGGAGCAGATGCGCAACAAGATCGAAGAACTGTATGAGGAGGTTGTAGAACATCCATGAGCTTCA
>CAYUOU010000068.1:0-22979 GCA_964446485.1 uncultured Desulfobacterales bacterium | reverse complement strand
GTTCTTGTCCGTTTTATCCTATTTTTCCATCTTTTTCACCGTCCGTGCTCATGGCCGCCGCTCCTGCCCGGGGACAATAACGATTAGGGAGGTACCACCATGAGCCATCATCACAACGCATCATCAAATAGTTGTTCCATCCACTGCGAGTCCCAGTACCGCAGTTGCGTCGAAAGCCACGAACATGAATCCGTGTGCCGCATGAGGCGGATCCCCTGTGATTGCCGCTGCGCACGGAGTGAATAACCGAAAAAGGGCGCCGGATGTTGCCATCCGGCGCCCTTAGATACCCTTGTGGTCATCCGTTGCCGATCCCTATTTCCCGGCCTTTTTCAATTCTGATTGGATCTGCTCCACCAGCGCCTCTTCGGAGCGCCCCCGCATCTGAACGCCGTTGATGTAAATGGTGGGGGTGCCTTTCACCCCAATCTGCCTGCCGTTGTTCATGTCCGCCAGGACCATGTCCTGGAGTGCCTTGTCCTCTCGGTCCTTCTGGAACCGGTCCATATCCAGACCGACAGCCTTGGCCGCTTCATCGATCTTCGCTTCGTCCATGTCCTTGTAGTGCTCAAAAATGGCTTTGTGAAACTCCCAGAATTTTCCCTGCCGGTGGGCGGCCAGGGAAGCCACGGCGGCGCTGAAGGCGTGCTTGTGGATGTTGGTGAGAGGGTAGTGTTTGATGACCAGTTTGACTTCGTTGGCGAACTGGTTGGTGATCTTCTCCATGAGCGGCTCCAGCCGGTAGCAATACGGGCACTGGTAGTCGTCGAAAATGGCGATGGTCACCGGCGCGTCGGCGGGGCCTTTGAAGGGCCGGTTGTTGACGACGATGGGTTGAATGTCGTCAATGCGCATTACCTCCATGCGGTTATCCGCGGTGGCCGCCAGCACCATCAGATCGCCCAGGGCTACATCGATCCGGTCATAGGCCGCGTTCAGGGCCAGTTCCCGCACCACCCTTTTTTCGGCAATATCATAAATCATCACCGTCTTGCCGGTGAGAATATAGATGGTTTTGCCGTCTATGGATGCCGCCACGTCCACCGGCGCCACCTTTAGGTTGACTTTGTCGAGGGAGAACAACTCAACATTGGCGCCGGCCGGCAAGGCCGCCAGCATGACCATCGTGATGACTGCGGGGAACATCCACTGTTTGATTTTCACTGGAACCTCCGGTCGAGAATAAATACGCGGTATAGGTTGATCGCTATCGTCATCGCTGCCCTGGTTCTTACGACAGCGTCCCACAGGCTGCAAGGATAACCCCAAAAAAATTCGGGAACGCGGGATTGTCATGGTGCGGTCCTGCCAGAAGGCCACGTTTTTCGTGGTTTCAGCCATCCACGCCGACGCCCGCTTGGGGTGTTCGGTGACGCGATCCTTACCGTACATGTCCAGGGCCACTAAGCCCAGTTCCGCCCGTTGGCGCGCACGCATTTTGACATAGTCGTTGAGGCCCCACCATTCATGCATGGACGACCAGCACGCCCGGGCAGCGTTTTTTGGTATCGGCCAACTCATGGAGGGGGATGGTTTCCGGCAAGTCTTGAAAAAGTGCCGATGAGGGGCTATCCATGGCGGGGATGGTTGCTCTGAACCGGGCAACGCTTGATGACGCGGTGTTTGGGTATGCGTTTTTCACGGCGACTGCTGTGGTGCAGCCCAACAACCTTCGTTTCGGTGCATTTTGATGCCCCAGTACATGCAGCGCAAAGTGAGTCCTATGACAGACACGCCAAAGATTAAGATCATTCCCAAAGAAGACGCTGTCTTCTGGATGGATGGCGAAGGCCGCTGGAGCAATGCCCACGGCCCCTTCGAGAGCCCGAAGATCAGTTCCTACTTTCATTCCTGTATCCATAAGGATGCAGACGGCTTTTTTCTTCAGCAGGAGCGGGAGGGAACTCTTGAAAAGGTTTACTTCCGTGTGGCGGATACCGCGCTGTTCGTTTTTCGGGTGACCATCGATGCATCCGTAACGCTTATCCTGAACACCGGTCGCGTGATGCCGCTCGAGCCGGCGGCCCTGTGCATTTGCAATGATCGACTGTATGTGAGGGACGGCGGTGAGCGTATCAAGTTCACCGTGAGCGCTGCTATGAAAGTGGCCCCCTATCTGGAGGAAGAAGACGGCGGTGTGGTATTTCACTTTGGTGGGGTGAGAACACCGGTGCTGGAGGCGCTTATTTGATAGCTCCGGAAAAGGTCGAAATTCCCCAATTGTCATTCCGAGGAGCTTGCGACGAGGAATCTCAACATGCTGTTATCTATAGATATTATGATTAAAACACAGATCCCTCGCTACGCTCGGGATGACATTTGATGACTTTTTACGGAACCGTCTTACTTAAGTCGGCTCAAAACGATTTGGCGGCGGTGACTGGACTCCAGGCGATAACGGTGGCCGCCCAGGTTGTGAATTTCATCCGTATCCCGAGAGATGCGCCGGGGATAGGCGTATTCTGAATCCATGTCCAACAGATAGATGTCCACCCGCGCCCGCTCACCCGTGAGACCGCGGTACACCAGGCGGGTCCGGCCGATCGTCACGGGTTCATCCTTCATCAGCACCACCCGCCGATCCGTTACCGACGACAGTGTGATGGAGGCGCGCAAGGCGTTATTTTGCGCGGCCCAGCGCTCGTAATGCGGATCTATCCCACCGGCAATGATGCGGTAGACAAGGCCGCCCATGGTGACAATCACCCCTCCCAAAAAAAGGGTTGAGATCCAACGTTGGTTCCGGGTCAGTTTCATGATCCCTCTTTCAACGGTGAATGGTTATGTCGTATCAGTGGGCAGTGGCAGTGTCGAAAGCGATGCGGTAGGGCAGCTTCATGATGAGCACAATACAGATATTGAATACCGTACATTTAATGACCGGTCGAGTCAACCACGGACTTCATCCACCGTGGACTTCATCCACTATCCGCGCTTTCCAGCAGTGTGTTGTGAAAACCATTGCGGCAGGTGCTGGCCCACCGTCGCGTCGTGATGTTGCAACGCCACGGGAGGGGCGGGAGGAAACCAATCTCGTGGTTACGGGGTATTATTCCGGGTAATCGTGTCGGCGGCGGCGAATTCGGTTATCAAAACAACTGGCGCTGGACAGCGATGATGATCATGCCCACGGCCATGGCGAGAAACGTGCTGCCGGTGCGGGCTGCGCAAACGGCTGTGGCCCCGGCGGCGATGATTCCCCACGGACCGGCGGCAAGTATGCCCGGCGCCACCAGCGCCACTAGAATGGCTCCGGGCAAGGCCTCCATGACGCGCCTGAACGGACCGTTTTGGGGGAGGTAGCCGGCCAGCAGCAAACCGCCGAGGCGAAGGGCATAGGTGACCATGGCCGCCCCGGCGATGGCCAGGGTCGCGGCGGAAAGATCAGAATTCATGCGGCACCCCGGATCCGACGGTTTCAGATGGTTCGGGCGATTTGGCTCCGGCAACCCGGTTACGGGGAGTTCGCAAGGCGGTCAGCGCGCCCATGATGCCACCCACCACCACGTACCATTTCCCTGGAAGCAGTTGCTCGCTCGCCACGGCACAGACAGCCGCCACCGCCCATGGCAGCCAGTCGCTTCGGCCCCGCCACAGGCTCACCGCCAATGCAGTGAACACCGCCACGAAGGCGAAATCCAGGGCAAACGCCGCCGGATCCTTCACGGCAGCACCCATGCCATGGCCGGTTAGGGTTCCCCCGCACCAAAACGTGATGAGGCACAGGCCGCCGCCGAACAGGAAGCCGGTGTTGGCACGGTTACGGCGATGCTCGGCCATGGTTACCGCCCAGTTCTCATCGGCCACCAGGTGCATGAGCAGCGCTTTGCGGGACAGTGCCTTGCCGCGGAACAGCGGTTCCAGTGAAGCGCCGATGAGGAGGTATCGCAAATTGATGATCCACACTGCCGCGATGATCTCCAAGACGGGCAGCGGCGGCATCCACATGTCAACCATGACGAACTGCGCCGATCCGGCGAATACTGACAGATTCATTGCCAGCAGCGTGCCCAGTCCGATGCCTCGCTGGCTGGCGAGCACCCCCAGCACGCTGCCGTAGGCCGCCACGCTGGCCGCCACCGGCAGGTTGGCGGCCGCCCCCCGCTTGACGTCATGCCACTTCATCACCCACCTCCATCTTTGCGCTTGACATCGACGCAGTAAAGCCAAGGCTTATCGAAAAACATTTTCTACCATGTCGTGGGTTTTGGGCAAGTAGAAACTGCGGCGAGACGATCTCGAATGGGCGGCGGCCCGTGTTCGGGAAGAACACCTCTGCCCCCTCAACTAAGGCCTCAAAGACTCTCATCAGACATATTGACGCCCGCCTAAAAACCGCATAGGTTTTTTCCGTCGTTACCCTGTTCGCATCTGGAGCATCCCCTGATGAAGCTGAGAACCTGCGTTCACCCGGAAGGCCGGTTTCTTGTCGGTATCCATCGGCCGAAATACGTTGCGGAAAACGTCCGCAAGGAACAGCGCACGCCCGTCCTTGGCGTTGGTCCGAACGGCGACGCGGTGACCGGCACGGCCAACTTCCCGGAAGGACCCGTCAACGTAGACGACGCGGACTGGATATACGAGATCGCCAACCCGTTTTCGTTCCGCGGCGCCACCTTTACCAGTCGATACCACGCCGACCGTGCCGCCGCCGATCCAGACACGATCCGCATCCCCCCCCGTCCCACAGTGTCCCTCAATGACTGGCTGGCAGAACGGCCCCATGGCCAGAGGCTTGACGCGCCGTTGCGGACGACCTTCATCGGCGAATTGCCGGAAGCCATGCAACTGGCCCTTGCCGCCGTGACCACGGATCCGGCCGACCTTACCGCTTTGGCAGACGTCTGCTGCGAATTTATCAGGGATCCGGCGACGGGGCGCCCGACGGGGCTATCTTTCGAAAAGAACGCCGAAGGCAGGCGCCGTCCCCGGGTGCTCAACGACGCCCTTTTTGAAATTGTTGGCAACAACGCCCATTTGCCCGATGACTACAAACGCGCCATGGTGCTGCGGCCTGGGGTTCAAGGCGGCAGCGAGATCGTAGGAGACTGGCGCGACGACATGGGCCGGACCCATGTTTACGAATACCTGCGGGGGAACAGCTACATCCCCTGGGGGCATTATGCCGCCAACATGGCCGACGACGCTGTGCGCTATCATGCCAGGGACATCAGCCTGTCCGACATGAAAGGCATGCGTCATCTGTATTACCAGCGGACATTGCTTCGGCTGGGCGAAGCTTTCGGAGAAGCGCCTTTTTCGCGGCGCAGCAAACCGGCCCTGGATGAGCTCGAGTCGCTTCGGGGGAAAATACTCTGCGCCATCGATCATGGGGACCGTCCCCGCGGAAAACACTTTACTGGAACCCTTTGGGGCTGGAACTACGGTTTTGACTTCGCACCAACAGGCTACCGTCTCCATGCCTCCCACCAGCAGGTGCATCAGCAGTATGCGCTGATTGCCGCAACGGTCTCGGGAGTCGGCGGCGATCGCCAAAAACCCTTCGCCTGCGGTGATCTGGTGGCGGATTTTGTACAGCGGTACCGTGAAGAGACCGGTGCGGATTTTTTCGAAGCCTACGCTAAGGCGGTGGACAGCAACCGTCGCACCGACGGAAATCCGGACGGAGCGGCCAGACTCGTGGTGTTCGAGGATGCGCAGGTGATGCTCTTTGTGCCCAAGGCCCAGACCTCGCAGTGGGAGCTTCAATTGATGCCTAAAGGCCCCATAGGCAATGTGCTGGAGGCGGATACGGACATGCGGGCGTCACTGGATCGAGCCTTGTGGGTGGCCATTCGGGTGCTGACAGGGTTGGGCGCCGAGATGGTCACCACCATTGAATTCTCCAAGCGATTTGATGCCGGCGAGACCGGCCAGCGCCTTCTCTACAGCCTCTTGCCCCGGCTGCCATTCTCGCCGGGCGCCTTCAGCGAGGCCCAGCTTCGATGGGTCAACCGGCACTACCCAGAAGACTTTGCGGAATGCTGCCGCCGCGAATTGGCGGCGAGCGGCATCACATAGCCCCTCGCGGGTAAAGCGATTTCCACGGGACGTACGCCGTTCCCCATATCTATCGGTCCGATGTCGTTTGAGCCGGGGGTTCCTGCTGCGCCGCCTCACGACGGCGCTCTTTTTCCAAAAAGTGGATGGCGCAGGACGAGCGGTGTTTGCAATAGATGTCCGGATCCCGGCACTTCATGCACGCTTCGCACATGTAGATTTGGTGCTTGATGCACTGGTAGGGGGTTTGTCGGTCGGGGTGGCGGCTGCAGTTGCCCATCGGTTCTCCCCGTCTGCGTTACATGGATGCAAAGGGCGAGGCGCTGTGGCCGCCGTTGACGAGCCCCTTGAGCACGCCCTCGATCTTCCCCCGACTGGTCATCCCGACGATCTGATCCACGGGTTTGCCTTCCTTGAAAAAAATGAGCGTGGGAATGGACTTGATGCCGTAGTCGCCGGGGGTGCCAGTGTTTTCATCTACGTTCATTTTGAAAAACGCCACCCGATCTCCGTATTCGCCTGCCAGTGCCTTCACTACCGGAGCGATGGCCTTGCAGGGGCCGCACCAGGGGGCCCAGAAATCCACTAGAACCGGAATGTCGGCGTTTTTTACCTTGGTTTCAAATTCGGTGTCCATTAACTCCTCGACGTGTTCGGCCATGATGTCTCCTTGCTGGTGGTTGTCAATAATATCCCTAATGAGCGGTTTTGAGCCGCAAGGTTACAGTGACGTTCGAGCGCGCACCATAATCATTTGCTGCGGAGAAATCCAGGTGGTCGTGCAGGCTGAACGGTTCGACGGCGCGGTTGACTTTCCCCTGAACGCCTGAGACAATGCCTGCCGATTCCCACGCCATGAGCCGATAGGCGGTGGCGCCTGCAAAAATAATTCTTGTCCGACGGTGATAACGCAAAGGAGACTTCCATGGGTTGGTTTATTTACGTGGTCGGCGTGATTTGGATTGGTGTCGGCGTCTGTTATATCCTTTATACCGAGGGAAGTCGGGACGCTTACCGTGCGATGACAGAGCGGTTTCAGCGGCAGGCCTTTGCCGTCCTGGCGTTCATTGTCGGCGCATTGCTGGTTGCGGCGGCATTTTACAGCCATCAGGTGTGGCTTGTGGCCATCCTCGGTGTCATCGCACTGTTAAAAAGCGCCTACCTGTTTTTTAATCCTGGCAACACCTATGGGCTATTGGCGGCGTGGTGTCTGAAAGCCTCGGACCAGACCTATCGATTCTTTGGAATCATCATGGTGGTGTTGGGTACCGCCCTGCTCTCATGGGCCTAACGGCCGGAAGGGGCATCTATCGACCCCTTTCGGCGAGGCGGTGGATATGGGCGGCCGTATTTCTGAGTCGTGACGCGGACGGATTGCCCAACAATGGGTGCCCTTTAGGCCGTTGCGTTTCTACCGCGAGAACATGCAGGCGGTTTTGATGCAACCGGTGTCTGTTGCTCTTTATTTATGGAGGACTGACGATGATTGCTGCGCTTGTTCCCGGAATGACATTTGAGTTCGACTATACCGTGCCTGAAGATAAAACGGTCCCCTACCTTTTTCCAGATATTCCCGAGGGCGCCGTCATGCCCAAGGTCTTGGCCACGGGTTTTATGGTGGGCCTTTTCGAGTTTGCCTGTATCAAGTTCATCAACGATCACATCGACTGGCCGCATCAGCAGACCGTCGGCATCCACGTGAACGTGAGTCATCTGGCCGCCACACCGCCGGGGCTTACCGTAAGGGTGCGAGGAACGCTGGAAAAGGTCGACGGCCGCAAGCTCTCCTTTTCCATCACTGCCGACGACGGGGTGGATACGATTTCGAAGGGGACGCACGACCGGTTCATCATCGACGCAGATAAATTCAACGCGGCTGTTGCAAAAAAAGCACCCTGAACCCGCCTCACCGACATCAACCCCTTCCTTGCATAATTGATGATTGTCGCTGTCACGGCAATATCGTCTGTCTCAGTCATCAGGTTGTCCCTTTTCTTCCAAGGAGACTAAAATCTTATCCATGCTGCCGTCGCACGCGGGGCATTGTTCGCGTGTTATTTAACTGTCGGCCATTGTTTTCATTTGGACGCCATCGAAATCGGCAAGGCTCGCAACAGCGGCGATGGGTGTGCCGTTGTTGACGCGCATTCACGTCAATGGGTAATAAGGCGTGTTCAGCCTGCCGACGGCCGAATGGCCGCACCATTTGACGGCGGCTGGGGCCGGCGCATTTTCGTGTAACTAATGACGAAGGATGACGCGTAACGCAGATATCGGACTTTTTACGGAACCGTCAACTAATGGAGGTCCAATGAAAGAAATTCGAAAGAAAGCCAGAGAACAGATGAAAGGCTACTGCCGAGTATGCCCGGTTTGCAATGGCGTCGCCTGTGCCGGGGAGGTCCCGGGCATGGGCGGGTTGGGCACCGCATCCAGTTTCAAGGCCAATGTGGCGGCCCTGGCCGCCGAACGTTTCAACATGCGGCTTATCCACAACGTGGATGAGCCGGACACGCGCGTTTCCATTCTGGGTTATGATCTATCCATGCCCATCCTCGCCGCGCCCATCGGCGGTGTTGAATTCAACATGGGCGGCAGTGTCTCGGAAGAGGACTATATTCGTGCCGTCATTCTGGGCTGTCGCGAGAAGGGGACGCTGGGGTGCACCGGTGACGGTGTGCCGGCCTTCATCCATACGGCGGGATTCGACGCCATCAGTGAAGCCGGAGGGGCCGGCATTCCCTTTATCAAACCCTGGGAATCGGATGAGCTCTACCAGAAGTTGGAGAAAGCCGAGGCCGCCGGGGCGACGGTCTGGGGCATGGACATCGATGCAGCCGGCCTCGTGACGCTCAAGAAAATGGGTCGCCCGGTCGGTCCTAAGGATGCCAAGGCGCTGGCAGCCATCATCGGTCGTTCCAAAATGAAGTGTATTCTGAAAGGCATCATGACCCCGGACCAAGCCCGCCTGGCCGCTGATGCCGGCGCCCATGGGATCGTGGTGAGCAATCACGGCGGTCGGGTGCTGGACCACACGCCGGGCGTGGCCGAAGTGGTCTCCGCCGTTTCTTCTGCCGTACGGGGTGAGATCGCGGTGCTTGCCGATGGGGGGGTGCGCTCCGGCGGAGACGTGCTGAAAATGCTTGCTCTGGGGGCGGACGCGGTGATGATCGGCCGGCCCTTTTCGGTGGCCGCCGTGGGCGGCCTTCAGCCGGGAGTGGCCGCTTATTTAGATGTCCTGCACGGCGAATTGATCCAGGCCATGGTGCTCACCGGTACCGCCCGCGCTGCTGAGGTGTCTTCCCGGATTTTGTTTCGGGTATGATCCGCAAGGTCACTGCCTATACCGATTGGCAGTCTTTTTGTTTTAATAATGATAACGCGCCTGCACTAAATCAATTCGTCCATGACCAACGACATAGACGAGACGGTGCTCTTGCGTTATCCGGCGAGACCAAACACCCGATCCAAGGGATTTTAAAGGTTCAGGTTTACCGATACCTTGAAACGGATCACGCATTACAGATTCTATTAATTGGAAAATACGAAGTGCTGTTTTCCGATCGCTTTCAACCCAGTACTTGAGGTCCTCTCTAAATTCCGGTTGAAATACGGATTCTCTTTGTGTTTTTGTACTGGATCGTTTTTTTGCTTTTTTACTCAAAGCCGACCTCGTTCCGAAGATCATCTGTTGTCTGGGAAACACCGGAGCCTTTTTTAACCCTATCAAGTGCTGTTAGAAGCCGCTTTGCATTTTTAGGTGAACGAAGCAGATGCGCAGTTTCGAGCACACCAACAAGTTCGTCTGCGGTAATCATTGCTACATCTTCGCGCCCTCGACGCTGAATTATAACCACCTCACGGTTTTTCGTGACCTCATCCATTAAAGAGGCCAGGCCTGCACGAGCTTGAGTATATGTAGTTTGTATTGCCATATTTCCCTCCATATTTTATGTACAGACAAACAGTACATGTTTTGTCGGGAATTGTCAATTCGTATAAACTAAGCCGAGAATTCTGGTAACTGCCAACGTTGCAAATAACCGGTGCAAATGGAGCGCAGCGGAATTTGCATCCTATTTGATTTGCCTTGTTGGCAACATCTCAATTAAATATCCAGTGCAAACCGAACTGCCCGCCCGACCTCTATCATTTTCATTCGGGGCAGGGATGTGATCAGTGCCCCGATTTTCCCTTTGGAAACAGTCTGCAAATGATCACAATTGACAGCACAATCTTTAGGCATACCGTCGACTGTCGAGAGGAACACTTCTGACGGGATATCGCGTACGGTAGTTGTGATAGGAGCGATAGTCACTTCTCCAAGGTATTCCAACACAGAATCACGCGTCAAAATAAGGATCGGCCGCTTTTTATCCGGAGCCAGGAATTTATACCAACGTATTTCGCCGTGTTTCATTCATCCCCCCAAGCCTGCTCTGTTTCCCAAACTGCGAACTCTTCGGTAGCTACCGGATTTTGTTCGTACCCACGACGATGCTTGCGCTCTAGTTGTTCGAGTTTATAACGGTCCAGTGCATCCTGCAGAGCTTTCCTTGTAAAAGCGGAACGGCTTGTGCGAAGTTCTTTTGAAACACGATCGACTGCTTTAACAAGATTATCATCAAGGGTCATTTGAATAGTTCTCATATTTCACCTTCAGAATGTGGGTTTTTATAGTTATGATAATCCACATTGCCGGGAGTGTCAAAAAAATCGATTTGCCAACGTCGCAAATCAGACGCGCCGCTTCTCGGCGTTGGATGAATTTGCCTTGTGTGTGCCGGGCACGGCACATGTTCTTAAAAGTGAGCCAAATGAAACTGAGATTCAGATACTTGGCAAGTCTTTGACCCAGCCAGATGGAGGCGAAGGGAGATTACCAAAGAGCTGAATATGTACCTCAGAGGGTGGTGGAATTACTTCCGCCTCACCGAAGCCAGGCACACACTGAAAGCGCTGAAAACCTGGATCATCAGGCGGCTCCGCGGTCTCGTCTGGAAACAATGGAAGAACCCTCGCACCAGGGGGAGGGCTCATAACCTTGAAAAGCTCGGAATCGACCACGCACATGCCATGACTTGCGGAAATGCGGACACCCACCATATCTTGCGTGGTCAGGATCATTTATAGCCCGAAATGAGGATAGCGGTGAGAATGGAATGAATTTTACAGTTGCCGCTGAACTATGTCAATGAGCACGCCGCCGGGCTATAACAGATCTTTGAAAGACTGCAATCGTTTTTGAACCGCGGGTGGATAGCGCTTGGCCATGTTGTTCAGAAGACCCAGGTCCAGTTCGGCCATTTCGAGTTCGTCGGCTGCGGGGAGCCCTTTATGCAAATACAATGCATCCAACAGCGCTTTTTCTGCCGCGGCCATGTGGAAATGGTTCAGGGTTTCGAATCCGAAGAACAGTTTCGGAGAAATTCTGGAAAACTCGATCTGGACGTTTTGATATTCCACACTGCGTTTCTGGCCGACTGCTGTGCTCAAGGTGACCACCGTACACACCACCGGTGATTGCAGACTGGTGCCGTGGTAGTTCAAAGCCCACTCGCAGCTCACGTAGGCCGGCGGGCGAATGAAGCAGGCGACTTCCTCCACCCGCGGGAAACCATGCAAAAAGGAATTGACGTAATTGCCGCGATTGAGTCTGTGAATCAGGCTATTTGCCACGGCCCGTGAGAGGAAAATGGCCGCATGCGGTGCGATCTTCTCGACATCCGTTTTGCGGAAAAGCTGCGGCAGGCGTTTGAGGCGAAGCAAAGTTGATTTTTCAGGTGGCATCGGGCTCATTTTCTGTCTGAAAAGTCGAAGGACAGTCCCTGCCTGATGAGATCGGCGGTTACTTGGCGCACGGCATCGATGAAGGGAGCAAACTCGGCATCCTGATAAACCGAGAGGATTGCGGCCGGGATAAAGCGCGTCAGGTCGGTGCGTAGCGCTTCCTGAAGTGCATCAGCGGCGCTGTCACTCTGGAAAAACGAAAGATCCCTCTCTGGCGTGAACACCGCCTGGTAAAGGCCCATCTTCTTTTCCACCAGGGGCCGCGATACGCGAACGTTCATATGAGTTGAGAGCCACCAAAGATCGTAGATATCCCGCCCCTTGAGGAATTTTCTTTCAAACAATGCACGGATTTTATCGGAGAGGATTTCTTCGGCCGTTTCGACTACCAGGATGCTGCTGGTGTAGGGTAAAACAAGCCGGCCGGCGGCAATCAGGCCGGGGACATGCGGCAGATCTCGCAAAATGTGGCGCCGTGATTCCGGGAGCGCTCCATCGGCAAGCCGTTCAAATTCCATCTTTACCGCGATACGCTCGCGCTGGTTGTTCGGGCGATATACATAGAAAGCCTTGAGCGATGATTTCCGCCCGGCTTTCGGTTTCATCTCCGCAATGCCGGGGCCGAATTGGGCAATGCAGGCATTTTCCATACGGCCGGGCAGGGTGGCCAAGAGCGACTGGAGGTTATGCCGCGGGAGCGGGGTGACAAAGTCGAGATCTTCGGAAAAGCGGTTGCCACCGTAAACCCAGCGCAACGCCGTTCCTCCCTGGAAGATGACACGCTCGGAGCCGGACAAGGCATAGAGGGCATCGAGCAGGAGCAACTGGAGCAACTCGGACTGTCTGATACGCGATTCGTTGTACATAAATCACCCAAAAAACCAATATGATTACAATAGCAAACATAAAAGTATATTAATGTCAACGATAACGACTCGGATGATAAAAGTACGTGGGCTTTTAAAATTTCAAGTTCATGTCGCCAAGTTTTAATATCCCCATTTTCCAGGATGCTCGGGACTGCCGCGAAGATCCCAGTAAGGTCGCGCCGGCCATATTCCGGGCGGTCTGCCTTGAGCTTGCCGGGGCCACGTTCGAGTGCAGGTCATAGGGGTCAGATCTACACATTGACAAAAGAATACTGCTCAGTTAGAGATGAATATCACTGCATAAATTCATCATAACCGACCAGGTCCCTCCATGGCCCGTCCTTTACGCGTAGAATACCCCGGTGCATCTTACCACGTGACTTCTCGCGGTAATGAGCGAAAGGCTGTGTATAAAAGCCGGCGTGACCGCGAGCAGTTTTTGTCCTACCTTGAATCGGCCACAGAGCGTTACGGTGCTGTTATCCATGCCTATTGTCTGATGGATAATCATTACCACCTGTTGCTCGAAACCCCGCTTGGCAATCTATCCAAGATCATGCAGCACATCAACAGTGCCTATACCATGTATTTCAATATCAAACGACAACGAGCAGGACACCTATTACAGGGGCGGTATAAAGCGATACTTGTTGAAGTCGATGAATACGCAAAGGAACTTTCAAGGTACATTCACTATAACCCGGTAAGGGCGAAGATTTTGGATGACCCGAATGAATATGAGTGGAGTAGTTGCCGATACTTTACGATAGAGCGCAAAGCCCCTGAATGGCTGCAACTTGATTTCATACTGGGATATTTCGGAGAAAATAGATCCGAAGCTATGCAGCGGTACCAACGTTTCCTGGGTTCTGTTGACGGCGGAGATCTTATCAGTCCTTTAAAGCAGAGGCTTCATTCCGTGATACTGGGCAGTCAAGAATTCGTTGATGATATTAAGAAACAATATCTAAAGCACCGCGGACCCGATCGAAATCTTCCAGAGCTAAATGACAAACCCACGAAAATCGGTATCGAAGAAATTTCTAAAGCCGTCGATAGGGTTATTGATACAGACAAAAAACTTGCCCGCCAAGTAAAACTTTATCTCTGCCATCGTTATACAGGTCTCAGTTTGATGGAGATAGGTCAATGCTATGGGATCGGGGAGTCAGGTGTCTCACAAGCAAGCCGTAGAATTCAGACTCGTATGGACAAGGATCGGAAATTGAAGCGTTTGGTTCTGAATACTAAGAAGTTTGTCAATGTGTAGATCTGACCCCTTTGTTTTTTTGACCCCTTTGTTTTTTGGAACTCATCTACCTGGTCGACGAACGGGAAAGATTTTCCTTGAAATTCATCATTTTGGCAACTATGCTGTTATTTATCCAGATAATCAGCAATAGGATTGTGAGATGGAGATTATCCGACAATTGCAGCTGGCACCTTTGCTAAAAATGAAATCGTTCTTTTTGTTCGGTCCGCGTTCAACCGGAAAAACGACGCTCATCCGACAACAGCTGACGAAAACCGCCACGATCATCGATCTGCTCGATTCAAGGTACTTCCTGAGACTTTCCACCGCGCCCCACGAACTGGCGTCCCTCATTGCGGCAGCACCTGCCGACATTATCGTCATCGACGAAATCCAACGTCTTCCGGAACTTCTCAATGAAATCCATCGTCTCATTGAAAACCGAGGTATGACGTTTTTGCTGACCGGCTCAAGTGCGCGAAAACTTCGCAGGGGCAAGGCCAACCTTCTGGCCGGCCGTGTCTGGAATGCCGGGATGTTTCCGCTGATGCACCGGGAAATCCCCCATTTTGACTTAAACCGTTATCTGCGATACGGCGGTCTGCCCGCCGTTTATCTATCCGAGCACCCGGAGGAAGAACTGGACGCCTACGTGAACACATATCTCAAGGAAGAGATATTAGCGGAAGGCCTTATCAGGCGCCTCCCTCCGTTTTCGCGGTTTTTGAAGACCATGGCGCTGGCCAACGGAGAAATGGTCAATTTCACCAACCTTGGAAACGACGCCCAAGTTCCCCCCTCGACGGTCGCCGAATATGTCGGGCTTCTTGAGGATACCCTGGTTGGCTTTCTTCTGCCCGCCTGGACCGAATCCAGAAAACGAAAGGCCATAAAAACCGGAAAATTTTATTTCTTCGACCCCGGCGTCACACACGCACTTGCCTGGACGGAAACGCTGGACCGCAATTCGAATCTTTATGGAAAAAGTTTTGAACAATTCATCTGCATGGAGCTGCGGGCGTACCTGAGTTACAAGAGAAAAAGACTCCCCCTGACGTTCTGGAGATCAAAAAACGGTCATGAAGTTGATTTCCTCATCGGTACCCATACAGCCATTGAGGTAAAAGCATCCCAAAAGATCAGCAGACATGACTTTAAAGGCCTGCGGTATCTGCAGGAGGAAGGTATTTTTAAAAAGTTTCTCCTGGTCAGCCAGGATCCTGTAAGCAGCCGTAGCGAGGGCATCCTCTGCATCCACTGGGAGAAATTCCTCGCCGGCCTGTGGAACGATAAGTTTGTGTAGCTTTATGCTCACCATCCGCCGGCAGATCATTTCATTTCTGGAACAGGAAGACAGGTTTCGGTTTCGGGGACGGACCAAGCTACCTATCCGTAATGCCGACAATAATCAGAAAAATGACCTATAATATCAGTCTTAGGATGCCAGTTTTGGGGGCGAAATCAGCACGCTAAGAATTTTTCCAAATCCCAGGGGATCATGTTCATTTCCAGCATAGCATCTGGCGCTGCGCCCGGCAGGGTATCTTCATTGCTCTTGTATTTAGATGTGGATTCCCTCAACTGAAACACCTCGTCGGCGTTTTCATTCACAACCCGCCCTTTGGCCCTGATTCCCAATGTCTCACGCACTTTTTTCACAAAACGCTCACTTCCAACTGCAATGGATCTGCTGAAGTCCACATTACGCAACGTTCGCTTTTTCAACTCACTTTTCACCCAGCTTCGATGGATTTGGGCAAGTTCGTCATTGGTACCGACAAAGAGAAACCTTCGTAAAAGATCGTGATCGATAACCTGGTATCTTTCTTTCGGTTTCTGGACTTCGTTGTAACCGCCCCATTTCCATTTTGCAGGATGATCAACAACACCGGCCCGGACCATGTTTAGATCGACGTATACCATACAGCGCCACAGGTGCTCACCGGATTCAATAGCGGTGGCATGATAACGGTCTTCCCAGAAAGCGCCCTTGCGGTTCTTGCGTCGATTGTATTCTTGACCGGTTCTGCCGGCGATCAGGTGCATGGCCCGCGGGATGGTATCGTTTCCACTGCTGTCAGAAACGATGAGGTGAATATGGTTGGAGGTAACAGCGAAATTCAAAATGGATAAATGGGCAACCTAAGGACGATTTTAGGGCCACTTTTTCAGATTTTTCTATACATATCAACTACTTGGTTTGGGCGTTCCCGTCCCCTCCGTCCCCCGAGCGAAGACGGATACGCATGTGTTACTGGAAACTGGTGCGCTATGTGCGCACCAAAATCGGCAACCTGCTGAGGCTCGGCACTCACCCCGGTGTTGCCATCCCCATGAGTCTGAGCCGTAAAGGACCCTGGAACGGTTCCAGGACCTTAGCGACGCAAACCGGCATGACCATCAAATGGCTGAAGGACCAAGGGCTAATATCTGTCAAAGAAAAATGGGTGAAACTGAGCACGGCTACGGCTCGGTAGATTCTGTGAACCGCCTAGTGCGGACCCGCTTGCTAGGTGGTGTGGGGGCTGGGGGAGAAAAACCCCCGGCTACCCGATTCGGTCATTTACCCTGCATTGAGGTTCTTCAAAATTTTCTGTGCCAATGGTTCTTTGATCTCACTGTGCCTTGGGACAGTTTCAATCGCACCGTTCTGGGGGTTTATCCAAAGTGAATGTGAAGCGCCTTCTCTTTTCAGATAGCAACCCGCGATTCTCAGCTTTCGTTCCAAATCTCGTCGCTTCACCCGACCATTACCTTATCTTGGATAGCGTCATCGGGAAGACCTCGGAGAATGTCAGCTTTTCGATCCTCTAAAAGCAGCTCTATGGCCTCACGAAGATTATTTTTTGCGTCTTCTATTGTTTCGCCTTGGCCATTGGCGCCGGGCACTTCAGGGCAAATTGCCCAGAAGCCACCCTCCGGTGAGGGTTCAATTATTGCTGTAAATTCTGCTTTCATCATATATTCTCCTATCTTTATGTGACAGAGACCGAACAATAATTAGATGGACCCGCATAAGATGCTGGATTTGTCTTTTCTGTCCATATACAACGCCTTCAGAAAATTCAGAAAAGATGACTTAACCCATCGTAATTCAGTGTATTTTCCATAGTCGGTAAATTTAGGCCGGCGTGTTATGCGGGTCGGCATAAGACGCCTCTCATAATCCGACCACAGGACTCGGTACACAGGATGGCCCACGGTTGAGTACATGAGTGTAAATCATGGGCGTCTTGACATCCTTGTGCCCGTTTCGTCAGACCTGAAACCGCAGAATATTTGCCACCAATGGTAATATTCCGGGGCCACATACAAGCTATTGGAATGAATCAGATATTGCTCAGTCTGCCAGAGCCTGAGTTCAAAATCAAGGCAGGACCGGTCAGCATGAAGCTTCGAAGGCCTTTTGGCATTTCATATCGCACATTCCACATATTTTGCATTCGATACGCTCATTCTTTATACGAAAGATGCTGTTGACGATCGGCAGGTGCCCGGCATCGGAGATGGTCAGCGCCTCGGTATCCAGGTTGCGTATTGGACCTCTATGTCCGGGGTGTTGCAGTTTTTAGGAGTGAAATCATTCGTGTAAACGTAGATAAACTTCGACGCTTGGTCATTTATTCAGGCCGGCGCGGGCAGGCTGCCGTCTTTAAGCAGGAGCGCACCCACGGGGCAGACCCGGATGCAGGCCAGGCAGTCGGCACAGGCCGCAGCAGTCATTTCGGTGACTCCGAAGCTGGTGACAAGCGTGTTAAAGCCCCGCCGCGCAAAGGACAGTTGAACATCCTCGTGGTGCTGATCCCGGCAGGTCCTGACGCATTTGCCGCAGAGGATACACCGGTGGGGCAGATAGTCGAACACCGGGTGGGTGTGGTCGACGGGGTTGTCGTGCACCAGGCGGGTCAGAGGGGTGGATTTGAGACGGATGCCTAAAAACTTGGCGATGTCCTGCAAGCCGCAACGGCGGTTGGCCGCGCAGGCCTTGCAGTCGATGTGGTGGGCCGACAATAGCAACCGCAGGGCGCTTTTTTGCAGTTCCCGCACCCTCGGGGTGTCGGTGAAGACCTCCATGCCCTCGGCCACAGTGACGGTGCAGGCACACAGCGGTTGCACGGCGCCGGTGATTTCCACCAGGCAGAGCCGGCAGGCGCCGCCGTGGGGCGGGTCGCCCGGCAAATGGCAGAGGTGGGGAACGAAAATTCCACTGTCCAAACACACCGACAACAGATCGGTTGCTTTCGGTGAGGAGACGGTGCTGCCGTCGATGGTTAGCCGAATCATCGATCGTCCCCCAACGGCGGCGTTTTATCGGGCCGGGGCACCACCGGAGCCAGCGACGGCGGCGACACTTTTCTGACGGCATCGTAATCCGGCGGGCAGGCCACCATGCATTCGCCGCATTTGACGCACAGTTCCTGGTCGATACCTTTTTTCCGGGTGCTGGTTGTGAAAACCGCCTCCACCGGGCAGCAGCCCACACAGGCGTCGCAGCCGCGGGCGCATTTGTCCAAGTCGATGTAGTAGGCCGTGAGGGGGCGGCAGGTCTTTCCCGGGCATCGGCCTTCCTTGACATGGGCCTCGAATTCTTCCCGAAAGTAGGTAAGCGCAGTAATGACGGGGTTCGGGGAGGTCCGCCCCAATCCACAGAGTGACCCCACTTTCACGTCCTGGCACAGAGACATCAGTCGATCGAGGTCTTCGGCGGATGCTTCCCCCCGCGTCAGCCGCTCCAGTATGTTCAGCATGTGGTAGGTGCCGATGCGGCAGAACGTGCACTTGCCGCAGGATTCCTTCTGGGTGAAATCGAGAAAGAAGCGGGCCACTTCCACCGGGCAGGTGTCTTCGTCCATGACTACCATCCCGCCGGAACCCATCATGGCGCCGGCCTGGATCAGGGAATCAAAATCGATGGGGGTGTCGAGGAAGGCTTCCGACAGACATCCTCCCGAGGGCCCCCCGATCTGCACAGCTTTGAACTGCTTCCTGTTGGCGATGCCGCCGCAGACGTCGAAGATGAGATGTCTCAGCGAGGCGCCCATGGGGATTTCAACCAGCCCGGGGTGGACCACGCTGCCTACGACTGAAAAAATCGCCGTGCCCGGGCTACCCGTCGTACCGTTGGCCCGAAATGCTTCCGGCCCGTTGCGCAGTATAATGGGGACCGCCGCGAGTGTCTTCACGTTGTTGATCACGGTCGGCCGTTCATGGAGGCCCTCGCTTGCAGGGTAGGGCGGCCGGGGCACCGGCATTCCCCGAAACCCCTCCATGGAGCGGATCAGTGCGGTCTCTTCGCCGCAGACAAACGCCCCGGAGCCCTGAAACACGCTGACATGGATGCTGATGCCGCTTCCCAGAATGTCTTCCCCCAGAAGGTGCTGCGCCTCGGCCTGGGCAATGGCATGCAGCAGCGTCTTGACCGCCAGCGGGTATTCGGCGCGGACGTAAATTTTCGCCTGCGCTGCGCCGATGACACTGGCGCAGATTGCCAGCCCTTCGATGACCTGATGCGGGTTGCTTTCCAGCAGCGTGCGATCCATGTAAGCCCCGGGATCGCCTTCATCGGCATTGCAGATGACGTATTTCTCAGGGGCGGTCATCTCTCTCGCCACGGCCCATTTGTCTCCGGTGGGATATCCGGCCCCGCCGCGACCGCGCAGGCCGGAGGCCTGGATTACTTCGATAACGGCTGGCGCCGGGGTTCCAAGAGCCTCGGCCAGTGCGGCATATCCACCTACGGCTAGATACTCGTCTATGCTTTCAGGATCGATGTGCCCGCAGTGCTCCATAATGACCCGGGTTTCGCCGCTGAAACGGGGGAAAATCGAAACCGGGGGCAGCAGATCATTTTCTTCCATGGCGCCGAGGATATGCTCCAGGCGCGGATCGCCCTCCTCAAGAAAGAGTTTGGTAAGCATTCGGGCCTTGCCGGGCGAGACCTCGGGATAGAGAATGGGCGGAAATCCGGATGCCGGGTGGTCGATGACGACCACCGGTTCGGCATAGCAGTGTCCGATACAGCCCACGGTGTGGATGCGTGCGTCAATACCGCGTTCGGCCAAAGCAGTCTCAAAAGCGGCCTTGGTTTCCAAAGCACCGGCGGCAATGCCGCAGGTGGCGGTCCCGATGTGAATCGTGGGAATTGCCGCATTCGCCTGGGCTGCCTGCCGGGACAAGGCCCCGGAAAGGCATTTTTGGAATTTGGTGTTCACCGTGCTAGTTGGGTTCTGCGTCATCGTCGCGACGCTCCCTTTCCGCTTTTTCCTTTTCAATCTGGCACCGCAGTACCAGACCCTCGGTCTTGCTGGGTGCCATGTGGCCGTGGACCGTATCGCCTACGAGTGCCACCGGTGCCAGGGCGCAGCAGCCGACGCAGGCCACCCGTTCGATGCTGAATTCGCGATCCTCAGTGGTTTCCCCCTCGGATATGTTCAATCGGCGTTCGAAGTTTTCGAGGATAATGTCGCCGCCACGCACGTGGCAGGCAGTTCCAAGGCAGACTTTAATGGGATGCCTACCCGGTGGTGTGAAGCGAAACTGGTTGTAAAACGTGGCGACGCCATAGACGTCGCTGGCGGGAATGCCGAGATGGGCGGCGGTCAATGCTATTGCTTCCGGGGGCACGAATTTGCAAACCGCCATAATCATCTGGAGGATCGGGATCAGCTGGGTGCGGCTTCGCCCGATGGACGACAATCGCTCTTTGACGGTGTCCAGGTTCAGGCGGTCCTCGTCCGTCAATGGATGCGTCAAATGAAAGCCTCCAGCTGGCGCCGGCCGGCGTCAAGCCAAGCGCGGGTCATCGGCTGTTTGCCAAGTCTTTTTCGTAGCAGACCAACAGCTGTTTTCCCAGCGCGCGTGCGAGCTGGGTATAGAAGACCGCCTGGGCGTCCGGCTCCCTCGACAGCAGGCCGTTGAAGGCGGCCGCCGTAAATTTTAACAGCAATGACGGCCGTGTGCTGACGGCTGTCGCGGTGAATGTGGTATCCCCGATGAGGCTGGACCAACCGAAGAGCTCGCCTACATGGCAACCCTCGTAAACGGCCCCTGAGCCTTCCACCCGAAGCGTCACACACCCCTCGATGAGAATGAAGAAATGATCGGCGGCGTCACCCTGTGAGAATATCGTGTGGCCCTCAGGCAGGCTCAGTCGTTCGGAAAGCGCCATGGCGTTTTTCAGAAACTGATGCCCCAAGCCAAGAAACAATTCGGACTGAAGCAGGTACATTGCCGATGCCTCCTCTTCGTTGTGGGGTCATCAGGGGTGTTGTATGGCAGATTCCATCAACCCGGGAAACCCGGGTCGCAAGGCTTGCGGAACCTACTACAAAATTGTAGCCTGGACAGCGGTTAATGTCAATTTTGATGGCGCCGGAAAATCCTCGATATTGGGATTACGCGAATCCCCAGTCATTGCGGAGGGCCTGCAGTACGTCGCATTCCTTGGAGTTCGCAAGCCATATCAGTGCCCATCCATAGACACCCTCACCCCAGCCCTCTTCCATCAAGGGAGAGGTAGCATGAGCCTTCCCATGGATGGCCACTCGCCATCGAAGTTTTTTTTAACCGTCTGGTAATGCGCCGCTGTTACGGATTCATCAATTGCTACGGTTGCGAATCGAACAGGCGATGGGGCAGGCTCTCAACACGCCCGGCGGGGGTGATACGGATGTAGTCCAGTTTGCGCTGGAGCTCTCTGATGGTGGCCGCACCGCCGTAAGTGAGCCCTGACCGCAGGCCCCCAATGATATCGGCGAGGATGCGGTCTTCGTTTTGACGAAACGGCACATACAACGCCACCCCTTCGGCCGTCTTCCACTCCGCCATGCCGCCGTGGAAATCATCCTGGGCTTCACTGCTGGCCATGCCCCGGTAGCACTTCACCTGCTCTTCCCGGCCGTCGGACGTCTTCCTTGTCATAACCTTGCCGGGTGTCGGCGTCGTGCCGGCGAGCATGCTGCCGACCATGGCGAAGTCCGCGCCGAAAGCGATGGCTTTTACGATGTCGCCGGGGCTGCGGATGCCACCATCGGCAACGATGGAGCGATCCACGCGGGCACACTGTTTGATGGCAGTGAGGTTGGGAACGCCAAAACCCGTTTTGATCCGTGTGGTGCAGACCGCGCCCCCGCCGATGCCGACCTTGACAATGTCCGCGCTGCATGACGCCAAATAGTCGGCCCCTGCATAGGTGGCTACATTACCGGCCATGATGCAGCTTTCCTTGCCGAGCATATCCCGGATCATTTTAAGGGTCCGGCCCACGTAGCGCGCATGGGCGTGGGCCACGTCTACGCAGAACATGGTGGCCCCGGCGTCCCGGAGTGCCTCGGCCCGGACCAGGTCATCTTCGGTGGTGCCGATGGAAACAAACGGTTGATGACTGCAGCGTCGGTACATGGCCACGTTTTCTTCAACAGTGCAGAATCGGTGCAGCACGCCGATGCCGCCTTTGCTGCCCATGTAATCGGCCATCTTGGTGCCCGTAACGGTGTCCATGTTGGCGCTCATCAGCGGCAGTTCCAGCTTCAGTTTGCCGGATTTGTCCACGATGGAGATGTCGACGGTGCGTCGTGATTCCCAGTGATTGTATGACGGTACCAACAGGATATCGTCATAGGTAATGGCTTCTGACATGCTGAATCCTTTAAGTGTTTTCGACCGGAGATCCAGCGTCGCCGGCCGACGGTGGTTGAGATTTCTGGATCGATACGGGCAGTGGGCGATCGCCGCTGCGCCGCTTCAACGTGCGAGGCGTATTATATACTGGATTGGCGGGTGCGCAATAGGCAAGCAACGGGCATGACAATCCGGCGTGTGGTGGGATATTTCGGCAATACCCCACAACGTCGCATTTCAGGATGGGTGCTTGGAACCGCGGGTGCCGCAACGCACCCGGTGCATCCCTGCCGGAAACCGCCTTTTGCCCGTCCAATTCGCCGTCGGCGAATCCACCACCCAACGATGGTGAGCAGGGAAAGGATGCGCCACTACAGCCAGGTCAACGATCTTCAAGGATGACGGTTCCGTAAAAAGTCCGATATCTGCGTTACGCGTCATCCTTCGTC
>CAYUOU010000067.1:0-23123 GCA_964446485.1 uncultured Desulfobacterales bacterium | reverse complement strand
CCGATATCTGCGTTACGCGTCATCCTTCGTCATGGCGGCGTACTGTAAGTACGCCTCATTCCTCAGGATTCGCAAGCCGTATCTCGAACATTTTACGAAATCGTCCTTTTTGCTACTTTTTACTGTTTCATCATATTTTAACCCACGATAAAACACGTCACGGCCGCTCGGGAGCGAGACCTGGGGGCTAAACCATCCGAAACCGAAAGTATCTACCTTGAGACAATTATTTCTAATTATCATCGGCATCACGCCGTCCTACTTGGTGGTCGCGAATATCCCGGTTCTCATGAACGTCATGGGTGTCTCTGAAATATCCAATACCTTTTATCGCTTCTCAATATTTGGATTTGCCTTTCTACTGGCGTTTCCGGTCGCTTTGATCATTTTAAAATATTGGGGGAAATCGTTATTGAAACTGGGTATTATCACCGACATTGAGGCGAATCGGCCGCCGTTCAATTGGGGCAATCGTTATTTCTGATGTGATGCCGTCGCTCCTGTTCGAGGATGACACAGCCTCCGGAGACGGTCTTGCTTGGGCGCAAAATCATGCACCTGACGGCGCAGGCGCTGTAGATCTTCCGCGGATGGTGTGCTGCCATAGCGGCAGCGCACATAGCTATCGGTGATGGAAGTAATATCTTCAGCGAGATCCGGGCGGCGGTGCGTGATGTGCTGGGCATAGGCCATCGGGCCGTCGCCGCTGCCCTTTGGCGGAAGCCCTGCTCGAGCCGCTTTCCTTAGGAAAACATTGTAGGCGCTGATGGCCGGGTCTTTGGCGGGGCCGCGTTTCATGTGGGGGCGAAGCACGATGACGCCGACGATGAGAACGGTGAGCCCTACGGCGGCCAGGCCCGACAGCGCCGCACCCCGCCACGTTTTCATGGAAATCCCGACCGTTGACAGTAGCTGTGCTTGATGCCGGTGGGAGTAGGACGCCACCCAACGGTGCCATTGGAGGTTCATCGAGTCCCAGGAGAGCCTCAGCGTACGCAGACCTTTTCCGGCCCACCCGTACCCTTCCATGACCAGGTAGGCGGGCAGTTCTTCCTTGGAAATCACCTGGGCGACGCTCATAGAGACTCGGTCAGGCGCAACGAGAGCCGTGGGATCGATGCGCACCCACCCGCCGGTATCGTCGATGACCTCCACCCACGCATGGGCATCGGACTGGCGGATGATGAGGTAATCGCCATAGGGGTTGGCCTCGCCGCCCAGGTAGCCCCCCACCACCCGCGCGGGAACCCCGGCTGCACGCATGAGCAGCGCAAATGAAGCCGCGAAGTGCTCGCAGTATCCCCGTTGGGTCTCAAATAGAAATTGATCGACTGGATCTGCCGTGGGCGGCGGCGGGTTGAGGGTGTAGACGAACCCACCCTCCGTCAGGTGCGCTACTGCTGTTGAGATGATGTCGGTCGTTGACGTATGGGTCTTTGCCCATTGCCTGCCCAGGGCCACCGTGCGTGGGTTGTTGTCATCGGGCAGTTGAAGGCCGCGGCGGCGATCCCACGATGGCGCCGGCAGGGTGCGGTACCGCCGATATGAGGTCAACTGGTAGGAAACGCGTTGAACGATAGGTGTAGTGGCCTGCAGGGTGCGATTGGCGTCCATCCATGTGTCCGGGGCAGGGCCGGCGGGCATGTCCAGAGCGAACATCCACCGCGTATCACTGGGTTCCAGGGTGATGGTGTAGGTGACGGGCCGCTCCTGGACGGGAATTTCGCCGCGAAGGGGCAGGGAACGGCCGCGCTTCCAAGTGACGCCGTCGAACTGCCAGAAGACGATCCCCCGCCAGTAACGTTCCGCCGGTGTCGGAGTTTCCGCTGAAAACGTCGCCCGAAAGGCCACCGCGTCGTTCTTTACGATGCTGGACACATCCCCCAGGGACAGTGTTGAGGTGAATCCGGATGTGCCGCTGGCGCCGGTGGGCATCCCCCAAAGAGACCCTTGAATCCGCGGGAACAGGAAGAAGAGCACGATCATCACCGGCATCGCCTGTAAGACCAGGGCGCCGGATGTTTTGAAGTGCTGACGCCAAAGCGGCTTTCCTGCCTGGATGTGAATCATGACGGCGGTGGTGGACCAGACAGACAGCACCATATGGGCCGCCATGACGGGACTTTGGTGGAAGAAGATGTTGGCTGCCAGAAGAAAATAGGCCATGCACAGGGCCACCATCCGGTCCCGATCCGTTCGGATCTCAAGAATTTTGAGATAGGCCATCAACAGGAACAGGGCCATGCCGGGCTCCCGCCCCACGATGTGACCAAACGTCAATTTGACGGCGGCGACGCCGCCGAAAATGAGCAGCCACTTGACGGCTCTATCCGGTAGCGGCCGGCGCTTCTTCGCAGCAGTGTCAGCCAGCGCCGCAAAAAGAAGCACACCGGTCGACAGCCAGATCGGCGCCCGCAATAGGTGCGGCACTGCGGCGAGAGATACAGCGCCCATCAGCGGACGCGTGTAGCGGTCCCAGCCGGGTGTCATGGCGTTTTTCCTTTGCTCGCGCGCGCCAGCTCGGACAGGCATTCGTGAACGTGACGCAAACCGGCGTCAGGGGGCACTTTCGCCCATGGCAACCGCATGCCGAATCGCCACTGTTCGCGGTGGGCCTTTAGGACGGCGTGACACATGACAGAGAGGCGATGCTCGGTGTCGCCTTCAGGCAGCCGGTTCCAGTTCAGGTAAAGCGCCGTGGCGGCCGGGGCGTCGAAGGTTTTGGTGAACAGCCCCTGACCTCGAGAATACGCCCGCCAGTCGATGTGCCGCAGCGGATCGCCCGGCTGGTAGGGTCGGTGGCCGTTGAAGTCTTCACCCCCGGGTCTCGGTGTTGCCGAGCCGGTCTCTCCGGTTTCGGCAGTGTTTTCCAGTGGCAGCATACCGGCGCTGGGGGACGGATAGACCATTCCCCGCGCGCCATCAAAATGGAACGTTCTCCACGATCGGAAAAGGCCCAAAGGATAGACGGTTTCAATGCGGACGCGATCCAGGATTACATGCCCTCGCGCGGCGGTGGGCAGGGAAAGGCTGAAGGCATTGGTATCTTCAGCTTCAAGGGCGCCCCGGCCGGTGGCGCCGTTAATCGTGAATTGGAACGCCGGCACGGGCTCCGCTTTGGAAGCGGCCTTGATCGTTACGACCATTGGGTCGCCCGCGAAGGTTGAGGTCGCACGGATTTCAGTGGCCGTGATCCCGGAAAGCGCCCTGTGAGTTGAAAAGAGTGAGATCAGGGAAATCCCTGCCAATAGAAAGGTCAACAGCAAGCCCATGTTGTTTTTGTAGTTGAGGGCGCCCAGCAGCATCACTATCAACACGGTAAGAAACAGCACGCCGTAGCGGGTGAGCCAGATATAGACTTTTCCCGTTTTTGAGGGCGAGGTGGAGAAAACTTCCGTGTGGTGAAAATCTACCATTTAGCGCCTTGATCAGGGGATCGGAACGGCTTTGAAAACCTCCATGAGGCGAGGGCCGGGCAGCTCTGAATAATCTTTGGCCGAGTGGAGGCGATGGCCCGCTACCCACGGGAGGACCTGTTGTACATCCTCCGGGATGACGTGATCCCGCCCGTCAATATAAGCCCAGGAGCGTGATGCCTGAAGCAGTGACAGGCCTGCCCGGGGAGACAGCCCTGTAATGAACAACTGACCCTTTCTCGTAAAATCGATGATGTCCTGCAAATATTCCAACAGGGCATCAGAGGCATGCACCTGATCCACTTCAGCCTGAATACGTTCCACATCCGAAGGCGCAATACAGCACGAGGCACCGGATATCGCATCCCGGGAATCGCTTCTGCGGAGCAAGCTGTACTCGGCCTGTCGATCAGGGTAGCCGATGGAGATACGCATGAGAAACCGGTCCATTTGCGATTCGGGCAGGGGAAAGGTGCCGGATTGCTCCTGCGGGTTCTGGGTTGCAATGACAAAAAATGGATGGGGCAGTGGGCGGGTTTTTCCGTCAATGGTTACCTGGCGCTCTTCCATGGCTTCCAAGAGGGCGCTTTGGGTTTTCGGTGTCGTCCGGTTGATTTCGTCGGCCAGCAGCACCTGGGTGAAAATAGGGCCCTGGTGGAAATCAAACGCCCCTGATTTTCTGTCGAACACGGAAACCCCCAAAATGTCACCAGGCAGCATGTCGCTGGTGCACTGGATCCGCTGAAATTTCAGGCCGAGGCTCTTGGACAGCACTTTAGCCAGTGTCGTTTTCCCAATGCCCGGCAAATCCTCGATGAGCAGGTGACCACTGGCAAATAGGCATGTCATGGCAAGACGGATCTCACGGCGCTTTCCGAGAACCACCGTACCGATCTGGTCCATCAATGCGGAAAATTCAGGATTCATTCGAGTACCCCTTCAGATGCAGTGGCTTGGCAAGTTCACGTCTGAGCAGCAATCACGTGCGATCTACAATAGGAACTTCCTATGAAATTGCCAGCGGCGTGCTTTAGAAAAGGTCGATCGTGGAGTTTAAGAAAAACGTTCGGCGAGGGTCGAGAAGTGCGAAGGGGCACAACATGAACATGGGTTGGTAAAAATCACGCAAAGCGAAGTATGCCCGTGCCCGTCCAAATGGCAACAATCACGTATCGGCGGTCGGGGCCGGACCCAATACCGCAGCCTGAGCAACCGAAAGGGCCAGTGCGGGGTCGCTAGTCACTGATGAGCAGAGAGTAGGACTCGCAGGGCGAAAAGCTTTTTACGCTGGAAATGCCTCCGGCAAGGACCTTCTGAATGGAATCCAGGAGCTTGCAGTCATTGGCGCACCCTGGCAGATAGTTCCGCATCGCGCATTTTCTGCAAGGGCTTTCCAGTAGGCTTCCCAACTCAAAGTCGAACGCAGCAGGGGTGGCAGGTCGGGTGTACATGTCGCCTCCTTTGTTAAGGAACAGCGGGTGAGGAGCCTTTGCTTCCAGCCAAATCGATCATCATTAAATGGCATTCATTATTTGAACGAAGCAAAACACGTGCCATGCTATTAAAAATACTGAGAAATTTGGTACCTCTGTTTGGATTTAGGCTGATGATATGGCGAATTGATTTGGTATTTTGCGTTCACCCCGTGCATTCGCGGGAGGTCAAGTAGCAAATCATGCCTCGCCAAACAATAGACATGCCATAAAACGACATTGTTTGATGCTCTGGCGGGCGAATTTACTCCAATGCGTGAAGGTCGATGCGATTTTTTTACGTTTTTACAGGGATATTCGGGTTGTTAAGGAATTTATCGATGGAAGCCAACAGCTGCCGGCACCTGCTGCGGATCTCAGCGACGACAATTCCTCATTGTGTGTCTGTCAAAGGACACTTCTGTTTCACTTTTGTCTCAATTGTCTCACTTGCCGCAGTGCCGCACCCCGGGAATCACGCTCAGCGCCGGTACTGCCGATCATGGCCCGATGAGCGATGAGACCTCCCGGTGCAATTACGTTTTTGTCTCGCTATATGATTTTCCGGGGATTCTCGGAGATTCTGGCCCATCGGTTGCGGGTCACCACAGAGGAACTCGTGGGTTTGAGAAACAAGGTGGCAGCGTTACGTGGGGGTAAGGAATCGTCTTCTCACTGAAGGTCGGTCAATCGGGAATTGTGGTCACCGAGTCCAGTGAATGGAAGCTTTCGCCGGGCAGGTGCTTGGAGCATTCCGGGCAGAATCCCTCGAATTCGAGTCGGTGGCCGATGATCGTAAAGACCGTTGCGCCGTAAAGCTCGTTCTCGATGCTGTCGAGCGGCGGCACCGGCGCATCGTCGACACGGCCGCAGTGCATGCATCGAATGTGGTAGTGCTTGTTGGGATTCCAGTCGTACCGCTTAACGGTGCCGCTTAACTCCAGCCGTTGGATCTTGCCCTGTTCCGTCAGGGTTTCCAGATTGCGGTACACCGTTCCTAAGCTGATTCGGGGCAATTGCTCGCGGACCAAACTGTATACTTCGTCGGCGCAGGGGTGCGCTTTGGAGGCGCGGATTACGTCAAGGATAACCTGGCGCTGTTTGGTCATCCGGTAGTTCGTGGGTCTAAGCATCGATAATATCGGCGATATGGTCTGTAAGGCATTGTTAAATCCGGGCCCCTAATCAATAGCAATTCTTAATAGCAGTGATCCAATACACTGTCAATGTTCTGATCGCCGAGTGACAGGCTGCACCATTACCCACCGAACCGCCAACAGCGCTCAGCGCCATCCTTCCCATGGCACGGTTGTCACGGGGTACCCCCGTCGGCTTGCATACACCGCCGCCTTCACCTATATTCCCAGCGATGTCGAACGTAAAACGGGAATGGAGCAACGATGCGTGTTCTACTCATCGAAGACGACGTAAAGATCGCCTCCTTTATCACTAAGGGGCTGAAAGCGGCTGGGTTCGCCGTGGACCATGCCGCCGACGGTAAGACCGGTATCAATTTGGCAGTCACCGAGCCCTATGACGCCGCCATAGTTGATATCATGCTGCCAAAAATGGATGGGCTGACCCTCATCAAGGCGCTGCGCGAAGAGCGGATCAATACCCCCATTATCATCCTTAGTGCAAAGGATTCCATTGACGATCGCATCAAGGGGCTCAACACCGGCGGCGACGACTATCTCACCAAACCTTTTGCCTTTTCAGAATTGCTGGCCCGCGTTCATGCGTTGATTCGACGTAACAGCGGTGCTGCAGAGCCGACCCGCTTGGCCTTTGCGGATCTGACTATCGATTTGCTCACCCGTGAGGTGCGCCGTGGCGACCAACGTATCGAATTGCAGCCTCGTGAGTTTGCACTGCTGGAATACCTCATGCGCAACGTCGAAAGGGTTGTCTCCAAAACGATGATCATGGAGCACGTGTGGGATTATCACTTCGACCCGCAGACCAACGTAGTCGAGGCAAGGATCTGCCGCTTACGGGACAAAATCGAAAAGGGTTTTGACGAAAAACTGATTCATACCGTTCGCGGAGTCGGATATGTTCTTCGATCGACTTCGTAGCGTTTCAAGATCTCTGGCACTCCGGCTGACCCTCTGGTACGCCGGTACCTTTGCTGTGCTGGCCACCGCCGCTTTCGCGCTGTTCTACATGATGATCAGCGATGCCATTGAAAAGCGCATCGACGGGGCACTCACCCGCCAGGTCAGCCATTTTGCCACCCTCTATTCCCTCAAAGGCATCGATGCCTTGAAAGAAGCGGCGGTGCTGGACGCCCAGGCCGCCGGGGAGGCTCAGGTCTTCTATCGCTTTTTCGCCCCCAGTGGGGAGCTTTTCTCCTCTTCCAGCATGTCCTATTGGTCGGATATCTCCTTCGACAGCACCGCAATACGGCAATTGCTGGAGGGTGGTAGTGCTGTCCGCCGAACAGTGCGCCCAAAGGATCGATTCCACCGGGTCCGCGTCATGTACGAATTCATCGGCCCCGGGATCATCCTGCAGATCGGCCAGTCCATGGAAAACTACGACCGTCTGCTTGCCGCGTTCCGGCGGATATTCATTCTCATCACAGGGGCGTTGCTGGCCTTTTCTGCGCTGGTCGGCGGGTTCATTGCCCGGCGGGCGTTGTCGGGCGTCAAAGCGGTTACCGGCACTGCCAAGGCCATTGCCGCCGGCACATTGGACCGCCGCGTGCCGGTTAAAACCAGGGGTGACGAGATTGATCAGATGGCCGTGACCTTCAATGCCATGCTCGATCGCATTGAAGATCTCGTCAACGGCATTCGCGAGATGAGCGATAACATCGCCCACGATCTGCGAAGCCCTATCACCCGCATTCGCGGGCTGGCCGAGGTCACCCTCACCATGGAACCCGGCGTTACCGATTACGAGTCCATGGCGGCCAGCACCATCGAGGAGTGCGATCGCCTGCTGGGCCTCATCAACACCATGCTTGTCATTTCGCGCACCGAAGCCGGTGTGGTCCCCATGGATCTTCATCCCGTGGACCTTTCAGCCATTGCCGCCGACGCCTGTGATCTTCTGTCTCCCATTGCCGAAGACAGAAAAATTGCACTGAGTTGCGTAACCGGCGGTCCCATCAGCTGCAGGGCCGACATCCGCCTCATCCAGCGAATGGTGGCCAACCTTTTGGACAATGCCATTCAATATACGCCGCCCGGCGGTGCGATAACGGTCACCACCGGCACCTCTGGGGAGCATTTCGTTACCGTCTCCGTTGCCGACACCGGCACAGGCATCTCGGCCGACGACCTGCCGCATATCTTCAAGCGTTTCTACCGGTGTGACCAGAGCCGCTCGCAAAGCGGTGCCGGACTTGGGTTGAGTCTGGTCTACGCTGTCACCACCGCTCACGGCGGCACCATCGATGTGGACAGTAAACTGACCATCGGCAGCACGTTCACCGTGACGCTGCCGCGCCAAGGCCCCGGGAAATGACGGTCCGGTCCCCCTTCACCGTCACCCGCGGCCATATTACCCCCATCGTTGCATCAGCATAACGGCGTACAATTTCCAACATACTGATATTCTATGAAAAACCATAGAAATAACCCTATGTTTCCGGACATAACCGCCTTTGAATTCAAAGGATTAGGAATTTAGCTGCCATATTGCTTACCCTTCGGCCCTTGCATCCTTGACGACTCCGTAAAAAGTCCGATATCTGCGTTACGCGTCATCCTTCGTCATGGCGGCGTACTGTAAGTGCGCATCATTCCTCAGGATTCGCAAGCCGTATCTCGAACATTATACGAAATCGTCCTTTTTGCTACTTTTTACCGTTTCATCAACCTTGGGGTTACCAATCGGTAATCTCTCGATCATCCTGCGGTAAAGTTGGTGCGCTACCATCTCGTTCAAACAATCCATTTCAACTGCCTACGGAGGTCTACCCATGAACACACAAGCTCGTTGGCTGGTCGCTATTGTCGTCACTCTGCTGATCGGCGCCTCAACACTGTCGCCCGCAAAAACCGCCTTGGCGGCCACTTCGGAATCACCGGTGAAGATGGTGCCCGCCAGTTTCACCGCGCTGGCGGAACAGGCACGCCCTGCCGTCGTCAACATTCGCACCGTCAAGATCACCAAGGGCGGCGGCAAGGTCTTCGAACACTTCTTCGGGCCGTTTTTTCGCCAGGGGCCCAATCCATTCGGAGAAGAAGGTCCGCCGCGCGAATTCGGCCCCTTTGGGAATGGTCCTTCCAGAGATTTCAAGCAGCGCAGCCTGGGCTCAGGATTCATCATCGACACGGAGGGGTATATCGTAACCAACAACCACGTGATCGAAGACGCCGACGAAGTGACGGTCACACTGGCCGACGAGAAGGAGTTCAGCGCCACCGTTGTGGGCCGGGACCCCAACACGGATTTGGCCCTCATTAAAATCGAGGGTGCCAAGGACTTGAAACCCCTGCCGCTTGGGGATAGCAACGCCCTGCAGGTGGGTTCATGGGTGGTGGCCATCGGCAGCCCCTTCGGGCTTGAGCAGACGGTGACTGCCGGTATCGTCAGCGCCAAGGGGCGAATCATCGGTTCAGGTCCCTACGATGATTTCATTCAGACCGACGCTTCCATCAACCCGGGCAACAGCGGGGGGCCACTGATCAATCTTGACGGGGAGGTGGTCGGCATCAACACAGCCATCATCGCCAGCGGCCAGGGGATCGGTTTTGCGATCCCCGTCAGCATGGCCGCAGACATTATCGCCCAGTTGAAGTCCGGTGGAGAAGTGACCCGCGGCTGGTTGGGTGTCGGCATCCAGGATCTATCGCCCGAGCTGAAAGAGTACTATAAGGTCAAGGGCGACTCCGGCGTGCTGGTATCCAAAGTCTTCGAAGGGGACCCCGCCGACACTGCGGGCATCCGTGAAGGGGACGTCATCATCACGGTTAATGGCCAAGCAGTCTCGACCAGCCGCGATCTGTCGCGAACTGTGGCCGGGCTGTCGGTGGGAAGTAAAGCCCGTGTGGAGCTCATGCGGAGCGGCAAGAAGATGACCAAAACCGTAACTCTTGGGAAGCGGGACGACGCATCCCTGCGCGCTTCCAGCGAGAGCCCCGAGAGCCGTGAGGAACTGGGAATTCAGGTGACGGATCTCAAGCCGGAAACCGCCAGACGCCTCGGCCTGGATGAGAATGAGACCGGCGTTCTCGTCACCGAGGTTGCCAGCGGCGGCAAGGCCGGAGCGGCCGGTGTGCGGCCAGGCGACGTGGTCAAGGAAATCAGCCATGAAAAGGTGGAGAACCTAAAGGACTTCAAACGCCTTCTGGCCAAAGCCAAAGAAAAGGACGCTGTTGAGATGCTGCTTCGTCGGCCGCGTGCCGGGTATGTCGCCGTCACGATAGAGAACTGACCCCATCGGTATCCCGGGCCGGCAGAACGCCGGCCCGGAAACCGGTATCGATAGCTGTCGCAGATGGTTTCGATATATGCTTATGTTGGAAGCACCAGTCAAAGTACATTGTGGCTTTTGCAACTTACGATGGCTTCAATATGGAAAGGCGTTCAAAAGGACGCCCCAATGCTGAAGTGAAACACGAAGGTATCCTCGCCGCGGTCCTTGTCCGCGTCGGGGTTGAGGGCCAGATCGGCCCGCAGGGGGCCGATGGGGAGCATGTACATGAGACCGGCACCGATGCCGTAGCGAAATCCGCTGAAAAACGTATCGAGGGTTTCCGAAACAACTTCAGCGCTGTCCGTGTAAGCAGGAAGCCCGCGTTCGTCCCGAGTCTGGTTGGGTGAGACATTGCCGATATCGCAAAACAGCTCCCCGACGAGATTGCCGTAAAGCCGCTGTCTGAGTTCCGCATTCACCGTGTTGTAGCCGTAGCCGCCCACCGATTCACCCGTGTCGCTTTTGGGCCCCAAATCCGATTCCTTGAAGCTGCGGATACTGTTTCCGCCGCCGTTGAAGAAGCGCTCCGATATGGGCAGCGTCACATCCGCCTGCCCGGGGGCAACCATGCCGGCGGAATAACGCAAACCGATGACGGTTTTGTCTCCGAGGCTATGGAAGTAGCGCCACCCCCCGGAGAACCGGGTCAGGGTGATGCTGCCGCCGAGAAACCGGTCGGCGTGCTCGACGGCAAGAAATAGGCGTTGCCCTCCGGTTGGGAATAATACGTCGTTGCGCGTATCTCGGGTGGCCTGGACAGTGACGCTGCCAAGGTCGTAGTCGGTGGGGGCAAGATCGGCGTTTGTCTGGTCATCCAGGCTGACAACATCCGTTTTCTGGAGGCTGTAGCCGGAGGATCCTTTCCAGGCGTCTCCAAAGGGTCTGGAAAAGGTGACGGAAAACCCGAGGTCGTTTCGGGTAAATGACGGTTCTTCACGGTAACTATAGTATGTCGGCATGTCGGCGGTGACCGATGTGTCGAAGAACCACGGATCGGTCAGCCTCAGGGACAGCCGGTGGTCTTTGGTGGAAGCACCGGCCTCGGGGTTGAAAATCATGCCGGTACCGAAGAGGTTTCGCTGCTTTGCGCCCACTTTGATGCGGGCGAACTCATAGGATCCCCACCCGGGCTCCACGTAGAGTTCCGTGGATGCAGCCTCCTTGACCGTGATCAGCAGGTCGGCGCATCCATTTTTGCCGGTGGGTGCGATCTCCATGTCGATGGTTGAGAACAGCCCGGTCCTGAAGAGTTCCCTGAAACTCTTCCGTTCCTTTTCTTCGCTGTAAACATCTCCCGGGAGCAAATTCAAGCGGCTTCGAATGAAGGTCTCGCGGGTTTTGGTGTTTCCTTTGATGACCACCCTGTCGATGGTCGCTATCGAGCCGGGCGTTACGGTGGCGATGAGTACAACGTCTCCAGGCCCGTTCCCGGTCTCTTCATTCACGAGTGCTTTTGCCCACGCATACCCGTTGTTGCGATAGGTGTTGACCAGCGCATTGTTGAGCATGGCTCTGTTGCGTCGGTAATACGGGGCGCCGATCAACGGTTCGCACAGTGACGGTTTGCAGGGGATCTCCCTGTCATCGGGCGCCTCGCGCACATGGACCTCCCGGACGATATATTGGGTCCCTTCGCGGATGGGAACATCGATAGTGACTCGGGTACGGTCATCGTTGAATGCCAGGCGCGGCTTGTCGATGACGACATCCCGGAAGCCCTGGAGGATATAGCTGTCCGCTGCCTGTGAGAGCGCCTGATCCAGTGCGGACTGGGTAAATATCGGCGTTGATTCACCGCCGCCGGAACTGGACTGCCATCGGAAAAAGGTATTCAGCTGGGTTGAATCCAGGTGGGCATTGCCGCTGATATTGACGGCGTCGACGGTCACCAGGGGGCCCTCCGAGACCTCGAAAACCACTGCCACTTTCTTCTCCTGGGGGGTAATGCGATAAGCGACCCGGGCAAATGCATAGCCGCGAGAACGGTACAGCGTCTCCATCTGGTATGCGGCGTCGTCAATATCCGCCGGCCGGCAGCCATTGTCGCCGAAATCCTTCAACTCCTGGGCGGCGGACTTGGTGAGCAGCCGCTTGCCCAGCGTCTTGTTGCCTTCAACGGCAATGCTGGGGTTGCACGGTGTGGATGCCGCACCCATAGCAGGCCATGCCGCCAGAAGCGCGACCACCGCCGCAGTCCCCACCCATCGGCGTGTGCCGAAAAACAGGCTATCGAAGACGGAAGACAAAGCGGATTCCCATGTTGTAGTAATCGAAAACGTCCTTCTCCCCGGTGAGATAAAGGGTGCCCCCTTCCATGAGCACATTGTCGGCCAGACGGAACTGCGCCTCTACGGTTTCCTCCCCCTTTTGCGTAATTTCGCGCCCGAGCTGTACGTTGAAGCGCTCCAACACCGATTCTCCGGTGTCCCCTTCTCCGGTGTCGAACCATCGGGACAAGAGGTCCTGCCCGATGAATACAGCCACATTGAGGCTGCGGCGATGGGTATCGCCGGTCGCGCTGCCCGTAGACGGCGGCACGCCGGTCAACAGCATGAGCAGGATCTCTTCGCTGGACAGTGGCGGGGTGGCGCTCAGGGTAATGACGGGTTCGTCGTAGGGGCCTTCGGCGACCATGTGGACATCATAACCGAACATTTTACTATCGCCCAACATATCGATCACCGGCCGCTCCGGATCGGCGGGTGGAAACTGGACCAGCCCGTTTTCGATGACCATCCTACCGGCAGGCAGCTTGAGTTGCGCCCGGTTCACCAGCACGCGGCCTTTGAGCAGCGGCACTTCGGCCGTACCGCCCAAGCGGAGATGGGGGGTCACAGTGCCCCGTACGATGTTGCTGCGGATGACGAAGGGGCTGGCCGCGGAAAGACCGACGTCAAGGCGCATGGCATTCAGGGGCTGCTGACGGATGGAGAAAAGCTGCATACCGCTGCTGGATGGTCGGTCGGCGCCTTTCAGGCTCCCCAAAACATCAACGTGGTGACTGAGAAGCCCGTCAGTGAGGATCACATCGCCGGTAAGCACCATTCTGTCTGCAGGGCCGGTGAGGGTCAGGGCGGTGTTGCCGCGCACCCGCAGACTGGGGTTTCTGTAGAGGAGCACATTGTCTCCCGTGAGCGTTATGTCCACGACGGGTTCGGTAGACAGCGCGTTGGTGATCTTTCCAGTGGCTGTGAGCGGCGCTCCCCCCAGCAGCGCCGCGAACTGCGAGATCGTCACATGGCCTTCCGTCAGTTCCATTTTCAGCTGAATGCCTTCCACCGCGGGCAGCCGTCCTTCAGCCCGGACCTGGCCGTTTTGCAGCGACAGTGCAGCCGTAATGTCGGGTGTGCGCGGGTCGCCCTTGAGTTGGAGGGTTCCACCGATGCGGCCATCGACGGCCCGGACACCCGGAATGCCGGCGGCGGCCCAATCCAGACGGCTGGCAGATACGGTGGCATCGACGTATAGGGTGCTGCCGGCGGCGCTGTCGGCGGTGAGGGGCGTCAGCCAGGGCGGCGGCAGCCCCATCCAAAAGCCTCTGGCGGAGACGGTCGTCGACGGTTCCTGGATGTCGAGGTGGTCTATGGTAATGATGCGGCCACTGTAACGGGCCTGACCCGATATGGCCAATGGGCCGGGCGGCAGGGGAAGACCGTCGTTGTTCAGGATGACCCCGCTGCCTTCTACCCTGGCGGTGCCCTCGGGGTTGTCCCAGGTGCCGGACACGTTCACCGCTGCGGTCAGGCTGCCGGCAGAGATGCGCTTCGCACCGAAAAAGGCATTGAGCAGTGTTGCCTGAGGAAGGTCGATGTCTGCGGTCAACCGCACCGGCGCTGTTGCCGGGATGCTACGCCATTGGACCATGGCCGGCAGATCGCCGATGATGTGGATTTTCGATCCGTCGGAATGCGTCCAATCGAATTGTCGAATGGAGAGCCGTTCATCGGCGTAGGCCATGTCAAGGCGGCCGGTCAATGGCATCGGGAGCAGCGGGCTGCGAAGGGTATTCACCGAAGCGGTGAGGGCCAGTTGCGGTGCGGACAGCGAGCCTCCCACCGACACGGTGCCGTTTAGCCCCGTTACATCGAGGCGGTCGCCGGTGAGGTCGGGCAGCCACTCTCCCCCGTCGAGGTCGCTGATGGACGCCGTCGCCGTGAGGGCACCCCCGGGAACCATGCTGCCCGACACGGTGAGGGTCCCGGCGGCGCCTGACAATGTCAGCGGGGACAGAATAACCGGACGGTGCTGAGCCCATTCCAGCCGGGCCGGGCGCGTGAGTTGAAGGTCGATGCCCTGCCTGTCGATGGAAAAGGCGTTGAGAAGGATCTCTGCTGAATCGGCGGCCGGCGGCCAGGTCACTGTTCCGGTTCCCGAAATGCGGGTCCCGGCCCAATCCATTTCAAGCGCATCAATTTCCAGTCGGCGGTCGGGAGTGGCGGCCGCCTTGAACAAGACGTCATTCAACCTGCCCGCGGGTGTGTCAAGATGGTTGGATGCGGCTTCCAATAGCATCGTGGGTGCGTGGATCGTACCCTCTGCTGAAACAGTGGCCTCGATATCGCCGGCAAATTCGGGCAATGACCGGGTGGCCAGCGCGAGGTAGGGCCCCACGTCCTTCACTTTCAGAGAGGCCTGAACCGCTTCGGCGCGGCCGTCTGTCATGCGAACGCTGCCCCCGAGGCGGAGCCTGTCAATGCCGTTTTGCCAGTACAGATCATTTACGCGAATCACACCGGCCGTTGCGGTCGCCGAGCCATCCAGTTCTCCCACGGCAAGATCGTTTACCCCCAGCGACCCGGCGCGGATGCTCGCCCGGCCGACCGGCGCCCCTAAAGAACCGGTCACGGCCCCATCGGCATTCAGCCAGCCCGTGACCCTGAAGGGCAGGGCCATGATTTGGGAAACCGGCAGAAGATCGGGAAAATTCGCGGTGACGCGTAAATCGATCCCTGTCGATGCAATCTGGTCGATGGGCCGGGGCAGCGACACCGTTGACGGCATCACTTCGAGCTTGCCGCCGCCGGCGGCAAGGTGGCCTGCGTCGATGGTGAGCACGCCGTCGGCCAGGACCCCGCTGAGGCGGTAATCGTGCCTTGGCAGATCCCTCAGCGCCGGTTCTGTCGCGTGGGCCTGCTGCAGCAGGTCCATGGCGTTGGTTCCGGTGAGTTCGATGCGGCCTGTCGCCGCCGTCGCCAGCGCTGCAATGTCGGCACTCAGCAGCGGAGCCCAGGGCAGGGTCACCGCCTCAACGACCAGTCGGTTATCCGCACTGGACAGTTCAACCCGTTTTGCCCGGAGGGTGAGACCATCAGATTGCAGGGATGCATCAATACGGGAAAGGCGATAAGTGCCATAGGCGCCATCCGAGACCGTCGCACGAAGGTTGCCGGTCGGGGTAAACGGGGGCGCGGGCGAAATGGAGAATTGTCCGTCCGCATCCAGACGGCCCGAAAGGGGCTCCGGGAGGGTGAGGCCGGATTGTTGAAGCGCCTTGCCGATATTCACGCCGCTGCCCATAACGGATACCTTAAGGCCGGAGTGATCCTTATAGACACCCGTTGCCGAAATTGCGCCGTCGGCCAGTCGTCCTGAGAGGGTGAAGGGAAGGGTTTCCGGGAGGCCGTCCATGGGCACTTCCGCGTCCAGGGTCACCCACCCGTCACCCACAACGGCGGGTGATATATTCAGGCTCTTTTCCTTCACGGCGAGGGAGACGGACAGCGGTGGGATGTCGATCTTGCCGGTGTCTGACTGCCACTGGCCGCCGGCCATGCCGACCATCAACTGGGGCGAACCGGTATCCCCTTTCAGCTGAATATCTGCCGGGCCGATGCTGCCGGTGCCGCTCGCACTGCGCAGAATCAGGGTGATTTTGGAGAGGGCCACTGACGGCAGGGGGGGCAGATCATTGAGAACGGCCAGTGGTGAAAGCGGGGCGGCCGGTTTTGAGTCAGCGCCAGCGGTGGTATCCATGGAGATCACCACCCGGGCGTCGGCAACCGACACCGTGACTTTTCGGATAAATGCCGTGGTTCCGCTGAGCAGGGCGGTCGGAGAATAGCGCAGGCGGATCAGTCCGGTGGCGACCTCCAGGACAGCGGCGTCATCGGCATCTGTCCGGAGGTGGATATGGGTGATGTCGAACCCGCTGAAAACGTTTCCGGTGATGGGGCCGACGGCGGCATCCATACCCGATGCCGCTGACAGTTGGTCGCGCACCACCGAGGGCAGCCACATGGACAACAGCGGCCCCATGAAAAGCACGCCGATGAAGATCCCCGCCGCCAAGATGCCGACGGCGACCCCCCACCATCGGTGTCCGCGAATCCATGCATGTATCTGCTGAAGCTTTGGTGCCAATGCGATCCTTGTTCATGGGAAGTCGTGACGGGGCCGGCCGCATCCTCGATGCGGGCTTTCGGCCCGAGAGCGCTCCAGTGGTATCCTGAATATCAGGGCGGTGCAACGCCTATCGCATGGCTGTGGAAGGCACCAATCAGCTTATCAGGCCGTGGGTCATCATTTCCCGGGCCAGCCCGCTGCCTCGCGCCCATGCGGCCACGACGAACCGGCCCATGGTGGTTTCGACCGGCGGATCGGACGCCGGAAACACGCGGGCATAGGCGGCCAGCCGACCGTCGTTGGCGTGCCCCATGAGATGCTAGGCGGTGGGGTCCCGACCGTCGATGTCGGCATAAAGCGAGCGCTGTTCCATGATGAAGACATCCTGTCTCAGTCGAAGCAAATCGTAGAGATCATGGGTGGAAAGGGCATCGAAACGTTGCCATGACCAGGTTATCCGCATGCCGGTTTCTCCTTGCCGAGCAGTGATCGGTTCGCTAACGCCCCTGCCTTGGCAGCGGTGTGTTATTCGTGTCCGCGGCGTCGTAGATCTCTGGCCACACGCGGTCGTAGCCTGTGGCGGCATCGGCTTGCCGCACCATTCCCTTCAGCGTGTTCTCCACCATCACGCGAATGTCACCGAGGCCGGCACTGTCGGTTTCCTGTGGGATGTGGATAGGGTCGCCGATCATGACAATGACGCGACTGAAAGGGAGGGGAATCAACGTTCGATCCCAGGATCTCTTTAACGTTACAGCCGGCCATGCGGAGACCACCACAGGAACCAACGGCGCCTTGCCGATTTTTGCCAAGAAAAGTAGCCCCCTTTTGGCCACGAACCGGGGGCCGCGGGGGCCGTCCAGCACCGTGGCGGCCAGTCGACTCCCGTTGCCGCCAAGAAATTTCACCATGGTCCTCAGCGCTTGGCCACCGCCGCGGCTGGAACTGCCCCGAACCGGGATCACCCCGAGTTTCTCGGCAAAGCCGGCGATGAGTTCGCCGTCATTGGAGCGGCTGAACATGATCATGGGTTTCAGGCGCCTGAAAAACCAGACGAGGAAAATGGCCCCGCGGTGCCAAGTGCCCACAACGGCGGGATAGGGCGACTGGGTGTATTTTCGGTAGACGTCCCCCCCGATCAGGGTGATGCGGCAGGTGGCAAACCACAAGCGAAAAACCACCGTGCCCACATTGATGATCAGCCAGTCACGGATGCGTCGCCCAATGGGTCTATCGTCTTCGAGTGTCATCATTGGTTGTTTCGGTGCGCTTTCCTGGTGCATGTCGTTCGGTTACAGGGCCAATTCTGCGCGGATGAATGCGGTGATCTCCTTCAGCCGCGGGGTAGCGACAACATCCGGGGGGAGTCCATTTCAAAAGTACATTAGATGGATGACCTGGTATTGTAAACTACTTACACGGTTGACAGGAACGGATGCCCTGAACGTTCGGCGGGTGTTTACGGGAAGGCGGTGAGCAGGGTGCGGCAGGAGACGCAGCGCGTCAGGCCGTGGCCGCAAGGCCGATGGCCTCGGGGCGCACCTGGCGGCGCTTTGCTCTTTTGGCGGTGTACATTGCCGCGTCGGCACGGGAGACCAGTTGGCTGGGGTCCTTTGAGTCGTTGGGGTATCGGCTGATACCCACACTGGCGGAGATGTAATCGACGGTTTCCCCGCCAACGGTGTAGGGAGCCGCCAGTGTGTCGGTCATACGGCGTATCACCGCATCCGGGGAGCCTTCGTCTGGGTTGGTAAGGAGGACGGCAAATTCGTCTCCCCCCAGGCGAGCCAGAATGTCGGTGTCTCGGAGGCAGTTTTTCAGCCGCTTTGCAACCGTCTGAAGGATCAGGTCGCCGGCTTCATGGCCCAGGGTGTCATTGGCCTGCTTGAATTTGTCGATGTCGATGTAGACCAGGGAAAACGCTGTCTGATACCGATGGGCATACGCCGTCGTTTTGTGCAGGAGTTCGTAAAATGCCTTTCGGTTGTAGAGGTCGGTCAATGCGTCATGGTAGGCCATGTAAATGAGCCGGTCCTCGTGCTTCTTGCGCTCTTCGATGTCTCTGACAATTCCCCGAAGACCGATGATGTCGCCGTTTTCGGATAGCATCGGCGACATGGATGATTCGATCTGGCGCTCTTTCCCGTCCTTTCGCACAATTCGGCAGCAATGGCCGGACAGCGGTTCTCCGGATTCCCACACCCGCCGAAAATCCGCGTGCACCCGTTCGGAATCCTCTTCAAACAGCAATTCCGCACTGTTCATGCCGCTGAGTTCTTCGCTGGCGTATCCCAGAATCCGACACAGGGCATCATTGAAGAAAATGAACCGGCCGTCCAGGTCCATTTCGCAATACCCTTCGGCGATGTTTTCAATAATGGATCGATATTTTCGCTCACTCTCCCGCAGTGCGGATTCCGTGCGGCGCCGCTTCTGCATCTCTATTTCCAACTCATAGCTGCGAATCTCGGCATCGGCTGCCATTTGATTGGCCCGCTGTATCGCCGATTCCAGATCGCTGTTCATCGACTCAAGGCTGCTGTAAGCGGCGGACACCTCCCGGGTGCGTGCGGCAACGCGCGATTCGAGGTCCTCCTTGGCGGATTGAAGGGCTTGGGACATCCGGTGGCGCTCGGTGATGTCTTGGACGATACCGTCAAGGTGGGCAAAACGCCCCTCGCCGTCCAAGATTTTCCGTGATGTTACGGATGCCCAATAGGTACTGTCGTCCTTGCGACGGAATTTGACTTCCCGGTCCTTGATGACGCCGGATCTGTCCAGTTCCGCGAGGTACCGCTTTCTTACTTCAGGGTCTACGTACAGTTCCGATACCGCGACGCCCATGATCTCGGCCGCGGATTCATAGCCGTTGAGTTCTATAAATGCTGGGTTGGCGGACAAAAGCCGGCCTTCCGGCGTCGTTCGAAATACGCCACCGGGATGTTCTCATAAAGCGACCGCAGCTGGCCCTCGCTTTCCAGGAGCGATTGCTGTGCGCGGCGGCGGTCTTCGATTTCTTTCTCCAGCCGCCGGTTGACCGCTTCCAGGTCGGCCGATCTAAGGCGGATTTCATCGTAGGCGCCGGCCATGGCGTGGTGAAGCTTGCCAAGGGATGCAACGATGATGGCCATCATGAGGCTGCATGCGGATATCCTGACGGCCCAGGTGGCGTTGGACGACAGGTAGATCGCCAATTCGGCCTGACGCATGGCCGACCAGTGATCCACGCCCAGCCACATGCCCATCATGACCGCGACGGTGGCGATAATGGTGGTCCCTCCCCAGCGCAATCCCAGCAGCAACGTTGTGAAAATACAGCCTGTGATGAGGAACGGAATGCCGTTGCCGGCCAACCCCCACATGAAGAGACTGGTGACTCCCACCGCGAACCACAATCCCAGCAGCACCCAGGCGCGCATTCTAAATGCCAGTTGGCGGCGGAAAAAAGTGATCCCGCACAACGTCAAGTAAGCGCTTACATAGAGATCGTTTTCGGCATGCCAGCCGATGTCGGCGGCCCTGATGAGCACGGCCACCACGGCGGGCAGGGCAAAAATACAAACGGCAATCAGCGATGCATTGACCAGGCGGCTTCTGATACCCTCCAAGGCATCCTGAACCTGGTGCGTGTGCCGGTTGTCACCCCGTTCTTCGGTGGCACTGATTTTTTCAACAGGTATCGGCATATCGTTTCCAGGGGCTGACGACCGGCTGTCGGTGGGGGGCATCGCTATTCAGACGAACCGGTTTCGTTATCAATGAGTATCGACCAAGTCGTGCGATGCTTTAACAAATAGAAGATAAACGCCGACAATGGGGGGCTCCCGATCCATAACTCGACGAACGGTTTGTCATCTGTTATTTGAGGGTGTCAGCGCTCATTATCCACACGCCACCCATGGCGATTGCCCCCGAGGCGGCACTTCGAAAGTTGGCCGTGCGCGTCGGCGATATGATGGGGCTGCCCGTTGTGGCCAGCATCGGTAAAAACCGACGGCTGCCGGTGTCAATGAAGGGTAGAGGCATACGCCAATGACAGACTCGCTGAAAATTCCACAAAAACTAACGGCAGTGCTCGTTTACACCCGACCGTTTTTGGTCTTTGGGGGGCTGCTTTGCGCCATCGTGGTGATGTGGACTCACAGCCCGGTGTTTTACACGCTGGGAACCGCCCTCCTAGTCATTTCCATGACATTCGATCTGGTGGACGGGTGGTTTGCCGCGCGGTTCTATCCAAACCCCAATTTGGCCCATCTTGCGGACCGCATCCTGGACCGTGTGGTTTACTCCATCATGTTCCCCCTCATTGCCGTGGGGGTCATGTGGCGTCTGGACGTGGTCACCGCCCAATTCCCGCGTGCTGAACTGCTGCATGCCATTTTAATGTTGATTTTGTGCATCACGGTGTTGGTGCGCGACAACTTCGCCCATTTTATGCGGGGATTCGCCTTCCGTCAGGGGCAGGAGCCTGAAAACAGCGAACTCAATAGGCTGCGCACCATTGTGGCGGCGCCGGTTTGCGCCCTGCTGTACGCCTATGCGTTTTACATCCCGGAGGGACCGGCCTCGCGGATCTATGCCTGGGTTTCTTGGTTGGGGAACATGCCCCTGAGAGGCTTTTTCATCATTGAAATCGCTTTTCTCATCATCAATCTGGGGTCCATCGCCGGCTACATGCGAAAATACGGCAACTACTGCCTGGATGAAATCTGTCTTGGGGAGGAGCGGCTGCGTCGGCAGATTCTCACCCTGTTTCCCAACACCCTGACGGTGATGAACGCTTTTATGGGGCTGCTCTCAGTCTTTTTCGCTTACCAGGGGCGTATACGGGAGGCCTATCTGCTGCTCATTGGTGCCGCAGTTTTTGACAAACTGGATGGTGCGTTGGCCCGGCGATTGGGATTGACCGAGCCGATAGACCCGGAGGAACCGCCCAAGCGCATTACATTGGGCGGCATTCTGGATGACATCTCCGACGGGGTCAGTTTCTGTATCGTGCCGGCATGGATTTTTCGCATCGTCATGAACACCGCAGCTTTTCCTGCATCGCAAGAACTGCCAATTGAACTCATTGCGTGGGTGTATGCGGTGGCCGGCATTGGCCGCCTGATATATTTCACATTGGACAGGAACCCCATTCCCGGCTTTTTCAAGGGACTCCCCACCCCTGCGGCAGCGCTGCTCGTGGTTGCCCCGTTGATGATGTTCGATCATGCTGTGGCCACGGACGGTTCGGTGGTGATCTGGGGGCACTTCTGCATGGGGCTGATGGTGCTGTCTTCGGTGCTGATGAATTTCTATCCCTTGCGATATTTGCATGCCGGCCGGTTAATGAACCGCCGGCCCATTATCGTGGTGGGCAATCTGACCATCACCCTGCTGTTGCTCCTCACCCCCTATTTTGGCTACTACGCCTTGATGCTGATGGGCATCTACCTCATATCGCCCTTGTGGACGTGGCGCATCTCCCCCGAAGTGGCCGCCAGCGAAAAACGCCTGCCACGCCGCAAATCCCTTTCCACCAACGGGGGTGGGTAGGCCTATCCAGGGATTTCATCGACGGTTCGTGGGGCCCGGCGCGCCCCCGACCCGAGCGGGGGCGCCCTGAATGGCGGGGGTGACGATGTCGATGGGGCCGGCGTCATTGATACCGATTTGGCGCCCTTCAGTCGGAAGTTTCGAATTTCCCCCCCGGCTTGTAAGGTGAATGGACGGCGACGCCGTTGGCGCCTTTCATCTCGATGGTGGCCCAAGGGTAATACGAGTACCACAGGCCGATCTCCTGCCCTTCCGGCGACATCATATATCCCGCAATGGGCTTGTTGTAGATGGTCGTCGTCCAAGCATCACGGGCCATTTTTGTGAATGCTTCCGTGTTGGGCGCGATGGGTGTCCAGAACTTGGCGACAAATTCGTATTCAGGACGAATGCCGATGATGGCATAGGGGGAATTTTCCCGGCCGTTGAAATAGTATTTGTAGTCTGCGGGCACCTGGCCGGCCACAAAACGGGCGGGCAGGTCGGCATCTCGGTTTACGACGCCGTAAGATCCCATGCATGCCGTGGCCGTCAGAAGGACCCCCGCCACCACGAATGCCCACTTCCAGGTTCGACCAGAATACTTCGTTGATATCATCATTATTTACCTCCGCTGTTGGGGTTGCCCTAAGCTAGTGCCCATCCATGGGAAGGCTCATGCTCCCTCTCCCTTGATGGGAGAGGGCTGGGGTGAGGGTGATAACACGCCGATAAGTATGGATAATCTCATCCCGGCCCGCTCCCTCCCCTATCCCTCCCCCCTCGGGGAAAGGCATTTATGGACAGACACTAGATTAAGGCGATTTCGGCTGGAGTAAACAGCCACCGCAAAGCCGGTGGCTTTATATTGCGGTTATAGGTCGCGATTTAACTTTGACGGTTCCGTAAAAAGTCCGATATCTGCGTTACGCGTCATCCTTCGTC
>CAYUOU010000066.1:0-23179 GCA_964446485.1 uncultured Desulfobacterales bacterium | reverse complement strand
CGTGGCCCTCCAGAAAAACCGATCAAAGGCCTTGGGTGGAGGGACGCGTTTCATCGCGTCCGCCGGGGCGGTTCACAGTTGGCCGGTCTCATGGCTTCTTCGCCGGTTTCGGCCACGACGGAGCGTGGCCCTCCAGAAAAACCGATCAACGGCCCTGGGCGGAGGGATGCGCTCCGTCGCGTCCGTATTGCGGCCACGATGAAACGTGGCCCTCCAGAAAAACCGATCAAAGGCCTTGGGTGGAGGGACGCGTTTCATCGCGTCCGCGGGGGCGGTTCACCATTGGCCGGTCTCGTGCCGTCTTCGTCCGTTCCGGCCACGATGAAACGTGGCCCTCCAGAAAAAGGGATGGCAGGCACACTGGAGAGGCTGAAGAAAGGGTAAACATTGCAAGCGTTTATGCCAGCGGAAGCAAAGACAGTCCTCGTCGTCGACGATGAACCCATCAATATCGATTTGATGGCGGCCGTATTGGTCCCCGAAGGCTATCACGTCGAATCGGCGAAAAACGGCCGGGATGCGCTGGCGATGATCCCGGAGATCCTGCCGGACGTGATTCTTCTCGACGTCATGATGCCGGGAATGGATGGCTACGACGTTTGTATGAAAATTCGGAAGAATGCCTCTCTTCCCTATATCCCGGTCATCTTTGTCACGGCCAAACACACAACGATGTCCGACATGCTTCACGGTTTTGATGCCGGCGGCGATGACTATATCCGGAAGCCGTTTGAGCCGCCGGAACTGCTGTCGCGAATGAGGGCATCCCTGCGCCTCAAGGAGTCACTGGACAAGCTCGCGCGGGCGAAGAAAGAGCTGTCACGGTACGTCTCCCTGTCGACTCTGGAAATGATCGATGCCCACACGTCCGGCAAGGCCTCGGGCTCGGGAGCGTCCAGAAACCTCACCGTTTTGTTTTCAGATATTCGGGGGTTCACACGGATATCTGAAAATGCCGATCCCAGGCGGGTCTTCGAAATGCTCAACACCTATCTCTCCAAGCAGATCGACATTATCGAGCTCCATGGCGGTGTCATCGACAAATTGAGCGGTGACGAAATCATGGCGGTCTTCGAGGGCAAGGCGATGGTGGACAACGCCTTGCGATGCGGCAAGAACATCGTCGACACCCTGCGCGGATTCGACCGGCAGCTCGGCGAGGACTGGGTAGGCGTCGGTATCGGCATCAACACCGGTCCGGTGTATGTGGGCGCCATCGGATCGGAGACCTACAAGGACTACACTGTCGTGGGAAACACGGTCAATTTGGCCGCTCGGCTGTGCGGATATGCCCAGAAATACCGGGTGGTCTTCTCCGAGTATACGAAGAATCTCATTCAGGAAAAGGAACTCGTCTACCGGCTCGAGGGGAAGGTTCCCCTCAAAGGCTTCGAAAAACCCATCGACGTATTCAAGCTGTTGTAAGGGCCTACATCTTTACCCCTCCGTTGCATAAACAAAATGGCATACAATTCCCATCCAGTAGGGCCTCGAGTTCCTGCCTCCTCCATTCCGTCACAACCGGCGCGACATCCAAGGAGGCTGCCTGTCGCGTCGCCAGGCTAGAGGCAACAGGATCACGGCATCGCTGTGCGTCCAGACCTCAACGGCGTGCTTCTCCGAGCCCCCTCACTTGTGCCTTGAATCTTTTTTCGTTATCGTCTCGAGTAGATCTTATCCATCACCGCTTTCAAGGCGACTGAGATATGGCTGAATCAGCAGACACTTCCCGTTCGGCACCGGCCATCCTTCTGGTTGACGATGACACCGACGTTCTCGACACCATCGGTTCTCTGCTTCGCCGCCGGGGATTCGACGTCACCGCCGAGGCCTCGGGGCAGAAGGCTCTGACGCGTATCGACGCTGGACCGTTCGATCTCGTCATCACGGATTGCCGCATGTCTCCCGTGGACGGGTGGGGCGTTCTCAAGGCCGTCAAGGAAAAATACCCGCTGACGCCGGTCATCATTCTGACAGGGTTCGGAGATATCGAGACCGCCGTCACCGCCCTGCGGCGGAAGGCCGCTGATTTTCTCGTCAAACCCGTTACGCCCGAGTCCCTGTATGCCCGTGTCGAGGTCTGCCTGGCACAGAAGGCGCTGGCCCTGCGCTGCCAATCCGCCGAATCCTCCCTGGAAATGACCAACCGTGCCATCGAAGCCCTGCTGGTGGGCCTGGTCATCTGCAAGGCTGAGCCGCCCAGTTACCCGATCGTCTTCGTCAACAAGGGGTTCGAGGCGCTGACCGGGTATTCGGCTGGTGAGGTTTTGGGGCGGAATATGAGTTTCTTGCGAGGCGAACTTACCGACTTGGCTGCAGTGGCCGCCATTCGACGTGCGCTGAAGGCAAAAGAGATGTATTCCGGCGACATTCTCAACTACTGTCGCGACGGCACGCCGTTCTGGAATCACTTGACCGTGTCGCCGGTTTTCGATGATCGCGGAGAGGCGACGATGTTCGTGTCGACGATCATGGATGTCTCCCCCCGAAAGCACCTGGAATTTCGGCTGAGGGAGAGTGAATCGCGTTTCCGTCAGCTCAGTGAAAACATGGACGAAGTATTCTGGCTGGTGGACAAGGGGCTGTCCCAGACCCTTTACATCAGTCCATCCTACGAAGAGATGTGGCATCACCCCTGCGCAGAACTGCAACGCCACGCGGAATCCCGGTTGGGGCGCATTGTTTCCAACGATCGGCTCAAGGTGATTTCCCACACCCAGCCGCCACCCGAAAAGGCTTACGAAGTGACCTATCGCCTCGAACCGGTCAACGGCATCACGAAATGGGTCCGTGAGCGAGGCTTTCCCGTAAAGGACGATGACGGCAACATCATCCGGCTGGCCATCGTCTTTTCAGACATTACCGAAGAAAAACGGCTTCAAACGGAAATGGAGCAGCACATGCAGCAGGTGGTGCATGCCGATCGGCTTGCCGCCATCGGTGAGGTCGTTGCCGGCGTTGCCCATGAAATCAATAACCCGAACAGCTTCATCACCTACAACACGCCGCTCCTCGAGGAGACATGGCAGATTTTCCGCCCCGCGCTGGAGGCCTACCACCGCGAGCATCCAAGTGCCACGCTGCACAGCCTTTCCTTCGACGAACTCATGGCGGATATGGCCGACATCATCGACGCCATCAAAATCGGCTCCGCCCGCATCAACCGCATCGTAAACAATCTAAAGGATTTCGCACGGTTGGATGAAAATACCCATTTCCAGCCGGTGAACATCAATTCAGTGGTCGAACACGCCATGACCATTGCCGGCGCGCAAGTCCGCAAGAGTGCCGACCTGGTCAAGATCGATCTGGCCGATGACATGTTCAGCATTAAGGGGCATCCCCAGAAGCTCGAACAGGTCCTCGTCAATCTGCTCATCAATGCGGCGCATGCCATACCGGACAAGAAGAACGGGCGGGTGAGCGTCCGCACGAAGGTCGTCAGGCCGTTGGGTGCGGTCATGGTGGAAGTCGAGGACAACGGGGTCGGCATTCCCGGTGAACACATGGACCGGCTGTTCGACCCTTTTTTTACGACCCGCCGAGCGGGGGGCGGCACCGGTCTCGGCCTTTCCGTGTCCTACGGCCTTGTCAAAGAACACGGCGGCATGATTGGTGTCCAGTCCCGGACCGGGGCCGGCAGCCGCTTCATGGTGTTCCTGCCGGCGGATGGCGCCGAGGCTCTCGACCTCAATCCAACGATACTCTGCGTCGACGACCAACCGGCCGTCCTCAGGTTGATTCGCGCCATGCTGATCACGACCGAAGACCGGTTTGTTAAAACCGTCGGCAATCCCGCCGACGTGATCCCCTTTCTGAGCGCCCACCCGGAAGTGGACATCGTCATCTCGGACATCAAGATGCCGAAGATCGATGGGTGGCAGATCCTGCGCATGATTCGTGAGCAGTTTCCGCTGGTCCGGGTCATCCTGTTTTCCGCTCATGCGGATCTCATCGAAGACAACCCCGATGGGTCCATCGTTGCGGACGCAACCATCGCCAAGCCGTTCGAACGGGCCGAACTGATCCAGGCCATTCAGTCCGTGGGGAGAATGAAACTATGAGAATCCTTGTGGTCGACGATGAGTCGGTGGCGCTGTCATCGGTAAAACGCCTGCTCCGGCGACGGGGGTACAAGGACGTCGCCGTGTGCGATTCAGGGAAGAAGGCCGTCGAACACCTTCGCACCGAAGAGGTCGATGTGGTGCTCCTGGACCTGCTCATGCCGGACATGGACGGACTGGCCGTCATCGAGGCGACAAAGCCCTTAACACCCCTCACCGAATTCATCATGATCACCGCCATCGAAGACGTCCCGACATCCGTCAAGGCCATCCGCCTGGGCGCCTATGATTATCTGGTGAAGCCCGTCGACCCCGAACGGCTGCACCTTTCCATCTTGCGGGCGTTCGAACGCCGTAGCCTGAGAGTCGGCCGCTTTCTGGATGCTGCAAACGATGCCGGATGGCACGTGCCGGAAGCATTCGCCGGCATCATCACACAGGATCCACGGATGCGGGAAACCATGCGGACCCTCCAGATGGTGGCGCACAGCAGCCTGCCGGTGCTGATCACCGGCGAGTCCGGCACCGGCAAGGAACTGTTCGCCCGGGGCATCCATCGCTGCGGCGGCACTGCCGAATCGCCGTTCGTGCCTGTCAATGTGGCAGCGGTTCCGGACACCCTTTTCGAGAGCCAGTTTTTCGGCCATCAGGCCGGTGCGTTCACTGGCGCCACGGGCAAGCATGCGGGGTTCTTCGAGCAGGCAGACACCGGCGTACTCTATCTCGATGAAGTCAGTGAAATACCCGTGTCGCTCCAGGCGAAATTTTTGCGTGCACTCGAAGACCGGATCATTACCCGACTGGGTGACAACACCGCCCGCCCGGTTGACATCCGTCTGGTGTCGTCGACCAACACGGATTTGAACGCCGCCTGCCGCGAGGGGCGGTTCAGACTGGACCTCTACTACCGCCTTAACGCGGTTCAGGTCCACCTACCGCCCCTGCGTGAGCGCCCCGGCGACATCCCACTGCTGGTCGACCATTTCGTTAAACTGGCCAGCCACCGCTATGACAAGGCCGTCCTGGGCTGCGATCCCGGGGTGAAAGAGGCCCTCAAGGGCCACGTCTTTCAGGGCAACGTGCGTGAACTGCGGTGGATGGTGGAAAAGGCGGTACTCATCTGCCAGGACGATCACCTCTCCATGCGGCATTTCGACATGTCGTCGGTCACCGGTCCGCCACCCGCCGAATCCCGCCCGCTGTGCACGCTGAAGGAAAATGCCGAGTCCCACGTCGCTTTTGTCATGGACCATTGCCGCCATGATACGGCCCGTGCCGCCGATATACTCGGGGTCACGCCGCGCCAGGTCCAGCGGCGGCTGGCCGACATGCGGGACAACCCGGACTGGGGCCATTGGTTCGAAAAGGCCGGCGAGGGGAAAAAGCCCTAAACCCGTGCCTTGCGCCGGGAATATAAAGGCCGAACATACGGGTCCACCGAGTGCACGGAGAAAAACAAACGGTGGGGGAATGGGCGTTTCGCGCGGAGCCCGCAGAGGAAAGCGTTTGAAGGGCGCGGATGCCGCGTTGCTCCTCCGACCAGCGGGGTATGGGGGCCGTGTGGGGGAGGGGATAAACCCCTCCCCTACATTTCATGTCCCATGGAAAGCATTGGGTTTCGTAGGGGCGGGGTTTATCCCCGCCCTCAGAATCCCGGCCACGACAACGGGTGCCCCTCCAATTCCACAACCCACGGCCTCAGACGGCGTTTATCTCTGTAAAATCATTTTTTTCACAGAAGATCACAAAGATAAGCAAGAAAAGCGCCCATGAAGCGCCGTTGGCATTTAGATTGCTATGCGTAGTTCAATGATCCTGTAGCGCGCTGCACGCGCACCCCCCTCAACGTGAAACCCGCTGCCAGAAGCGATTACATGCCATGACACACGATTCGCACATTTTCATCGTTGACGACGATGCCATCACCCGGCAGCTCCTCCGAAACATGCTGGCGTCCGACGGCTTTACAGGGCTCTTCGATATGCCTACCGGCGAGGCGGCCCTCGAGGCCGCGGCCGAACGTATGCCGGATCTCGTACTCCTGGACATTCAAATGCCCGGCATGGAAGGCTACGATGTCTGCCGTGCCATTCGGGGCTTGGAGAACGGGGGCGATGTTCCCATCGTCATGATCACCGGCGCCGATTCGGAGACCGACACACCCCTGAAAGCCAGCTTTGACGCCGGCGCCTCGGACTTCATATCGAAACCCGTCCGCCCCCTCGAACTCCTGGCACGGGTTCGCTCAGCACTGTCCATCAAGCAGGCGAGAGACCGTGTCAAGCAGGAGCTGTCGCGCCGAATCCGAGCTGAACAGGAAAACGCCAAGATCATCGCAGAGCTTCAGGCCGCTCTGCAGACCATCAACACCCTCAACGGCCTGCTGCCGATCTGCGCCTCCTGCAAAAGCATCCGTGATGACAGTGGATACTGGAGCCAACTGGAAAGCTACATCAGCGCGCATTCCGATGTCGAATTCAGCCACAGCATTTGCCCGGAGTGCACCGAGCGGTATTTGGCCGAACTGGCTGCGGCAAAAAAAAAAGAGCTTGACGGCCAGGTTCAGCAACGCCCCACCGAGAAGCAGCAATAGGACCAAAGAAAACCGGTTTCGCGCGGAGACCGCAGCGGCCGCAGAGGAAAGCGTTTGAAGGGCGCGGGTGCCGCGTGCTCCTCCGACCAGCGAGGTACGGGGGCCGTGTGGGGGAGGGGATAAACCCCTCCCCTACATTTCATGTCCCATGGAAAGCATTGGGTTCCGTGGGGTGAGGGGATAAACCCCTCCCCTACATTTCATGTCCCATGGAAAGCATTGGGTTCCGTGGGGTGAGGGGATAAACCCCTCACCTACATTTCATTGGGTTTCGTAGGGGCGGGGTTTATCCCCGCCCTCAGAATCCCGGCCACGACAGAGCCTGGCCCTCCCCACCCGGCACCTGAATCCCCCAATCACCGGGTCCACCGATCCCAACGACCTTTGAGGCGCATTGGCGACATAAATGTCGCCAATAAAAAAACATATTATTTCAGAATGTTATGCTCAAAGCGCCGTTTCCTCCCGTCGCCCTGACCGCCAGGTCATGCCTTCCGGCAGGCCTTTAATTATAAATAATTGAATCATTACAAATGGTTGAAATTTATTTCACCTTGCAGCCCCACTGGCACACGGGTTGCTCTAACTGTCATACACGACTGTTTTGCACCGGACGAAGGAATAATATCGGGGCGCGGTGGATCACACCGCCGCCGATGGGAGGCACAGCCGGCGTCAAAGCGGCAGGCCTTTTTAAAGTGAAATAAAAAATGGATACCCCGGAGGCAGTCGCCCGATGTCACGATCCATTGAGCGCATTCTACTGGTGGATGATGAAGCCACCTTTCTTACATCGATGAGGCGCCATTTGAAGCGAGAGGGATTTTCATTGGAAACCGCCGGAAACGGTCGGGATGCCTGCGATAAAATCGCTGACCGGGCCACCGATAACGATCCTTTCGATCTGGTCGTCACCGATTTGCTGATGCCGGACGTGGACGGCATTCAGCTGCTGGCCTGGGTCAAGAAACATTACCCGCAGGTATCCGTCATTATCCTTACCGGATTTGGTGACGGGGAAACCGTGTCCCGGTCGTTGCGCCTCGGGGTGGATGGATTTGGTGCAAAACCCATTACCCCCTGCGGCCTGATGGCGCTCATCGATCGCATTGACCGCCACCGCGCGCGGTCCGCCGGGCAAGTCCGGTCGTCCGGCGACGAGACAGGCAAAGGAGAATCGGCATGTTCTTCTTGAAAATGTACGTCGCTGCGCCGTCTCTAGGGGCTCAGGCCTTGTCCCGCCGCCTCAGCCAGTGCGCGGGCAGACAGTCCGAAGCGCAATTCCAGTTTGAAGTCATCAATGTGCTGGAATCGCCGGAGCGCGCCGTCGCCGACAACGTGATGGCCACCCCGACCATCATCCGGGAGTCGCCGTGGCCACCGGTTCGGCTGACCGGAAACTTCAATGATATCGATGGGGTGTTTCGCCGTTTGGGCCTATCCTTCGGCGACACCCCCAAATGTGCGGAAAGCGTCAGATGACGAGGGCCGAAGAGACAACGAATCATCGCACCGCCGAAATCGGCTATCGACCGGACGATCCGGCAGTGTGTGCGTCCATCGAGAATGCCCTGTCCGCGCGATTCGGCACCGTTGCCGCCGTCTCGGCCGCCGCGGTCATTCTGGCCCTGGTGCTCGGGTGGTTACTTCACATCGACAACCTTTCCGGCCTGGTGCCCGACAGCACGGTGCTGTTCGAGATCGAAGCCATGGCCACACGATTGGCGGCAGGCATCATCGGGGTGGTGATCGCTTCCAGTGTGGTTCTGTATCTCTGGGTCAAACACGCCATCAGGCAACGAATCTCCCTGCCCCTGCATTCGGTGATCGATCGCAGCGAGCAGCGCTTTCGCACCCTCATCAACAACAATGCGGATGCCATTCTCTTCATCGACGCCGACGGCGTGGTCCGGTTTGCCAATCCAACCGCGGCAAGGGTGTTCGGCCGCCCCGGCGGCGACCTGATCGGGCAGCCTTTCGGGTTTCCGTTGGGCAATGGCGAGTCGACAACCATCCAGATTCTCGATCCGAAGGGCGCTATCCGGACGGCGGAGATGCGCTACGCCGCCATCGACTGGGAAAACGAAACCGCTCTCGTGGCCTCCATCAGAGACGTGTCCGATCGCGTGAAACAGGATCGCCGCCTCAGGGAGAGCGAAGCCAAATTCAGGGCCTTGTTCGAAAATTCAAAGGACGCCATTTTCTTCTGTGATCGAAAAGGGCGCATCCTGGACTGCAACCGAAGCACTGAGGTCATCTTCGGCCAGTCCAGAGAAGCCCTCAAAGCGGCATCCCTGGTGGATTACTGCGCGGATCCGGAGGATCATGTGCGGTTTCAACTGGAAATCGAGACCCGCGGCGCCGTCAAGGACTTTGCCATACAGATCGTCAACGCCGGCGGAGACACCTTGGAATGCCAGGCCACGGCGTCCATCTTGCTTTCGGATCAAAATGACATCACCGGCTATCAGGGCATTCTCCGAGATATGTCGGAAGTGATTCACTACCGGAAGAACCTGGAATTGCTGGTTGACCAGCGGACTGCCGAGCTCAACCGCTCCCTGGTGGCCACCGAGGAGGCCAACAAGCGCATCCACGGCATCATTGCTTCCGTGGCCGACGGTCTCATCGTTACGGACAAGCACCGCTGCATTCAGCTGATCAACCCGGCGGCGGCGGCGCTCCTGTCGGTAAGCGCCGAGCAAGCCATGGGACAGCCCATTGATGCCGTCGTTGGCGACGAAGCGCTGCGCACCGTCATGTTGAACTGCCTGACCGGCAAGGAAGACGTGGATGACCGCCAGTATGAGACAGAAATTGCGATAGGTGAGGGACGGGCGCCGACGCGGGTGCGCGCAAAGACCACACCGATAGCCGGCATCGGCGATACCTCGACGGGTACGGTGACCCTGCTTTCCGATGTAACCCATGAGCACAAAATCCAACGCATGAAGAGTGAATTCATTTCCACAGCGGCCCATGAACTGCGAACGCCGCTGACCTCCATCTGCGGTTTTTCGGAGATCCTGTTGAAACAGGACGCGCTCAGCGAGGGCGAACGGAGACGATTTCTCCAGTACATTTACGAACAGGGCAGAGTACTGTTCGACATCATCAACGATCTGCTCGACCTGTCGCGGATGGAGGTCGGCGCCGGCTTCGCCGTCAACAAGGCTGATGCCGATATTGCCAACATCGTTCGCAGCATTGCCGATCGGTTTCAACTCGAAACGGGAAAACATACATTTTACCTCGACCTGCCCGCCGAGGTGCTGGTTGTTTACTGCGACCGCGGAAAGATCGAGCAAGTGCTGGATAATATCTACAGCAACGCCGTCAAATACGCTCCCGACGGCGGCGTTGTCGAAACGGAATTGACCGCCAACGGCGACTGGGTCGAAATCGTCGTCAGCGACAACGGCATCGGGATGACACCCGAGCAGGAGTCTCAAGTGTTCGAAAAGTTCTACCGCGCCGATGCATCGAACACGGCCATCGCTGGAACCGGGCTGGGAATGAGCATCGTTCGCCAGATCGTGGAAGCCCACGGCGGGGCGGTGTCGGTGTCCAGTGAGAAAGGCGTCGGGACCGCCGTGCGGGTGTGCCTCCCGGTATCGACACAAGAAGTTGCATTGGAAAGCAGCCATGGCGCAAGTCAAGCGTCTTTACCTGGTTTTGCGTAACACCCTGACCGGCAGAATTGAGGAGGGCGACCATGAAAAAGATTCTCATCACCGACGACCAGACCGAAGTCCGGGCGCTCGTGGAAGTTACCCTGAGATCCGGGAACTATGAAGTGCTTCACGCCAGCAGCGGGAAAGAGGCACTCGCCATCACCGCATCTGAAAAACCGGATTTGATCATCATGGACGTCATGATGCCCGGAGAAATCGACGGGCTGGAGGCGACCCGGCAAATCAAGGCTGACCCAGAGATGCAGCAGTGCGTCATTTTGCTGCTCACCGGACGGGCCCAGGACAAGGATCGTGAGGCGGGCCTGTCCGCCGGTGCCGATGACTACTTCTACAAACCCTTCAGCCCTCTGGAACTGATCCGGAAGATCGAAGATATGATCGGATAAAAGCATGCCGACGGAACACTATCGCCAATTGATTCGATACGCGGAGGATCTGGGCACCATGTTCAGTGAATCCAGAGAAAAAGATAGGGCGCTGGAGGACTCCAAGCACCAGCTGCTGAAGTTCGCCGAAGACCTCAGCGAGACCTTTACCGATTTGAAGCGGGTGCACAGCGACATGCAGTCCGCTTACCTGGACACCATCCACCGGCTGTCCCTGGCCGCGGAATACAAGGACGAGGATACCGGTGAGCATATCATCCGCATGAGCCGCTACAGTGAACTGCTGGCTACCCGGATGGGCCTGAGCGAAAAGGCGGTGGAGCAAATTCGTTACGCGTCACCCATGCACGATATCGGCAAGATCGGCATCCCCGATGCGATATTGATAAAAAAAGGTAAACTCACCGATGACGAATTCTCGGTCATCAAGACCCATCCGACCATCGGCGGCGACATTCTTGCCGGCAGCCGGTCCGAAATTCTTCAAGTCGCGGAAACCATCGCCAGGGCGCACCACGAGAAATGGAACGGCACCGGGTATCCGGCGGGGCTGGCCGGCGAAGACATTCCGCTGGCGGGGCGGATCGTCGCCGTGGCCGATGTGTTTGACGCCCTGACCAGCCGGCGTCCCTACAAGGAGCCCTTTCCCATGCAGAAGGCGGTGGACATATTGAAAAAGGACAGCGGGGCCCATTTTGATCCGCAGGTGGTGGCGGCGTTTCTGGACAGTCTCGATGCGGTGGCCGCGATCATGGCGGATTCCTGGGACGGGGGTATTCAGGCGGCGCAAACCGCTTCCGTGAATCCCGCGGCCCAAGAGAGGACAGCGTCATGACCCCCCCATCATCATCGGCCTTGGAGCGAAAACGCCCCCCGGCGGGGCAGCGGCGGTTGCGCATCGGTGAGATCCTGCTCGATGCCGGATTGATCGACAGCGACACGCTCGCCAAAGCGCTTGAAATCCACAAGCTGCAAAACAACCGGAAGCTGGGGCAGGTGTTCATCGACATTGGGGTGGCCAGCGATATCGATATCGCTGGTGCACTGGCCGATCAGCTCAATATTCCCTTTCTCAGGATCGGGACGGATACGGTGAGTATGGATGCCGTCGCGAAGGTCCCGCGTGAGATCGCCGAAAACTATACCCTCATCCCCGTCCACATCCAGAACCAGCAGCTTCTCGTAGCCATGGTCAATCCGCTGGAGTTCTACGCCGTGGATGATCTGCGGTTCGTCACCCAGATGCCCATCAGCATCGCCGTCGCCCCCCAAAGCGATATCGTGGCCGCATTGTCCCAATATTATGGAAAGACCGACATGGCCATGGTGCGGCCGGATGGCTCGGGGGACGAAAGCGTCGAACTCGTCACGCATGGTGAGGCCGAGGAAATCGATGCCGAAGCACTGATGGCGTTGACCACGCTGCCGCCGGTGGTCCGCTTCGTCAATTCCATTCTCGCCGATGCCATCAAGATGAATGCCAGCGATCTCCACGTCGAGCCCCAAAAGGCGTCGGTGACCGTCCGCTACCGGGTGGACGGGATCATGCGGGAGGTGCTCACCACCGACAAGCATGTCCACGCATCGCTGGTGTCGCGCATAAAGATCGTCTCCGGCATGGACATCTCCATCCGCCGAAAACCCCAGGACGGGCGGGCCCAGGTGCGCTGCCGGGGGGAGGCCTACGACCTCAGGGTTTCCTCCATTCCCACCTCTTACGGGGAAAAGATCACCGTACGGATTCTGAACCCCAAACGGGGAACCATCGGCATCGACGCCATGGGCTTCGATTCACAGATGCAGCGCTGGCTGACCGACGCCATCAGCCGCCCCCAGGGCATGTTCCTGGTGACCGGCCCCACCGGCAGCGGCAAATCGTCGACCCTCTATGCCTGCCTGAACCACCTGAACACCCCCATGGTGAACATCGTGACGGTGGAAGATCCGGTGGAATTCGACATCGACGGCATCAATCAGGTGCAGATCAATCCCAAGGCGGGCATCACCTTTGCCGCAGGGTTGCGATCGATCCTGCGGCAGGATCCGGACATCGTCATGGTGGGCGAGATCCGGGACAAGGAGACCGCCGGCATCGCTTTTCAGACGTCCCAGACAGGTCATATGGTTCTCTCCACCCTCCACACCAACGATGCACCCTCGGCGGTGATCCGCCTCCTCGATCTGGGGGTGGATCCTTTTCTGGTGGGGCCGTCATTGAATGCGGTCGTGGGACAGCGGCTGGTGAGAAGCATTTGCGGAAAATGCCGCACCGAGACCCCCATCGATCCAGGGTTGCTCCGCAAACTCTCCGGGCACCTTGAATCGGACCGTCCACCGGTCTTCTTCGAGGGCGCCGGCTGTGAAGCCTGCCAGTTTTCCGGGTATTCGGGACGGCTGGGCATCTTCGAAATGTTTCGGGTCACCAAAGCGACAGGCCGCCTCATCACCGATACCGTCACCGACCGGGAACTGAAGGCGGCCGCCCATCGGGAGGGGTACCGTGAGCTGTTCGTTGACGGCATGGCCAAAGCCGCTCAGGGGCTGACGACCATCGAAGAACTGATGCGGGTCGCGCCGCCGGTCAGCCGGGAGGACGCCGTCCGCGCCGAGCTACCGCTCATGGGGGAGCCGGTCAGCGAGGAGGAGGAGGTGCTGGCCTTAGAGCCCCTTCACACGTCGGTGAAGTCGGTCCGCCCGCTTAAGGTACTGGTTGTCGACGACAGCGACATCGTTCTCAAAGTCATCGGCAACGTGCTGGAGAGCCATGATTTCCTGGTGGAGACCGCGGAAGACGGGGAGGCGGCCCTCCGCAGGGCGTTGCGCGAAAAGCCGGACCTGGTGATCACCGATCTCATGATGCCCAAAATGAATGGGCTGGAACTCGTTGAAAAACTCCGCGCTCATATGGTCACCCGCTACACGCCCATCATCATGCTGACGGCAAAAGATGAAGTGAACACGGAGGTGCAGGGAATCGCAGCGGGGGCGGACGACTATTTGGCTAAACCCATCAACCCTCGGCGATTGCTGGCCCGTGTCAATCGACTGCTGGCCCGACAGGGCGAGCGCTGAGAAGCCGTCGGGAGGCGGCAGCGAGTAACGGAGAAGGCTGACCATGAAATGCGCCTACCATTCCGATGTTGAAGCGGTGCTGGCATGCAGCGACTGCATGAAGCCCCTGTGCGGCGAATGCGCAGCAGCCGGCGGCAAGTGCCGGGTGTGCGCAGCAATGGATGCGGCCGGTGACATCCGCCAGCAGGACGATGCCCGCGCCGAGGAACTGGCGGAGCGGGATGCGCGCCGGCGGAAAATGGCAACGGCGAAAACCGCTGTCCTCTGGCTGATCGTCCTCGTCTGCCTGGCGGCCACCCTGTGGCAGCTGCCCGCGGCCAAGGAGAGCCTCGAACCGCCAAAGCCCCTTCGCAGCGGCACGTATCACACCGACGCCGTCGCCGACGCCTGTATTACGAACCTCTGGCAAATTTCCAAGTCGCTGCAGCAGCGGGAGCCCGTCAACGCCGCCCTGGTCTGCCCCCTTACCAAGGCGCCCTACGTAACCCGGAACAGCAACGGGTTGACGGTGTATGCTTGCCCCAACCCCAACCAACACGGGTTGCGATCCCTGGCCGTCAGCCGGCGGGACCCCGTACCGACGGTGAGCCGATGACACGGGGACTGAACGGTGATGACGGGTTTACCCTCCCTGAACTGATGGTGGTGCTGGGCATGATCACCGTGATCGGGCTCACTGCGCTGCCCAACTACCAGGCCTATATCGAAAAAAGTAAGGCAGCCGCCTGCCGGCTCAACCGCCGCCATATCGAGATGGACGAAAAGGCAGCTTATCTGAGAGACAACGCGGCGAACCTGTCCATGGCGGCCAATTACGCCTGCCCCTCTGGCGGTACCTACGTCTGGCTGGTCTCGGATCCCATGGCCGCCGGTTATCCCAGGGTGGTATGCTCCCTACACGGCCCGGCCACTGCTCCCGAAGCCCCCGCTCCTGCCGGGGCACTGTTTGCCAGCGGCTTCGATGCCATGGACGGGCTCACGCCCTTGCAGGGGAAGTGGGAAGTGGCGGGCGACACCTTGGTCAACAAGGGCGGCGGGGAACATCGTCTGGTCATGGGGGATACTGCCTGGACCGACTACGAGACCACCCTTCGCGCCACGCTCAACCAGGGCAAGGGCTACGGCATTTACTATCGGGCAGACGAAGACAAGGATATCAGCGGCTATGTCTTCCAGTACGACCCCGGCTACGGAAAAGGCGAGTTTCTGGTGAGAAAAGTGATCAGCGGCAGGGAGAGCACTCCCATTCAGCGGATCGCCATTCCGGACGGCTATCCGGTTTACGGACAGGCACACGATATCGCCGTCTCCGTATCCGGCGATCGGCACGTGATCCGCATCGACGGGGAAACGGTCATGGATTTTCAGGATGACAGCTTCATGTCCGGCGCCGTGGGGCTCCGGACCTGGGGAAGCACGAACGCCGCCTTCGACAACATATCCGTTACCGCCGCCGGCGGTTGATCGGATCGGGTGAACCGTCATGACGCTTCATCAGAAATATTCTTCTCAAATGAGTGCCTCCATCAAGCTGCGCACCATCATCATTGTGCTGGCCGCGCTGCCCTTGGTCGCCCTCGCCGTCAGCGGGGGCGCGCATTACGCCACTATAAGGCAGCATACGCTGAAAGATCTGGACCGGTTCGCCCGGCAATCGCTTTCGGCCACGATCGAACGGCTGGACGGGCGATTCCGCGACAACACCCAGGCCCTTGCCATCATGGCGGGTCTGCCCGTTGTCCAGGATGCCGTCGGTCGGCCCGGTGAAGACAATGTCGATCGGGTCAATGGCCTGCTGGATCACGGCCGTACGAGTCTCGACGCCGATGTGTGCTACCTCATGGACGCCGGAGGCATGACCATCGCCTCTTCGAACCGCCGATCGCCGGGCAGTTTTGTCGGGAAGAACTACCGGTTTCGCCCCTATTTCCGCTCGGCCATCGACGGGCGCCCCGGCATCTACATGGCCGTCGGGGTGACTTCGGACCGCCGGGGGATCTATTACAGCTACCCGGTGCGAAACGACACCGGCTTTCCCGTCGGCGTGCTGGTGGCCAAGCTTTCCCCACACCATCTCGAGGTCTTTCTGGGCCTGTCCGCCGCTGAATCGGAAACGATGACCGCTGTCGCCGATTCCCATGGACTTGTCTTCCTGAGCAGTCATGCACCCTGGCGGCTGGGGACCCTGTGGCCTCTCGAGACCGGGGACCTCGAGCGGCTCACCGCTGCCAGGCAGTTCGGAAAGGGGCCCTGGCCATGGCTGGGGCTGACACGCCCAAACGGAAACCGCGCCACCGATCGGCAAGGTCGGCAGTACGTTGTCGTCCAGGCGCCGCTGCCGTCCGTTTCCGGCTGGCAGGTGGTCTACGCGAAAGATATCAGCTTTTTGGAGGCGGCCATCACCGCACCCTTGAAGAAAGCCATCCTTTGGGTCGCCGCCCTTCTGATTCCGCTGATCCTCGCCGCCGTATTTATGCTCTACCGGGGTGCGAACAAGGATCTGGCGGCGCGGCGGTGGATCCAGTCCGCCCTTGCGGAAAGCGAATCACGGCTGAAGAGCATTCTCGGCGCCGTTCACGCCGGTGTGCTCATCATCGATCCCAGCGACCATACCATCACCGATGTCAATCCGGCGGCGGCGGAAATGGCGGGCACCGATGCGGAATCCCTGATCGGGCAGGTGTGCCATCGCGTGGTGTGCCCCAACGAGGCGGGGCACTGCCCCATTACCGATCACGGACGCTCCGTGGACAACAAGGAGTGCGATCTGGTGCGCGCCGACGGATCGCGACTGCCGATCCTCAAGACCGTCACTCAGGTCGACATCGGCGGCCGCGGGCATCTCTTGGAGACCTTCATTGACATCAGCGAGCTGGCCCAGGCCCGGGAGACGCTGCAGGAGGAGCATGAAAAACTCGTGGCCAAGGAGTCGGCGCTTGCCAATGCGCAGCGCATCGCCCGCATCGGCAACTGGGATCTGGATCTGGCCTCGCAATCCGTGCTTTGGTCCGATGAACTGCACCGTATGTTCGATATCCACACCCCGACGGTAACGTGGGCACAGATCCGGGAGCGAATCCACCCTGACGATCGTGGCCCGTGGGAAGAAGCCTTCAAGGCGGCGCTCGCTGGAGAAAGGCCCTTTTCAATCGAGATCCGGCTGGTGAAGCCGGACGGAATGGCGACCTGGCTTTACTGCGAGGCCGAGGTGATTCGTGACGGGATGGGTAAGCCCGCCCGGGTGTTCGGCGTTTCCCAGGACATAACGGACCGCAAGCTCTCGGAGCATACGATCATGGAGCAGAGGGATTTTCTTACCACCCTTTTGGAGACCATCCCCTGTTCAATCTTCTACAAGGACAGCGACGGCCGCTACATCGGCTGCAATTCGACCTTTGTCGACTTCCTCGGGCGATCACGAGAGGGGATTGTTGGTAAAACCGTCTTCGATCTGGCGCCGCCGGAACTTGCCAATGAATACCACAGGATGGACCAGGCCCTGATGGCGGCACCCAATGAGAGTCAGCATTACCAGTTGCAAGTGAAGGCCAAGGACGGCGCTCGCCGTGATGTGATCTTTGACAAAGCTGCTATCGTTGACAGAAATGGCAACGTCGGCGGCCTCATTGGAGTGGTGACCGACGTCACCGAAATCGCCCGTGCCAGGCAGCGCGCAGAGGAGGCAAGCCGGGCAAAAAGCGAGTTCCTGGCCAACATGAGCCATGAGATCCGGACCCCAATGAACGGCATTATCGGCATGACGGAACTGCTTCAGTCGACGCCGCTAAAGAAAGAGCAGCGCAGCTTCCTGGATGCCATCCAGCGATCCGGCGAATCCCTGCTGCGGATCATCAACGACATTCTGGATCTGTCGAAGATCGAAGCCGGTCACATGGATTTCGAGAGCATCGATTTCGACCTGAGCGCCACCATGGAAGATACGGTGGAAAACCTGTCGGTAAAAGCGGCAGAGAAAGAACTGGAGCTGATCTGCCACATTCACAGCGACGTTCCCATGAACCTCAAGGGTGACCCCGGTAAACTCCGACAGATACTTTTGAATCTCGGTGCCAACGCCGTGAAGTTCACGCATCTAGGGGAGGTGGCGGTTTCCTGCGAAACGGTACGGTGGATAGAGAACGGCGCTACGCTCCGTTTCGCTGTCCGGGACACCGGCATTGGCATCCCACCGGACAAGCAGGGGCTCGTTTTTGAAAGCTTTCGGCAGGCAGACGGCTCCACCACGAGAAAATACGGCGGCACGGGGCTGGGCCTTTCCATTTCACAGCAGCTGGTTTCCCTCATGGGAGGGCGCATCTGGCTTGAGAGCACTCCCGATGTGGGCACCACCTTCTTTTTCGAACTACCCTTCTCTCTGAGCGAAAGCCGGCCCGGCCGAGCGGATCCGTCATCGCCGGGCGGTTTGAACGGGGTCCGGGTCCTGATTCTCGATGACAACCCCACCAATCGGCAGGTCCTGGGAGAAATGACCCGGGAGTGGGGCATGGATGTAGCCGAGGCCGCTTCGGGCACCGAGGCCTTGGCGCTTTTCAGGGACGCCGACGTTGCCGTCGTGCCCTTCGACGTGCTGCTCTTGGACATCCAGATGCCCGGTATGGACGGGTTCGACGTGGCGGAAGCGCTGCGGACCATGCCTGCGGGGACGGATTTGCACATCGTCGTGCTTACGTCTCTGGGAGAGCGCGGGGATGCCGAGCGATGCCAGCACCTCGATATCGATGCTTATCTCATGAAGCCGGTGCGTCGAAAAGATCTTCGCAAGACATTGGAAATGGTATTGTCCGCGCCTCTCGCGGCCGGATCCAAGGACGATGGCCGCGGCCTCGTCACCCGTCATACCCTGCGCGAGCAGCGCGGCAACCGCCGTCTGCACATTCTTCTGGCTGAAGACGACACCATCAACCAGCAGGTCGCCGTCAATATGCTCAACCGGCTGGGACACGACGTCACCATTGCCGACAACGGCCGCATCGCCCTTGAGCGCCACGGCCAAGAGGCCTTCGATCTCATTCTGATGGATGTCCAGATGCCCGACATGGACGGCCTCACCGCTGTGGGAGAAATCCGGAAGCGGGAGGCGGCGCAGAACACCCGCACACCGGTGATTGCCATGACCGCCCACGCCCTCACCGGCGACCGTGAACGCTGCGTGCGTGCCGGGATGGACGATTATCTGAGCAAACCCGTTCGCGTCAAAGCCCTTGCCGAAAAAATCGCCATCTGGACCGGCGGGGCGGATGTGCGGCCTGGAGACCGGGTATCGGCGACCCTGGATGCGGTGGATGGCCCTCCACCTGCGTCGGCCGAGATGGGGCCGCCCGTTGACATGGCGATGGCCATGGAACAGGTCATGGGAAACGCGGCGCTGCTGAAGGATCTGTTGCATTCGTTTTCGGAATCGGCCCATGCGCACCTGGCGGCCATCAAAAGGGCGATGGCGGCGGCGGATGCGGAAACCCTCTACCGCGAAGCGCACAAGCTGAAGGGCACGGCCGCCAACATCTGCGTTGATGGCGTGTCGGCCATTGCCAAAGAGATCGAACGTCTCGGCAGGACGGCCGATCTCGATCCGATCGGAGAACAATATCAGCATCTTGCCGATGAAATCCGCCGTTTCGACGAATTCCTCGACCAGCAGACAGAAGGCGAGGCATCCAACCCTTCGGCGGCCCTGACTTACGCCAGCGACACCGCTCAGCGCTGCCGGGAGGGGAGCTGAAGGCCTATCAATCCGCGGCCTGGATGCTGTCAAGAAACTAACGAGTGCCCATCCATGGGAAGGCTCATGCGCCCTCTCCCTTGATGGGAGAGGGCTGGGGTGAGGGTGACAACCCACCGATAAGCAATGATAATCTTATGCCGCCCCGCCCCTATCCCCTCCTGACAGGGGGGGATCTATGGATGGAGACTAACGAGAAGGCCCGTCGGCGACCGCCGCCGGCACATTACAAAGGAAAGCTATCATCATGGCGAAACATGTTCTGATCATCGATGACGACCCATCCATCCGAAAACTCTACTCACGGGTCATTACCACCGAGAACCGGACGGTGCTGGCCGCCGCCTCCGGAAATGAAGCGCTGAAGCTGCTTAGCGAGCACGGGGCGGATCTTATTATCCTTGACCTGAACATGCCGGGAATGGACGGGTCGGAAACACTGAAGATGATTCGCAGGGAATACCGGAACGTGCCGATTTTCATTGCCACAGGCTATTTGGACGCATTTATGGATCGGCTTGCCGCCTTGCGCAGCGAAGGGTTTCAATTCGAAGTACTCAACAAGCCGGTGGAAAAAGAACACTTGAGGGCAGCGGTGTCGAGCGTTCTGGATGGACCCGTCAGCATGCCACCGAAATAGGCAAGCAAGGGCGGTTGGCCGCGTGTTCCCCCAAACGGCCCAGCCGGGCGGCACGAATGGAGACGACAACGGATCATGATAACCGGCGCATCAAACAAAACGGCCCGAAACGGCGGCAAGCGGGCCCTGGTCGTTGACGACGACGCTTCACACCGGAAACTGCTGCAGCGGATATTGTCGGACAAGGGGTTTGCCTGCGACGCCGCCGACACCGCGGATCATGCCCGCGATCTGTTCGATGCGGAGGATTACGATCTGCTGACGGTCGATGTCGTCATGCCGGGGGAATCCGGGCTGGATCTGGTGGCAGACATCCGCGCCATGGACCGGGACGTGGCTGTCATCATGATCAGCGGCATGGACGCCCAGGAAACATACAGCCGCGCCGCCGAACTGGGCGTTTATGGCTATCTCATCAAGCCTTTCAGCAGAAACCAGCTGCTAGCCACCGTGGGAAGCGCCTGGGCCCGGCTCATGCTGGAACGGGAAGCCCGGCGCTACCGTGATCGTCTCGAGCGGCTGCTCGCCCAACGCGACGAGACGGTGGCGTCGCTCACGGCGGCCAATCAGACCATCACTGATCAGCAGAGCAAGCTGGTGGCCCAGGAACGTCAGACCGCCCTGCTTCAGCTCGCCGGCGCCACCGCCCACGAAATCAATCAGCCGCTCATGGTGATTCTGGGCCACCTGGAACTCATGGCCATGGACCGAGACCTGCCTGCTGCGATGGACTGGCACATGGCGATGATCGGCAAGTCGGCCCGTCGGATCGCCGACATCGTCAAGAAGATCCGCCACCTTCAGCATGACAAGGTCCTGCAGCTCAATGCCCGAGACAGCATTATCGACCTGAACCGACAACTAGTGGACGATGACGGTGCCTGAGCACCCCCTGATTGTCATCCGCGCCACCATTAACAGAGAATGGAGTAGCGTCTGATGAACGCATCACCTGCACGAATTCTTCTGGTCGAAGACGATCCGCACGTTCGGAAACTTTTCCGACGCAAGCTCTCCACTGTAGGCTACGGCATCATCGAGGCCTCCAATGGGAAGGAAGGCCTTCGGCGTTACCGGCAGGAAGCGCCCGATCTCGTGATCACCGATCTCGTGATGCCGGAGAGGGAGGGGATCGAAATGATCACGCAGCTTTTTTCCGAGTTCCCCGATGCCAAAATCATTGCGGTGTCCGGAGGGGGCAGGAGCGATCCCGGCCTCTATCTCGAGGTGGCAGCGCACCTGGGCGCCAAGAAGACATTCGAGAAACCCGTCGACTGGGAGGCGCTCATGGCGGAAGTGAGAAAACTGATTGGACCTTAGAATGAAAAAGCGGAACCGAGGAGCGCCTTTGCCTCTTGGCGCGGGATATCGATTTTCGGTTTTCTAAGCGCACAGAGTGGAAAAGGACGGGGCGATTACGATGACGCGCACGGGAGTGATAAGAAATCATGAATCGTCGCATCGCAGACGGTGAAAACGGCTTTACGCTGCTCGAACTTCTGGTGGTGATCTCCATTATGGGTGTTATCGCTGCGATTGCGCTGCCGCAGTACGCGGCGTATCGGGAGAAGTCCATGGCCGCCGCCTGCATGAGCAACCGGCGGAATATCGAAATGACGGAGGCCACCCGCTTCATGGACACGAATACGCTGGATCTGTCCGTCGATGCGCAGTACCGCTGCCCGGCAGGCGGCGTTTATGTCTGGCTGGTCTCAGATCCGGATGCGCTGGGATACCCCAAGGTGGGGTGTTCAATCCACATGGCGACGCTGCCGGCCGCGCTGGACAACGGAAAAAAGGGATTGGCACAGGTCGACGGGCTGATTGCCGCCTTTTCCCTCGATGAGGGTGAGGGGAATACGGTCGATACCGGCGGATTGACCGCGAACATTCATGGGGCTCAGTGGGTGGTGGGCAAATCCGGATCCGCACTCCGGTTCGACGGGAAAAACGACTATGCCCAGATGGATGTGCCGGACTGGTCGGGCCCTTTCACGGTCATGACTTGGGTGCGTGCCGATCCGGTCAAGCACGACACCTACGATTCGGTGTTTTCATCAGGCGCCAGCGGCCCCAACAAGGATAACTTCCAGATCGATTCGGACGGCAAGGGCAACTATCGCTTTCTCGGCGGTACGGGCGCCACCAAGCTGAATATCGGCGAGATCACCACCGACTGGCAGCTTATCGCCGTGACCTTCGACGGGGCCAATGCCAGCACCTACAACAACGGCCAACTTGCGGACAGCGGAACCTGGAAGGGGGCCGGCACGTTCACCGACTACGCCCTGGGGCGAAACCGGAATTTCAACAAGAAGTATACCGGCACCATCGACGAACTCGGCGTATTCGATCGCGCGGTGAGCGCGGAGGAGATCCAGGCGTATTACGAACAGACGAAGTAGGCGCGTTTTTCGCCCCCAGCAGGCGGCGCCTTGTGCGCACTGCGCTGGTGAAACGAGCCAATTTGCTCATCTTACGAAATGAAGGGGCAAACCTAAATATCTGGGCCGATCTGTTGAAACGCGCGCTCTCGGAAGGATCGATACACGAACCTGATAAAGAAACCTTGCTGAGCGTGGGAACCGCCACCGGCCTGCCGCAAAGTTTTTACTTCACATTCAAAGCCGTTGCCGGGCACATACTGGCGTTCGGGCGGTTCACCATTGGCCGGTCTCATGGCTTCTTCGTTCGTTTGCGGCCACGACGGCGCGTGGCCCTCCAGAAAACCCGCATCACGCCCCAACGGCGGAGGGATGCGTTTCATCGCGTCCGCCGGTGCGGTTCACCATTGGCCGGTCTCATGGCTTCTTCGTCCGTTTGCGGCCACGACGGCGCGTGGCCCTCCAGAAGGCCAACATGACGTCCCATCGGTGGAGGGATGCGTTTCATCGCGTCCGCCGGTGCGGTTTACCATTGACCGGTCTCATGTTGTCTTCGTCCGTTTGCGGCCACGACGGAGCGTGGCCCTCCAGGAAAACCATCATGA
>CAYUOU010000065.1:0-24297 GCA_964446485.1 uncultured Desulfobacterales bacterium | reverse complement strand
CGCCCTACACTAATTTCTCAAGGGGTAGGTGTCTCACTCTCATTGGCACAGAGGGGCCGTTCCAAATCCTTAAGCTCGTTGGCGGCCTCCAACACATTCGCTGTTCCGAGCATGTTCACCCGCACCGTCTCCGTGGGCCGCTTGATCACAGTGTCGATGCCGGCAATGGCCGCACAGTGGACAACGATCTGAGCACCTTCAATGGCCGATTTCAAACCGGCGATGTCCAGAACATCTCCCTTGATGATTCTGAGGTTGGTATGGTCGACATAGGGTTTATCCTTTAACGCATCTCTCCGGAAATCGTCATAAACGGTGATGCGGTTGTCTTCGATCAGTTTTCCAATGAGCGTCGAGCCGATAAAGCCGGCGCCGCCGGTGATGAACAGTTTTTTCCCTTTAATGGTCATGATCTGAAATCCTGTATGGTGTCATTGATGTTGATGCTACCTCGTGAAAGGCGTGGCGGTGTCGATCCGTTATGCAGAAGGCGCTGATGGGGTCATTTCCAATACGGTAAAGTTCTGTTTCTTGAACAACACTTTTATGTCGGTCGCCGATAGTGTCTGTTTCTCGCCGAAAATGTGCTGAAACTGACTGTGCGTTGCGTGGTCGATCAGCACATACCTGAATCCATGTGTATGCATGTAATCCAACGCCGTTTCTGCCGATTCAAACTCACCAATATTCTGTTTTTCAGTGGTACTGGACATCGATCTCAAAATATCCGGTCGAAGCCAGTAGGTAAAGTAGGTGAGCGACAACACGCGTTCCCCGCCACCCACCGCATCGTTCAGTCGTGCTGATGCCTGCTCCAGAGCAATCCGTGCCGGGTTTTCATGGAATCGGTCAGCGGTTTTTTTTGCCAAAATGACGTTGAAGCCCGCAAGGTAGAAGACGCACACCCCGACAATGACGCCGGACATGAGACGCGGTGCCGATTCGTTCGCCATCACCCACTCGCAGGTAACGACGACGGCGGGTATGAGCAGTAGCAGGGTGTAAAGAATGTACCGGGGTGCAAACACGCCGGGGCGCAAAACGACCCAGATGATTATTCCCAGAAGGCCGATCACAGAAAGCTGAAATAGCGTGGATGTCCATATGCGGGGCCGGCGCGGCAAGACGAACATTGCCGGAAGGAAAGCCAGCAACAATACCGACAGGTTGCCGTACTGCATGGGGTATTTACCGAAAATCAGCGCCAACGGATAGGTCAGAATGATTTTTCGAACCGCCTCGGGGGCGAACCATGACTGGTTGGCCCAATTCCCCGAGAAGGGGTCGGCGCCAAAATAAAAGAATGGTGCGAACGGTTCGGAAAAGAGGACCCAGTTTTTGAACAAATGAACGATGAAGGGAAGCAACGCACCGATGATCACGCTGAGATAATTTCTGAACAATACGGCGAGCCACGCCTTAGCGTCGGTTTGGAGACTTTCATCTTGGGTGTACTGACGCCACAGAATGAAGAGAAAAACGGCCGGCACCATTAACGGCAGGTATGAGATTTTTGCGATGATGGCGCTTCCTGCGAAGATTCCGGCGATGAAAAACTGTGGCCCTTTTGACTGACCATCCCCCATAAGGAGCCAATAAAAAGCGCCGCAACCCAACGCCGCGCCGAAGAGATCAGTCTTCCCGTCGCCGATGAGCAGGATAAATGCCGTGGATGTAAAGACACAGATAAGTGCCAGTATTCCGGCACGCCGGGTTGCCCCCACCTGGCGAGTGATGGCCATCAGGGTAAGCCCGCAGGCAACGCCAATCGGCCAGGTGAAGAACTTGGCGCCCCACTCGGCGCCCATCATCATCAATGCGGCGAAGTGCAACTCGCCGTGGAGCCCGATGGTCATGAAGGATTCATAGCCTGGCAGTGATTCCAGCGTTTTCGATTCAGCCAGCAGTTTGGGCAACACCATATAAAACGCCGCCGCGTCACCATTGTATTCCAGAGGGGCGAAACAAACCGCCGCGGTCTGGACAACCGCCAACAGTGTAAGCATTGTAATAATTTTCCAACCTGTCGTCTCAGCAAAAAAACTCGCCAACCCATCTTTCAGGTGTTCTCTGATGCCGCCTCGAGTCGACCACAACTGATGGGCGCCATAGACAGCTGATAGGAGAACGCACAGGAAAACCAGCCATTTGTAAAAAACAGAGAGGGACAAAAGGACCAGCCACAAATTGGCCAGCAGTGCGCTCCCTAATAGGAAAATGGAAACCAGAAACCAACTGGGACGGGGTGTGACTGATTCACCAAACCAATTGGCTGCTGCCTGGTAAAAGACAAGGCCGGTGCCGTAGCAGGCCAGCGTGTAGAGGACACACGACCCAATGGAAAGCAACACAAAGCTCACGAAGAAATATACCTGCTAATATATGTAAGGCGCGGAAAAGAATTCGACGATGGCGACACGCGCATTGATCATTACCTCAGGCAACGGATTAAAAATAGCCGACAGTCCGGGCATGCCGAACAGGATCCATTGAATGGCCAAAGAAGATATCGCCCACATAATAAAAATCGTCTTAAACCATGTATAGGCATGTATTTTAGGCATTTCGTATACCGGCACGGTGAAATAGGTAGCCCCACTCATTTTTTCTGAGCATTACCAGAGAAATGAACACCCCGGAAATGGCGACAATGGTGAGTTTAACGATGATGTCATTTATTGGTAGTCCGTATGTCCCCAGGGTGAGGGCCACCGTAACGGTCGATATCGCAACAATGAATGCGGTGAGCAAGCGAATCCATTGGTGGGGCACGCGGTATAATCGCTGGCTGAAGAACATGTGGCAAGCGAAACACAGCAGACTCGACAAAAACGTTGCTGCAGCTGCGCCGACGATCCCCCACAGCGGAATCAAGATCACATTCAGCAGCGCATTAACCGCTGCCGCTGCGAGATTGAGCCCCGCGATGATACCTGTTTTTTTTGCAATGGCCAATCCAGGTGCAAAAATGTAGAGGTTCCCAATCAAAATGCTCAAGCACAAAATCGGGATGACTCGCCAAGCCTCATGATATGATGTGGGTGTAACCAGACTGATGATTTCTCTTGCGTGGGCAGAGATGAATATATAGAGACCAAACGCCATCAGGAGAAAATATCGAAATGAACGAGCGATTTCCGCTCTGGTCTCTGATTCCTTGTAGTGGCGATAAATGAGCGGAGTTAGCGATGCCTGGACGCCAAGCACCAGCAGAAGCATGATCGATGCAACCCGGAACCCAATCCCGTATACACCGACATCGGATAATGACATGAAATACCGGATGGATATCCGATCGATATAGAGTGAAAAAAACACGGCGATGCTCGACGGGACCAGCGGCAGAGAAAATGTCACCATCTCTCGCCATTTCTGACGATCAAACTGGAAGTAAAAAATCCCCTTTGAAAACCCCCATGCACAGGTGCCGCCAACCATCGCACCGGCGATTTGCCCTAAAAATATGCCTTGGATACCACTTCTCAAATACAAAATGAGGTAAGCCGATACCACCACCGAGACGGTCGTGTATACCAAGCTTGATATACCATAGCCTCGAGGGTTGAGTTGCCATCTCAGCAAATCCAGCACCAAATAGTAAATGCCGTTGCCGACCATGGCTGCGACAGCGAGGCGCCACACCCATGTCCATTGTGTGCTGTCAAACAGGAACCGATTCAAAGCGGGGGCGAATACATTGGAAATGACCAAAAATGTAAAATAGGCGGCACAGGTGAACCATAGGGCGCTTGATGCATAACCCGCTTTATCGTCAGAGGTCTCGGCGTCAGCGAAATACCGTGCAAGGCCTTGAGAAATTTCTGCGGCGACGGTGAGGTTCGCGAGCGCCGCGACAATGATCAGGATATCGACAACGCCATAATCCGACGGCGAGAGCACCCGGGTAAAAAACGGTATCATTATCAGCGGGATACCACGGGCCATGATGCCGGCGGCACCGTACAGCATGCTGTCTTTAAATAACTGTCTCAGCACTTTCGAGCATCTGACCCAACCATATCAACAAATAACTGGCGGAGTCTCGGGTTATGGTCAAGCAAAAGCGCTTCCGGGCCATGTTTGTCGATAATCGATTTGACGATGGTCTTTGTCTTGTGGGCGGGCAGTCCCATGCCGTAAACATAACTGTTCCTCATGGGATCATACAACCACGCATCCGGGTAATTCCCCTGGATCATGCTGAGGTAACGTTTAGCTTCCGCTTGTGCCGTCCAGTTTTCCTTCACAAATTTTTGAGCCTTCTCGCCGAGCGCTTTGCGATATGCTTCATCAACGATGAGTTTCTCGATGGATGCTTCAATGTCATCTGGATGGCAGAACTCGCTGGGCGGTGTCCACTCTGAAGGTATATCGTCGGCAATGTAATCACAGTAATATCCCCCGACGACGGCCGGCTTGGAGGCCGTCGCCGCCTCAGCGGCAAAACCAGCCATGGGAGAGTCTGAGTAGAGCTGATCTACCACAAAATCACACTGCCTGATGGCCTCGATCACCTCAGCATTTGGCTTGCCACTGATTTCGGTGTATTCAATTGCATACCCCTTATTCGAGAGTGACTGGACGGCCTGCCGGATGAGAAGTGTCCCTTTGCCTTCGATGTGAGAGGGACTGTGCAATATTTTAACTGCGCCCTTCCTGGCATCATTGCTGTTACCTTCAAAGAGATCGCTTCTCATGGGTAGGCCAGCGATCAAGCCGATAATATAAGGTTTGGATAGGAATTGCGCCTGCGCTGGAGAGTTTACGACAACGTCTGCATACTTTTCTACTCTTTCGACTGCCTTTTTGTTTCTTTGTGAAATGGACAAGTAGCCACGAATCATTGATTCAGGTACAGGGTTCTCATTGATCTTGGAAATGTCCTGCGAGAAGCCATCGATATAAGCTGGCCTAGAATCAGTGCCGTGGAAGGTGTAAATAATTTTCTTTCTCAAAAATTTTAGCAGCGGGAATTCAGCGTAGTTAAAAAAACTGGATCCGCCTCCCAGCAGAAAAACGTCATATTTAATTGCGGCCCACGCGAACAACAAGACGCGCGATAAAAACGTCAAAATTGTCCAGAACCAGGGTTCATGTTGATTTTTCTCTAAACGCTTTACTCTTTCAGTGACACACCGCCTTGATAACCGGCATATCAACGGCAGATGGTTTGTTTGATCGTATTTGAACCGGTGCTCCTGCAGCGATACAAAATCTGCCTTTATTCCAAGATCAATCAATCCTTGTCTAAGTGCTGAGTAATATCCTGACACTTCCGTGAGGCCAATAAATATCTTCATTGATAATTGCCTTTGAATCCGAAACGATAGTTAATGTTGATACGCCACGCTTCAATTACTATCGTCCGGTTGCATCGGGACGAATCGCGCCCGATGTCCAACTGCAAATTTCATCCAACTGATTTCTATTATGGATCGTTTTTTGGTGTAACGCTTTGTGGTTAAGTCAAAAAAAGTGCTGCCCCCGTCAACGAATTGATTGAGATCACGAATTGAATCGACAAAAATAAGGTGCGCGTCTTCCTTCGAAAGGTATTTATCGGAGTAGTTCGTTAACTCCTCATACCTTCGAATCACCACCTTTTTTTCGTATTCTGGATATTGTTCGATGAATTCACCAATAAAACCCTTTAATAAATTCATTTTTTCTTCAATCGTCACCTTTCTCCAGCCATTCAATTTTTCTGTGACGTCTCTCATGGGTGCGCCGGAATACGTCTTAAAGGGTTCTGTAGATTTGGTAACGACGGTGCCTGCCATAATTATTGAGTTGCGCTTGATAACAATGCCCGGGGCGACCAGTTGTCCGAAACCCATCAGCCAAACATTGTCTTCAATGACAACGGGTGCATAATTGTTGAAATTGCATCCTTCAAGTAGTTCTCCACTGGCGACATGTGTCCATATTTGACAACTTCCCGTTCGAACATTGTTTCCTATGGTTAAATCCTCAAAGCAATTCAATATTGAACTCTGACCTATCCAGCAGTTGTAGCCGATGGTTATGGGCTTATACCCGCTGCATAAGCAGCTATTGTGCAGCTGTGAATAGTCTAGCATTTCGAAATATGGTGTTAAAATCTGGTTATTGAACCCAATGAGTGCGTTATCTCCCAGCTGAAAAGCACCCATAGATACCCCGAGCCCCCTTGCGACCGTCTCCTTTTCTATTCTTGAATCATATCCGATACTGACTTTGGATGCTTCGATACGCACATTGTCCCCGATGCAGGCGCCACTCAGGATGCGGACATTATCAGCTCGGATTGAAACATTCTGCCCTATCTTACAATTCTCAAATTTTCGCAGATCGATATTTTTCATTTTGCATCCATAGATTTAATGTAGCCATTCAACCACCACTCAAAATTGAGCAAAGACCAGATGAACAAGCGGCGGTTCAGCTTGCCGCTTAAATGCTCTGCGACGCGATTTTGGACCGCCTTGGGGTCAAAATAATCGTAGATCGCCGAATTCTTATTGAAAATAATTCGATTGACGTAATCGATACTCTCACCCTTGAACCAGGAAGCGTCCGGTGCAGAAAACCCCTGTTTTGCCCTATTGGTGATTGCTTGGGGGATGCGGCGCTCCATCACTTTCCGAAGGATGATCTTTCCGTCTTGATATTGCTTGTAATAGCGATCCGCCTTGGGCCCCGGCTCGTTCTCGTTGATCCGGGAGGCTCCAACAAGGTTCTTAAGTTTCATACGGACGGGCACGGTGAGGGCAAAATCCACCAAATCATTATCTAAAAAGGGGGCCCTGACTTCTAAACCGTGAGCCATGCTGAGCTTGTCTTCGATGAGCAAAAGACCGTGAAGAAACGTTTGGGCCTCAAAGGTCAGCGAGTGGTTAACATAATCTTCCGGTCTTCGAAGCTTGTGCCGGTGCTTGGTAAATACATCCCTGAATATATCGCGGGTCCAAACGTGTTTCACCTGCTGCCATACCGGACTAAATATTTCCTTCAGGTGACGGTTTTCAATCAACCGCTGCCAGTATAGGTAATACTTGTCCACGTATCGCTCAAAATCGTCGGTGGGATCCGCCGCCAGGTAATAACGCCATGGGTATCCCGCGAACAGTTCGTCCCCACCGCTTCCCGAAAGGACGACCTTGACGAACTTAGAGGCGAGTTGTGCCGCATAGTAATTGGGATAGCTTTGGCCGACCCTTGGCTCTTCGACATGCCAGGCGAGTTTCGGGAGAATTCGCTCCATATCACCGGCCTTCAAGACCATTTCATAGTGCTCGGTCTTGAATAGATAGGACATGTGCTCCGCCATTTCCCTCTCATCGAATCCTAGTTCGAGCCCTGATGCCGAGTGCAGGTCAAATCCGCAGGTGAATGTCTTCATGTATGGCAATTGCTTTGCCGCAATAGCAGTGATGGATCCGGAATCCATACCACCGCTGAGATAGGCCCCCAGAGCCACGTCGCTGACAAGCTGTCGATTTACGGCTTGTTGGAACAGATGGTCAAGCTCCTCAATATACGCAGACTCGGCTTTTGGATGCTCAGGCTCGGAAAATTGCCAGGCCCAGTACTGGATGGGTTTGATGTCGCTGCGGTTGCCCCCTTTCCGTAAAAAGCAATAATGGCCTGCAGGAAAAAGTTTGAGGCCCTTTATCAGGGTTTTGTCTGTAAACAAGTTCTGAAATGTGAAGTATTCAAGAAGTGCCTCCAGATCGACATCTCGACTAACCGCCGGATGGGTTAGAATGGCTTTTTGTTCGGAGGCAAAAAGAAAAGAGGAACCGTCGGTAGTGTAATAGAGCGGCCTTGTCCCATAGCGGTCTCTGGCGAGAAAAAGCTCCTGTTGGGTTCTGTCCAAGATAGCAAGCGCGAAATGGCCGTTGAATCTGTTTAGGCTTCTGGCTCCCCATTCTTTGAAAGCGTAAAGAACAACCTCCGTATCCGACTGGGAAACAAACCGATGTCCCAGGGTCTCCAATTCGGTTCGGAGTTCACGGAAGTTATAAACCTCGCCATTATAAGCAATGATATATTGACCGCAAAGGGTCTCCATGGGTTGGTGAGCGGCCGTCGAGAGATCAATGATAGCCAGCCTGCGATGCCCAAGACCAACAAATCCGTCAGTGTAGACACCTTCCCCATCGGGCCCACGATGCGCTATAGCATCTGTCATGCTGTGCAAACGCTGAGAAGATACTGTCTCCCCGTCCAAATTGAAAATTCCGCAGATGCCACACATGATCAATTATCCGAAAGGCAAGGGTTCAGGTGGGGTAAGGTCGTCTGATTTACAAAAGTTCAGTTAAGTTTTGAACGACGAAATCCTGCTCTGATTCAGTCATCTCGTGATAGAGCGGCAGGGTAAGGCAGTGCTCGAAAGCATATCGACTGGCGGTCATGTCTCCTGAGATTCTGCAGGAGTCACTCTCTCGATAGGCCGGATGCATATGCAATGAGTAGGTGCCAATCTGGGTTTCGATGCCCCTCTCATTCATTTCTCTGATGATGCGATCGCGATGCTCAACGAAAACGCAGTAGGATTGCCAGGAATGCCCGCCGCCGGAAACGGTTTTTGGCAATGAAACGCCGGGCTGATCAGACAGCATGCTGGTGTAGCGTTCTGCCAATTGGCAGCGCCGATCTAACAGTGCGTCGATGTGCCTCATTTGTACGACGCCGACGGCCGCCTGCAGGTTGCTCAGTTTATAGTTGGTGCCGACTCGTTCAAACTGTGTCGTGGCCCTCGAGGTCTGGCTGCTCATGCCAAAATGCTTGTAGGACTGAATCCAGGCGGCCCAGTCTGGGTTGTTGGTGGTGATGATCCCTCCTTCACCGGTGGTAATGAATTTTCTTGGATGCAGGCTGAAAACGGTGATGTCCGCCTCGTTGCCGACCTTAACTTCTTGACAAACGGCGCCAATGGAACAGGCGGCGTCCTCGATGATGACAGCTTTGCTCTCTGCCTTGATCGGGGCCAATTGAGTATAGTCCAAAGGATTGCCGAATAGGGATACTGGGATGAATGCCTTGGTCCGCGAGGTAGTCGCCCCTTTCATTTTGTCCACATCGATGAGCATTGTTTCTGGGTCGATGTCCACAATGACAACCTTAGCACCGACAATATTCACGACTGCAGCGGTTGCCGGATATGTGTAGTCCGGAACGATGACTTCATCGCCAGGGCCGAGGCCGACCGCACGCAAAGCGGTTTCAAGCCCAACCGTGCAGTTGCATACAGCGATGGCATGCCCGCATCCGAGATAGGCGCGCAGTAGTTCCTCGAACTCTCTGGTTACCGGCCCTTCAGTCAAATAACCACTGTCAAGCACTTCGCACACAAGGTCTTTAACTTCTTGAGTCATATAAGGCTTGATGAGGGGTATGCGGTTCATGAATTTTTCATCCTCCGCTGGGCGAGTTCTTCAATGTGTGTCTGCCGCCATTCGATAAGGCGCTTCAACCCATCCTCGAGGCCGACGGTCCAATCAAATCCGAGGTCTGCCTTGGCGGCCCTCGGATCACCAACGCGGTTGGTGACAAAGGTCTGTCCTGCAGGCTCATACTGTATTTGCATGTCGGAACCGGTGATTTTCAAGATCAATTCGGTCAATTCCTTAATGGATGTTTTGATCCCTCTTCCCACGTTGTAAAACCCAAAAGGCACCTCGCTTTTCAGGGCGCACACGTTCGCACGCGCGGTGTCGCCGACATAAATAAAATCATAGGCCTGACAGCCGTCGCCGAATACAATTGGGGGTTTCCCGTTATCCAGGTTGTCCAGTATCTTCATCATGACCGCAATGTAAGTCCCTTTGTAATCCTGACGCGGGCCGTAGACATTCATATACCGCAGTCCCACACCCTCGAGGCCATATCGTTTATGGTAGGTTTTGAGCATGTGCTCCCCTGCGATCTTGGTGGCCCCGTAGAAAGTCCAGTTGTTGTAGGGGTGCTCCTCGGTCATCGGCTCTTCAACGGCATCGCCATATACGGAAGCCGATGATGAATATACGAGGCGTTGAACATTGTTGGCGACACAGGCCTCGAGAACATTGAAAGTACCCCGGATGTTGACGTCGAAAGCAGCTCGTGGATACTCGTAGCACTGCAGCAGCCAGAGGGCGGCAAGGTGCACTACACCATCAATGCCTTTCATTGCTGCGTCTAATATGTCGGTTTGGAGAATATCCCCGCCGATCTCGTAAATCTTGCAACGAGGGTCCGACAAGGCGTCTGACAGGTTTTCGTGGGTGCCCCGGCAAAAGTTGTCATAGATCACAACCTCCCCGATGTCTTCTCTGAGTAGTTTTTCTACGACATGGGAGCCGATCAGCCCGGCCCCTCCAATTACCAAAATTCGTTTCCCCTTGATGTCCATAAAGGCTCCTCGCCCAGCGTTGTCGTTAACCATTTTACCGTTGCCAACTCAGTCTGGCTCAAGTAATGGCGCGCTGAAGTCCATTTTCTGTTTTTTTATATTGCTTCTCACATGCAAGGCATACCAAATCTTCCGGCAGCCGCTCGCCGCATTCGCAGACCCACCCGATTTGCTTTCCGGGGTTGCCGACGACCAGCGCATGATCCGAAACGTTCTTGTTGACGACGGCGCCGGCGCCGACGAAGCAGTAGCGGCCCAGCGTTGTTCCGCATATGATGGTGGAATTGGCACCGAGGGTGGCGCCCTTTTTAACCAGCGTGGGCCTGACCTGGTCCATCTTACGGATTTCAGCTCTAGGGTTGTAAATGTTGGTGAATACCATGGAGGGGCCGCAGAAGACGCCGTCTTCCAGAGTCACCCCCTTGTAGACCGATACGTTGTTCTGGATCTTGCACTGCTTACCGATCACAACATCCGGGCCGATGACGACGTTCTGACCAATGTTGCAATTCTCCCCGATTTTCGAGCCCGACAAAATATGGGAGAAATGCCAGACCTTCGTTCCGTCACCCACCGCTGCGCCGTCATCGACAACGGCCGTAGAGTGCACTGTCACCGCAGGCATTTCTTCCCCCACGCCATCGGACAAATCCCGTGTCGTCAAGTTGACCTGGCAGACATGGCTGTCCAGTGAGCGCTGGGCAGCCTTCAGGACCCTCAACACACGCAATCCTTCGCGGCCGTCCGTTTTGGGTGGTTTGCCGGTCAACATGCTGTCGAGGAAATGCTGGCATTCCAGCTTCAACGGTTCGTCCTGAGGTATATCGACTCTTTCTGACACACCCTTGGTGGGGACCGGCATATTGTTTTGCCAGTCGATGCGGTGGGGGTACAGCAGCAGTTTGTCCTCCCACGGCAGGGTATCGTCGAAAACGGCCATTTTCCGATCGCCGACCACGACGAGTTTTTGCTCCTTGTAAGGATGCAGCCAAGAAACGAAGATATGGGCCTGAATTCCGGAAGAGAATTCTAAGTGGGTCGTGGTGACGTCGGCAATTTTCTGGTGCAGGTAGTTTCCTCCTGTGGCCATCACTGACTCCGGTTCCTCGCCGGCCAAGGAAAGAATCATGGAAATATCGTGGGGGGCGAAAGACCAGAGGATGTTTTCCTCTCGCCTGATTTTGCCAAGATTCAACCGATGGGAATAAATATAGTTGATGCGGCCCAGTTCTCCCGAACTGGCCATATCCTTTAACCGAACGAAAACAGGATGATACTGCAGCAAATGACCCACCATCAGGCAGCAGTTTTTCCTCTCGGCGATGTCGATCAACTCTCGGCCTTCCCGCTCGTTCAACACCAACGGTTTTTCGACGTACACATGTTTTCCCGCCAATAGCGCTTCACGCGCCAGCGTGTAATGCGTTTCCGCCGGGGTGGCGATGGCGACGCCTCTAATGTCGGTCCGGTTGATGATTTCATTGTATGCAATACAGGTCTGCACGCCGGGGTATTGTTCCTTAAAACTATCCAGAACCGTTTCGTTCTTGTCGCAAATCAAAGACAAGGCACCGAGCGTGTTAAAATTGCGCACAAGGTTTTTTCCCCAGTAACCCGAGCCGACGACGGCGACAGGTGGGGGACTTGGATGGTTATCGTTTGGCATCAGACACCCTTTCGAGATTAGTCGATATGAACCATTTTTTCTGAAGGCAGTCCCTCATTGACAAGCATCGACGCGACCCGGCTTGCATCTTCCGGTGTGGTCAACAAGAGTTTATCGAAAATTTCTTCGGTAATATTCGCTGTGTTCAGTATGGTACGGCCAAAGAACTTTTTTCCAACTCTTTCATTGTCGAAAACAGCGACCAGAGAAATAGCTGTTTCCTGTAATGAGATATAGGCGATCTCAGCAAGTTCTCCTGAGCCATAGAAAGCGATTTTCTTCGCCCCTGCTTTTTCCTGGGCGGAAAAGGTGTTTTTCAGTTTCTGGCGGATGTGGGCGTAAAACTGGAATGAATAACGGATGTATTCGTAAGTGAGTCGAGATTTTTCAGCAGCCCCTTTGGGGGTAAGCATGTAGCGCACTCTGTTTCGCGGAATCGTCGTGACTTTGAAATACCCCTTGTTGACAAGGCGCTTGATGAAGGAATTGACGAGACCCAAAGATATGTTCAACCGCTTGGCCAAATCCCGCTGGCTTGGCGGTTGGTCCGTGTCGATTTCTTCAAGTATCTTTAGGGTCCGAATTTCCTGCGTATCCATGAATCATTCACTTCGCGAGCATTCCGATATTCTCGAGAACGAGCGGAAAATACTGAAAGCTCCGCCGGGTCGATTACAGGCCGAAATGCCCATAATCTAAAGATAAGTTATGGATTGTTACAGCAATTGACTGCGTTCACAAACTGAACGTTCAGAAATTGAACATGAAGGCTGGAGATTGTCAAGATAAATAAAAGCGGGTTCTGCAACCTATCCGATTTGAATGATCTGATTCAGGCACCGGCAAACTTCTGAAAACGGCGCTTCGGGCAACCGTTTGAGGGGATGGGGCGTTGCGAGACGGACCCGCCAGTCGAAGGACTTTGGCTGGTGGCATAATACATAGCTGGTTTTTCCCGTGGTTTTTCGCCCCGTTGCCCTACCCGTGGCAATGGCAAAGGGGTTGTCTGCATTATATGCTGCCGAGGTCATGGGGAGGCCGATCACAAGTGATGTCTTGTCATTGAATATTCGTGGCGATAGCACCAGAAAAGGATGCACATCCCGCATTTCCTTCCCCGCCTGGGGGTTACAATCAATCCAGATAATATCTTGTCGATCCGGCACCCATGGATGTTGTTTAGCGAGTTTCTTGGTTCTTACCACTTTTCGGACCCCAAAGGTCGGCCCTGCATCACTTCACCGCCGTGTCGCGAAGGGTCGAACCGTTTTACCCGCTCTTCTAAAGGCAATTCCACATTTTCAACGGGCCGTATGATAATGGCATTATCCTCTACCGAAATACGCACCCGCTGATCGACATGCAACCGCGCTTCGCGAGCCACGGCAGCGGGCAGTCGCACACCGAGATTGTTTCCCCACCGTTTGATATCTAAAACGACTTCGGACATGAGGGCCTCCTTTGCATCGATATGTTTAAACACAGTTTAAACATATATCAAGACGCTATAAAAGGAAATGTTTCTTAGGGATGGGTTATGCTGCGCTTCACCCACCCCACGAGCCCAATCCAACACTAATTTGGTGCACTGTTTTTCTGGTGGGTTGCGCTGCGCTTCACCCACCCTACAGCGGCCCACGTGGTTCAGCGGCCTTAATCGGTGCGGATATAATGGCGGATGGCCAGGAAGGTGTTGCGGCTGATGCCCTCCACCTTCATGATGTCTTCGGGGGTCGTAAAGGCGGCGCGATGATCGCGGTAGTCGACGATGCGCACGGCCAGCACCGGACCGATGCCCGGCAGTCTGACGAGTTGCCGCAACGAGGCATCGTTGATGTCCACCACCAGCGGCAGATCGCTTTTCATGATCGTTGCGTGGCAGCGCTGGTAATGCCGTTCCAGGACCCGCCGCGCCTGCGCTGCATGGAAGGGTTGCAGCCACGTTTCGGCATCCAAGCGGCCCAGCACCCGGATGAGTTGCTCATCGTCGATACGGCCCGCCGCATCCCGATACGGGCAGTGCCGGATTTTGTTGCCATGGGCATCGGTTTCAACGACGGCGAAGCTTTCGTCCGGCAGCAGTCGGATGGCGGTTTCCGTCCACTCGCCGGCCCAGGATGGGGCCGATAGCATTACCAGGCAGATGACGATCCAGCGTTGAGTGCTCATGGGCGTTTCACCGTTTGCAGGCTGTTGATAAATTTAAGACGCATTTTGAAACCGCGCCCGCCGCCGCTGTGCACCGCAAGTGCAACGGGGCCGGCATGAGACGGCCTTTTTCCAAAAATGATTCTGATTGTGGAATGGGGAGCGTCGATGGCGCGTTGATGATCAGTCCCCTATTCCGCCACCATTGCAGTCTATGGCAGCGAGGTCAGTTCTTTTTCTTTTCACTCACCACGATGACGTCCTTGTTTTCATTGTAGGTCTTCTGTCCGATGCCCTTCACCAGCATAATGTCGGCGGGACTTTGAAATGGACCGTTCGCTTCCCGATAGGCCACGATGCGTTCGGCATATGCTTGTCCAACCCGCTTCAGGGAAGCCAACTCATCCACCGAAGCGGTGTTGATGTTGATGGTGGGACTTTCCGCCACAACAACACCCGCCGCTACAAATACCAACGCGACTGCGATCACGATGATTTTCCACAAGCTTTTTCGGTCGTTCATCTGTCCCCTCCTTGTTTTTGCTGCTCCGCATGCCAGCGTGCATTCAGCCATCGACGCGATACGGCGTCCAATCCAACTACCATGCCAGACTGCAATAAATTCGGCGCGGGCACAGTGGCTGGTTCCAGCCGCTTTTCACCTGAGCCTGAAATATGCTCTAACAAATTGTTATCGATGGGAATAAGGGCTGATTGGCCGAGAATGGACCGGATCGCTTCGGGTGTAGATCCTCTGGGGCACTTTAGAAAGAAGTGGCGGCGGCCGTCTCGGGAACGCCCTGTTTACAGTGCAGGGCGCACTTCCATTGGTGCGGATTCCCACCCACCGAGGTGTCTGTTATCCCTTGGCAATTGCGACCCGATATTGGTGCGTGGATGCATTTCACTTGACGGCTTGACCGGCGATCCCTAAGGGAAACCGTATGCGGGCGTACTGCCAGCAGTCGCTCGATCCTTGATGCGTGTTTGTATGCAACGATGGGTTTTATCGTCGATGGTCCCAAAACGTACAAGTGGTATATAGGGAAACATAAAGAAAGGATGCACCATGACCCACCAGCAGGAAAACAGGGTGCTGATCAACGCCACCATCGAGGTCCCGTCTGTGGCATTGCAGATTGTCGTGGAAACGGCGCGCCAGATGACGGGGCGCGACGAGAAGGGGCTCTACCGGGTGAACACCGCCGACATGGTGAATCGACTTCTGACGCGGTTCGTCATGGAAAAGGATTTTGTGGCATTCGTGTCGGACCCCGAAAACTATACATAAACCCGAACAACATCAGTCGGCGTCGTTTTCCGTAAAGACCGTCCCCTCCCCCGGATATACCGCTCGGTCTTTCACCGGGGTTGGGCGGGCAACCGGCGGCCAGTGTCCTGGCTGGGGATCGGGTCCTTCCTGCGCCACCGTTGACGGGGAAGGGTCCAGCATTTGGGGGCGGCGGCGCAGATTCACTGCCGCCACCGGCGCGCTGAACTCGATGGGGATGTTGTTTGGGTCAAAGGCGTAGATGGAGTGGATGAAGCCATGGTCGATAACTTCGCTCACCCAGTGACCGGCCGCCGCCATCCGGTCTTTCAGTTCCCAGATGTCGTCATCGGAAGCGACGCCGATGCTGACGTGGTCGAATCCGCACGGGCCCCGCACGGGGACCCCATGATCTTTTTCCACCAGCGGGACCACGCCCGGCCACTCAAAAAAAGCGATCATGTCCTGTGCGCTGATCTCGAAAAAGTAGTGGCGATACCCCGGCCGTCCCAGCCCTGCCACCAGGCGCATGCCAAGCAAATCACGCCAGAAGCGAATGGTGGCGTCCATGTCGCCGGTGACCATGGCCAGATGATTGACCCCTGTGTAGTGAGGTGCCATTACTCCCCCCGGATCATGATCAGGAGCATCTTGAACGGCTCCGGCGCATTCAGGGCATGGGGGATGCCGGCCGGCATTACGATCATCTCGCCCGTTTTCACCTGATGCGGCTCGCCGCCGATGATGATGTCGGCTACCCCATCTACGATATAGACCACGGCATCGAACGGCGCCGTGTGCTCGCTGAGCCCCTGGCCGGTGTCGAATGAAAACAATGTGATATTGCCCGTGCCTTTTTTCAGGAGGGTCTTGCTCACCACGGCACCGATGCCGTATTCCACCTCCTTTTCCAGAATGATGGGTGTTGCGGTGGGGATCGTCAGTTGGGTGTTCATCATCTTTCTCCTTCTATTGAGGGTGTCATCTCGGGCATCGCAGTGATTCATCGGTAATGGTTCCGTCGTTGGGCCGATGAGCGATAAGGTGGCACGTGCCGGCGGGCATGCCGATATCAGGGAACGCCGGCGACAAAAATCCGGGCGGTGCCGGATAAGGCATATTCGCCTACCCCTGCCGGCACCAGCGCCGACGCGCCGGATGTCACGGTCATCTGGCCGGTACCGTTTTTCCAGGTCACCGTCGCCTCCCCGGAGGTAGCCAATAATATCTGAACGGCGCCCTCGGACCGGGAGGCATACGCATCGCCACCCCTCAAATGAATGACCGACAACCGGAAATCCTCAGCCGGCGCGTCGTACCGACAGACGGGGTCATCCAGCGGCCGGCAGTGGAGTTTTTCCACAGGCGTCGATGAAAAGCGAAGCACATTCATCAATTCCCTCACATCGACATGCTTGGGGGTGAGCCCGCCGCGCAGGACGTTATCTGAATTCGCCATGAGTTCGATGCCCGTTCCTTCAAGATAGGCGTGGAGTTGTCCTGCCGGCAGAAACATGGCCTCGCCGGGCAAAAGACACACCAGGTTCAGCCACAGCGGCGACAACACGCCAACATCGCCCGGATAGTGTTCGTTGAGCCGCCGGATCCAGTTTTCGAGATCCGGTTCCGTGCCGTCCATACGGGCGATACAGGCTTCGATGGCGGCGCTGCAGTGCGCGTTGTCGAGGCCCATGAGATGCTGAAAAAAGGACCGTCGTCTTTCTGTCGCCGTGCCGGCCTCTTCATCGTCGCCGGCAGACAGCAGGATGAATAACATGGGGCAATAGCGATTGAGAAGCGCCCGTATCGATGCCAGCGATCTGAACCCGTTCATTCCCCAAAACGGCGTCAGGGCGCAAATGATCTCAGGTTTGGCATTGGGGTCCCGGTAGTTGCGATGCGGTGCGTCCAATGGAATGCCCGCCGCGTTTTCCCTATCGTATCCTGCGACCGCCTGGGCTTGCGATGGATGCGCCTGGATGGACAGGGGCTCCGCAGCGGCGAGAACTTTAAATAGGAAAGGCAGCCGGTTCTGGAAGCGTGCCGCCGTTTTTCTCCCCAGAATCGCCTCGGGATCCGCTGCCATCAGACGGTCGAGCCGCTCCCATCGCGAGCCTGTCCATACCTCTGAAGGGGCTTTCGGGTGCGCGCCCATCCAAAGTTCGGCCTGAGGCTCGGGTGAAGGTGTCGAAAGACCGCACAAGGTGGATAGGGCGGTTCGGGAACCCCAGGCATAATTCTGGACTTTGTTTTGCATGGGAAGAATGTCGCTGAATATGTCCACCAATCGGTCCTTTTCGGCTGGCACCCGGTACGCCGCGCAGCATGTGAGAGAAAATCGATGATGATTCCGATTATGTCATTGATACCGCTTTAGGTCAAAACCGTCGGAATGTCATGGCTTTGGGCGAAATCCGGCACATCGTATTGGTTTTTCGTTGGCATATACGTATTTACACCCGCGCCTCACCTTGTTACAACGCCTCAGCAAATCCCCGCTTAAAATCATTTAACACATTTTACTCATTACACTTTATTGATTTTATAGACCAAACCCGCGATACAGGTGGCGACGCATGCTCGTAACTGTGATCATCCAGACCCTTGGTGGACTCGGCCTGTTCATTCTCGGTGTGAAATAGCTTTCTTCCGGTGAATATATGTCTTTCGGGAATCATCGAAAACGCCCGATTCACAGCACCGCGTGTCGCTGAAAGGATGCCATATGCCCGAGCTAAACAAAGATACCCTCAAGTTATCCACAGAAGACGTTCGGCAAGTCTATCGCCCGGGCGAAAGCCCTGAGATGGATGCATGGTTCACAGCATTTCTCATCGAGAACCACCTAGACTACTATACCCGGCCGGAGCAGGCGGCCACGCCGGAGCAGGCTCGTTTCATGGTCTACAACGATGACGGCGAGCGATACTATCCCTGCTCAGACCAGATGTTCACCGCCATCATGGGCCGGAGGCAATCGGCCTTCATGCAGCGCAAATACAATGCCGCACTGAACCACATTCTCAAATTGGTCGACGAGCAGATCGAAGATCCATATGAGAAGGCGTATCTGGAATCCCTAATCGTGGTGAAGTTCAAGCATGAAACCCGTGATGAAATCATGATCCCCTCACGTCTTGAAAAACGGCTGCTCACGATTTTTATCAAACGCACCCGCATCGAAGACCCTTACATGGAAGCCAAGACAGCAAAAAACCGAAATGCCCATCTTGCCATCGCTTCTTTTGCCTATCAAAAGGCCTTCAATACCATATCCCCTGAGCACTTTGTCGATCCGCCCAAAACCCTTGAAGCGGTGACCCACCGGGTCCGGCAGATCAAATTGAAACGCCTGCTATGCCTCTGCGTAGACCCTGCCCTTCGCTCAGCGGATGCCGCCGATGCCGCCACCGAAGACCACTTTATGTCCCTGTTCGATCTTCACCTAGTAGGCGACGGCGTCGCCCAACTATTTGACTTTTTCGACGTGCCCTTGAATGGGCCTCCGATTTCCAGCGTGAGACCGAAGCGGATCCTCTGGCTGGCCGATGAATCCGGAGAAATCATTGCGGACATGGCCGTCATTCGGTTCCTGGTCGGATTGGGGCACAATGTCATCATTGCCGTCAAGGAGGGGCCGCTGTTTTCCAAGACGACGATCATCGACACCCAGGAAGATCCTACGCTGGTAACGCTGCTGGACGGGGCCGAGTTCATCACCGATCCATCACTGGGGAAAAATGACCTACTTCGGAAGCTTCGCAGCGACCGGCATATTTACGTCCTTTCCGACGGCACCCGGGAGCGCCTTAACCTCCTTTTGGCCACGACCACATTTGCACGCCTGTTCAAGGAGGTAGACGGGGTCATCAGCCGCGGTGACGATCAAAAGCGGCGGTTTTTCAACACCCACTTCCAATTCACCCAGGACATATTCAATATCAGTTCCGGTGTCGACGGCGGGCCCGAGATCACCGTCAAGGACCGTCACCCGGCCGTGATCAAATTTTCCCACCAGGATCTGGAGAACAAGGCCGAAACCATCATCGACCAGATGAAATCAGCTAAAACAATGGGCAAAACCGTGATGTTCTACTCTGGAATCATCGGGTCCATCCCCGGGAAAATCGATGCTGCCAAGAAAATCATGACCACCTTCATCCAGCACCTCATGGATCAGGCGGACGACATCTTCATCATCAATCCGTCGAAGTACTACGAACCCGGCATGGACGCCGACGATTTGATGTACATGTGGGAAATCGTGCAGCGCAGCGGGCAGATCGACATTTGGCGGTTCCAAACCGCGGAAGACATCGCCCGGGCGTTTCAGCTGATGAAACGGAAGGTCCCCCCGGAATGGGTGGGCAAGGACGCCACCTACAGCACCGGATGCACCAAGGAGATGCACATTGCCGTGGACGTCCAGCACCACTTCCCGGAAATGCAGATCATCGGCCCGTCAAGGGAGCGATTCATGCGCCGCAAGGAATACGGCGTGGGGAAAATGCATGACCAGCGCCTGCAGGAAGCGCCGGGCACATAATGCGGGGGGGGGATCACTTTCTCTCCAATTCCTGCTTGACCGCCAGCGCGATCTTTTCGAGGGTATAGGGTTTTTTGATGTAGGCGCCGGCACCCAGCGCCTGGGCATCCTTAACACGATTGGACTCCGAAAACCCGCTGGCGATGATCGCCTTCTGGCCGGGGCGCAGTTCGACAATCTTCTTGTAAGTATCCAGCCCATCCATACCCGGCGCCATAATCATGTCGAGAACGACAAGGTCCACGGCATGCCGCTTCAAATACTCCACGGCCGCTTCACCGCTCGAAACGGCATGGGTGGTGTAACCCGCGGCTTCAAGCAGGTTGCTGGCAACGGTGCGCTGCATGGCGACATCATCGACAATCAGTATGGATTCTCCTTGGCCCATACGAGCAGCGGGCGCTGCTGCTCCTGCCGGCGCCGGTATCGCCTCCGTTGAGGCTGGAAAGTGCAGCGTAAAAGTGGTGCCCTGTCCGACGTCGCTGCGCAGACCGATATATCCCTTGTGGTCTTTGACGACCCCCCACACTACGGCCATCCCCAATCCCGTGCCGCCCCGCCCCATCACCTTTTTCGTGTAGAACGGCTCGAATATCTTCTCGATATCTTCCGGCGAGATACCGACGCCGTTGTCCGACACGCTGAGAACGACGTAGTCTCCGGCCTTGATCCGTTCGCCGTATGACAGGGATGCATCGATGTAGCGGTTCTCCGTTGCGATACGGATCTTTCCGCTGTCGACAATGGCTTCTGCGGAATTTGAAACCAGGTTCATGATCACTTTGTAAAGATGGATGGCGGAGCCGGTGATCGGCCACAAATCGTCGGCCAGATCGGTCTCTATGTCGATTCCCGAATGGTGGGACTGCAGGGTCTCAAATTCCGGACGCCCGAGATAGTTGACAACGATTTCATTGAGGTCCACGACCGAATCGACGAGAGCGGTACGCCGGACCAGCATCAAAAGGTCCTGAACCAATGCCGCCGCCTTCTCCCCCGATTCTTTCATTGTCAGGATGGGTTTTCGCAGCGGGCTGTCCTCTGGCAACTGCATGAGGATAAGGTCGGGATAGCTCACAATCCCCGACAGGACGTTATTCAAATCATGAGCGACGCCGCCGGCAATGGTGCCGATGGTTTCCATTTTCTGGGACATTCGAAGTCTATTTTCAAGCCGCTTCTGCTCGGTGATGTCCATGAGGTAGCCCTGGACCTCCACCAGTTCCCCCTGGTCGTCAAAAACACCGATGGTGTTCTCGACGGTGTGAATCCGGGTGCCGTCGTTACGGCGCATGACGGATTCATGGCGTTCCAGACGCTTTTCTTTGCGCAGTTTTTCCAGAAACCGGTCGCGGGGCGCGTCTTGAACGTAAATGGTATCGATCCCGTGCCGCTTCGCCTCCGCCGGACTGTCAAATCCGAAAATGCCGGCAAAAGCTGGATTGCATTCGATGACCTCACCCGCGGGTGTTGTGATAAAGGCGCCGGAGAGGTCTCCTTCAAAAAAGCGGCGAAACCGCTGTTCGCTCTCCTGCAGTGCCTGTGCGGCTTTCCTCGGGCCGCTCTCATCCCTCACGATGATGAGCGAGCGCCGCGTCTCATGATCCATGGGCACGATGTCGAGTGTCACCTCCCGGCGGTTAATCCTGAGATCCACCGGGGTGGATCTCTGTGCGCCGTCACGCATCAGGTCGGCCATGCGGATGCGATCGTCCCCTTCAAAGAGATCCACAACCATTGCCCCCAAGACATCTGTTTCAGGGATATCGACCATTGCGAGCATCGATGTGTTGGCAAAGACGATGCGTCCGCCGGATGTGATCTCCATGACTCCTTCGGACATTTTTCCTAAAATGATCTCCAGATGCCGCTTTGCAAATAGGAGTTCTTCCGTGATACCTCTTCGATAGACGCTCTCGACACCAAGGATCTCTCCGGCGAGACACCGTTTTGATGACCCTTCCGGGTCGTCGAGCACCACCGCGATGTCCAGGGCCATTTTATCGAAAGACCGCTTGGCAATCACGGCATTGACGCCAAGATCGCGGATATCTATCCGCTCTTCGGCTGAAATGGCGGAAAGGATGACAAGATACGCAGTGTCGAATCTTTTCATGCTCCTGATGATGCGACACAACTGCTGACCGCTGATATTGGGCATCACGAGGTCGATGAAGAAGATGCCTGGAGCGTAGTCTTTCAGGAGATCGAGCGCTGAGAGGCCATTTTCGGCCGTCTCAACGTGATATCCCCGCTGTGCGAGGAACCGTGACATCAAACCTAAAACAATGCGGTCGTTGTCGACCACCAGCACCTGTTTCATGACTGTATCCCGTCGGGTAATGGATAGTGGCGTTGGATGCCGCCAGCATACCACAGTGAAGGCTTAAGACAAGGTTCATGCAAAACAATCCCATGATGATCGTCCTTCAGCATCTGACCCATGAAGCGGCGGACGTTTATTCCCTGGTGCTTTCGGCTGAGGAAATCCCGCATCAGGTCGCAAAATCGTGGTCGGGATGGTCCATCCGGGTGAACGAATCCGACACCGTTCGCGCCGTCGTCGCTATTGACCAGTACCGGTCGGAGAACCCGCAGACACCGGAGCAAGACGCAGCCCTCTCCGGGCAGGCACCCCGCCAGGCATCATGGTGCGGCGTCTGGGTTGCGTGTGCACTGCTGGGGATCTACCTGGCAACGGCGTCTCCTGGTGCCCACCCGAACATCATGTCGACGTTGGGGGCTTCCGCCGCCAAAATTCTTCACGGAGAATGGTTTCGGTGTATAACGGCATTGCTGATCCATTCATCTCCGGCGCATCTGCTGGGCAATATGGTGGGAATGGCCGTATTCGGTTCAGCGGTATGCGGCATTGTCGGATCCGGGGTTGGTGTCTTGATGATTGCAATGACCGGCATCATTGGAAACTTGCTCAACGCGATCTTTCACCAGAGCAATCACCTGTCGGTGGGCGCCTCCACCGCCGTATTCGGGGCCGTGGGCATTCTTGTCGCCCATCAGGTCAGGCATCGCATGAAGGACGGCGGTCAAATGACGTGGCGGACGGTGCTTCCCATCGGGGCCGGATTGGCGTTGCTGGGCTTTCTCAGCGGGGGACCTCGGGTGGACCTCATGGCCCACGCCTTCGGCATGATCGCTGGGGCGCTCATGAGCGCCGCCTATGGCATGTGTCGGACCCGGCCACCGTCACGCATGGTTCAGGCAATCTGCGCTGTAACGGTCGTTGCAGTGTTCATCGGTGCATGGGGATTTCGCTGAGAGAGAGTCGAAAACGCCGACCGGTTCGCTACGGGCGTTTTCATCCGGGCCATCCTTGACGCTACAAATAAATGTAAGTACAGTAATTACACATACGATTTAGAAATGCTAAGGAGCGAATTGATGGAAAAACAATTACGCACAAGAGATGCCAAGCTGGTTCCTATTGGAAATTCCAAAGGAATACGCATTCCCAAGGCGCTCCTTCAAAAATATGGTCTGAAAAATAGCCTTTTAATTGAAGAAACAGACAAAGGTCTGCTTCTTAGAAGTAAAGAGGAAAGCAAGCTTTCCTGGGAGGATACGTACAAAGCCATGGCCTCCGAACAAGAACACTGGGAAGGCTTTGACACTGCGCTTCTGGACGGAATCGATGGTGAAGACTTTGAGTATTAAACGATACGAAATCTATTTCGCAGATCTCAACCCGACAATTGGAAGCGAAATAAGAAAAATAAGACCCGTCGTCATCATTAGTCATGATGAAATGAATACCTATCTGGAAACAGTTGCGAAAGCTCATCACTGATATGTACGGCGAATAGTCATCCACTACCAGCCAACCGGAACCCGGACCTGATCGCCGGCCTTGTTTTTAAACAGCAGATAACCGTTTTCCAAACCGAATCGGTACAGGTCACGGGTAATTTTCACATCGTTTCTGCAGTAGTCGATGATCTCCTGCATCCGGCCGTTTTTCCACCATCTGAGTGCCTGAAGGCCGTCGGCGGATTTTTCGGCTCCCAGGGTCTGGCCGGCGAGATGATCCAGCGAGAGACGAAACCCCAACTGCCGGTGAACCCATTCCAGGATATCCACGGTGGGCACCGCATCGAAAGCCATGTCGGCATAGCCGCTGAGCACACGGTAGTCGAACCGTTTGATGTTGAACCCCACCACACACGGTGCCTGCGCCAGGCGTTCCAGGAGATCCGGGATTTTGTCTTCGGTGTATACCGTGTAGTCGTCTTCCTGGGAATCGTACCAGACGGCCACGCTGACACCCATTA
>CAYUOU010000064.1:0-24568 GCA_964446485.1 uncultured Desulfobacterales bacterium | reverse complement strand
TGACGAAGGATGACGCGTAACGCAGATATCGGACTTTTTACGGAACCGTCAAATAAGATCTCCCATCCATGAATGACACCGACTACATGCGCTTGGCCCTGACCCTGGCCGAACAAGGCCGGGGTTTTACGTCTCCAAACCCCATGGTGGGCGCGGTGGTGGTGCGCAAGGGCCTCGTGGTGGGGCAGGGGTGGCATCAGCGCGCCGGCGGCCCCCACGCAGAAGTGCACGCCCTTGACGACGCCGGTCAACGCGCTGAGGGCGCAACCCTCTTTGTGACGCTGGAGCCCTGCAACCACACGGGCCGGACGCCGCCGTGCACGGAAAAAATCCTGGCTGCGGGCGTGCGCCGGGTGGTGGTGGCCATGGATGACCCCAACCCTCACGTGATCGGCGGCGGCAATGCCGAATTGACGGCGCGGGGGGTCGAGGTCACCCGCGGGGTGTGTGAGGACGCGGCGCGTCGGCAGAACGAGGTCTTTATCAAGCATGTCACCACCGGTCGACCCTTCGTGGTGGTGAAATGTGCCGCCACGCTTGACGGTCGAATCGCCACCCGCACCGGTGACGCGCGGTGGGTGACAGGGTCTGCGGCCCGGGCAATGGTCCACCGCTTGCGCCACGAGCTTGATGCCATCCTGGTGGGGATTGGCACGGTGGCGGCCGACGACCCGCAACTCACCACCCGCCTGCCGAAAGCGGCAGGGGTAAAGGGAAAAGACCCGGTGCGGGTCATCCTCGACACCCACCTCCGCATCGACCCGGCGGCCCGGCTGCTTCGGCTTGACTCACCTGCCGAGACCCTTATTATATGTGGCGGTTCAGTGCCTTCGAATCGAAAATATTCCATCATCCGCCAGGGGGTTCAAGTGGTGCCCGCAGCCACGATCAATGACCGCATCGATCTCAATGCACTCATGGGCCACCTGAGCGAACTGGGTGTCACCGGCGTTCTCGTCGAAGGCGGCGCCAATGTAATCTCATCGGCCATAACGAGCGGCATCGTGGACAAGGCGCTGTTTTTTTATGCACCGAAGATTCTGGGTGGCGATGACGGCGTACCCATGTGTGCCGGGCCGGGGCCGGAAAGGATGAAAGACTGCATTGCGCTGCATGATGTTACCCACCATCGCATTGGCGACGATATCCTCATCGAGGGGTATCTGGCATGAACCGCGCAACCAACGCCCACCACTAACCGTACCACCGGCGACGGCAGACTATGTTTACCGGCATCATTGAAGGGTTGGGGACCATCACCCGTACGGCCTCCAGCAGCGGCGGCGCCAGAATGCAGGTTCGTGCCGATTTCGATTTGGACGGCACGCGCATCGGCGACAGCATCGCCGTCAACGGGGCCTGTTTAACCGCCGTCACCCTCGATGGTAGTGCGTTCAGCGTCGATCTGTCCCCCGAGAGCCTGAAAAGAACCGTTCTTGGCCGGGTGCGCATCGGCGAACGGGTCAACCTCGAGCGTGCACTGCGCTTGTCCGACCGGTTGGACGGCCATTTGGTGTCCGGCCATGTGGACGGCATCGGCGCCATCAGCGAACGCCGGTCGGACGGCAATGCCATTATCGTTTCGGTAACGGTCCCCGCAGCCTTGACACGCTACATGATCCCCAAAGGATCGGTGGCGGTTGACGGCATCAGCCTCACCATCAATCGGGTGGATGCCCGGTCCTTCAGCGTGAGCATCATCCCCCACACGGCGCATCTCACCACCATCGGCTTCAAGGCCATCGGGGAAAAAGTAAATATTGAAACCGATGTGATCGGCAAGTATATAGAGCGTTTTGTTTCAGGGCCCACGGATGCCACGTTGGCATCGGCGCCGTCATCCGACGGCGGGGTGGATATGGCTTTTCTTAAAAAAACCGGGTTTCTGTGATTCGCACGGCGGCAGCACCGGGAAAGCAAGGAAAAGGCGGTTCGAATGCCGAAAATTACTATCGAGAAGGCGATCGAGGACATCGGCCAGGGTAAAATGGTCATTCTGGTCGATGACGAAGATCGTGAAAACGAGGGGGACCTTTGCATGGCGGCGGTGAAGACCACCCCCGAAGACATCAATTTCATGGCCAAATACGGACGGGGGCTGATCTGCCTGTCCCTTACCGGAGAGCGCTGCGATCAGTTGGGCCTTCGCATGATGGTGGACCGCAACACCAGCCCTTACGAGACCGGGTTCACCGTCTCCATCGAGGCGGCCAGGGGCGTGACCACCGGTATCAGCGCCGCTGACCGCGCCACCACTGTCAGTACGGCGGTGGCCCCCGACGCCGGTCCCGGCGATCTGGTGCGCCCCGGGCATATTTTCCCTTTGCGGGCCCGGGACGGCGGTGTCATGGTCCGAGTGGGGCAGACCGAGGGCTCCGTGGACCTGGCCCGTTTGGCCGGTCTGGAACCGGCCGGAGTGATTTGTGAGATCATGGACGAAGACGGCACCATGGCGCGGATGCCGAGCTTGAAGAAATTCAGCGAGGAACACGGTATCGGTATCTGCACCATCGCCGAGCTCGTCGCCTACCGCACCAAGACCGAGCGGTTCGTCCGAAAGGCCGCAGAGACCGTTATTCCGACTCGACACGGCGGGGACTTCAGGATTATCGCTTATGAGAACGACATCGACAACATGACCCACATCGCCATGGTCAAGGGCTCCATAGATTCGGCCGAACCGGTCTTGGTCAGGGTTCATTCAGAATGCATGACCGGTGATATTTTCGGTTCCCTCCGCTGCGATTGCGGCGACCAACTCGCCAAGGCGATGAAAATCATCGATGCGGAAGGGACTGGCGTGATCCTCTACCTGCGCCAGGAAGGGCGCGGCATCGGCCTGGTAAACAAGCTAAAAGCGTATGAACTGCAGCGGAACCAGGGGTTGGATACTGTGGAAGCCAATCTGCGCCTGGGGTTTAAGGATGACCTGAGGGACTATGGTCTCGGGGCGCAGATGCTCGCGGACCTGGGGGTTCGCAAGATGCGTCTGCTTACCAACAACCCCAAGAAGATGGTCGGTCTTGATGGATACGGACTCAGCGTGGTCGAGCAGATTCCCATCGAAGTGGAACCCAATGAGCACAATGTCGGCTATCTGGAGTGTAAAAAACTCAAGATGGGGCATTCGCTCGCGTTGGAGTGCAATTTCCGTTAGGACGTGGGCTGCATCGGTTGGTTCAATGACCGAAACCGCTTGTGCAGAACCTTGAATGAGGGAGGAAATGTTATGCCGAAACTGATCGAAGGCAAGTTGTCGGGACAGGGCCGAAAATTTGCCATTGTGGTGAGCCGGTTCAACGATTTTATCACCGAGAAACTTGTGGGCGGTGCCGTTGACGCCCTGGTCCGCACTGGTGTCGCGGAAGACGATATCGATGTGCTGAAGGTGCCAGGTGCATTTGAAATCCCCATGCTGGCAAAGCACGCCGCCCTTGGCGGACACTACGACGCCGTGATCTGCCTGGGGGCCGTGATCCGGGGCGCCACGCCCCATTTCGACTACGTCTCCGCCGAAGTCAGCAAAGGGGTGGCCCAGGCATCGATGGATTCCGGATTGCCGGTCATTTTTGGCGTCATCACCACCGACACCATCGAGCAGGCCATCGAGCGTGCCGGCACCAAGGGCGGCAACAAGGGCTGGGATGCGGCCATGGCGGCCGTTGAAATGGTGAACCTCATGGATGCCGTGGCGGAAAAGGCCTAGCGGCCGGGTAACGGATATGGGCGTACGCCGCAGAGCGAGAGAGTTGGCCATGCAGGCGCTGTTCTTTCTGGACATGCGCGGGCAGACCCCGGAAACCGGTATCCCGTCCTTTTGCAGGAGCTGCGCGCTGCCAAAGAAGTCCCTGCCGTTTTTCACCGAACTCGTATTCGGTGTCTGGCACTGTTGCAGCGATATCGACCCCATTATCGAGAAACACTCCGAACACTGGAAGGTGGGCCGCATGTCCGGCGTGGACCGAAATGTGCTGCGTATCGCCATCTTCGAGATGCTGAGTCGATCCGATATCCCATCCAAGGTCAGCATCAATGAGGCCATCGATATCGGCAAACGCTACGGTTCCGACGAATCCGGCCCTTTTATCAATGGTATTTTGGACAGCATACGCATTGCCATGGACAGCGGGGCACTCGCCGTGCGGCTCACCGCCCCGGCGCTTCCGGATCTTTCCCAGGTGATTGACTTTGCGGAAGAAGCGGATGCGGTTCCAGAAAAGAAAGCCTGCCCCGCATTTACTGCCGTTCGTGGCCGCCGCGGGGTTGTCAAGCGCACGTCCGCCGGCAAGGCCGCGGCCAAGAGAGAAGAATAAAGGGCGCGTCTGCCGTTGACCCACCCCATTACCAAAGGAGACGATGTGATTATTGAATCGATGATGGTGGGCCCCATTATGGCAAATTGTTATATCGTTGGATGCGATGCGACCCGTGAAGCCGTGGTCATCGATCCCGGCGGTGACGGCGACCGCATTGTCGACGCCATCAATCGTTTGCAGCTGAAGTTGGCCTACATTCTTAACACCCACGGTCATTTTGACCACGTCGGGGCCAACAAGGAAGTCAGCGAGGCCACCGGTGCGCCGATCCTCATTCACGAGAAGGACGCGCCCATGCTGGCGCAGCTCACCGCGACGGCCCGCATGTTCGGACTTCAGGCAGACAATTCGCCGCCCGCCGACAGGATGCTTGCCGACGGCGACACCATCGCTTTCGGCGAATTGTCGCTCACCGTCATCCACACTCCCGGCCATACCCCGGGCGGCGTGAGCTTCTTCGGCGAGGGCCGCGTCTTCGTTGGCGACACCTTGTTTGCCGGGTCCATCGGCCGCACCGATCTGCCCGGCGGCAATTACGACATGCTGATCTCCAGTATTCAGAAAAAACTCTTCCCTCTGGGCGATGAGGTCCAGGTCCACCCCGGCCACATGGGCAACACCACCATCGGCCAGGAAAAGCAGTTCAACCCCTTTTGCGGTCTCCGGTAGGAAGTCGAGAGCATTTTGATATCTCCCCTGACATTCCACCTCCCCACTGGCGGCGCCACGATCCCACTGTTCGATAGAGTTGTGACGATATTTCATGTTAATAAAATATCGTCTTGACTATTTTTTAGTTGAATGAAAAAATGATGTCATGAAATCACGACCCCGATACACTGACATCTGGAAGGCGCTTTCCTCCGACAAGTCCATGGTTTTCATGGCAGGCCCGCGTCAAACCGGTAAAACGACGCTCGCGAAGATGTTCTTGGAGCAAAGGCCCAATGGGTTGTATTTTAACTGGGACATACCCCGGGACAGGGCGCGCCTGATAGAGAACCCGGACTTTTTCAGTGAAATGGAACGTCGAGACCTGTCCGCGCCCCTCGTCGTTTTCGATGAGATTCACAAGTACAAAGACTGGAAAAACTATCTCAAGGGCGCTTATGACAGGTTTCATGAGGGCTTCGAATTCCTCGTTACCGGCAGCGGTCGTCTGGATATGTATCAGAAGGGGGGAGACTCGCTGGCCGGGCGGTATTTTCTTTTTCATCTCTGGCCGTTCACGCTCTCCGAACTTGGGGACAAAACACGGACCATCGAAGACTTCATGAATGCGCCGCTGGCGTTGGCTGAGGGCGACAACGGGGCGTTGGGTGAAATCTGGGAGGGTCTCGAGACTTTCAGCGGCTTCCCCGAACCGTTTTTGAAACAAAGCAACGCCACCTACAACAGATGGTCGTCGATGTACGCTCAGCAATTGATCCGGGAAGACATCCGCGACCTCACGGCCATCAAATCCATCAGTGATCTCGAGACGTTATACTACCTGATGGCTTCCAGGGTATGCAGTCCCCTGTCGATTCCGTCCCTTTCGAAAGACCTGAAAAGCGCATACAACACGGTGGCAAACTGGATCGCTGTTTTCGAAAGGTTTTTCATCTCTTTCAGCATCGGCCCATGGACCCGAAAGATTTCGAGAGCCATTCAGAAAGAGCGCAAATCGTACCTCTGGGACACGCCGCGCATCAAAGATGACGCGGCCAGATTCGAAAACATGGTGGCGATCGAGCTTTTCCGCGCAGTGACGACCTGGAACGATATGGGATGGGGTCGTTTTTCGCTGCACTTTATAAAAAACAAGGAGCAGCAGGAGGTTGATTTTCTAATTGCGGCAGATCATGATCCGTTTCTCCTGGTTGAGGCCAAATTAACCGAGACACGGCCTTCCGCCGCTTTGCGGAAATTCCAGGATTGTTTGCAGATCCCTGCCGTTCAACTCGTTCGGCGCCCCGGCGGGTTTAGACTGTATGCCAACAACGAATGTGACATCCTGGTTGCCCCCGCCTGGCAGTGGATTGCCGCCTTGCCCTGGTGAATGGCAATAGACATCCCCCGATTATTCTTTCCGTTTACGATCAAGATTTTTCGTCCGGCTGGGTTTTTATCGGCACCGCGCCCGAAATATTCAGGTGCACGTCCCGCTGCGGGAAGGGGATTTCGATGCCGTTTTCCTTCATCGCGTCCCAGATTTTCAGCAGCACGACGCTGGTGATGTTGGCGACGCCGTTCTGGGGGTCTTGGATCCAGAAGCGCGCCTCCAGGTCCACCGAATTGTCGCCGAAGCCCCTTAGCAGGCAGACCGGGGGCGGCACGGTCATCACCCGCGGGGCGCCCTTGACGGCATCGACGATGATCCGGATGCACGCGTGAGGGTCGGCGTCGTAGGATACCCCCACGGGCACCTTGATGCGCAGCCTGCGCGACGAATAGGACCAGTTGACCACCTGGTGGGTGATGAGGTCCTCGTTGGGTATGAGAAATTCTTTCGCGTCTCGGGTGACTACGGAAACGCACCGCCCGCCCATCTCGTTCACGACGCCGTAGACGTCCGCCACTTCCACCACGTCACCGGGCTTGATGGATTTGTCGTAGAGCAGAATCAACCCGCTGATGAAATTGGCCACTACCTTCTGGAGGCCGAAGCCCACACCGACGCCCACCGCACCGGAAAACACCGCCAACGCTGTCAGATCGATGCCCACGCTGTTGAGGGCCAGCATCGTGACCACCACGATCATGGTGATGTTGATGGTCTTGCTCAGCATGAGAGACGCGTTTTCGCCGTTCCGGCCGTGTCGGGTCACAACCCGTACCACGGGTACTGGGCGGGAACCTGGCCATACTCGATATCACGCCGTTTGAGAATGTCGTAGAAGATCATGATCTGGTGGATGTAGGCAATGGGCTGAGTGCCGCGGGCATAACCGTATTTGGTGTCGCGGTAGTACTTTCGAAACCGAAGCATGGGCAGGGTCTTGGCTAGAGAGGCCCACCGGTTGGGGTTCAATCCCTGTCGGCGGGCAAGGTTGCGGGCGTCTTCGATGTGACCGATGCCGACGTTGTAGGCGGCCAGGGCGATGTTCATCCGATCCGTCCCCCAGGCCTTGTCGAAGTGATCGTATAGGTTTTTCAGGTGTCGCACGCCGGCTGCAATGTTTTGCCGGGGGTCGTAGATGTCTTTCACACCGAGGCTCTGGGCCGTATTCACGGTGAGCTGCATGAGACCATGGGCGGCGGCGTGGCTCTCGGCGTAGGGGTCAAAATGGGACTCCTGATAAATTTGTGCGGCAATGAGACGCCAGTCGAAACCGTGCCGGGCGCTGGCATCCTTGATGAGCGTCTCGTACTTGGGAAGCCGCGTTCGAAGACGTCGGTGGAAGGTGTTGAGATCCACGTAGTCATACCACTCCAGATTGGAGAAATGGCGGCTGTAAATCTCTTCGAAACGCCCATTGCCCTTGATGGTGGAGAAAAAGGTGTTCAGCCGCGTCAACAGGTCGGTGGCATCCGCGCTGACGGCCCACCCCAGCGATTGTTTTTCGCTGATTTCAAGAACCGGTACGGCTTTGGGATAGTAGCGCCGGTTCAGCTTGGCGATGTGGCTGTCGGCAACGGTGAGATCGATTTCGCCGTCGGCGACCATGCGGATCAGCTCTTCGGTGGGCATGTCTTCATGAAGGCGGATGACGACGGGGACGCCGGCGGCGGCGATGCCCTCCAGTTGCTCCTGGTAGGATGTCTCACGGCGGACATCGACAGTGCGGCCCGCCAGATCTGCCGCACTGTTGATACGCCACTCGCCCCGCTGGGCAATGACATGCTGGCGGATGGTGAGATACCCGTTCGAAAAGGCCACCTGCTTCCGGCGGCTGGGCGTGATGGTCATGCTGGCGGCGATGAGGTCCCCTTTGCCGGCCAACAGCTCGGGTATCATGGCGTCCCACTGGTCGGCGATGCGGATGGCCAGCTGCACGCCGAGGGTGTCGGCGAACGCCTGGGCCAGGTCGTATTCAAACCCCATGGGCTGCCCGCGGTACAGGTAGTAGCAGTGGGCGTTATTGCGCGTGATCACGGTGATCTTGCCCGCCTTGAGGATACGCTCCAATGCGGTGGGCGGCGGCCGGGGCACTTCATGGGAGATGACAAACGCATAGCAGGCACCCAAGAACGCCGCCACAATGGCGAGGCCGGAGCACCACTGCCACACCGGCCACCACCATGGCGTGGATGGCGTCGCCGCATGAGGCATCTAGAAGGCCCCCAGCTGGCAGGGTTTGATTTTGATGCCCAGGGTTTCACAGGCCCCGCTGACGGCGCGTTTTCCAAGGTCAAGGCTGTCGGCGATATTCCAGGCGGCGCTGCAGGGCAACCGATCGGCGACCAGGGCGGCGCGAATCGCCGCCGCCAGTTCCTTGGCGACCTCGGGCAATGGATCCACGATTTTCTTCTTGGGGGTGTAGCCGAAAAGGCCCAACTGGCAATGGGTAAGCCGGCACCCCATCAGGTCCAAGGTCCGCCCCACCTGCGCCGGCGCCACGCCAATCGCCGTTGCGATGACAAACGCGGCGGCACACGGCAGGTGGTTCTCCCTCGCCGCGGCGGACACCGCCTCGCGGATGCGCGGATCCGCCACGGCGCCGTCGCCGTGTTTGTCGGTAAACCCCTGTTGAGTTTCTTTGCCCATAACGCCTCCTCCTGCACTTGGGATTAATGATGCGGCCATCACTGCGAAACTGAAACTATAAGCCAATCAGGGGGCAAAGACAAATCCCGCCTCCAGTGATTTCCCTTGAACTCATGTCGGGCGTCTGTTAAAAATTCCAGCTGCTGCCGTAGCGGCCGCGGCTGCCATGCCGCTGGAGCGGCATGGCCCGAAACATCGGACTCCCCGGATATCCCCGGTAGTTACCACCGCGCCGGTCACCCATGAGCGAGCATCATCCAGAGCGCACCGACAATTCTATGGCATTCAACATCCACCGCAGGCAGACCCGTCGCATTCACGTCGGCCCTGTTCCTGTGGGCGGCGGTGCGCCCGTCACCGTTCAGTCCATGACCAACACGTTCACCCAGGACGTGGCAGGAACCGTGGCGCAGATCCAGCGCCTGGTCGAAGCCGGGTGTGAGATCGTCCGGGTGGCCGTGCCGGATGCCGATGCGGCCGCTGCCATCACGGCCATCAAAGCCGCCGCCGCCATTCCGGTCATCGCCGACGTTCATTTTGACCACCGACTGGCCATTGCCGCGGTCGAAGCGGGTGCCGACGGGCTTCGCATCAATCCTGGAAACATCGGTAGTCGGCGGAAGGTGGCCGCTGTGGTGGCCTGTGCGAAGGATCGTGGAATCCCCATCAGGATTGGCGTCAACGCCGGGTCTCTCGAGAAAGACATTCTCGAACGTGACGGCGGCGTCACCAGCCAGGGTATGGTGGAGAGCGCCCTGAGGCATGTCGCTGCACTGGGGGAAATGGACTTTGAGAATATCAAATTGTCCATCAAAGCCTCCGATGTCCCCCGGACGCTCGAGGCCTACCGGCTGCTTTCCAGCAAAACTGATCTGCCGCTTCACGTGGGCATCACCGAGGCCGGGGGGCTGCTGGCCGGCATTACCAAATCCGCCATCGGCATCGGCATGCTGCTGGCTGATGGCATCGGTGACACCCTTCGCGTCTCCCTGACCCGTGATCCCGCCGAAGAAGTGCGGGTGGGTTACGAGATTCTCCGGGCCCTCGATATCCGCCACCGTGGTCCCGAAATCATTTCCTGCCCCACCTGCGGCCGTTGCCAGATCGATCTTTTTCGCCTGGCAGAGCAAGTGGAAACCGCCTTGATCAACGTCACGACACCGGTGAAAATCGCCATTATGGGTTGTGTCGTGAATGGCCCGGGTGAAGCCCGGGAAGCAGATATCGGTATCGCCGGCGGGGCCGGCACGGGCATTTTGTTCAAACGAGGGACCGTTGTCCGCAAAGTCCCGCAGGAACGGCTGCTGGAGGTCCTTCTGGAAGAGATCGATGCATTGACGGGGCAAACACCGAAGCGCTGATAGATTGACAGCCATGTAAAAAGTCGGAAAATGGCGTATTCGTCATCCCGGGCTTGACCCGGGATCCAGTGATTTCAAAGGCTTATGGATGCCGGATCGAGTCCGGCATGAAGACTGGAAGACTTTTTACCGGTTCATCATAGATTGACGCAGCGCCCCGGAATGCAACCGATAATTTTCGCGGGCATGGCCCGCTCTTACAGCGGCGGTATTCGGCACAGCGTCACGCAGGAGATACATAGGCCTTTTTTTGGTTAGGAGCGGGCCACGCCCGCGACACTGGAGACAGAATGACCCACAATTGCTGCGGCTTGAGCTGCCGTGTCGCAAGCCCTGGGGGGGAGTCACTTGAAGACCGCAGGGTCGTTTGAAGTTTCATAAGCCGGCATTAGGAGAACCGATATGGGCAAAAAACCGAAAACCGCCATCACCCCCACCCGAGAAGAAGACTATCCTGAGTGGTATCAGCAGGTGGTCAAGGCATCAGACCTGGCCGAACGGTCGCCGGTGAGGGGATGCATGGTGATCAAGCCCTGGGGCTACGCCGTGTGGGAGAACATCATGCGCCACATGGATGCCATGTTCAAAGCCACCGGCGTCAAAAATGCGTATTTCCCGTTGTTCATCCCTTTGAGTTTTCTCGAAAAGGAAGCCGAACACGTGGAAGGCTTCGCCAAGGAGTGCGCCGTGGTGACGCACCATCGGCTGGAAAAGGGCCCCGACGGCGGGTTGGTTCCCGCCGGTCCCCTCAATGAGCCCCTGGTGGTGCGCCCCACGTCGGAGACCATCATCGGCGACAGCTTCTCGCGCTGGGTGAGCAGCTACCGGGATTTGCCCATCCTCATCAACCAGTGGGCCAACGTGGTACGGTGGGAAATGCGCACCCGGATCTTTTTACGCACCAGCGAGTTTCTATGGCAGGAGGGGCACACCGCCCATGCCACCGAGGCAGAGGCCGTGGAGCGAACGGCATTGATGCTGGACGTCTATGCCCGGTTTGTGGAGGATTTTTTGGCCATACCCGTCCTCCGGGGGCGGAAAACGCCCCTCGAACGGTTTCCCGGTGCCGTGGACACCTTGTGCATCGAAGCCATGATGCAGGATCGCAAGGCCCTCCAGGCAGGCACCTCGCATTTTCTGGGGCAGAATTTCGCCCGGGCCAGCAACATCAGATTCCAGACGGATCAGGAGCGCGAGGCGTATGCGTGGACCACGTCCTGGGGGAGTTCCACCCGCATGATCGGGGGCATGATCATGGTTCACGGCGATGATGACGGACTGGTGTTGCCGCCGCGGGTGGCTTCGGCCCATGTGGTGCTCATGCCCATTTACCGCAGCGAAGACGACCGCGCTAAGGTGACGGCCTACGTTGACCGGCTGGCCGCGGCCCTCAGGGCCGTCTCCTATCACGGTGACAGCCTTATCGTGGAGGTCGACGATCGGGATGTCGGCGGCGGGAAATCCTGGGAGTGGATTCGCAAGGGAATACCCCTGCGGGTGGAAGTCGGCCCCCGCGACATGGCCGAGGACGCGGTGTTCGTGGGCCGCCGGGATCGCAGCCCCAGGGATCGGGAAAGCCTCCCCCGGGAGCAGTTTATCGCCACCGTCGGTGGCATTCTAGACGATATTCAGCAGCAGCTTTTCGACCGCGCGTTGGCGTATCGCGAAGCCCACACGCGCATCATCGATGACCGGGGCGGTTTCGATGATTATTTTACCCCCGCCGATGAAAACGGCCCCGAGGTTCACGGTGGCTTCGCCCTATCCGGCTGGTGCGGGCAAAATGCGTGCGAAGAGAAAATTAAAGCGGCGCTCAAAGTGACCATCCGCTGCGTGCCGTTCGCCCTCCCCGAGGGTGTCGACGCGGCAGGGCCGTGCATCTGCTGCGGCGCCCCGGCCAGCCGGCGCGTGGTATATGCCAAGGCCTATTAGTGGATTGCGAGATGGCCTTGACGGGGGCGTCCGCCGCAGGTCACCGGCGCCGTGTCGCGAGGCCCAACCGGCATGACAAGTCCGGAAATAGTGGCGGCAGCCGTCACGGAGGCGGGTGTGATCGATATCAACACTGTGGGGCACGACACCAGTAAATGATTCGGATCAACGACATCATCGATCGGATGTCGGCATATCTGCCGGCCGACTCTTTGGACCTCATCGATCGCGCCTACGTCTATTCGGCCCGGGTCCACGACGGCCAGATTCGTCTTTCGGGTGAACCCTATCTGTCTCACCCCCTTGAGGTCGCGGGCATCCTGGCAGACATGAATCTCGATGTCGTGAGCGTGGCCGCCGGGCTGCTACACGATGTCATCGAAGACACCCACGCCAGTGCCGAAGAGATCAACGAGATCTTCGGCCCCGAAGTCGCCCATATCGTTTCCGGTGTCACCAAGCTCAGCGCCCTGACCTTCAACAACTCCCAGGCCCGTCAGGCGGAAAGCATCCGCAAGATGCTGCTGGCCATGGCCGACGACATTCGTGTCATCATGATCAAGCTGGCCGATCGCTTGCACAATATGCGCACCCTGCAGTTTCACCGGGTCGAACGGCAGCGTGCCATCGCCAAGGAGACGCTGGATATTTACGCCCCCATCGCCTCCCGTCTGGGCATATATTGGATCAAGAAGGAACTGGAGGACGCGTCTTTTCGCTACCTGCAGCCTGAAGACCACGCGCGGCTGATAGCCCTGGTGAATACCAACCGGGCGGAGCGCGAAGCCTACGTGGATACCGTGCAGCGCCGCATCGCCGACAAGATGGCCAGCGCCGGCCTGACCTGTGAGGTGATGGGGCGATACAAACATTTTTTCAGCATCTACACGAAGATGATCGCTCAGGACCTGCCCTTCGAGGAGGTCTACGATATCATCGCCTTTCGGATCATTCTCGATTCCATACCCCATTGCTACGAAGCCCTCGGTTTGATCCACTCCATGTGGAAGCCCATCGACATCAAGTTCAAGGATTATATCGCCCGCCCAAAGCCCAACATGTACCAATCGCTGCACACCACCGTCATCGGCCCCAAAGGTGTCCGCGTGGAGGTGCAGATCCGTACCCAGGAGATGGATCGCGTGGCCAAGAGCGGGATTGCCGCCCACTGGAGCTACAAAGAAGGGCGGCAACTGGATGAACGCATGCACGAGACCTTTGCATGGATCCAGAACATGGTGGAGAATCAGGAACTGGCCAAACATCCCGGCGAGTTTCTGGAAAATGTCCGCCTCGACCTTTTCCCCGATGAAGTCTACGTGTTCACGCCCGGCGGCGAAATCAAGACCCTGCCGCGCGGGGCCACACCGGTGGATTTTGCCTACATGATCCACTCCGAAGTGGGCAACCAATGCACCGGCGCCAAGGTCAACGGCCGCATCGTGCCGCTGCCCCATGAACTGGAGACCGGCGACATCGTGGAGGTCATCACCTCCAAGAACCACCTCCCCAGCAAGGACTGGCTCAATTTTGTCAAGACGGTCAAAGCCCGGCAGCGCATTCGCCAGTGGATCAAGACCCAGGCGAAGGAACGCAGCCTGTCGCTGGGGCGAGAGATGTGTGAAAAGGCGTTTCGCAAGCACCGCCTCAATTTCATCGCCTTGATGAAGTCCGATGAAATGGCAGCGGCCGTGGATCACTTCGGGTTTAGAAGCCTCGACGATCTCATCGTTTCCGTGGGCTATGGGAAAATTACGCCGCTTCAGATCATCCGCCGCATCGAGCCCAAGTCGGCGTCCGAGGATGTCGACGAATCGCTGCTCGACAAGATCGCTGGTGGCGAGCCAAAGAAAAAGGATCGGCTGGGGGTCGTCGTCAAGGGCATTGACGATATGCTGGTTCGATTCGCCAAGTGCTGTCAGCCGGTGCCGGGAGACGATATCACCGGCTACATCACCCGGGGGCAGGGCGTCACGGTCCACCGGACCAGCTGTGTCAATGCCCTGAAAATGAGTCCCGAGCGGCAGATCGATGTAGCGTGGAGCACTCAGGGCAGCGAGACATTCCCGGTGAAAATTCGGGTCATCTCCTCAGACCGGGTCGGCCTGCTGGCGGACATCGTGGGGAGCATCAGTAAAAACGGCGCCAATATCCACAGCGCCCAGACTGGCCCCAGGTTCGACGGCATGGTGGACAGTCATTTTTCCATTGGCGTGGAAAACAAAGAACACCTGGGACGGATCATCACCGCCATCAAAAAGGTGCGCTTCGTGCAGGGGGTTCGGCGGGTGAGGTAGCCTGAGGTGACCCCCAGGCGACCCGGTGGCTGCTGATGGGGCGGTTTACTTTTCGACCCGACCGTTCTTGATGCAGGTGGTGCAGACAACCATCTTCTTGGTTTGTCCGCCCTGTTTGGCCCGCACCTGCTGCAGATTGGGCTTGAAGCGGCGTTTGGTCACGTTATGGGCATGGCTGACATTGCAGCCAACCATCGGTTTCTTCCCGCAAATTTCACAGACTCTGGCCATCATAGACTCCTTGTTTCCGGCCGGCAGCGCGCCGTCCGCGTCAATAGAAACCCGCCTTATATAATGTCGCATTCACCCTGTAAAGCGGTTTTTACCCCAACGTTGGGGCCTACTCAAGAACGCCAATCTCCCGCTGGATGGCGTACTGGCAGACGGCGATATATTTCAACGCTTCGTATTGGATCCCCACATCGGGGTAGTTGTTGACCACGCTCAGAAACCGCCCCAGGGCCGCTTTGTAGTGGTGGGCCTTGAAATAAAACTGGCCCACATATAGATCGTGACCGGCCAGGCTTTTGTAGCAGTCTCGCTCATGCTCCCGGGCCTTCAGGGCGTAAGGGTCATTGGGGTACCGGGAAGTGAGGCGCTGAAAGGTTTCGAGGGCCCGCCGGGTATGATTCTGGTCCCGATCGACGGTATCGATCCGATCGAAATGACAGCGCCCTATCTGGTACACCACATATGGGATGGCCTCGTTTCGGGGATGAAGGTTTTCGAACTCTTCGTAAGCCACTGCGGCATCTTCGAATTCCCCGAGTTTGTAATAGGCGTCGGCGATTTTCAGTTCAGCCAGGATCGAGTACTTGCTGAACGGGTACCAATCCCGGAGCTGCTCGAAATTTTCGATGGCTTTCCGGTAACGCCCGTCGCGGTAGGCCGTCATGCCGGTTTCGGCAAGAACGTGGGCGGGCCGCTCATCCTTGGTTTTTTTAAAGAGCGAGCATCCGCCTGACAGGAGTATGACTGCCACCATGAGCACCGTCATCGGTTTCTTCATAAAGAACCCTTTTGTACCCTGAACCCAACCGCCCGCGCAGATCCGCTGTGTCGCGGCTGGACGGGCGGTGTGTCGATGCGCGTTGATGCCGGTCGGCCGGCGCCGGCTACAACACTTTTTTGATGGCTTCTTCCAGTTTGCTTTTGGCGATCATGCCGGTGATTTGATCCACTACCTGGCCGTCCTTGAAAAAAATCAGCGTCGGGATCGCTTTGATGCCGAATTTGCCCGGGGTGATCGGATTGTCGTCCACGTTGCATTTGGTAAATTTCAGTCTGTCGCCATAAGTGCCCGCCAAATCACCAATCACGGGGGAGATGGCCTTGCAGGGGCCGCACCAGGGCGCCCAGAAATCAACCATTGCCGGTTTGTCCGATTGCAGGATCTCGGCATCGAAGCTGCTGTCATCAATTTCCACTACGTTTTCAGCCATAGTAAATATCCTTTCCTGAATCATGCCTGCCCTGCAATCGCGTAAATGCTGGATTTAACGTTGAGGGGGGTTTTGGAGATGGTCGCCGCCCCAGTGATCCAGTGATCCAGTGATCCGAGGATCGTCCAGGTTGCTGTTAACGGTTCATCCCGATCGACAAATGCGCTATATATAGTGTTCCGCCCATTGCTTGTCAACCGATCAGAAAGGCTCTCAGTCGGCGGAAACGTCCTCCGATATAGGGTTCAACTATTTGAAATCAAACGAAAATCCCGGCTGTTGGGTTTCGCCGGTGTGTCAGGAGTCATTGCCATGATTCGTATCGCGGCACTCATATCCGGCGGCGGGTCCAACCTGCAGGCCATCCTCGATGGCTGCGCCAACGGGAGAATTTCCGGCAGGGTGGTGTTCGTGGGCACTGACACCCCCGGCGCTGTCGGGCTTCAGCGTGCCGTGGACCGTGCTATCCCCACCGGCGTTGTCGATTATCGGCGCCTGATTCGGCAATACCGGGATGATCCCGGCCACTTTTCCGTCCCGGCGGATGCCGATGTGGACGACCTCATGGTCCGCCAGCGCCTGATTCCCGCCGACGCCACGCCGACGCGCCTTCGGGCGTTTGCTGCCACGCGGGCAGCCGCAGAGGGCGCGCTTCTATCCGCCATGGCCCCTTATCCTTTCGACCTGCTGGTGCTCGCGGGTTTTATGCGGACCCTCACGCCCTATTTTATCGACCGGGTGAGCCCCGCCACCGCAGCGCCGTGCATCATGAATATCCATCCCGCCCTGCTGCCCGCGTTTCCCGGTACGGACGGCTATGGCGATACTTACCGCTACGGGTGCAAGGTGGGTGGGTGCACGGTTCACTTCGTCGATTACGGGGAGGATACCGGGCCCATCATCGGCCAGCGCGCCTTTGCCATCTCACCGGATGACACCCTTGATACCATCCGTGAAAAGGGGCTTCGGGAGGAGTGGCGTCTGTATTCGGCGTGTATCCAGCTTTTCGCCCAGAACCGTCTCGGTGTCCGCACCCTCGAAAACGGTCGCCGTGTGGTGGACATTCTGCCTTCCTAAATCGGAAGGCTAAAACACCTTGAACATGAGGGGGATGGCCACCATGGTGCCAAAGGCGCTGCCCAAATTCGTGAGGACCACGACCAGGAGGATCTTGGTGACCTTGTTTCTCCAGAATCCGCGAAAGGAGAGGATGTCCTCGGGCAGCTGCTCAAAATCCCGCACTTTGGGCTTGCGCGTGATTGCCTCCACCAGACCGGACACCCATCCCGCGGCGATCATGGGGTTGAGCGATGTCAGCGGGGCGGCGACCACCGAGGAAAGAATCGTGTAGGGGTGCGCCAGGGCGGCCAGGGCGCCAAGCCCGGCGAGCAGTGCATTGGCCGCGACCCACCAGGCGATCATGTCGGTACCGGCCTGCCGCCCCCCGTAGAAAAACCCGGCGCCGATGAGCGCCACCACCACCAGGGGTAGTCCCCATTTGAAAAAGCCCGTCCAGGTGCTTTTGGGCGGCAGCGTTTCCAGCGCCGCCAGGTCGACGGGCTGGTCCCAGGTCGCCTTGATGCCGGGCACATGACCGGCGCCCACGACGGCCACCACCGTGTTGCCCGGTGCCGATCGGATTTTTTCGCAAAGATAACGGTCGCGCTCGTCAATGAGGATTTTGCGCACCACCGGCATCGACTGGCCGACTTCTTCCAGAAGCGAGGCCAGCATGTCCTGCTGCTTCATCTTTTCAATGTCTTCGGCGCTGATGTCGTCCAGCTCGCCTGCCGACATGATCAAGTGAAACAAGAGCTTCATTTTCGCCCAGAAGCCCATGGAACGCCAGGTTCGTGACAGGGTGGTGCGAATATCCCTGTCCGCCAGATGGATATGGGCACCCAGGGCCTCACCGGAGTGGATGGCCTGCAGCATCTCGGCCCCCGGGGCGATATCCAGCTTGGCGGCCAGGCGTTTTTGAAACGATGCCAGCATCAGATTGGAGAGCAGCAAAAAGGCCTTCTTTTCCTTTATGACCTTCACGATGTCCATTTCTTGCCACTGGCTTTTTTGGGTAATGGACTGATATCGGGATTCACACAACTCGATGGCCACCGTATCGGGCCGCTCCGAAGCGATCACCGCTTCGACGAGGTCGACGCTGTCCTGGGACACATGGGCCGTGCCCACGAGGACCACGCGCTTTCCGTCGGCCTCGAGGTGGTGCACCTGGGGGTTGTGGATGTCTGTCATTGCGAGTATGTTTTCCTTTCTTGAGGAGAGCCCGAATATAACACTGCCCGCCGGGGCGTCAATCCAGTTTCCATATAAACCGGTATTATCGTTACGGCTGCGGAAATCACAGCAGGTGCCGCACGGGGATGGTTGCTGCCGCCCGCGCGGCGCTTTGATAATGAAAACCTTGCCGACCGGTCGGCGAACCGCGGGCAGTTCCGACAGCGTTAACAGGCTCGTAAATGCATTGCACTGTGTCTCAACGGGCGCTTGTCCTGCCTGCGCCCAGGACGCTTTCAGCACCCGGCAGGCCGGTTTTCAGATAACTTCCCGGAGGATTCCCCTGATGTGCCCAGACGCCCCCTTCTACATATCCCAAGGTTCGGAAATCAGTCTTTTCGAGGCGGCCTATGCCGGCCGCCTGCCGGTGATGCTCAAAGGCCCCACCGGCTGCGGCAAGACCCGGTTTGTGGAATACATGGCCCATCGCCTGGATCGGCCGCTCATTACCGTCCCTTGTCACGAGGACCTTTTTTCTTCCGATCTTATCGGCCGTTTTTTGCTTCAACATGAGGAAACCATCTGGGTGGACGGTCCGCTGACCCGCGCCGTGCGCGATGGCGCCATTTGTTATCTGGATGAAATCGTCGAGGCCAGAAAGGACACCACGGTGGTGATCCATCCGCTCACCGACAATCGCCGGGTGCTGCACATCGACCGAAAAGGCGAATCGCTGAGGGCGCACCCGGATTTCATGATGGTGATTTCCTACAACCCCGGTTACCAGTCGGTGCTGAAGGACCTCAAGCAAAGCACCCGGCAGCGCTTCGTGGCCATTTCCTTCGATTACCCGCCGCCGGAGAAAGAGACGGAAATTGTTGTCGCCGAAGCCCGCATCGATCGAGACACCGCCCATCGCCTGGTGCGCTTGGCCGAGAAGATCCGGGGGGTGCGGGAGGCCGGCCTCACCGAGGGCGCCAGCACGCGGCTGCTGATTTACGCCGGAGCGTTGATCCGGCGGGGCATCCCGCCGGCGGACGCCTGCCGGAACGCCGTGGCGCAGCCGTTGACCGACGATGACCGCATGCAGGAGACGCTGGGGGCATTGATCGACGACCTCTTTTGACGCTCATGGCCGATTTCGCAACGCTCCAGCAATTCGATCCGGACACTGCCGCCCGTCTTGACGGGGGGCTTCGCCGATGGTCGTCGCCGCCGGCGCCGGATCTCGTCAACGCCATGGCCCGGGATATCCTGGATGGCATCGCTGTTGAACCGGCCTTCGGGCAGTCGCTGGTCGATGGCTACATGGAGGTCATCCAGGGCGGGACGCCGGCGCTGCTGGCGCGATACCGGGAACTGCTGGTGCCGTTTGCCGCTCACGGCCCCACCGTGGGGCGCATTGTGGCGAGAACCCTGGCTCCGGTGATGCGCCGGGGGGACCCGGTTTTTGTGGACACCTTTCTGTCGGTGGTGGCCATCATGCGGCGCAAGGGATCTCACACCCTCGTCGATCCGCTGGACGCCCTCGGCCGATTGTTGAATGATGGCGATCTCGCCGCGGCCGGCGGGTTCCTGGCACTGCTTGCCGCCACTTACTCCCGCAGATTGACATTCAATCGCGCCAATCACCTCACCAAGCACTTGCCCCGTGCGGTACTGAAACTGCGGCCCCGTGCCCGCGCCTGGCAGATGGCGCAACTGACCGTGGCCATGCGGGTGAGCGATCGGCTGGCCGAGCGGCTGTGGGAGAGCCTTCTCAGCACCGATCTCGGGCTGCTCACCGAAGCGGCTTTGAAGACCTTTATCGACGATGCCGTTCAGCGCTTTCACAAAGCACCCGAAGCAGGGCTCGATTTCGCTGCCCTCCGGACGCTCCAGGGGCGCGATGCCTGCGAGCGGCTGCGGACTGCCGTGCCCCTGGCCGAGGTTCGCCGCGCTTTGGGCGCCTATGCGTCGCTGCGGCTGGGGCGGGGCTGCGCCATCCTTCCCATGTCGACGCTGTCGGCGCGGGTGGCGACGGATGATGCCGCACCGCTGGTTCGATGCGTCCCGGACACCATTTACGTGGCGGATGTCCTGAACATTTACCCCGAGGCCCGAACCAATCGAGATCTGTATCAGTGCCTGGTTCGCCTGGAATGCGGTGTGCTGGAGGGCGGCACCTACGATTTCGATATGGACAAGGCTGCGGATCGCCTGGGGTGTGCACGGCCGGTTCCCGGCGATGGCGACATGCGAATCGATCTGGCCCACTGGCTCGATCGCTATCGGTCGCCCGCGCTGGCCACCTATTTGTTTTCCGTCTTCGAAACCGCCCGCATTCATCGCTGGGGGCGCCATTTTTATCCGGGCCTCGCGCGCCGGGCGGCACGATTCGTCGCCGACGGCTGCCACCGGATACGGCAGGCATGGCCGACGCATCCGTTCACCCCCCTGGTCATCTGGTCCGTGGATCCCCGGCTGACACCGGGTGGCGCGGGGGCCGCGCAACCGGTCAAGGAGGCGACGGCATTATTTGACCGGTGGGTCACCCCTTTTGGCGCCGTGGAAGATACCGCCGTTCTCCTCGACACGGTTTACCCTTTCCTGGCGGCGCTGGCAGAGACGGGGGCGCCCGGGTTCCCGGACCTGGTGTTTGGTCGGCGGATCGATCCCGAAACGCCAACGACTTCTTCTTCGCCCGAACAGCGGCAGGCCAGCCGCATCCAGAAGATCCTGGCCCGGCACGGAGTGACGGTCTACCGATCGGATCTGATCAGGAACTATCGGGACAACGGCAACGCATTTACGCCGGAGGGTGTCCAGCAGGCCGTCGGTGAAGCGGCCCAAATCCGTGAGGACAGCGGCGGGGATGCCCCGGCGCCGTCGATCACAGACCGCTGGCAGGAAGTGGTGGATGACCTGCTCGTGGAGACCTCCCCGTCGTCTGCCGCGGAAACAACCGGGCTGCCGGTTTTCAGTTACCCCGAATGGGATCGTCGCCAAGGGGATTACCGCAGCCATCACGTGCGGGTGCGCATCGGCGTTCCCGTCGCCGACGATCCGGCGTTATGCCGCGCGGTGCTCCGACAGCGGTACCACCTGGTATCGCGCATCCGAAAGGCCTTCGAGCTGCTGCGCCCCCAGGGGCTGGTCCTGCTGCGGCGCTGGATGGAAGGAGACGACTTCGACTATCGGGCGCTGCTGGATTTTGCCGTGGACCGGCGAACGGGTCGCACGCCGTCCCAGCGGGTATACCTCAAGCGGTTGAAAGCGCACCGAGATGTGGCTACACTGCTGTTGGTGGATCAATCCAGATCCACATCACACCCCGCGCTGGGAACCCGGCAAAGCGTCATGGATGTGGAGAAAGCGGCCATTGTTTTGTTTTGCGAAGCCCTCGGCGTATTGGGCGACCGGTTTGCGGTGGCGGGGTTTTCAGGGTCGGGGCGTCTGGGAGTTGATTTCTTCTGGATGAAAACCTTTGGCGAGGTCATGGGAGACGGTGTGTGGTCGCGGATTGCCGGCATGGCGCCCCTGCGCAGCACCCGCATGGGAGCGGCCATTCGGCACGCCACGGCGTCCTTTGAAGCCATGCCGGCGGCGGTCCGGCTGCTCATCGTCTTGGGCGATGGCTTTCCCAATGATGTTGACTACAAAAAAGGCTATGCGATAGAAGACACGCGCAAGGCCATTCAGGAGGCCCACGCCAGACGTATTCACACCCACGGCATCACTGTGAATATTGCCAGCGATGCCGGCCTCGATGCGCTCTATGGCGGCAGCGCCCACACTGTCATATCCGATGTCCGTGAATTGCCCGATGCCTTGTGGCGTGTTTACGCGAACCTGACCCGGTGAGACCGAGTGCCCTATGGACGATGACCGATGTCTTTACGACGATGTTTTTGAGTGGGAGGGCTACGGCGGTTCTTTCAAGCTGGCCAGCGGTAAATGCCTCCTTAGAGTCTATGATTTCACGCGCGGTGCCAAGAGCCGCGTGTCCCTTATCAAACCCGTGATTGTATTGGCCATGGATATGCCGGACAGCCCCATGTCGGTGAGAAGTTGCATCGGTCATATTGCGACGCGGGTCATTTTAGATCATGGCATTCCACCGTCACGGACCCTGTTTGTCGAATACTACCCGGCCATTTATTACGGCAAACAGGATCAGCGATGTATTCCCCGCCGTTTCGATGCCGTTGATTTCCAGTGGCACGACCATCGCGCACTGTTCCCCCGGTGGCGAACCGTGCCGGAGCCCTTGATGGAGGTCGTCGAGCCCTTGGCCGACGGATGGCCGGAGGTCGACGGCGACTGATCCGGATCGGTCACACCGATGACCGCGTTTACCCGGCATGCGCGGTGATGTCAGGTTGCCACGATGGGATGGAAAGTTGTCTGCGACTTACTCGCAGGGGCCTTTGAAGGAGGGATTTTCCAGCCAGTCGTCCACAAAAAAAAGGGTGCCGTCAACGGCCAGACCGGCGGCAGCGGCAGACGTGGACAGCGGCCCCCGGAGGGCCTCGACCTCAGCGGTGGCGTTTATGAGCGCATACAGCGCAATGCTCCGCTTGTAATGCCCCGCCGCCTCCGCGTGGCGTTCCTGGGAAGAACGAATATCGCCCATGGCTTTGAGATCGTCGGCCATACCTCGGTAATACGACTGGCGGCGATCGGCGGCGAGTGCCTGCCGGAAACGCTTGAACCCGCCCTCGAGGTCACCGCCGTTGCGGGCCACGTGCCCGAGTGTGGATTGGATGACCGCCACGGTGGCGCCGTCCTGATCTTCCACGCGATCAAGGGCGTCGGCCAGCAAGGAGCGGGCCGTTTCGGTATCGCCCCGGCGCAGGTGCAGCAGGGCGTCGGCGGCCAACAGGTCGGCGCTGTCCGGTCCGGCGTTCCGTGCATTGGTGAGGGCGGCGGCGGCGGCATCATACTGCTCGCCTTGCATGAGCGCTGTTGCCTTGTTGACCCATGCCGTACGCAAAATGAGGCCGTCCGCCGTCCCCTGGCTGAGCTCGATGGCTTCATCAAAAAAGACCACGGCGCTTTCGGGTTTACCACTTCGCAGGAAAACGTTGCCCATGTTGTTGAGGCAGACAGCCATTTTGTCCGGGGAATCGCCGGCCACCAAATCAGGATACGCCAACCGATACAGGGCCAGCGCCTTGGTATAGCAGCCTTTGCGGTACCAGGCATCGGCTTTCTGAAGCGTTTTCAGTCCGTTGCCAAGGTGTGGATTCTCCGGGGCGGCCTGCTGGCGGCTGCCGGTGCAGGCGGCGGCACCGAAGACCAACAGCGAGATGAACAGCAGGTGCCGGGCAGGATGTGGTAACTTCATGGCGGGGGCTCCGGTGATCGGCGTGGGCAGCCGGGTCGGGCGATGCTGGTGGGGTATACACCGGGGGATAAGGATTGTCAAAAACCGCATTGTCCCCTTGCGGGCAGGCCCAATCATCGCTTGACCTGTCGGCCGGCTTGTGGTCAAAAATCTCAAGTGCTGGGTGCGCGGTCGAGGGTCGGGGGGATGCCAATGCGGGAAATTGTCTGGATTGCCGCCGGAGGGTGCGTCGGTGCGGTGTTGCGTTACCTGGTAAGCGGCAAGGTCCAGGATATCAGCGGCAGCATTGTTTTTCCGTGGGGAACGCTGGCGGTCAACCTGTTGGGGTGTCTGGTCATTGGCGCGCTCACCTACCTGGCGGAGGCAAGGTCGCTGCTGTCGCCGGAGGCCCGCATGTTCCTGTTGGTGGGAATTCTGGGTTCTTTTACCACTTTTTCAACATTTGCCAACGAGTCCCTGGTCCTGATACGATCCGGTCAGGTCTCCCTGGCGCTGGTATACGTGGGCGCCCACGGCGTGCTCGGCATTCTTTGCGTCTTGATCGGATATGCCGGTTCGCAAATGGTTTGGAGGTAGGTATGAATCTGCCGGAAGCCGGATGCCTGCTGCGGATCTTCATCGGCGAGTCCGATCGCGTGGACGGCAAGCCGCTGTACGAATGGATCATCCTGGAGGCCAAGGCCCGCGGTCTGGCCGGCGCCACGGCGTGGCGCGCCATGATCGGCTACGGCGCCAACAGCCGCATTCACACCAGTAAAATACTGCGGCTGTCGGCGGACATGCCGGTCATTATCGAAATGGTGGACGTTCGAGAAAAACTGGAAGCGTTTCTGGAGGTCATCGATCCGCATCTCCACGGCGGCCTGGCGACCCTGGAGGCCGCCCAGGTGCGCTTCTATCGTGGCAAACATGATTGACGGTTCCGTAAAAAGTCCGATATCTGCGTTACGCGTCATCCTTCGTCAT
>CAYUOU010000063.1:0-24960 GCA_964446485.1 uncultured Desulfobacterales bacterium | reverse complement strand
ATCTCGAACATTTTACGAAATCGTCCTTTTTGCTACTTTTTACCGTTTCATCATTGTTGAGTTGATTTCTCAGTTTTGATCATCAACCGAGTCGAAAAACCGCTACGCCGACTTGCCCGGGACGAGGGCTTTCACGAGGTTATCGCCGATGCGCCGGACGCAGGCAGCGGCATGACTGTCAGGAAACGCCGTGACAAAGGGCTGCTGTCGGCGAACCGCCGTTGACACGACGGCATCGCTGACCACGGCGCCAAGATAGGCCAACTTCGCGTTGAGGAACTTTCCCGCGACATTCTCCAGTTTTTCAAACACCTGCCGGCCTTCGGCGGCATCGGCCACCTGATTGAGAACCAGGTGGTATTCCTTTCGCTGATGGCGCTGCGACAATACCTTGATGAGGGCATAGGCATCGGTGATGGCGGTGGGATCGGGCGTCAGCACCACGATGTTGTTTTTGACGAAGGTATTGAACCACAGCACCGAGGAACCGATGCCGGCGGCGGTGTCCACAATGATCACATCGAAATGGGGAAACAACGCTTCAAACATCCTCTCCAGGCGGAGATGGTCGTCCGCGCCGAGTGACACCATTTCCGGCACCCCGCTGGTGGCCGGCAGCACGCCGAACGTCGGCGTAACAAAACAAATACTCTCCAGCGGCGCGCCGCCACGATCAAGGATATCCCGAATGGTGCGCTTCACCCGTATTCCCAGGAGCAAATCCACGTTGGCCAGGCCCATGTCACCGTCCACCACCAGCACGCGCTGGCCGCTGCCGGCAAGCAATGCAGCCAGGTTGACCGTGAGGCTGGTCTTACCCACCCCGCCCTTGCCGCTGGCCACACAAATCGTGACGGGCCCCCTGGCAGCGGCATGGCTGCGGGTGTTATGTCCGTTGTCAATCATCCCCGATATCCTCACCACGCCGCTTCGGAAAAAGCGAGTCTCTTTCAGCTTCGGTGACTTCCGTGGGCAACCGGCGCCCGCGGTCGCCGTCGAAGCACACCTGGTTGCGCCCCTGTCTTTTCGCCTTGAGCAGGTGCTGATCCGCCCTGTCCAACAGCTTGTCGATGCTCAGGTCGAAGTCGTCCATCTGGTAGCTGTCCACCCCGAAGCTGGCCGTCAGCTGAATTGCCTTGTCCCCGACGTTGACGACGGCGCTGGCCAGCGTCCGTCGAAGGCGTTCGGCCGCACCGACCACGGCGTTGAGGCGTGTCCCCGGAAGAATGAACACGAACTCTTCGCCACCGTATCGGCAGGCGATGTCAATCTGGCGCACCGCTTCAAGCCAAACACGGCTGACGCTCTTGAGCACGGTGTTGCCGGCTTCGTGACCATGTGTATCGTTAACGCGCTTGAAATGGTCCAGGTCGGCAATGATGATACCGGTATCCAGTCCCGTCCGCCGGGTCCGCTCCATTTCCGAAGCCAGGGATTGCCGCAGGTGACGATAATTGTAATAACCGGTCAGTTCGTCGATTCGCGCCAACGCCAACAATCGATCACGCTCGGCCGTGAGACGGCGGTAGGCATCGACCACCGGGCATTGGCCGGGGGCGACCGGGCAGTCCGGCACCGTTTCCAATGAGTGTTTCACCGATTCCTCCACGTACATGGCCGCTCCCGGCTGGCTGCCGACGGGTGATACGGTTCCAGCAGGGACGTGCGGGGACCGCCGAGAAGTGATGGTCGACACCTCCTGTATCGGCGGGTCCCCCGATAACTATAGCCGGTTACAGCGATGAAACGTCCTGCCGGGTGACATGGTCCGTTCCGCGCCGCTAGTCAGGGTTATTGGGATTGAGCGGTTTTTGCAAGATTCCATTTGCGTCTTCCAACGCCGGGCGCCGGCACCCTGGCACATTCGGGGGGACCTCGGGGGCGATAAGCGTGCGGCGTCGCCTCAGTCGATCGATAAAATCGCCGATCATGCAGTGCACCGCACCGGCCCCTTCTCCCAGAAGAATCCCATGACGTTGGTAATTCACCACCATGTAGGTCTTGTCTGCGCTGCCCAACCGTTCATACACTTTTCGAGTGCCGTCGGGCGATACCACCGGATCCCCCAACGCCTGGATAACCAGCGCCGGCACCGTCACCTCAGGCAGCGTGTCCGCTACATGGTCCATCAGTCGCTCCAGTTCACGAACGCCGCTGATGGGGTTACGATGATAATTGATATGGGGATGCTCCGGGGCGTTGTCCACAAATTCCTTAAGGGCCTTACCCACGCCGACTTTTTTGAGCATGCGGTTCCAGGTATCCAGCGCCGGCACAAAGCGCGCGGAGAAGTCCTGAAGACGCATGGGGGGGGCCACGGCAAAAACCCCCAGCGGCGCCTCGGTCAGGCGAGCGGCCAGATCCAGGGCAAGGGCCGCGCCGTTGGAGAAACCGCCGATCACCACCGCGTCGCACAAAGCGCGAATGATCCCATAGCCGGCATCCACACTCTCCTGCCAGTCTTTGAACGACCGGGTGGCAAGATCGCCCGGCGCCGTCCCGTGGCCGCGCAGCCGCGGCGCATAGACCCAATAACCGCGGTTACCGAGGGCTGTCGCCAGTCCTCGCACCTCGGGGGGTGCGGCCATGTAACCATGGATCAACAGCACCCCCACTCGCCGCGACCGGCCGCGAATCAGGTAAGGCATTCCGACGGTAATGTTCTTAGATTCTCCTTCAGCGTAAAAGGCATCGTAGTCTTTGCGGTACCGTGCCTCCTCGCTGTCCATGATCATCCGCGCCACACGCCGTCGAAGCAGCCAGTCAGGCGTCCACGATAGCCAGCGCATCCGTCTGATCAGAAATTCAAGGGGCTCGACTTCATTGGCAATCACGCCGATGGGATTGTCCACCCGAACCCGGTGGAAATCCCAGATGGGAGCGAACACAGACGGCTGGCGCGCCAGGAGCGGCCCATCGTGCTGCACGGCGCATTTGGACAACGCCAGATCGATGAAATCGCTGTATTTCCCGTAGGCATCGTCTGAGAAAAGATGCCACTGCCCGGTTTCCAAACTGCTGTGCACGTGCACGCCGTGATCTTTCCAGTCGATCTTTGATGCCAGAAACACCCGCAACTTCAAGCCGAATGCGCTCACCCGATCAAAGGGGTGCAATCGGAGCGCCGTGGCGAACAGGTGGTCATGGTTTACCGTGGTCATGGTGTAAATGGCCTGCATATAGGCCTTCATGAGCCTTACGGCGGTTTTGCGCATGATGCCGATACTCGCGATGGGATCGTCGAAATCGATGCTCACCCGACGGCTGATGTCTGTTTGGATGCGCTGGTGGTTCAGATAGGGCGCCACATCGATGGGATCGCCGAAGTTCATATCCAAATCGACCCCCTCGATGAGCATGCTCCCTTCGGTCATCAGCTCTTCCAGGACGCGTTCCGAAAGATCCCCTCGAAGGCGCGCGGCCAACCGACTCAAGGCGTTTTCCCGTGCCCTGAGCGGGTAGTAAGTCAAGTTCACCGGAATAATTCGGGTGGACGCCGCCAGCACCGCCTGGATATCGGTGATGCCGAACTTTTCCAGCAATCGCAAGCACTCAGAGTCGCCGGCGTCATGAAGCAGCCGCAGCCGTTGACGGTAAAATTCAGTTCGCAGCGCCAGCGACGCTGCGCCGGTATGGGGGGGATGCTTACCGCCAGCGAAGGCAATCATGTAGCGCCCCTTTTCGACAATCTTCTTGCTCTTGACCATCCGCCCTTCGGGAAAGATGATCCACGACGCCTCTCCGGAAAGCAGCGTCTTGACGATGAGGCGATCGCGATCGGGCGCCTTGGTGGAGATGGCGCCCACTTTATCCAAAAATGCGGAGAGTGATGGGGTGAACAGGCCGGCGTCAGCCAGGGACCAGATCGGCCGTTTGGAAAGCTGATGCAGGTGATAGGGGATCAGCAGCGTCTCCAGCCGGGTGAAGTGATTGATGACAAAAATGGCCGGACCGTGCGGTACCCGGTCGGCGTTATGTCGATGTACCCGCGCCCGGAACAGGCTGGATAGGGTTTTAATGGCCAGCCCTGTGGAGAGATATGCGAATCGGTTCATGGATCTCACCGGGAGCGAGGTTAGCGGCAGGGGTCCTCAGACCGTCAACCGCTGCCAAGGCGGTGCGTTTCCCGCAGCGGCCATCACTTTGCCATCGAACGATTTTAGCCGCCATTATACGGCGATGTCGGGGCTAAAGCAATCGGTTGACACCCCACCGGTAACCCATTAGATTGGGCACCCTACAAAAACGGGTGCGTTTCGCCGAGGAGGCAGCGTGTATTCACGGATATTGATTCTCAGGTTTCGACCGACCAAAGTGCAAAAACCGCTGGTCTGTGACCTGGCACGAAAATTCGATCTGACGTTCAACATTCTCAACGCCACCATTCTGCCCAGAAAAGAGGGCATTCTGGTCCTCGAACTCAGCGGCTCCCGTAAGGATTTCAAAGATGGCGTTTCCTACCTTCGCGACGAAGGCGTACAGGTCGCCAATGCCTCTCAGGACATCAAACGCGACGTCCGCAAATGTGTACACTGCGGAGCCTGCACGGCAGTATGCCCCACCGGCGCACTGTATATCGAGCGGCCCGAAATGAGTGTCACTTTTGAGCACCAGAAGTGCAGTGTGTGCCAGATGTGCGTCACGGCCTGCCCGACACGTGCCATGGAAACCCGCCCCAACTATCAGACCTTTTTCTAACGAGCTTCCAACCATGCGCATTGCAGTAGCCATGAGCGGCGGTATCGATTCCCTGGTGGCTGCCCATCTGCTGCAACGTGACGGTCACGATATCTTCGGGATTCATTTTCTCACCGGCTATGAGACGGGCACGCCGGTGGACGACACGCCACGCACCGAAGCGCCGCTGAAGCAGCGCATCGCCGAGATTCGGCGCATGGCCGAAAAGCTCGAAATTCCCTTCGAGGTCGTCGATCTCAGCGATGCCTTTCATCGCAAGGTGGTCGCCTATCTCATCGGCACCTATGGCGAGGGGCGCACGCCGAATCCCTGCATGGTATGCAACCCGGAAATCAAGCTGGGACATCTGTGGCGGGCGGCCCGTAACGCCGGGGCCCAATCCCTTGCAACAGGCCACTACGCCATCACCCGACCCACCCCTGACGGCCGTCCGGGTCTTTTCCGCGGTGCCGATCCTTCAAAGGACCAATCCTACTTTTTGGCAAGGGCGACCAGCGAACAACTCTCTCGGACGGTTTTTCCGCTCGGCCGCTGGCTAAAATCCGATGTCCGCGCTCTGGCACGGGAAGTCCACCTCCAACCGGCGGTTACCGCTGAAAGCCAGGATATTTGTTTTATCCAGGACGCATCCTACGCGGCATTTATGGCCAGGTCCGGCGGGGATCCGGGGCAGCCCGGCCCTATCCGCGATGTCACGGGCCAACCGGTGGGGACCCACCCGGGGCTCCACCATTTCACCGTCGGCCAGCGGCGCGGCATCAACGTCCCTGCATCGGCACCATACTACGTCGTACGCATCGACCGGGATACCAACAGCCTGATTGTCGGCGCGAAGACGGATCTATCGGTGAACCGCTGCCATGTGACGGCCATCAACTGGATCGCAGCGCCCCCGACAGCCCCCATCGCCGCAACGGTGAGGGTGCGCTACCGCAGCCCGGAAATCCCGGCGACGGTGATCCCACTGGACGGCGCCCGTGCCGAGGTCTCGTTCGAGACCCCGGTGGCCGCGGTTACCCCCGGCCAAGGCGCGGTGTTTTACGATGGAAATCGTGTCCTCGGCGGCGGCTGGATTTCGTCGGCTACCCCTGAATAAGGAGAATCGAAACGGTGTCGACTTTCAGCATCGTCACCCTGGGATGCAAGGTAAACCAGTATGAATCCGCCGGCATTGGAGAAGCGCTGCGGGGCGCAGGCTGGTCCGCAGCGGCGGAAGCAGCACCGGCGGACCTCATCATCATCAACACCTGCACGGTAACGTCAAAGGCCTCCATGCAGGCACGCCAGCGCATCCGCCAGGTGATTCGCAATCACCCCGAAGCGCGCGTGGTGGTTACCGGATGCGATGCGGAAATCCAGCCGAAAGAGATTCTCGCTATCGACGGGGTGGACGCCGTCATCGGCAATCACGACAAACATCGCATCGTCGGGGCGGTTTTAGATGCCCTGCAGGAAACGCGGGATTCACGAACCGCATCTTCTCAAGGCGGTCGCCGGACTGAGCCGCTGGTGGATTTGCCTGTGACGCGCTTTGACGGGCGAACACGCCCCTTTTTGAAAATCCAGGACGGCTGTGATGCGTTTTGTACCTATTGTATCGTGCCCTACACCAGGGGTCGCAGTCGCAGCCTGCCGATGGATGCCGTCCTTGAACGCCTGCGCGTGTTCAAAAGCAACGGCTATCGTGAGGTGGTGCTTACCGGCATCCACCTGGGCGCCTACGGCGGGGATCTCTCTCCCACGATCTCATTGGTGGAACTGCTCAAGCGTGCAGATGCCCCCGGCATCCCGGATCGAATCCGCCTCAGTTCCATCGAACCGACCGAAATCACCGATGCCCTGCTGAACGTGGTGGCCGGCAGCAACCGCTTCTGCAACCATTTCCACATACCACTTCAGAGCGCCGATGACGGTGTCCTTCGGCGAATGCACCGCCCTTACACCGGTGCCGCCTATGCCGGCATCGTCCAGCGGATTCACGACCGCCTTTCGAACGCCGCCATCGGTGCAGACGTCCTTGTCGGTTTTCCCGGCGAGGACGAAACGGCGTTCCTGCGCACCCGGGATCTCATCGCCGCACTGCCCCTCACCTACCTGCACGTATTCCCATTTTCTCCGCGGGAAGGCACGCCGGCGGCCCGGTTTTCCGATCCCGTCACCACGGCCGAGGCCAAAACGCGGTGCGCCGAACTTCGGCAACTGGGCGCTGTGAAGCGCGTCGAATTTTATCGCACCCACCGGGGGCAGTCGCTGCCGGTGATCGTGGAGAGCCGGCGGGACCGACGCACCGGCCGCTTGCGGGGGCTGTCGGACAATTACATCCCCATCCTTTTCGAGGGATCCGATGCTGTGATGGAGCGGATCGTTTCCGTGGCAGTCACCGACGTCGATGACCGGGGACGCGTCATGGGACGAGCGGCGACTGAAAAATATTCGGCTGCTGTCAGGGGCGACGGGTGACCGACGGGTGAGATTCACGTCCACCCCTGACAGCACGCAGCAATTCTCGCTGAGTGCGAGGCGTCGTTGACAGGCATAATGCAAGTTCCTATAGTCCTCGTAATTTATCGGGCGCTGCCTTTCCAACGGTGGCAACGGCTGTGGCGAACGACCGCCCCCATTGCAACGCATATCAAGCTCTGAAAAAGGAGACCATTCATGAGCGACACCGCACCGCTGGACATTCTGAAATCGGCCATTTTACTGGAACGCAGGGGCCGTGCATACTACGAAAATGCCGCCGAAACAGCCAAGGATCCGGCGGTGAAGGAATTCTTCAAAATGATGGCCGAGGAGGAGGTGCAGCACATCGTCATCCTTTCTGAGCAATATAAGAAATACCGGGAGGAAAGCCGTTTTGGCGCAGTCACCATGCAAGCCCCTTCGCCCGTGGACGTTGCCGAGTCGGTACTCAGCGCCATCACCGCTTCCCGTATTTCCGCCGCCGATTTCGAAGGTGCGGCGGTCTCTGCCGCCATGGCCATGGAAGAGCGGGCCATCCGACTGTATGCCGATCGGGCAGAAGCCGCCACTGACTCTGAAGAAAGGGCACTCTACCGATGGCTGGCCGACTGGGAGGGGGAACACCTTGGCGTTCTCACCCGCATTGACCGCGCCTTGACGGAATCCATCTGGAACGACAATCAATTCTGGCCGTTTTAATCACCCATCGTCGCCCCCGTCCGGTTTCCCCTGCCTGACGCGAGGCCGCACCGGCCGATCGACGAAACATCATGTCGCACATACATCGCATTTCCATACTGCTGCTGTCCTCGCGGGGTACGCGCTATAGGGATATGCTCCTCTTCGGCCTGTGCCTGCTGGGCATTGCCGGGTTCTTCCGGACCAGTGCGGCGGAACTCAACTATTATTGGCAGTGGTATCGGGTCCCGCCCTACCTGTACCGGATTATGGACGGGCACTTCATTGCCGGCCCCTTGCTGGAGGGGCTGTGGATCACCGTCAAGATCACAGCCATCAGCCTGGTCCTCGCGTTTGCCATCGGGATGATCACGGCTTTTCTCAGACTGAGTCGGTCCATTCTGGGAGTGCTTCTGGCGCGCGGCTATCTGGAAGTGATTCGAAACACGCCGCTCCTGGTGCAGTTGTTCTTCATTTACTTCGTTCTGGCCCCGGTCTTCGACTGGAGCGCGTGGATGTCAGCCATACTGGCGCTGAGTCTTTTCGAAGGGGCCTACGCATCTGAAATTTTCCGCGCTGGCATCGTGTCCATCAACCGGGGGCAGTGGGAAGCGGCAAGAAGCATCGGACTCGGCACCGTCGGCATCTATCGGCATGTGGTTCTTCCCCAGGCCATCCGTCGGGTGCTGCCGCCCCTTACCGGGCAGGCTATCTCGCTGGTGAAGGATTCCGCATTGGTCAGCACCATTGCCATATACGATCTGACCATGCGGGGGCAGACCATCATTGCCGAAACCTTTCTCGTTTTCGAGATCTGGTTTGTAGTGGCGGCCATCTACCTGGCGCTGACGCTACTGCTGTCACTCGGCGTGAATGTCATGGAACGCCGCATGCGTCGACGGAAAAAAAAATGACCGCCGCCGGGTATCGCGGCAACCTGAAGAAGGAACCGGAATCTCCAACAGCGTCAACGAAGACCTCAAACAAACCATAAGGAGGGTATCATGCGAATCAATCATCAGTGGCGGCACGGGGTGCTGTTGGCAATGCTCATCTTGATGGTGGCGGCACCGGCAGGCGCCCAGAGCATTCAAAACCAGCTCATGGCAGACAGCATGATCCAAAACGTCATGAAGCGCGGCGTGCTGCGGGTGGGTATGGACACATTCGTACCCTGGGCCATGAAAGACAAGACCGGCAAGCTCATCGGATTTGAAATCGACGTGGCCGCTCGACTCGCCGCCGACCTCGGGGTGAAGGTAGAGTTCGTTCCCACCAAATGGGCCGGCATCATCCCGTCGTTGCTGACGGGCAAATTCGACATCATCATCGGCGGCATGTCGGTCACCCCGGAGCGCAACAAAAGCGTCAACTTTACCATCCCCTACTACTATACGGGCATGTCCATGGTGGCCAGCAAGAAAATGGCAGCCGGCTTCGGCGGCCTGGCAGACTTTAACAAACCGGAGGTGGTCCTGGCCGTGCGGATGGGGTCCACGCAGGTCGTCGCCGCCAAAAAGTATATGCCGAAAGCCACCTTGAGACAGTTTGACGGCGAGGCGCAGGCCTACCAGGAAGTCATTAACGGCAAGGCCCATGCCGCCGTGGGATCGGCCCCCACCCCGGCATTCCAGGCCATTAAATATCCGGATCAGCTCTTTATGCCGCTGGCGGATACATTCACCCGGGAACCCATCGCATTCGCCGTCCGCAAAGGGGACCCCGACTCGCTCAACTACCTGAACAACTGGATCCGCGTCGTCCGCTCCGAGGAGTGGATTCAAGAGCGAAAGCACTACTGGTTCGGCACCAAGGATTGGGAATCCATGATGAAATAATGCCGAGGCAACAGGATGATGGTCCGAAACCACTACTCACGGCGGCGGGCATGCTTTCTCAGTGATGGATCCCCGCCGCCAAAAATTCGCAAACCGCAATGAACCCATCGTGATCCTCGATCGAAAACGTTTGTCTGCACTGGATCTGATCCTCGGCCTCATATTCGTGGCGACGGTGGCCTATGTCTATTATCGCATCGACCGCGTGGTGCATTACCGGTGGGAGTGGTCGGCCATCCCCCAATATCTTTTCAGATATGATGCGGAATCCGGCAAATGGGTCACCAACTATCTCATGCAGGGGTTTTTCACCACGATCCGGCTGAGCGTTTGGGGAACCCTGCTGGCCATGATCTTCGGCACCACCATGGGCTTGTTCCGGGTGAGCCGCAGCCTGTTTCTGCGAATGGTGGGGCGCACTTATGTGGAGTCAATCCGCAACTTGCCGCCGCTGGTCCTGATTTTCATCTTTTATTTCTTCGTCAGCGACCAGATCATGCCCGCGCTCGGCATCCCGGACGCCGTGGCCGCACTGAGCAAAAGCCAGCAGGGACTTCTCACCGTGCTGATAGCGCCGCCCAACCAAGTTTCCGCCTTCCTGTCCGCCCTGGTCACCCTGGCCATTTTCGAAGGCGCGTACATCACGGAAATCGTGCGTGCCGGCATCCAATCCATCGGCACCGGTCAATGGGAAGCCTCCAGAGCGCTGGGGTTCAACCGCTGGCAGCAGATGCGCCACATTATTTTGCCCAGAGCATTTCAACGCGTCCTCCCGCCGCTCTCGGGGCAGTTCATTTCCACCATAAAAGACTCGGCCATCGTCTCGGTGATCTCCATCCAGGAACTCACGTTCCAGGGCATGGAGCTGATGAGCGCCACGTATCTCACCTTCGAAATCTGGATCACCATCACCATCATGTACCTCGCCCTCACCCTGCCCTGCTCGCTATTGATCCAAAGGCTGGAGATCTCCATGCGAACGGAGCGAATGGGATAGGACGTGCAATCAAGGGAGAGGGAGCATGATGCATCATGGATGTTTATTTAATGTTGCGGTCTTTTTTGATGTGCTCCCAGGCGTCCTGAATTTCGCGAAACTTCTCTTCCGCAAATTTCGTGAACTCGTCGGGCAGCCCCTTGGAGGCGATCTTGTCTGGATGAAATTCCGCTACCTTCCTGCGGTACAGGCTTTTCAGGGCGTCATTGGATTCGGCCGGCGACGCCCCCAAAACGGCATAATGTTTGTCCGCCTTGGGTGCTGCGCTGCGGGAATACCGGGAGAGAAACTGGGCGTACTGTGTTTCGGAAAACTGGAATATGCCGGCGGCCGTCCGGATGAGGCGTTCTTCGGCCGGGCTCATCACCCCATCGGCCAGGGCGACCCTCAGCAGGATGTCGATGAGCAGATCGAGCAATTGGGGTTGCCCGATGAAATTGCTGTAAAATTGGCGGGCAAAGGCCTCGAAAGTATCCCCGGAACGACCGGCGGCATTGAAAATTTCCATGGCCACGCGCCGGCTCTGCGCATCCAGGTGAAGGTCGTTCTGCATGAAGTTTTCCACTGACCGGATTTCTTCAGGAGTTACCTGGCCGTCTATCCGGGCCAGTTTGCCCAGCATGGAGAAAGTCGCCACGAAAAAGGTGAACTGAGCGGCTTCACCGCTTTGCGGGCGGGGCGCCTCTCCTCCGTCGAGGTATTTTTGATCATTGAGGTCGAAGGCGTGGCCGAACACGGCACCGGCAACCGCACCCAGCGGGCCGCCCAGGGCGAATCCAATGGTACCGCCGACAATTTTTCCTAATAGACCCATAACGGTGCGCTCCTCTCGTTCGGTCCTTTATCTCGTGGTTTTATAAATCCGGGTGCTCCCGCTGCCATTGTATCTGCGCGTTGATCTCGTAGAGAATGAAATACCGTTTGCGTGTGCGTGCGATCTCAGCCTGGGAGGGAGCCCAACCGCTCACCTCTCCCACGAATTGTTCGATGAGTTCGACGGCCTCCACGATGCATGGCTCGATTTCTTTTCTGTCCGCTGCTTCTTCCGCCATATTCACCGCTCCATCCAGAATCGTCATTTCTCCGTGCAACACAGCAGACCAACGGTCGAGGTTCGAACCAACCGCCACCGCGCCTTCAGATCTCCACCATCAGTTCCAGCCCCACCGGGCAGTGGTCGCTGCCCATAACGTCGTTGTCGATAAAGGCGTCCACGACCACGCCGTCGGTGATCATATTCTGAGTGACAAAAAAATAGTCGATGCGCCACCCAACGTCTCTGGCGCGTGCGTTGAACCGATAGGTCCACCATGAGTAGCGTACCGTGTCGGGATGGAAGTGCCGGAAGGTGTCCACCCACCCTTGCGCGATGATCCGGTCGATCCAGTCCCGTTCGATGCGCAAAAAACCGGAGGTCTTTTCGTTGGCCTTGGGGTTCTTCAAGTCGATGTTGTTGTGGGCCGTGTTGTAATCGCCGGTGACGACGACATACCTCCCGTCATCTTTGAGCGCATTGGCGTGGGCAAAAAAGTCTCGATAGAAATCCAGCTTGTATGCAAGACGGTCGGGTCCCATCTGGCCGTTGGGGAAATAGACGTTGAACAGCACGAAGGCCCCGAAGTCGAGTTCGATGATGCGCCCCTCTTCGTCATATTCCGGCCGGCCGATGCCGGCGGCCATCCGCCGGGGCGCTGTCCGGCTGTAAACGGCAGTGCCGCTGTAGCCTTTTTTGACCGTGGAAAAAGACCAGTAGGAGTGATACCCAGGCACGGCCTTCATCTCGGGCGTCAACTTGATCTTTTGCAGTTTGGTTTCCTGGAGGGCAAGAATGTCGGGTTCCAGGCGGTCAACGGAATCCAGAAACCCTTTTTTCATGGCTGCGTTGAGACCGTTGACGTTCCAGGAGATCAATCGGACGGTGTTCGCCATTGCAATAACGCTCCTCGTTTCTGAGTGGTCAACGGCTTCGGGTCACCTCAATTCGGGGACACCTATTTGAAAAATGAACGGCGGAACCGCCGCCGGGGATTTCCCGGGGTCGGTCCCGCCGATACGGACATCGGTGGGAGCGTGCCAGCAGCTGGCGCCCCCTATTTGGGATGGCAGCCGGAGCAACTGGTCGGACCGGTTTTGGCCAGAGCGCCGGACACCGGCAGGTGGGTCATCTCCTTGCGACGGTTTTCAGTCTTCAAGGCTTTGTGGCAGCCGATGCAGGATTTGTGGAACGCGTTCTTGTAGTAGAGAATGGCTTCACTCTTATCCGCCGGATTTTCGGTATAATCGTGGCATCCGGAGGTGCTGCAGCCGAGCGTGTCGGTCTCGTCTCCAGACCATTCGTGATGGCATGTTTTGCAGTTGATATCGAAATGTTGTGAATGTGGAAATGCAACTGAGGAGCGCGTGGCCTCCACGTCGCTAGGGGCCATGAGTTCGATGGTTCCCAACGGAATGCACAGCTCTTCATCGGCGGCGACACCGGTAATGAAGACCGCAAGAACCAGAAGCATACCGATCAACCCCATCTGCAGGAACGTGCCTTTCATGAATCCCCTCCTCATCTCTAACTGTCGGTGTGATGACGTCAGCTGGCTGGCATACGGGCACAGGCGTGCCCCTCAGCATTTCAACGCAGACGTCATACCTAAAAACGGGGTGCGGCGCAAGGCCAAATGCCGAAGGCAATGCCGCAGCCCTGTGTCGGCGGTTCACTGAAAAGACCCTTTTGGAGACTGGATGCCATTTTGCTTATGCAACGATGGGGTTCATTTTGCCGGCAACGGGGGGTCCACGACAAACTGCAGCCGCAGCAGGCCATGATCCGAGGGGGCCTCCTCCTGTTCCATCTGCCGCCCGTCGTAGCGCACGCGCGACAAAACATAGCCGTTTTCGCCGCAGTCGGAAAACTCGAAAATGAGCAGTGAGGGGTCAACGGGCGCGGCCAGGTTTGCCCGGTAATTGGTGTATCCCTGGTAGTGCTCACCGTGAAAGACGATCAGGCGCTGCTCCCGGGGCGGTGGCATGGGTTTGAGGCCTTTGAAGCGGACATCGATCTTGCGCGGGTCGATCACGGTCTCCGTCTCGCCGACGGAGATGCGGGCGTTTTCTATGAAATCACGCGCCTTCTGGCGGTCTTTGATAATGGGCCCCCGGTAGTGGTGGTCGCCCTCGACAACCTGGGTCCAGTGAGCGACGCCGAATATCTTTCGCATGGCCCGCCGATTGGTGTACCAGGATTTTTCAAGTCCCCGCTTCCAGTAATAACCGAAAAACCGTGGACACGTCTTCTCCAGCCGGATCATCTGCTCGGGGGTGATGATGCCGATGTAGAGGTTCAACCCGTAGCCATAGACCTCGATGCACAGCTCTGTCATGCCCCGGCCTCGATGATCCCCGCCAATGCCAGAATACGTGCCGCCACCGGTGGATGAGATGCGTTGAAAAATACGTACAGCGGATGGGGTGTCAGGTTACTCATGTTGTCGGCGGCAAATAGGTTCATGAAGCGACTCCGGGCGTTTTCCCGTTCTCGGGCGTCACGGCACGGCGGTTGTTGTCAATACTCTTGATCTCGCCGGGGTGTCGGTTTACAGTCTTTCTTCGGCGACGGCCCATCAGACAGCTCCTGGATGGCATGTTGCCTTTTTTCCACAATGAATTCAAGGCGAAAGGGAGTACCCAGTGCAGCAGGAAGAAAAACAGGTGTTGGTCATCGGAGGCGGTGTCGCCGGTTTGACAGCCGCCCATGCCCTCGCCCGCGACGCGATATCGGTGCACCTCGTGGAAAAAGCCGGCGTGCTCGGCGGCCACGCCATCCAGTACGCCTGCAAGGCCACCGATGCCTGTGTCAAATGCGGTGCCTGCCTCGCCGGAACAGCCTGCCGCGCCGCAGAAGAAAACCCCCGGATCCACAAGCGGCTGAACTCTCGGATCATCGATGTCTCTCCGGGTCAGCCTTATGCAATCACTCTATCCGCGGAAGGTCCCCCTGCGTCCCAACCGCCGGCGCTCGTCTCCGCCGATGCCGTGATCCTCGCCACCGGGTTCTCCCCGTTTCGACCCTCCGAAAAACCTTACGGATGGGGCCGCTTTCCCAACGTCATCACCAATTTGGAATTGGAACACCGCCTGTTGACGCATGGCGCCCCCCTGAGACCATCGGACGATGCGCCCGCTGAGAAGATAGCGTTCATCCAGTGCGTGGGAAGCCGCGACGCCGGTCTGGGGCACCTGTGGTGCTCCAAAATCTGCTGCGGTTCGGCGTTGCGAATGGCGCGGTGGATCCGGTCGCGGCGGCCTGATACCGAAGTGCACTTCTTCTACATCGACGTGCAGACCTTCGGAAAAAATTTCCACACGGTTTACGATGATGCCGGAGACGCCATCCGCATGGTGCGCATCATTCCCAGCGACGTCATCCCGATCCCCGGAGACCGGCTGCAGCTCGGTTATTTCGACCCCGTCCGCAATCAAGGGGTGGATGAGACCGTCGACTTGGTGGTCCTGTCCATCGGCATGATGCCGGGGCCGAATACCGCTCAGTTTTCGGATTGGTTCGGCGCCGGACGGGCGGATACCGGGTTTTTCCACTCAATCACCGCCGGTGCAGACGCTTTGCCGCCGGGCGTTTTTACCGCCGGAGCCGCCACGGGCCCCATGAGCATCCCGGAAGCCATTGCAAGCGGTCAACAGGCGGCGCTGTATGCACACAACTACTTGTCGGGTTCGAAATTATGAAGGCATCGACTGAAATGAAGGCAGATGTGTTGATTTTTGGCGGTAGCCCCGGCGCCCGGCGCCTGGTCATGAGCCTGGATGCGCTCGGTGTGTCGATCATCACGGCGGCCACCGATGACAACGCCCATGGAAAGGTTTCCCCGCCCGCGCTGACGCCGGTGGCCGGGGCTCACCCCATCCAGGCCTTCGGGGGGCCGGGCGATTTCCAGGTGCTTCTGGAAACCGCCGCACACCGGTTCCACACCGTCGTCAAACAGGTCGTCATCGCCGAAAATGAGCTGAGGGTACCTCGGTTCAGCAGCTACGGCCTCACCCCCGGCCCTGCCGTGAAGCAACTGTCCGAAACGGTGCCCCCTGAAGCGGTGTCCGGCGTCGGCACGGTGGTCTTCCTGGTGGGACTGGGAGTGGACAGCAATCCAGAGGAGACGCGTCAGGCCATGTCGGCGGCGCTGGCCTGGCACGCCGAGGATCGCGGAAGGGCCTACTTTCTCACCGGCAACCTCAAAGTGGCCGACGAAGGTCTTGAAGCACTGTATCGCGAGGCGAAGACCGCCGGCGTCACGTTCATCAAATTCACCCGGACCCGGCCGGCGTTCACTCAGGATCAAGACGGCCGGGTAACGGTGGTTTTTGAAGATGAAATCTCCAGGGAAACCTTTCGGCTGACGCCGGACGTGGTGGTGGTGGACGAAGACAGGCGTCCCGCCCCCGCCCTTGGGGCCATCGCATCGACGTTCAGACTGCACCGGGATGGCCGCGGGTTTCTCCAACCGGAGAACGTGCACCGGGAAGGCATTTTCACCAACCGCCGCGGTGTCTACGCCGTCGGCCCGGCACGTGGCCACTTTACCGCCGGGACCCAGCAGTTGGACGCCGATGCCGCGGCGCTGGCCATTACACGATTTCTCCGCGGCGGGGAGGACAAGCGGCTGCCGGCTGCCGAAATCAACCGCAGCCGATGCATCAAATGCCTCACCTGCTACCGCAGTTGCCCCCATGCCGCGATCCTTCTGGAAGACCGGCCCGCCGTCATACCGGCGGCCTGTGAAAGCTGCGGTATTTGCAAGGCCGAGTGCCCCAGAGAAGCCATCGATTTGGCGCCCCTGGAACCGGATCACATTACCGGGCAGATGCCGGCAGGCCCTGTCGACGCCGGCGACATCCGCATGATCGCTTTTTGCTGCAGCCGTTCCGCCGTTCCGGCCCTGCGCATGGCGGACACCCTGGGCCTTGAGATGCCGGCGGGGTTGAGCGTTGTTGAGGTCCCCTGCGCCGGCGGCATCGCCAGCAGGCATTTGCTGTCCGCGCTGGCGCAAGGGGCCGACGGCGTCCTCGTGCTGACTTGCCACACGGACAACTGCCATTCGGAAAACGGCAACCGTTTGGCCGGCAACCGGGCGGCCGCACTGCAGGGGTTGATGACCCCCATGGGAATCGATCCCGAGCGCATGGCCGTGCATACCCTTGCCAGCAACATGGGCACCGACCTCGCCAGGGTGGTCAACGACTTCGCGGCAAAACTCAAAGAAATGATGAATAACAAGACGCCATTGGGCAGACACCCAATGCGGTATGGTGACTGGATATGACCGACGCCCGACATCCCATCGACATGGAGAGGCTGCCCCATGACCGCTTCCGCGAGTGGCCCTGCCACCAGGACCATTGCATCACCTGCGGTATCTGCGCCAGCGCCTGCCCGGTTTCCGGCGTCGACGGGTTCGACCCTCGAAAATTGGTCCGCATGGTAGGCCTTGGCCTTGAAAAAGCGGTGGTCGATGACCGCTGGCCCTGGATCTGCACCATGTGCGGCAAGTGCGAACACGTCTGCCCCATGAACATCGACATTCCTGGCCTGGTGCGCCGTATCCGGGGCCTCCGCGATCGGGACGCCGTTCCCGGCATCCTCCACAAGGGGCTGGCCGCCGCGCTGAAGACCGGCAACAACCTCTCCATCCCCAGAGAGGACTATATCTTCATTGTGGAGGATGTTGGGCAGGAAATCGCCGAGGTGCCGGGCTTCGAAGACTTCACCGTGCCCATCGACAAACAGGGCGCCAACATCCTCACCACCATTCATAACAAGCTCGTCAACACCCACACCGACGACCTTAAACACTGGTGGAAGATCTTCCACGCAGCCAAGGAGGACTGGACGCTGGTATCGGAAAACTGGGAAGGCACCAACTGGGGATTCTTCACCGGAGACGACGATGCCATGCGCACCATGGTAGGCCGCATCGTCGAGCAGATGGACAAACTGGAGGCCAAAACGCTCCTCTGGCCCGAATGAGGGCATGCCTACCTGGCGACCCGGTCGGGTCTCGAAAAATGGTATCCCGAAGCCATGGAGCGATTCGAAGCGGTCACCGTCTTCGACCTGTTGATCCGCTACATCAAAGAGGGCCGTATCACCTTGGACAACAGCCGGTTTCCCCAACTGGCCACCTACCATGATCCCTGCAACTACGGACGCAAGGCCGAGAAGCTTTTCGGCCACGGCTTTTTCGAAGAGCCCCGCTGGATCATGGACCAGTGCCTCGAGAACTGGGTGGACCTCTACCCCCGCCGCATGGACCAGTTCTGCTGCGGGGGCGGTGGCGGCACCCTCACCACCGGCTACACCGAAGAACGGATTTTCTACGGCCGCAAAAAAATGGATCAGATACGGCGCACCGGCGCTAAGATGCTCGTGGTTCCCTGCCACAGCTGCCACGGCCAGCTCAACGCCATCAAAGGCGAATACGGGATGGACGGCCTCACGGTGAAGTACCTCTGGGAACTGGTGGCCGACTGCATGGTCGTGCAGCCAACGTAACATACCGTAGTAACAGCAATTTTGATTAAACGGTAAAAAGTAGCAAAAAGGACGATTTCGTAACATGTTCGAGATACGGCTTGCGAATCCTGAGGAATGCGGCGTACTTACAGTACGCCGCCATGACGAAGAATGACGCGTAACGCAGATATCGGACTTTTTTACGGAACCGTCAATTTTCAGGCCCTGGAGCCCATTGCCGCAGATCTGCCGTGAGGCCGGGTGATCGGTCTTATCATCTGAAAAAAGGAGAGGTCCCATGGGTACAGACAATATCGTCTTTCTTGAGAACCTCGAGTGGTTGGACGACACGGGACAGGCACTGGTCCACCGCCTGCCCGAAAAAGGTTCCGGCGAGATCAAGTGGGGGGCACAGCTAACGGTCCGGGAAAGCCAGGCCGCGGTGTTCTTCTACAAGGGCAAAGCCATCGAAGCATTCGGGGCCGGCCGTCACACCCTGAAAACCGGCAATATCCCCATCCTCACCAAGCTGCTCAGCGTGCCATGGGCCATGATGAGCCCGCTGCGTGCCGAGGTGTACTTTGTCAACCTCAAGACCTTCATCAACCTCAAGTGGGGCACCCGGGATCCAGTGGCCTTCAAGGACAGCGAACTGGGGCTGATCCGGTTGCGGGCTTTCGGCGTCTTCAACATCCAAGTGATGCAGCCGGTCCTCTTCATCAACCGAATGGTGGGTACACAAGGGGTATTTACCACCGAAGGCGTGGAAGAATACCTCAATCGGGTCATTGTGTCCCGATTCAACGACTACATGGGAGAACAGCTCGACTCCATTATCAACCTGCCCGAGCAGTACGACGAACTGTCGGAAGGCCTGCAAAAGCGGCTGCAGGAGGACTTCAGTCATTTCGGGCTGAACCTGACCCACCTGTACATGAACGCCATCACCCCCCCGCCGGAGGTGCAACAGGCCATCGACGACCGCAGCCGCCTGGGCGTATTTGACGACATGAACAAGCTCATGCAGATGAAGGCGGCCATGGCCATGGAAAAGGCCGCCGACGGCGGTGAGGGGGCCGCTGCCGGCATGGGTACCTCCATGGGGCTCATGATGCCAGCCATGTTCGCTCAATACTTCACCGGCCAGGGCGCCGCCGCCCCGGCCCCGGGCAATCCGCCCGGGGCGGCCACCGGTGCCTCCTGTCAAGAGTGCGGCAGCGTGATCCAGACAGACGCCAAGTTCTGCCCCTACTGCGGCCACCAACAGTTGGTCTTCACCCAGTGCGCCGGTTGCGGCAAAAACCTGGCACCCAATGCCCGGTTCTGCTCCCGATGCGGCAAACCCGTCGAAGAAAAACCCGAGCCCTGGTTCTGCGGCCAGTGCGGTGCGGAAAACCTCCCCGACGCCCGGTTTTGCAATCAGTGCGGAGAAAAGCAGTAAATGCGGAGAAGACAGCGCCGCCGACTTCTGTCATCATGGTGTTTTCTATGGCCGATCTCCTGATTCAACACCAGTGCCCCCAGTGCGGGGCTCCCATCACCCTCAACGAGACGGACCGCCTCGTGTCCTGTGGGTTTTGCCGGGTGCGCTCCTACCTACTGCCCCAGGTCTTCTTCCGCTACATGCTGCCGCACAAAGCCCTCGTCGACAAGACCCTTGTCTACGTTCCTTACTGGCGCTACAAGGGAATGCTTTTCTTTGCCACCGAACGCGGCATGCAGCACCGATTCATCGATGCCAGCCGTCTGGCTGTGGATGATCCCTGCGTACCCGCATCCCTGGGGCTTCGCAGCCAAGCCATGGCCCTCCAGTTCGTGACCCCTGAAACGCCCGGGCGATTTATCAAGCCGGAGATCCCGTTTGCCGCTGTGAAAGGGTTGTTCCAAAATCTGTCGATCCCCACGGAAGGCGGCAATGTCTATCATCAGACCGACATCGGTGAAGCGGTAAGCCTCGTATTTTCCCCTTTCTACAACGCCAACGGGCTCTTCGACGCCGTACTCAACAGGCGATTGGGTGATGCGGAAACGGCGCAACGTCTGAACGGACTGCCTGGCGGCGCGCCCACGTGGCAGATCCGGTTTCTACCGACCCTTTGCCCCGGCTGCGGCTGGGACATGGAGGGTCAGCGCGATTCCCTCGCCCTGATCTGCCGAAACTGCGACAGTGTGTGGCGGGCGGGGAATCAAGGGCTGAAACGAACGCGCTTTGTCTGCGTTCCCGAGGACGCGCCTGACACCCTTTACCTCCCCTTCTGGCAGTTCACGGTCTCGGTAAGCGGCATCCCCTTGGGATCCTTCGCCGACCTGGTCCGCATCGCCAACCTGCCGCGGGTGGTTCAGCCAGACTGGGAAACGCGGCCCTTCCGTTTCTGGGCACTGGCATTCAAAGTGCGCCCCAAAACCTTTTTACTCATCTCCCAGCAGTTGAACCTGTCCCAACCCCATGTGGCCGGCGCCGGAGCGGACGATGCCCACGCGTTCCAGCCACTGCCCAAGGGACGCATCCACCCGGTGAACCTGCCGGTGAGCGAAGCGGTGGAAAGCCTCAAGGTCAGCCTGGCCGGTTTCATCAAACCCGCCAAGTCCATGCTGCCAAGGCTGCCTGATATCGAAATCACGCCGAGAAGCGCGAGGCTGGTCTATCTCCCCTTCCGAGAGGGACCCCATGAATACGTCAGCGAAGCCGCGGGAATGATCATCAACAAGCGGCATCTCGCCCTGGCGGGAAATTTGTGACACCATCGAGTCACGTCCAACAGGTGAAAAAATGGCGATGACCCCATACATCGGTGCCCTGGATCTGGGGACCACCAACAATCGGTTCATTATCTTCGACCGGGGTGGCCAGATCGTGGCAATGGAACAAAAAGAGCACGAGCAGATATTTCCCCGGCCCGGATGGGTGGAGCACAACCCCACGGAGATATGGAAAAATGCCGCCGGCGTGATGCGCCACGCCTTGAAAAAGGCCGGTTTCTCAGGCAAACGGCTGGCCGCCATCGGCATTACCAACCAGCGCGAAACCACCGTGGTCTGGGACCGAAAAACCGGCGCCCCGCTATATAATGCCATCGTGTGGCAGTGCACCCGCACCGACCAGATCTGCAAGGCGCTCGCGGAAGACGGCGGCCAGGACCGGTTCCGCTCAAAAACCGGCCTTCCGGTGGCAACGTATTTCTCCGGGCCGAAAATCAAATGGATCCTGGACAATGTCCCCGCCGCCCGCAGGGCCGCCGACGTCGGCGACGCCTATTTCGGCACCATTGAGAGCTGGCTCATCTGGTGGCTCACCGGGGGGCCCGACGGCGGCGCCCACGTCACGGACGTCACCAATGCCAGCCGAACCCTGCTTATGAACCTGCACACCCTGGACTGGGATGCAGAAATATTGGCCGTCTTGGGAATCCCTCGCCGGATGCTGCCCCGCATCGTTCCCTCGTCCGATCCCGATGTCTGGGGAACCACCTCACCGGCAGGACCGGTGGGGGCTCCGGTGCCGGTGTGCGGGGCGCTCGGGGACCAGCAGGCGGCCCTGGTGGGCCAGGCCTGCTTTGATGTCGGCGAAGCCAAGAATACTTACGGCACGGGGTGTTTTCTGCTGCTCAACACCGGCCGCCAGGCAGTGGCATCGACCCACGGGCTCATCACCACTGTGGCTTACCAGGTGGGCAGCGAGATGCCCGTCTACGCCCTGGAGGGTTCCATCGCCATTGCGGGGGCCCTGGTACAGTGGTTCCGCGACAATTTAGGGATTATCGACAGCGCACCCGAGATCGAAACGCTGGCGGAAACCGTGCCGGACAACGGCGGCGCCGTCATCGTTCCCGCATTTTCCGGTTTGTTCGCGCCCCATTGGCGCTCCGACGCCCGCGGTGTCATCGTGGGGCTGACCCGTTTTGTCAACAAGGGGCATCTCGCCCGGGCGGTGCTCGAAGCCAATGCCTACCAGACCATGGACATCGTCACGGCCATGAACCGCGACGCCGGGATGGATCTCACCCAGCTTAAAGTGGACGGTGGCATGGTCGCCAACGAACTGCTCATGCAGTTTCAGGCCGACATCCTCAACGTGCCGGTGATTCGCCCGAAAGTCACCGAGACCACGGCGCTGGGCGCCGCCTATGCCGCCGGGCTGGCCGTGGGATACTGGACCGATCCGGCCGATCTCAGAAGCAACTGGACCATGGACAAGACCTGGCAGCCCCAAATGGACGACGCGATGCGGCAGCACGGCATCGCCCAGTGGACAAAGGCCGTACAGCGCACTTTCGACTGGATTGACGCACCACCATGATCCGGTTTATCGCCGTCTCCCGTAAAACTGCGGCGCCAATCGCAGACGGTGACGATGGGTGGGCGACGGTTGCCGGACGACCTGAGATAACCGTGCGGTGAATACCCGCCAATGGCGCCGAAGCCAACGCCGATCAGCAAGTGGGGAATTCGCGTGAAGATTGCCTCGATAGATGACCTCATTGACAACAAGCTGGCATCAGAAAGAACCAGGGATCTGGCAGACGCAGAGGCGTTGGAATCCCTCAAGCACAATCAATAAAGGAGCGTTGCATGAAGCATATCGCCGTATTGCCCGGCGACGGTATCGGGCCCGAGGTAATGGCCGAAGCCATCAAAGTACTCGATGCGGTTCAGAAAAAATGCCGTATCGAACTGTCTTTCACCCCTGCCGACGTGGGCGGTATCGCCTATGACCGGCACGGCAGCCCGCTGCCCAAGGAGACACTGACCCTTTGCGAAAACAGCGACGCCATCCTCTTCGGCAGCGTGGGCGGCCCAAAATGGGAAGCTCTGCCACCGGACCTTCAACCGGAGCGCGGCGCCCTGCTGCCCATCCGCAAACACTTCGATCTCTACTGCAACCTCCGGCCCGCGCGGATTTTTCCGTCTCTGGCCGAAGAAAGCCCCTTGCGGCCCGACATCGTTGGCGAAGGCGTTGACATCATGGTGGTCCGGGAACTCACCGGCGGTATTTACTTCGGTCAACCCAAAGGCCGCGACGGCAGCGGCCCTGAAGAACGCGCCTTTGACACCATGGTCTACACCCGCAGCGAGATCGACCGCATCGCCCGACTGGCCTTTGATATCGCCCGATCACGAAAGCGCCGGGTCACCAGCATCGACAAGGCCAACGTGCTCACCACCATGGTACTGTGGCGGGAAGTGGTTGACGAGGTCGCCAAGGACTATCCCGACGTAGCCCTCAGTCACATGTACGTGGACAACGCCACCATGCAGCTCCTCAAAAATCCCGGGCAGTTCGATGTCATGCTCTGCGGAAATATGTTTGGAGATATCATCAGCGACGAAGCCGCAATGATCACGGGATCCATGGGGCTGCTGGCGTCGGCCAGCCTCACCGCATCCAAATTCGGCTTCTTCGAACCGGCGGGCGGCTCGGCGCCGGACATCGCCGGCAAGGGCATCGCCAATCCCGTGGCCCAGATCCTGTCTGCGGCCATGATGCTGCGCTACAGTCTGGAAATGTCAGAGGCGGCAGACCGCATTGTCGCCGCTGTGGAATCGGTACTCGCCGACGGCCCTCGCACGGCCGACATTGCCCGCAAGGGGTGCGCACCAGTGGGCACCGTGGAAATGGGGGATGCCATCGCGGCAAGGATCTGAAACAATACCTTGTGGAACGGCCCATCATCGAAAGGGGGCGTTTGCGCCCGAAGGGAGGAGACATGGAATTTTCAGCCGTATCAAAAGAGACCATCATGCGAAACCCATTGAAGGAAATGGCTGAGCGTCGAGTACCCAGTGAAATCCGCACCGATCCGCTCACCGGGCGCACCGCGCGCATCTGCCACTTTATGGATCTCCAGTGGGAAAAGCCCGACTTTGACAGGCTGGTGGCAGGCACCGAAACGCACTGCCCATTCTGCCCTGAGCGGATCATGAAAATCACGCCCCATTTCGACCCGGATCTGATCCCCGAGGGACGCATGGCCCAAGACGACATGGTGCTTTTTCCCAACCTGGCGCCCTACGATGCCCTCGGCGCCGTAGCCACCATGGGAAGCCGGCATTACATCCCCATGACTGAGATCAGTGCCGATCGCATCAGCCGGGCGATGACGCTGGCCATGGCGTTTTTCAATCGTGTGGCGGCGGCCGGACACCCCGAAGGGGTCTACCATATCGTCAACTGGAACTACATGCCCCCCGCCGGGAGTTCGCTCATCCATCCCCACCTGCAGGTATTTTCATCCTCTTCGGCACCCAACCTCATGCGGGAAGAACTCACGGCGGCGTCCGCCTATCTGAAAAAGACGGGGCACAACTTCTGGGACGATCTCGTCGCCACTGAAAAAGCACGCGGGAAACGATACCTGGGCCGCATCGGCAGGACGTCCTGGCTCACCGCTTATGCACCCATGGGCGTAGCCGGGGATGTGCTGGCCGTGGTGGAGGGTGCCGCGGCCACGCTTGAACTCACCCCCGAGGACATCATGGATATCGCCGTCGGCCTGACCCGGCTCATGGCCGCCTACGACGGTATGGGCATCTACAGCTTCAACATGAATTTCTTTACCGGGGCCGCCGGCGACGCCCATGCCCGGTTTCATCTCCTCTTTTCGCCGCGCACCTTTTTCAACCAGGCCTTGGGCACGCCGGACATCGGCGCCCTGCGAAATCTCTTCAACGAGACGCTCTGCATGGCATACCCGGAGGAGATCAACGAGCTGCTCAAACCGGCGTTTTCGTAATCAGAATTGACAAATCATCTTAGATTCATTAGAAAAAATGTA
>CAYUOU010000062.1:0-25041 GCA_964446485.1 uncultured Desulfobacterales bacterium | reverse complement strand
CGCTTCGCTCGGGATGACACCTGAAAACTTTTTACGGAACCGTCAAGGTTGATGGTAAAAGCACCGGCGGACGCGACGGAGCGCGTCCCTCCACTTCAAGGTTTACCGATATACGAGATATCGTTCTGACGGTTGACGCGAAGCGCCTAAAACTTGCTTTTCGATTTTCTCCGCACCCCAGCGTCTCTGCGCGAAACCGGTTTTTGCCTTTGCTGTTGCCCTTCGGCGCGCCAGCGCCCAAATCCGCTTTTCGATTTTCTCCGTGGTTCAGCACGCCGTCGACTTTATCCGCCGGCCGTCGCGGATTTGGTTCAAAAACCCCAAACTCTTCAGTTCTTTTCCCAGGTGGTATGGGACGAAGGCCTCCAGCAGCGCCAATCCCTGGGACCGCGCGGCCGCGTGGCAACGAATCCGCGCCGCCGTTTCCAGGTCGCCTGAACGGATCCAGCGCAGCAGCTTGAGGGTCCCATGGGACACCGGCAGACAGTCCTCCGCCCTCTCCCGGCACGGGTCACAGACGATGCTGCCCAGCGCCGGATTGAATCCCATGGGCCGTTCCTGAAGGCGGTCCAGACCCATTCGGCACCGGTGACAGGCATCGATACCGGGGCTCATTCCCGCCAGCGCCAGGAACCGCATTTGGAAAAGGATCGACAATTCCGACGGGTCGCGGCGCCCTTCGTCCAACCGGGACAACGCATAGGCAAGCAGCGCGTAGACCTCCGCCTGCCCATCGTGATCCTCCAGCCACACGTTGACCAGTTCCGCCCAATAACTGGCATATGCTGTGCGGCGAACGTCACCGCGGATGTTTGCAAAGGGCTGTTTCAGCGATGCTTCCTGCAGCACCGGCATGCCTCCCCGTCGGCTCCGGCGACAGGTGACGTCGAGTTCAGAGAAGAGCTCCAGGACACCGGCGAATCTTTTCCGGCTTTTCTTGGCAGACTTGGCGATGACGGCCATCTTCCCCTGGTCCTTGCAGAACAGGGTCAAAATCAGGTCATTGTCGCCGTAGGAGATCCGGCGCAGCGCAATGCCGGTGGTGACAAATAGCGGGTCACTCATATCTTCAACAGCGTTGTGGCGATGTGGAAGTAGAGTGACACGCTGATGATGTCGATGGCCGTCGTGACAAAGGGGCCGGTGGCCACAGCCGGATCGATGTTGACCCGAGCAAACATCATGGGCACGAATGAACCGACCAGGGCGGCCGTAGTCATGGACAAGAGCACCCCCAGCCCCACGGAAAAGGCGAAGGCGAACACGGGATGGCTGGTCTGGGCCACGACACCAATGGCCACGCCGTAGACAATCCCCAGCACAACCCCCACAGCCAACTCTTTAGACACCACCTTCCAAAGGTCGGCCTTGTTGAGCCTGCCGGTGGCCAGGCCCCGCACCACGATGGTGGACGACTGGGTGCCGATATTGCCGCCCATACCCATGATCACCGGGATAAACGCCGCCAAATAGGTCAGCCGGGCAAGGCTTTCTTCAAAATGGCCGATAATGAAGAAGGCCAGAATCCCGCCGAGACAGCTGGCGAAGAGCCAGGGCAGGCGGATCCGTATGCTGCGCATCACCGACTGGGTTTCCACAAATTCTTCACCGGCGCCGGCCATTTTGAGAAAGTCTTCCGTAGCTTCCTTTCTGAAAATATCGATGACGTCATCGACGGTGACGAGCCCCACGAGCGTGTTGTGGTGATCAACCACCGGCACCGCCAGAATATCGTAGCGCGCGACGATCTTGGCCACCTCTTCCTGGTCCATGTCGGTGTGCACGGAGAACACGTCGGTGGTCATGAATTCCTGGAGTTTTTTCGACGGCGGCATAACGACGAGCTGCCGCAGGGAGCAGACCCCCACCAGTTTGCCGTATTCATCGATCACGTAGAGATAAAATGGCATCTCTACATCCTGGAAGTCCTTTTGGATCAGCTTGATGGCTTCTCCGGCGGTAATATCCTCCTTGAGCGCGATGTATTCGCTGACCATGATCCCGCCGGCGGTATCATCGTCGTAGCGCAGTAGAACTTCGATTTCTTCGGAGCCCTCCTTGCGCATCATGCTCAGGACCTGGTCGGCCAACTCCTGGGGCATGCGGCCGATGAGATCGGTGGCATCGTCGGTGGGCATGTGATCCAGAATGGTGACGAGTTCACTCTGATCGATGCCTATAATCAGGTCGGCCAAGAGGCCCTCATCGAGATGACTGATCAACAATCCTTTGCCCTCCACGTCATCGACCATGCCGAAGAGGGTCATCTGATGGTTCAGAGGCAGGGATTTAAACAGGTTGGACAAATCTGCGGCGTGGGTTTTCCGGACAATCTTACGCAGGTTGGGAATAGCATTTCGTCGCAGCAGGCGCTTGACGCTTTCCACCAGAATCTTGTTTTGCGTGTTATCCATGAGCGTCGCCTATTGGTCTGATGAAGCGCCTGAGCAGCCCGGGCGGAGGATGCGGATCAAGGCACCTGCATCGTAATGACTTGACCACGTCTTCCGCGAACGGGGATCTCCTTGCCGTTCAGCGCCATGGAGATACCGGCAGCGTTTCCGATGAGCAAATTAAACCCTTTTTCCGCCTCGAGTTGCAACAGGTCGCCGGTCTTCAGCATGTACTCCGTTGCGCGCATGCCATCGGTAATGACCTTCAGCCACGTTTCCTCCACGGCGGTGATCACCAACCGCTGGGTGGTGGCCGTGGGCGGTGCCTGAGGGGCCGCCGCTTCAGGCGCTGGCGGCGGCTCGGGCATCGTCGCTGAGGGCATGGCCGGGTTCGGCATCGCCTCGGGCGGTGCTTCCTCGGGAGGCGGTGACGGCGTTGAAAGGGCCGGCGGCGCGCTGCCCGGCAAAGGCGCCCTTTCAGGCGCGTTGGGGACGGTGGCAAGCGGCGTCAGGGGCGTCGGTGACAGCGTCGAGTCGACGTCGCCGCCCCCATCGGACAAAAAAAAGATGCTCCCCAGGGCGATGAGCGCCAAGAGCGAAATTCCCAGGGCCAGCCGTGGCCAAAATGCCTTGCGGGATTGCCGATCCTTGGTGTGGCGCCTGGCGGCCATCCGCGCTGCCGCCAGTCGCTTCTCATAGCTTCGAACAGCACGCTCACCGTCAGCGCCCACAGTTTTCGCATAGGACCGGATGAACCCTCTCACAAAAACTTCTGCCGGCAATCGGCCGTGGTCCTCTGCCTCGATGGCTTCGAGGACATCCCGGCTGACGCGGGTCACCGCAGCGACCTGTTTCATTGTCACGCCGCGTTCAAGCCTCACGGATTTGAGATACCGCCCGTAGGATATGGCCTCTTTATCGTTCATATCGCCTGATGTTGATCGGCTGCGGGTGTCACAGCACGGTTTTAATGTGAGCGGTTTTCTTCAGATTCTCGATCCATTTCATGAACCTTTCGTCCACCCGCTGTTTGTAAATGGTTTCTGAAATGGCGGCCGAGGCGTCTTCCACAGTCTTTCCGCCCGTTTGTTTGATGTTCTGGAGGTAAAATATCTGAAAGCCCTGGTCGGTTTCCAGCAAAGCGGTCACATCGCCGGCCTTCAGCCCGGTGATGGCCTTCTGTATCAGCGGGGAAAGGGTTTGCTTTTTGAATTCACCGAGATCCCCCCCGCGCCTTCCGCTGCCCTGATCGTTGAAGCGGTCTTCGATCACCTGAAACGGGGTGCCGCCCTCGAGGTCTTTCAATGTGCCCGCCATCTCCCACCGAGCGGCATCCTTTTGCCCCTGGCTTGTGCCGGGCGCGATGCTGTACGTCAAATGCCTGAGATGCACCATCACCTCCCCCTGAAACGCTTCCGGGTGGGTGTCGAAATACGCCTTGATATCCTCGTCAGTGACAACGATTTTGGATTTCACCTCACGGGTAACCAAGCGGCTGCGGAGAATCTGCTCCTTGATGCGCTCGCGGTAGTCTTCAAGGGACATGCCCTGTTCCTTCAGGGCTTCAGTCAGCATTTCCTCGGTCATCTGGTTGGCCTGCTTGAGCCGCTCGACATTCTGGTCGATCTCTTCCTCGCCGATGGTGATACCAGCCTTTTCGATCTCTTGGTCGGTGAGCTTCTGTTCGACCAACCGACCGAGCATGTCTTCTCTAAGCTTGAAAAGCATTTCATTCTGCTTTTCCGCATCGTAACCCATCTGCCGAACCCTTTCGGCATAGGGTGCAATCTCATCTTCCAGCTCTGACAAAACGATAATATCTTCGTTGACGTAGGCCACGATCCGATCCACCGTCTCTCTAGCCGACAATGGCGCCGGAACGGCGAAAAGCGCCATGACCATCAGCGCCCACCAGATCCGCCGTCGGTGCTGTCCCCGGCGGCCCCATCGGTTGCTTCGCGAGCCGCGTGCGGAGTGAATCTTTTCCTTGTGGTTCAAGAGGTCATCCATTCTTATTTTATCAACCGTTCCCATTGAAGGGCGTCGATCTCAACCGGGTAGTGGTTTTTTTGCTCACGCATCCACGCGGCATACGCACGTTCGGTCTTCAGCTCACGCAGCCTGCGAAGGAGCGCCGCGTTGGCTTCATCGACTGCTTCGAGCGATTTGCCTTCTGGCCAATCCGCCTTGTGATCCTTTAGATAACCCTGAATGTCTTCGGGGGTGATCACGACATTCTTAGCGATCACGGTATCGATCACCTTGCGCGTCAACAGCCTGATGCGCAGCCGTTCCTGCCAGTCTTCCAGCGAAATGGCGGTTTCCAGGAGGGTCTCCTCGAAAACCCCCTTCGGATAATCGGCGGTAACCTGCGCCACGGCAGCCTGCAATTCGACATCGCTCACGCTGATGCCGGCGTCCTCGGCCTTTTCCATCAGCATCAGTTCTTCGAGGAGCTGGTTGAGCAGCCTCAACTTCAGGTCCCTGAGCAATTCGGGATCCTGCAGGTCGTTGTGCGCGTAGGCGGTTTTACTGATTTCAAATATGCGGTTGAAATCCGACACGCTGAGTTGCCGATCCCCCACACGGATCAAAAAACGGCGGTTGACGGACTCTCCGCCGTCGGTGCAACCCATCACCAGCAGCAGGCATAGACCCAACCGGATCCACGAATTGGGGACGGCGCGCGGGGTCATTGCCCAACCCCGGCACCGCGGCACCCTGTTGCGGCAGCGGACGCCAACCCATCCTCACCGTACCCCATCATTCATCGTAGCTCCCTAAAATCATTAAAAATAATTTTCATCCGTTAACACGCTGGCCGATTTCTTTCAAGATGTTTTTGGCGGTTGACAGCCGCCGCTGCCAACCCTGAGACGGCAGTTTGGTCTTCAGCACCCCATCACTTGAAAAGCTGAAATGATGCGGTGCCTGGGCCACCATGTCAACCAGGCCCTCGGGGTTTTGAACGTGCGCTTCCGAAAACCGCATGATCATGCCGGCGGCGTCCACATCGAGCCGTTTGATGCCGGCCGCGATGGCCAGCACCCGGAGCATGATCTTCAACAACAGATTGCTGGCCGGTTCGGGAAGTTTGCCGTAACGATCCTCCAATTCCCGCTTGTAGGCAGCGATTTCTTTCACTGTGGTCATCCCCACGAGGCGACGGTAGGCGGAAAGCCGCTGATCGATATCCGCGATGTAGTCTTCCGGGAAATGCACCGTCATGTCCAGATTGATTTCCGGCTCCAGCGGCGCAGCCACAGATTCGCCCTTGAGTTCCGAAACAGCGGTTTCCATCAACTGAAGAAACATGTCGTATCCCACGGCAGCGATATGACCGGATTGAGACGCCCCGAGAATGGATCCGCCGCCACGGATCTTGAGATCGTTCATGGCGATTTGGAAACCGGCGCCCAGATCGCTGTGCTCCATGAGCACCTTGAGCCGTTTGCGGGCATCCCGGGTAATGGCGGCATCCGGGGGGACGAAGAGATAGGCGAATGCCTGTTCATCGGAGCGTCCCACCCGCCCCCGCAGTTGATAGATCTGGGCCAGCCCGAAGCGGTCGGCACGGTTGATGAGCATGGTGTTGGCTGAGGGGATGTCCAGTCCGGATTCGATGATGGTGGTGCAGGCCAGCACGTCGAGTCGTCGATGCGAGAAGGACAGCATGACGTCCTCCAATTCCCCCACCGGCATTTGGCCATGGGCGACGGCCAGCCTGACCCCGGGCACCAACTGACGAATGCGCGCCGCCATGGCGTCGAGGGTACTGATGTGATTGTGGACAAAGAAGACCTGGCCGCCCCGCTTCAGCTCGTGGCCGATGGCATCCGCCACGACGGCGTCATTGTACTCGGTGACGTAGGTGATGATGGCGTGCCGCTGCTCCGGGGGCGTGGAGATGACACTGATATCACGAACGCCCAGAAGCGACATGTGAAGCGTCCGCGGGATGGGCGTCGCCGTTAGGGTCAGCACGTCCACGGTTTCGCGCATCCGTTTGAGTTTTTCCTTGTGCTTCACGCCGAAACGCTGCTCCTCATCAACCACCACCAGCCCGAGGGACTTGAACACAACGTCTTTTTGCAGCAGTCGGTGAGTGCCGATGACAATGTCGATGCGGCCCTCCTTGAGGTCGGTCACGACCTGGCGCTGCTCCCGGGGCGTCTGGAGTCGGCTGATGAGACCTATATTCACCGGAAACCGCCCGTAGCGCTGTCTAAAGGTCTCCGCATGCTGCATCGCCAGCACGGTGGTGGGCACCAGTACGGCGACCTGCTTGCCATCGTTGACGGCGATAAACGCCGCCCGCAAAGCCACTTCCGTCTTTCCGTAACCCACGTCCCCACAAACCAGCCGGTCCATGGGGGTCGGCGCATTCATGTCGTCGATGACATCATTGATGGCAGCGATCTGGTCCGGGGTCTCCTCAAAGGTGAACCCGGCCTCGAACGCGTTGAAATAATGGTCCGGCGGCTGATAGGCATGCCCCTCTTTGACTTTCCTGGCAGCATAGAGTTTGAGCAATTCGCCAGCCATTTTCTGGACGGACTTCTCGACCCGCGTCCGTATCCGGTCCCAGGACTTCCCCCCCATCTTGTCGACGACCGGTGTGATACCGTCGACCCCCATGTACTTGTGGATCATGCCCATCCGGTCCACGGGAAGGTAGAGCTTGTCTCCGCCCTGGTAATTGAGAACCAGAAAATCACAATCCGAGCCACCGATCCTGAGCCGCTCAAGTCCCTGGTAGACACCGATGCCTTGTTCGGCGTGTACCACCAGATCTCCCGTGCCCAGGCTCTCGATGGAGAGCAATTCTCTGGGCAGCGTGGGCTTGGGGGCCTTGCGCCGCAGCCGGCTCCTTCCAAAGATGTCTTCGGCCGTCAGGACGGCAATCCCCTCGTCCATCCAGACGAACCCACTGGAAAGACTGCCGACGCAGACATTCAACAGACCGGGCTTCCTGCATTTTAGGTCCGTGAACGCCTCGCACCGGTTCGATCGCACGCCGTATGGCGTCAAGACCCCGTCGAGCTTTGCGGCCTGGCTGCGCGAGCGGCAGGCCACGACAATGCGAAAACGGCGGTCGGCCTGCTCCTGAAACCAGGACACGAAGGGTTTCAAATGGTGCTCTGGGGCGCTGCCGGACGAAAGCTTTCTGAATTGATCCGTCGCCGCGATGGAAAACGTGACTGCGCCACGCGGGGTGTCGGGTGCCGGCGCCGTCTCCAGGGCAAGGTCATCGAGCAGCACCGGATGGCGGGAGTAAATCGCCTTCCGGGCCGCGTCCCATGACAAGTAGAGCTGCTCCGGCGGCATGCGAAGCCGCTGATGATTCAGGGCCGTGTCGTAATTCGCCTTCACCCGCGCCTCTTGGTCGGCGGCCGCCCGGTTCAATTCACTGTTGCTGCTCAAGAAAAGGACGCTGTCGATGGGCAGGTAGTCAAAGATCGTGTCCAGGCGTGAAAAGAAGACGGGAAGAAGGCTCTCGATCTCCGGGAAGACCCCTTCCGATTCCAGCCGCGCGATGAGCTCCCGGCGCTGCCCGGCGTTCAGCCCGCAGTCCACTGCGCACTGGCGGATGCCGGCAATCGTCGTATCCAACCGCGAACGATCCAATATGGCTTCTCTGGCTGGAAGGATCACGATCTCACGGGCATCACCGATCTGCCGCTGATTGCCCGGAGCGAAAAAGCGGATATCTTCAACCAGATCACCGAACCACTCGACCCGAACCGGGTTGTCATACAACGGGGAGAAAAAATCCATGATGCTTCCGCGCACCGCAAGATCGCCGGGCTCTTCGACAATGGCTGTGCGCACATATCCCCCATCGAGCATCTTGGCGACAAGCGCATCGCGGTCGGTCTCCTCTCCGGCCATGAGCAGCTCCGCCCATCCGCAAAGATCGCTGCGGGGGATGACCTTGTGCAGCAACGCCTCCACCGAAATGACCAGGATATGCGGGGTCGAACGTGTCGCCAGGCGGTACAATGTCCGGACACGCTGCGCGCTGATGTCGTTATGGTATGCCAGCGCCTTGAAGGCGGAAATATGATAGGCGGGCAAGTGAATGATATCGGCGTGGCTTTCCGGGGGAATGAAAAATGCCAGGTCATTCATGACGCGGCCGGCGTCCTTGGCAGTGGGGGTGACGACACAGATCGGCCGCGCCGCTGCAGCGTACTGGCGGGAAATGAGGTAACTGGCTTCGGCGCCGGCGATGCCGCTGCAGTAAAGGGTGCTCACATTCCCGGAGAGCGTTTCCAGGAAAGCGGAAAGCGTGGTTTTCTCTTGATCTTGCACCATTATTCCAGTAATTGGGTGCCGTTGCGCCACCGTAGCTCAGCTGGTAGAGCAGCTGATTCGTAATCAGCAGGTCCGCGGTTCGAATCCGCGCGGTGGCTCCACGAAAAACTAAGGGATTCAGGTGGTTAACCCGAATCCCTTTTTTTATTGCCGCCATCATACCCCGCCAAAACGGGGCAAATCAAGGTATTTTATGGTAATTCTGTGCAACTTTTAAAGATGTTGAGCGGTATATACTTCCACGGTCCCGCACTGCTGCATTGAGCGGGGAGCATTCCTTCCGTTGGCCCGGTGACGGCAAGTGGAAATGCAGTCACATCTTGGGAAACCGAATCCGAAAGTTGCGTCCGTTCATGCTTAACACAACGCTTTCTTCTTCGATTCGGGACACCACGTAACCGTCGATGCGCCCTCCCTCCCGGATGAAACGGCCATTGATGACGGCAAGCCGTTTTTCGGGCGCATCGGCCCACGACAGGGCCTGCAGCTCGAGACCTTCGGCAGGGGGCAATTTCGCATTTAAGGGTGGCCGCCGCGCTAAGGACCCTGAAGATAATTGCCGGTCTGTCGCGGTGTGCGCCGATACCGGTACGGCCGGTGCAGCATCGCCACGGCGATCGGCCCTGTCCGAGTGCCCGTCGGATACCTTGGCGCCTGGCCCCGGATGCTTCGCTACCGGCTGTTTGGCGACTGCCATTGAGTCCGTATTTTCGGATCGCGCCGGTGGCGCCGGGATCGGCATCAGACGCTGTCGACTGGATTTGGCCCCATTTGAAACATCCCTTTTTAACGGTTCAGCGGTGGCCGCAGACTTTTTGGACACGCTGTTTTCGACGGTTGTATTTTCATTATCCACCCTGGCTTCAACCCTGGCTTCAACCGGGGGCGCGGTGGGCATCTTCGGCCGGGTGACAGCCGGATTGGGCGGCTGTGCCGTGGGCTGCAGACCTTGCCCGGTGAGCGCTTGCGCAACCGGTGGGATCTCCGTCGCCCTTGGCACCCACGCATCGACCATGGCGTATCCAATGGCCCCTGACGCGGCAATGCCGGCCGCCCACCGGGTAAATCTCATCAACCGCCCTGAAGACAGGCCCTGAAAGCGCCCGCCGGCCGAAACGGATTCCGGCGGCTGCCACATGCGCTCCTCAGCGGATGGTTCCGCATCCGATTCGAGTTTTTGCAGTGCTTTAAGAATGAGAGACAAGGCTTTCTTTCCACGTTTTGGGTTGCCGATGGGGTACACCCTTCGGCGCCGTAAACCGCGCGCAGTGAAACGATGCCATCAGTGAACCAGCAGCCCGACTGCAGCGCCGATGCAAATGGACAGCAGGGCCGCCGCCATGATACCGGCAACCGGTTTCCAGCGCCCGAAAGGCCGGTAGCCGATACCGCGGTCCATATCTCGAAGGGCGCTCCCGGCGATGCGATGGTCGAGCTTGCGGCTCCCATTCGTATAGGCCGCCAGAAGGCAACGATCGCAAGCGATATTGATCAGCCTGGGAATGCCGCCCGTATAACGGTGAATCCGCCGCACGGCGCCTCCTGAAAACGGCGAAGCCCCCCGCCAGCCTGCCGTTTCCATCCGGTGGCGGATGTAGCGCCCGGTATCCTCGAGATTGAGCGGCTGAATTCGGCAGCTTTGAGAAATGCGCTGCCGCAATTGACGGAGGTCCTGGCACGCCAGTTTGGCTTCAAGCTCGGGCTGCCCCACCAAAACGATCTGGATCAGCTTTCTGCGGGATGTTTCCAGGTTGGATATGCGCCTGAGCTGCTCGAGGACGTCGCGGCTGAGCCCCTGGGCCTCGTCAATCACCAAAATGACGTCCAATTTCAATGTTGCCGGGTCCAGCAAAAAGGCGTTCAAGGCGTCCACCAGTGCGTGGATATCGGCGCCTTCATCGCATTGGATACCGTATTCGGTGCAGATCGCCTTCAGAAGTCCTCGGCCGTCAGTGACTGGATCGAAGATGTAGCCAGAGACGGCGTCGCCGCCCAGCCCCTCCAAAAACGCGCGGCATAGGGTTGTTTTGCCGGTGCCCACCTCGCCGATGATGGCCGTAAAGCCTTCACCGGTCCCGGCGGCATAGACCAGCTGCGCCAGCGCCTCCTTGTGACTCTCACCGAGAAAAAGATAGTCGGGGTTGGGTGTGAGTCGAAACGGTTTTTCTCTGAGGCCGAAAAATTCAGTGTACATGTCTCACATTCTTCTAGTCATCGCCGCATAGAATAGATTATTGATACATTGGAATTGTTACCGAAATGTGAACGCTTGGATATACCATGCCTGTATTTGAGTATGTTGCGCTGCAACCGGGGGGCGAACGAACCAGCGGGGTCATGGACGCTGACAGTCTGCCCGCGGCCCGGCAAAAAATTCGAAGCCTCAAGATGTACCCCGTCTCCGTAAAGGAATCGGGCAAGTCCAGGCAGTCCTCGGCCCGCTCCGTATCCCTGGGGCGCCTGACCCAGGTCGGCCCCGGGGAGATCGCCATGCTGACACGGCAGCTCGCCACCCTGATCGCCGCCGGATTTCCCCTGGTAACCGCCATCGATTCCATGCTCAAACAGCCCGGCACCCACCGGGTTAAAAAACTGCTGGCGCACCTGAAAGACGCCATTGTAGAGGGCAGCAGCTTTGCGGCCGCCCTCTCCGGGGCGCCCGGAGCGTTTTCTCCCCTTTATGTCAACATGGTGAAGGCAGGCGAGGCATCAGGATCCCTGGACATCGTTCTGGAGCGCCTCGCCGACATTCTGGAAAAACAGATCGATCTCAACAGCCGGATAAAGACGGCGATGGCCTATCCAGCCCTTATGGCCATTGCCGGAGCAGCGGTGCTGTTTCTGCTGCTCACCTACATCGTTCCCACCATCACCGGCATCTTCCAGGAAATGAATGCCGTACTCCCCATGCCCACACGGATCCTCATTACCGTGAGCAGTTTCCTGAAACAGCACGGGTGGGTGCTGGCGCTGGCCGTTGCCGGTGCCTTAGTGTCGATCCGGGCAATGGGCAAAACCCTCCGTGGGCGGCAGTTGATCGACCGCTTTCTTCTCGGTCTTCCACTGGCCGGCGCACTGGTCCGGAAACTGGCGGCGGCGAGGTTTTCCCGCACCCTGGGCTCGCTCCTCGAAAACGGGGTGTCGCTGATGCCGGCCCTGAAGATCGTCAGAAACGTGGTGGGCAATACGGTGATCGCCGGTGCCGTGGACACGGCCGCCGATGCCGTCGAAAAAGGCCGACCCCTGGGTGATTGCCTCTCTGAGGCCCGTGTGTTTCCTCCTTTGTCGGTGCAGATGATCCGCGTCGGCGAAAGCAGCGGGCAGCTTGAACCCATGCTGCTGAAAGTCGCCACCGTCAACGAGCGTGACGTGGAGACCTCTGCTATGCGCCTTACCGCCGTCATCGAGCCGATCATGATCCTCGTCATGGCCGTCGTCGTCGGTTTTATCGTCTTGTCGGTCTGCTTGCCCATCTTCGAGATGAATCAGCTGATTAAATAATGGCTCACAAAACGCTAACGTGATGGCAACAGTCTTCGCGTAATAGTGATCATTTGGTTTGGAATCCGTAGCGCTTCTATTATCACTGATCGGAAAGCGGTGGATGAAACAGCGTTCGCACCATATCGACCCGACTCCTGATGGAGGGTTCACCCTCATCGAACTCATGGTGGTGCTGGTGATTTTGGGCATTCTGGCCGGACTCATCGTTCCCCGGATCATGGGACGCCCGGACGAGGCCAAACAGCTCAAGGCCCGCATGCAGATCGAAAGCATCGAGACGGCCCTCAAGCTCTACAGGCTTGACAACGGCGCCTACCCGAACACCGACCAAGGGATCCAGGCGCTGGTCCAGCAGCCGGACACCGGGCAGCCGGCGAAACAATGGCGCCAAGGGGGGTACCTGGAAAAAGGCAAGGTGCCCAAGGACCCGTGGGGAAACGACTTCGTCTATCTGAACCCGGGTGCCAACGGCGAATTCGACCTGTCTTCCCTGGGGGCTGACGGCGTTGCCGGCGGCGCCGGTAAAAACGCGGACATCAACAATTGGGAAAATGAATGAGGAGAAATTAATCGTATGATGAGAAGACTGAGTCTCTGGGTGGTGACGATCGTAGTGGGCTGCACCGTTTGCATCGGCCCCGCGTTTGCCAAAGTGGGCTACATCAATTTGCAGCGCCTTGTCAACGAGTCCAAGATGGGCAAGAACGCCCGTGAAGACATCGCCAAGCTGCGGGAGAAGAAAGAAAAGGAAGTAACGCGCCGGCAGGAAGAAATCACCAAACTCAGGGACAGAATCAATGAGGACGACGACATGAGTTCCGGCAGGCGCCAGCAGCGCGTCGAAGATCTCCAGAAGCTCTACAAAGAATACCAGCGGCTGGTGCAAGACGCCAAGGAGGACATCGTTCGCGAGGATCGCCAGTTGGTCCAGATCATCCTTGAAAAGGCCGACGGCGTCCTTAAAAAGGTCGCCAAGGACAAGGAATTCACCATCATTCTCAAAGATCCAAATGCCGTGGGCTATCTCGATGCGTCCGTGGACATCACCGAAGACGTGCTCAAGGAACTGGACAGAAAGCGCTGGTAGATGACCGTTCCTGCAAGAAATGCCCGTGATGACGGGTTCACGCTGCTCGAACTCATCGTCGTCGTGACGCTGATCAGCATCATGTTCTTTTTTGCGGTTCCCCGATTCGCTGAAACGGCGTTCACCGACGACGTGTTTCGAACGACCCGATGGGTGGTCCAGCAGTCGCACGCCTTGCGGGAAGCGGCGATGGAAACCGGATCCGACCGGTTCCTTGTCATCGACGTGGACAACCGTCGGCTGCGGGTGACAACAACCATCGCCGATGAGGTGAATGCCGGCACCGAAGCGGTGGGGAAAAGTTATCAACTGCCGCACCAGCAGGCGATCACCGGCGTCACCTTTGCCGACGGCAGTAAGATCTCCAGCGGCAGCGCGCACATCCGGTTCAGCAAAATCGGCACGGCCACCGGCGCTGTCATAGAACTCTCCGTTGGCAGCGGTGCCCCGGTGACCATGGAGATCGAAACCTTTCTGCCTGAGGTGCGCGTCCAGCGCAACGCGCTTAGGTAATGCCCATCCATGGGAAGTCTCCCCCTCCCCTACCCCATCCCCCCGGGGAGGAGATAGGAAAGAGGGCGACCAGGCAGGAGTAAAAGCATTTGCGACAGGAGCGGGTGAAAGGGAAGATGTCAATTGAAGCCTCGAAGAAATACAGTCATTGACACCAACGATCATGGCTTCACCCTCATGGAGATTCTCGCAGCCGCCGCCATTCTGGCCATCGTTTTGGTCCCCCTCTTCCGGCTGCACCTGCAGTCGTTGGCCATGGCCGAAAGCACGGGGTTTTATAGTCGCGCGCCGTGGCTGGCCCAAATGAAGCTCAACGCGGCAATCGGTGGGGATGGCCTTCGGCCCGGCAATGACGAAGGGCGATTCGAGGGCGATACGGCAGGATGGCGATGGCAGGTGGATATTGCTTCGGCACTCAATGGTCCGTTGAAGGCGTCGGCCGACCGGTTGTTTCGCATCGATGTAACCATCATTTCGGCAGACGCATCCCGGGAATATCGATTGAGAAGATATCTTCTGGGTGCACCCGAAAAATAGCTCAACGGATTGTTTTGTTCCCTGCGGATCCTTTTTCGTCATACCGGAACTGATCCGGTATCCAAGTGCTGATCGATAGTGGGGTGACGTTGATTCATTGAGAACTCATAAAAGCATACGCAATCTGAGTCATGATATATCGTTCAGGAATTCTCTGCGCCGCGGCGTCTTTGCGCGATGCCGGTTTTCTTTCTTTAATCAAGATCCGGATAGCGGATTCACCCTCATGGAAATCCTCGTGGCGATGCTTGTCTTCAGTATCATTGTTAGTACGGTGTTCCTCTCACACCGGGCCATCTTCAGCTCCGTCGGCCCCATGACGGACGACATGGCCGTCAACAGCACGGCGCAGGCGTTCCTGAGCCGCCTCACGGCGGATCTCACTGCGGTCTACACGGACCGGAAGCCGCTCTACAAGACGCCGGATTTCAATGCTGCGGCCCACCCCCACCGGTTTGTCGCAGCCGCTGAATCCGTGGGCAGCCACATCTTTCCACGTCTGCGGTTCGCGGCGGCAGCCCATATTTCCATGTCCACAAAAGCCGACAGCGGCATCGCTGAAATCCAATACTTCGTTGAACCCGACGGCGAGGGGGCCTTCACGGTGCGCCGCGCCGACCGTCTGCTGCAGTACACTCCCGAGCGCCTTGGCGCCTTTCACCCGGCAGTCTGTCGCGGGTTGCGCTCGCTTGAATTCACTTTTTACGATGCCGGGGGAGACGACCACGACCGCTGGAACTCGGAGGACCGCAGCAGTGATTACGATCTTCCGGCGATGGTCGGTGTCCGGTTTTCCCTGGGCGACCCCGACACCCTGCGGATTTTCGAATCCCGCATCGCGTTGAACGTGACCCGGGGGGCTGCGCAATGAGGCCCGATTGCAATGGCACCCCCGTTTCCGACAACGATCGCGGCATTGCCCTGCTCGTGACCCTGGCCTTTGTCACCGTTGCCGTCGCCATCGGCCTCCAGGCGCACCACATGGCCAGGGTATCGGTGTCCATGGCCGCACTGACACGCGACCGCCATGCCTTGATGCAGATGTCCGCATCGGGGGTCCATGCCGCCATGGCCATGCTCATCGATGACCGGTATGCCAACGATACCGACGGTCCCACAGACAATTGGGCTTCCGGGGATGACGTTCGGGGGGTGATGGCCTCACTGCCTTTCGCCTCCGGCGACGTCGACGTGACGGTCACCGACGAGCGGGGCAGGATTCAGGTCAACGCATTGGTGGCTTTTCCCGAAAGCCGACAGTTCAACGAATCCCAACGCGTGATCTTCACCCGGTTTCTTGGAGAATGGCAGTCGACCCACGATATGGCCGCACCCATTGATATCGATACGGTGATCAACGCCCTGAAGGACTGGCTGGACACGGGCGACGATGACGCCACGACAGGGCTCTCCGGTGCCGAATCGGCCTACTACGGGGATCTCGACCCACCCTGCACCCCCGCCAACGGCCCCCTGCGGCACATCGGTGAAATGGCACTGATCCGCGGGGTCTCTCAAGAACTCTTCGACGGCATCGGTCGGCACCTGACGGTGTTCGGTGTGACGGCCGGCGACGGCAGTCGGTTCAGCTTCGATGGAAAGATCAACCTCAATACGGCGGAAACCGCCGTCATCGCCGGCCTTCTCGACGAAGGTCTTCGGGATCTTGCCGAGGCCATCGTCGACTATCGCCGTTCCCTTGCCGCCGCCGGCCACAAAGAGACGCTGGCAGACCCCACCTGGTACAAACAGGCGCCGGGCTGCGGTGACCTCACCATCGACCCGAGCCTGATCACCCTGTCGAGCGACCTTTTCAGGATTACCGCCACGGCGCGCGACGGTGCAAAAAGTGCGGCGGTCACGGCTGTCGTAGAGCGCTACACGGCCGAAAAAACCGGGCAGTGGACTTGCCGCGTGCTTTACTGGGAGGCCGTATGAGCCGTCAGGATGTCGGCATCGCCATTCGGGACGACACCCTTTCTGCCGTGGCCGTGGCCGGCGGATTGCGGAGCGGACGCGTGAGCGCGCGGGCACAAGTGCCGCTGGCTGAAGGTTCCCTTGAGGACGTTCTCCCGGAGGCACTGGCTGCGCTGCGCGAGCATCTCGGGACCCTGGAAGGTGCTGCTGCGGTCTCCCTCCCCGGCAATCGCTTTCATTTTCGTCACCTCCGGGTGCCGTTCACTGAAAACCGTAAAATCCGTCAGGTGGTTCCGCTTGAGTTGGAACCCGTGATGGCCTTTGCGCCTGAGGATCTCATTGCCGACTTCCTTAAGCTCCCTCATGGGCAAACCCCTCAGAACAGCGACATCTGCGTGGCGGCGCTCCTTCGGGAGCGGCTACGCGGCCTTCTGGGCCTGCTCACCGCCGCCGGCATCGACCCGGACATCGTCACCATCGGCGCCGCCGCCATGGTCTCGCAACTGCCGGGGGCAAAATTCCGCGACAGCGCGGCCCTGTTCGCCGACATTGATACCCGGCAGGCGACCATCGCGGTGGTGCCGGATGGTGCCGTCGGGTTCCTCAGGTCGGTGCCGCTGCCGGCGGAACCGGTTTTGCGCACCGAGCGCCTGGCAGAGGAACTGGAAAGGACCCGGTGGGCATTTTGCCACAACCTGGGAACGGCGCGCCCCATGGATCGGTTGATCCTCGCCGGGGAAGGGCTTTCCCATGAAGACACCGAGCGTTTCCTGGCCAAGAAACTGAAGGTTGCCGTCGAACGCTTTACCGTCGGCCACGTGGCCGTCGATGACCTCGGCGAGGCAGCCCTGAACGGCGCGCCCCCCCCCACCGGGCTTCTAGAAGCATGGTGCCTGGCCCAGAATTTGGGCAACGGCGGGGCCGCCTTCAACTTCCGGCGCGGTGCCTTCGCCCGGCGGACGTTCTGGGAAAAACAAAAGCGGCAGATCATCGCCGGCGCCTGCCTGGCCGGCCTCGCCGGCAGTCTCGCCCTCGGCACCGTGGCCATGGAGTCCCGTCACCTGGCCCACCGTGCGGCAGCGCTGGATGCACGGATCACCGGCATTTTCCGCGAGGCGTTTCCCGATGCGAAACGCATCGTCGACCCGGCCCACCAGATGGCGGTCCGGCTCAAGGAGATGCGAAAGGAGGCTCTGGTACCGGGCGGCGGCCTGGCCCCTTACCGCAGCCTTGACATCCTGGATGGCATCAGCCGGAACATCCCCGCGGCACTCGATGTGGAATTGACCCGCCTGGTGTCAGGCCCCGAAGGGATCAATCTCACCGGTCATACGGATTCATTCAACGCCGTGGATGCCATTAAGCGCGGGCTTGAACGCTCAGGCCGGTTCGAAACGGTCACCATCACCTCGGCCAACATGGAAAAGGACGGCGGCCGCGTCGCGTTCAAACTGAAACTGGTGCCGTCATGAACCTGAACAGACGCGAAAAATATGCCGTCTCAGCCGCCGGCATCGTCATCGGTTGCTTTCTGGCGATCCAGTTCGGGGTATTCCCCATGATCGACCGCAACCGTCAGCTCAAGCGGATGGTCGCCATCAAGAGCCGGACTCTGGCCGACATGCAGGTGCTCGAAGCGGAATTCAACAAACTGAAAAAGCGGACTGAAGATACCCGTCTCCGTATCGCCGGCCAAAAATCGGACGGATCGCTTTTTTCCATCCTGGATCAGGATGCCGGAAAGATCGGGCTCAAAGAACGAATCGCCTACATGAAACCCTCAACCATCGAAGACAAAGACAGTCCCTACAAAATTTCCACCGTAGAAATGAAGCTCCAGCAAATCACCATGGCCCAGCTCGTCGCCTTTCTTTCAAGCGTGGAACGGGCCGGCGACACCATCGGCGTGCGACGCATGTCTCTGGTGAGAGCCGGCGAGCAGAATAATAAAACCATCGACGCGGTGCTCGAATTCCAGACGGTGGGTAACTGACATGGTCCAATACATACTCATGGCCGTGAATGCCGTCATGGCTGCAACTGCGGTGTATTTCGGCATCGGCTTCTATCGGGCGGCGCTTCGTGATTCGGCGCCGGTCGTTGAGAGCGACCTCCCGGCAGTTCAGCGGGCTGCGGCGGCGTCAACCGGCGCCAATCGCACCACCGCCAACACCCGGGTCATCACGCAACGCAACCTCTTCAACACCGATCAGGACGAAGCGGCCCCGGCCCGCACCCCGGTGGCGCTGGAGGGGCTCAAGCCCACGAAACTGCAGCTCGTCCTTCACGGCACGGTCACCGACGACGGGGACTGGGCATATGCCGTCATCGAAGACCGAAAAACACGGCGCCAGCAGCTCTACCGGATCGGCGACCCCATTCAGCAGGCCGTCATCCGGATGATCCTGCCGGACCGGGTCGTTCTCACCGTCGACGGCGGCAACGAAATTCTGGAGATGGAAAAGGTCACGGCAACCGGCCGTGGTACTGCTGCGCCGCCACGGATCGTTGCCCGCCGAGGCGATGAACCCGGCGGGTCGCAACCCCGGGTGCTGCCGCGGGCACTTTTCGCCGCCGCCGTGGAAGACCCCGACGGCATCATGGCCAGCGCGGCCATGGAAGCAGGCATGGAAGGCGACACCGCCATCGGCGTCCAGCTCAAGACCATCCAGCCGGCGTCCGTGTTCAGGCGCCTGGGACTCCGGAACGGGGACATCATCACCGCCGTCAACGAGCAACCGGTTGCCGGTGCAGAAGACCTGATGCGATTCGTGGAAGAACTGGCCGCGGCTGAATCGGCCACGATGCAGATCAAGAGAAGCAATCGGGATCAAACGATCACCTTCACCATACGCTGAGGCACGCTTTATGACCCCCTTTGACATGCATAAGCCCTTGTTCCACAGACACCCGTTGAAGGCCGCGTTGCCGCTGGTGCTGGCGCTGTTTTTCACCGCGGCGGCGTTGCTTTTTCAACCGCTGTCAACGGGTGCCGCCCCTGTGGCGACAGAGCGCTACATCACCATCAATTTCAATGATGTGGACATCGATGTGTTCATCCGGTTCATCAGCGAGGTGACGGGAACCAACTTCGTCGTGGATGACAAGATCCGGGGCAAGGTGACCATCATCTCCCCCAACAAGATTTCCATCAAAGAGGCCTTCAAGGTCTTCGAATCGGTGCTGGACGTCCACGGGTTCACCGCCGTAAAGAGCGGCGACGTCACCAAGATCATTCCGTTACCCGAAGCGCGTACAAAGAACGTCGCCACCTTATTGAAACAATCCGCCGCCTCGGCGGAAGACAGAGTGGTCACCCAGTTGGTGCAGCTCGATTATGCCGACCCCGCCCATCTTCAGAAGCTACTGACCCCGCTGATCAGCAAAAACAGCGTGATTCTGGCCTATGAACCCTCCAGCACCGTCATCATCACCGACGTACAGTCCAACATCTCCCGTCTGCTCAAGATCATACAGGCCATCGACGTGCCGGCAACCGGCAACGAGATCACCGTGTACCCTCTCGAACGCTCGGACCCCAAGAAAATCGTCGCCGTCCTCGACGCCATGTTTCAGGCATCGAGAAACAATAAAAAAAGCGGCGCCAGCGGGAAGGCGCTGGAATTCATCGCCCACGAGCGCACCAACAGCGTCGTTTTTCTGGCGAGCGAGTCCGCCACCGACCGCATCAAGAAACTGATCGGAATATTGGACAGGGAAACCCCGGAAGGCGACGGCAACGTGCGGGTCTACTACCTGGAGCACGCCAGGGCCGAAGACATGGTGGATGTTCTCAAGGCGGTGCCAAAAAAAGACAAGGCCGGCGCCGACAAGACCAGCGAAGCACCGGCGGTGTCCAAGAATGTCACCATTGCCGCGGACAAAGCCACGAACAGCATTGTCGTTATGGGCGAAAAGAGCGACTACGCGCTGCTGGAGAGCATCATCAAGAAGCTCGATATACCACGGGCCATGGTCTACATTGAGGCGCTCATCATCGAGGTCAAGGTGGACAAGGACTTTCAGCTGGGTACGGAGTGGGTCGTCGGCGGGGAGACAGTGATTGGAGGAAAAAGCATCGTATACGGCGGCGGTTCCGGCAGTGGCGGCAGTTACGGCAATGCGCTCAGCAATACCAACTTTCCCAACGGCCTGGCTTTGGGCGTTTTCGGGGAGGGAATCACCGTGGGGTCGGTCACCTTTCCCAGTCTAGCCGCCGTGGTGAAAGCTTTTCAGCAAGACAAGGACGTTCACATTCTGTCGACGCCCCAGGTGCTCACGACGGACAACGAGGAGGCCAAAATCACCGTCGCGCAAAACGTGCCGTATCAGACCAGCACATCCATCAGTACCACCTCGACGACCGGCAGTTTCGAATACCGGGACGTCGGCATCGTCCTGAAAATCACCCCCCAGATCAGCAAGGACAGCATGGTGCGCCTCGTCATTGAGTTGGAGACCAACAAGATCGACGAACTGGCCACCCAGGCAGTCACCACCGACGAGCGCCTCACGCCGACGACGTTCAAACGGACGGTCCAGACCACCGTTATCGTAAAGGACAACAACACAGTGGTCATCGGCGGCCTAATCGACGACGCCTTCACCAGCACCTTAAAAAAGGTACCCGGGCTGGGCGATATTCCCCTGATCGGCTGGCTGTTCAGATCAGGATCCGATGCATCGGAAAAAACCAATCTTTTCGTATTCCTTACGCCCCGGGTGGTAAAAACGGACGCTTCGGCCGTTGCGCTGCTAAAGGAAAAAACCGATGAGGTCGAACGCTTCGAGCCGGGCACGATCCGCCTTTATCAAAGCCGGGAAAATAACACGAAGGTTGAGCAGGTGTCTCAGGACGACCGACCGAAGAAAACCGATTCGGAATGAAAAAGGATTCTCTTTCTTGTCGTATTCCAAATCAATTGATCTTCTCTAACCATATTATAACGATTCGTGTGTAAGGTCAGCCCGCCCTAAAAAACACATTCCCGGCAACGGGAACAAGAATTGGGCGCCGCCATCGGGCGTGCAGGTTACCCCGGAAATGCGTAGCCATCCGTGCAGGGGGTGTTTTCCTGAAATACTTTTACACGCAGCTAACATTCAAGGGATATGTAAAAGCCTCAGCAAATACGATTCATCACAGTATTTAATCGTTTCAACCGAGTTCAAGGAGGAAAACCATGTCTTTTTGCAGATTGCTGCCGCGCGTTCTGATTGTTCTTGCCGTCCTCTGGAGCGCCCCTTTCACCGCCGTCGCCATGGAAGACACCATCATGGGGCACATTGTCATCAAAGGGTCCACCACCGTGCTGCCCATCGCCCAGAAGGTGGGCGAAGCGTTCATGAAGGACTACCCGGGGGTCAAACTCTCCATCAGCGGCGGTGGGTCCGGCAACGGCATCAAGGCCATCATCGACGGCACGACGGACATCGCCGACAGTTCCCGATTCATCAAGGACACCGAAGTCAAGATGGCCATGAGCAAGGGGGTCTACCCGGTGCCGTTTGCCGTCGCCTACGACTGCATCGTGCCGGTGGTCCATCCCGGCAACCCGGTATCCGATCTGAGCCTGGCGCAGTTGAAGGCCATCTACAAGGGCGAGATCATGGACTGGAGCGAATTGGGCGGCGAGCGCCGCAGGATCGTCGTGGTTTCCCGCGACACCTCGTCCGGGACCTATGAAGTATGGAGCGAGAGGGTGCTCAACAAAGAGCGCGTATTCGCCGGCGCGCTGCTTCAGGCGTCAAACGGGGCGGTGGCCCAGGCGGTGGCCCGCAACAAGAACGCCATCGGCTACATCGGCATCGGTTACATCAACGACGACGTCAAACCGCTCACCGTCAACGGCATTGTCGGCTCTGAAGAGACCACTCTGAGCGGCATATTCCCTGTCAGTCGGCCCCTTTATATGTTCACCAACGGTTGGCCCAAAGACGCCAAGTCAGTTTTCATCAACTACATGCTGAATCCGAAAAAAGGCCAGCAGCTGGTCCGCGAGGTCGGATACGTACCTCTTTATTAGCGCGCGACTCTCTGAGCGTTGAATTGCACGCGTTTTCCCTCATGTGAGGAGAACGGCTGCGGCGGGAGAAAACCTGGCAACCGGGGGCGACCCACCATGTTGGATCGACAAGCAAAAGAAAAAGGAATGCATGGTTTTTTTTTCGCTGTCGCCACTGCATCCATCGGCATTCTGCTCCTCATCACGATATTTCTCTTCGCAGAGGGGATTCCCCTGTTCGATAAGATCGGCATTTCCGAATTCATTTTCGGCCGGGACTGGTACCCCACAGACGACAACAACCCGGACTTCGGCATTTACGCCCTGATCCTCGGCTCGGTGTCGGTGACGCTCATTTCTTCGCTGATTGCCATCCCATTGGGCGTCATGACAGCGGTGTACCTGGCGGAGATCGCATCGCACCGTGTCAGAGAGACCGTCAAACCGATTGTCGAACTGATGGCGGCCCTGCCGTCGGTGGTCATCGGATTTTTCGGCATGGTGATTGCCGCGCCCTTTCTTCAGGAGGTCGGCACCTGGATCGGCATCGAAATCTATACGGGGCTGAATTTGTTCAATGCATCCCTCATGCTGGCCTTCATGTCCATACCCACCATCTGCAGCATTTCCGAGGATGCCATCTACAGCGTGCCCTTCGCCTTGAAGGAGGCTTCCATGGCGCTGGGGGCCAACCACTGGGAAACCATTGTCAGGGTCATCCTGCCGGCAAGCATCTCCGGCATCACGACCGCCATCATCCTGGGCATGTCACGAGCCATCGGGGAAACCATGGTGGTGCTGATGGTGGCGGGTGGGGCGGCCATGGTGCCGGGGTCGCTGTTTGATCCGGTGCGGCCGCTGCCTGCCAGCATCGCCGCCGAGATGGCCGAAGCGCCGGTGGGCGGTGACCATTACCATGCGCTCTTCGCCACCGGCATCGTCCTTTTTGTATTCACCCTTTGCTTCACTGTGGTCGCCGACCTCATCTCACATCGGTATCGCCAGGTGGGCGACGCGACATTGTAGTCAGATGGAGAACAAACGCGTGGACAAAACCATGACAGCCGGCACCACGACTGAAGCGGGTTTCCGCCTGGGCATAAAATTCCCGGCCCAAATGCGCCGCCGCCGCCGGTGGCTGCAAAACAGCGTATTTTTCTGCTTTCGCGTCGCCGCCGCCGTCAACGGGCTCGCCTTGGCCGTGGTGGTTTTTTTCATTGTCGCCAGAGGGTGGCGGGCCATTAACTGGGAATTTCTCTCTCAACCGCCGCGGGACGCCATGACCCAGGGCGGCATCCTGCCGTGCATCATCGGCACCCTGTTGCTGAGCGTCGGCGCGCTGATCGTTGCGTTCCCGATCGGCATCGCCTCCGGCATCTATCTGACCGAGTACGCCCGGCCCGGCCGCCTGCTGCGGGTCATTCGACTGGGAATCAACAACCTGGCCGGCGTGCCATCGGTGGTGTTCGGTCTTTTCGGTTACGCGTTCTTCTGCATCTACCTGAATTTGGGCGTCAGCCTTCGTTCCGGGGCACTGACCTTGGGGGTGATGAGCCTCCCGGTGATCATCGGCGCCACCGAAGAGGCGCTGCGGGCCGTTCCCGACACTTACCGGGAGGCGAGCCTCGGACTGGGCGCCACCAAACTGCAGACCGTATTCCGGGTCGTGCTGCCAACGGCCTTGCCCGGCGTCTTGACCGGGGGGATATTGGCCCTCAGCCGTGCGGCCGGCGAAACCGCACCGATCATGTTCACGGCCGCCGCTTTTTTTACGCCGCACCTGCCAACGTCTCTGGCCGACGAGATCATGGCCCTGCCCTACCACATCTACGTACTGGCCACCGCCGGGACGGAAATCGAGGCCACCAGACATCTCCAGTACGGGACGGCCCTGGTGCTGATCACTCTGGTGCTGGGCATGAACCTCATTGCCATCCTCTATCGTTCACATCTGCGGAGAAAAATGAGGTAGCGACGCTATGACCACGCAGCACAAAGTCAATGTTGACCACGTCAATTTCTACTACGGTGACGTCAAGGCGCTGCAGGATGTATCACTGGATATTCTGCCGCTTCACGTCACAGCACTGATCGGGCCGAGCGGCTGCGGAAAGAGCACGTTCCTTCGCTGCCTCAACCGCATGAACGATCTGATCATCGGCACGCGCCTGGAGGGCAGCGTCCTCCTTGACGGCGAGGACATCTACGCCCCATCACTGGACGTGGTGAACTTGAGAAGCCGGGTGGGAATGGTCTTTCAAAAACCCAACCCTTTCCCGAAAACCGTTTTCGACAACATTGCCTACGGACTTCGGGTCAACGGGGTGAAAAACAAGTCGGTCATCACTGATCGGGTGGAACACAGCCTCAAGGAAGCCGCCCTGTGGGAAGAGGTGAAAAACCGGCTCGGCGATTCGGCCCTGGGGCTTTCCGGCGGCCAGCAGCAGCGGCTCTGCATCGCACGTGCCCTCGCCGTCCAGCCCGAGGTCGTTCTCATGGACGAACCCTGCTCGGCGCTCGACCCCATCGCGACGCAGAAGATAGAAGACCTCATTAAACGACTGAAAGAGCGCTACACCATCATTATCGTGACCCACAACATGCAGCAGGCCGCGCGCGTCTCAGACACCACCGCCTTCTTCTACATGGGCCGGCTTGTGGAATCCGGAAAGACGGACAATATCTTCACCCGCCCCGCACTCAAGGAAACCGAAGACTACATCACCGGCCGCTTCGGTTGATGCCGCCGCCGGATCCCTCATCCCTG
>CAYUOU010000061.1:0-25311 GCA_964446485.1 uncultured Desulfobacterales bacterium | reverse complement strand
ACTAGTCCATATAACCAGTTGAAATTGTTCGAACATTAACCGGACACTACTGGGGCAAAACAATTCTATAATTGTGAAAACAATTACAGATTGGAAAGGCAGCGCGATGCCTTGAAATTACCGCAAAATAGCCAGCCGAAATGTGCGCGATGGGGAATACGAAGATCGTAAAATAATCCATAGCGTATAAGGGGAAAATCCTCAACACCATGCCTGCTACGTACGTAGTGTGCATTCTCACTCCTCAAGGGGATTTCAATGAGAATTGTCATTTCTTCCCATCCAGCAACCATACGCGATCTGGAGAGTTAAAAATACCGCAAACTGTAGGAATACCCGCTGCGTGCGGGGCAACAGTCGAAATGTGCACGCATATCTCGCTCCCGAAACAGCGACCTTACCTTTTTGGCAAGACGCATCAATGTGATTTTTGGAGACAAGGGTCCAGAAGACGTTTTGCGCAGTTCCTGCTGTGTGCCGTGTTGTTTGTGCGGCAGTTTCATTTGGGGCCTCCATTTCCATCATTGACTGAGCCGTTTTTCGGTTGGTTCCGGCACCGCGTGTCGTGCCTTCAATAAGTACAGACACGTCGACCCGGGATTTCTTGCAGAAGGAAGGGATGAGGCGATATGTAATTTGATGAAATGTTGCTGGAATGTTTGAAAAAGCCTGCCGCGCTTGCAAGGATGCAGGCATTGGTGTAAGGCATTCTCACGATTTTCGCAGGGGGCCCAAAAGCCTATTTGAAAATGTCGACGGGCACCGAGGCGGTTAGAACTGCTTTTTCCACGTGGGGATCGAAAACGCTAAGATAATCTCAACTCACCGTATTAACTCGATTAAGCCCCCGTAGCTCAGTGGATAGAGCACAGGATTCCTAATCCTGGTGCCGCAGGTTCAATTCCTGCCGGGGGCACCAAACGTTAAAAGCCTCCTCGCATCAAGCTGCCGGGAGGCTTTAATTGTGTCGCTGTCTTATTCGGCGGCGACACCCTCTTTCGATGCGCCATCTTCGCCACCCAAGGGCGGCACATCAATGCGAAGCGCCGGGGAATTGTCGTATTTTAGTATGGTATCCCCGCCGAAGGCGCCGGGCAGGCCTTCAATAGGATCGGGGGAACGTTCTATCTGCAAGGTCGACGACCCGTCGGTCTGGAAATAGGTATCCCCGATTTTCATGGTTGGTGACCCGTCACTGGGGATTTGGATATCGTCGACCTTAAACTGGTCCGCGTGGCAGACAAGCGCTGCAGCCAAGAATCCAATACAGGACAAAACAACCCACCTTGCCATTGCCCCCCCTTTTTGGGCTGTGGTGGTTCAGGCCCCGCTCCCTTCTTGCATCATGCACAAATAATTTCAAGTGGATACGCACAATCACGCATACGGTCATGAAGGACGCTCCCGGCGACAGATACGGCGGCATCGGCACCACGCGGGTCACGATACTCCGGCGTCGCGAACCAAAAGCGGCGACGCAGGCGCGCCGCCGATAGTTCGATGCCTCAGTTGGAGCTTCATAGAGAGGGGCGCTATTCATTGAAGCGCTCCCACCCCCGCCGGTAGTATCGATACAGCACGGGCTGATCCATTCGATTTATTTTCAGGGTCTCGCTGGTGGTGAGGTCTTTTGGGAAATTGAACATGCCGCGAAGCGTTTCGGTGGTAAGAAAACGCGTATCCACCGTGACCGATACGCTCTGGGGGTCCGTCGTATACTTGGCGGCAAGCACGAACCCCCACTCGCCGAATGACGGCACGTGGACATGGTAGGGGGTCGCGACAAGCCCCGCCATATCGTCCCCCGGCGCCGCGGCGCCCTCGATGGTGGCGACGATGCACCAGAATGCTTCCGGCGCAAAAAACGGGCTGGTGGCCTGGGTCGCCATGACCCCGCCCATTTTAAGCCGGCGGGAGCATAGCGCGTAAAAAGCCGTCGAATAGAGCTTGGTCATGGCTTCGGAATTGGGGTCGGGCAGATCTACGATGATGACATCGAAAAACGCCCGGCTCCCTTCGAGATACTTCATGGCATCCATGTTGACGATGGCCACCCTGGGGTCGTTCATGCTGCCGCTGTTGAGAGCCACCAGTTCTGGCCGTTCTTTTCCCAACCGCGTCATCTCCGGATCGAGATCCACCAGGACAACATCCTTCACCGACGGATATTTCAGCACTTCTCGGGCGGCCAGCCCGTCGCCGCCCCCAAGGATCAGGATTTCCGAAGGTCGCTTCACCAGTTCCATGGCCGGAACGACCAGCGCTTCGTGGTAACGTGCTTCGTCGATGGCGGAAAACTGGATGTGCCCGTTGAGATACAACCGGATGTCGTCACGCCACCGGGTGAGAACGATGCGCTGGTACGGCGTCGTCTGCGTGTAGACGATACTGTCCTGGTAGAGCATGTCTTCAAGGTAGCTCACCATTTTTTCCGAGAAGACAAAAGCGAAAAGCAGCACAAGCGCTGAAAAGACCAGTCTCAAAACGATCCACAGCCGTTTTCCGCTGAGCAGCAGGATGCCCACGGCGGCCACACCGAGGTTCATCAGGCCGAAAACGACGGAGGCGCGGCTCAACCCCAGCCACGGCAGGACCAGCAACGGGAAAAGAACGGCGCCGGCCAGTGCACCCACGTAATCGATGGCGAGCACATGACTCACGGCATCGGAGAAGTCCACGCTTTCTTTGAGAATGCGGATCAGCAGCGGGATCTCGATGCCGATGAGAATACCGATTACCGCGCACAGGCTGTAGAAGACGACCGGAAAAATCGGGTCCAGGTAGGCGCTCACCGCGAACATGATGATTGAGGACAGGCCGCCGATGAGGCCGATGACGATTTCCACTTCCAGGAAGATCTTCAGCAGGTCGCCGGCAATGAACTTGGCCAGGTATGACCCCACCCCCATAGCACAGAGAAAAACCCCGATCACCAGCGAAAACTGGGTGACAGCATCTCCCATGATATAACTGGACACGGCCCCGGCGACAAGTTCGTAAGCCAGGCCGCAAGCGGCCACGAGAAATACCGAACCGAGCAGCACCATGCGGGCCGCTGGAGAAGCGGAAGCTTTAGCGGGTGATGGGATCATTCAAGGGTGGGCAATGGTCAAGTTTCCCGCGCCAAGCCAAAACAGGGGCGAAGAAAATCGTTGAAAAGCACAGTACACCACGTCTGAATTATTTGTCGAAAGCACCATTCAGGGTTTTCACCTTCGCAGTGAAAATCTGCTTCGGGGCCGTGGTATGGCTCGGAAAAATTGTTCTGCGTTTAAGTGATTGCAGCAGAGATAATCATCGCAAGTCCGATAACAATCGCGCCGAACATTATGGCCAGAGCGACGTTCTGGTCTTCTTCGATCTCTTTCCAGATGGAAAAGGGCGTGATCTTTTCCAAGATGACAAAGGCTGCGGCAAACACTGCCAGCCCGAGCACGGTGTAGACGACGGAAAGGATAAAATTGGTTATGTGAAGAGTCATGTCCATAATGGGGACCTCAAATAAAGTGTTAGGTGTTAAGTTTTTTGTAATCGGTAGCAGCCTAAGAACTCGTAAGTAGTGGGTAGTCCGTGGTCCACAGTCCATAGCCCGTGGTCCGTGGTGACACCACCAGCTGCTGCACTCCAACTACCGACCACTGACCCATTCATTTACCTCCACTCAATCCACCGCCGCGATGGGTGCGTCCGACACCCATGGGGAGCAGCATGGTTCGCCGGCCGATGAGGCTTTCCTGCCTCAGGCGCATGCCTTGGCCGTAAAGCGCGGTTGGCACACCCCATTTGCCCAACGTGGCTGCCGAAGCATAAATGGTACTGGCCGCCGCCGCCCCCAGAACCAGGCCCCTTAAAAAACCCATGGCTAATATTTCCTATTAAAATTTGCAGCCGTAACTCAGCCGATGCGTGGTGGGTGGCGAGTCGTCCATTGAGTGACTCCGGCCCGTCCGTGGCGTGTCGTCCGTCGTCCGTTGTAAAACCACCTTCCCCCCACTAGCTGCTTCGGACCTCTCACCACCGACTACTGACTTATGCGTCGTCTTCATCGTCCTCGTCATCGCCTTTGCGCCACTTGCTCCAAGAACTTCCCGTAATCAGCAGAAGGATAAAACACACACCGGCGGCCACCGCAAACGGCGTCCATCGCTGGGCCTTGTCATATACGCGCACCGTAAGATCGTGATTGGACTTCTCGGTGCGGTTCTCATTGCCGTGGGCGCTTACGGCCTGGACGTGCACGCGATAGTTGCCCGGCTCGGGGATCATCACCAGAAAGGATCTGCTTCGGCTGCCCTCGCTCCAGCTCTCCCCTCCTTCGGATCCGTGGTAGTAAGAGATGCCGGTCTCGTAGGTTTGCACCACCATGTCTTCGTCGCGCACCACCTGGGCATCCAGTTCCATCCAGGCATTGTCCACGGGGGCGTAGAAAACGATCTTTTGGACGGCCCCGTTTCCCGAAACCCAAAACGGATCGGTAATCACGCCTTTGGTGACGTCGGAAGCTGGCAGACGTTGTCCAAGCACCTGCGTGCCGCGGGTGTAGCAAAAGGCGGCCAGAGCGCCGTTGGTCACGAAACAAGCCAGTGCCACCAGCATGAGCCGCAAATACCACTGTCGCTTGGTGGCCGCATCCTCTCCGGCCTGGGGCGAAACGGTCTCTTTTCCCAGCTCCGCTCTTTTTGTGGCCCGGCGCACCACGGAAAGCGGAAAGCGCCGGCCGGCACCGTACTCCACCTCGTTCTCGATGCGTTGAGCCTCGTAAACCCGCCCCGATCCTGATTTGTCCACAAATTCGGCGTAATCGATCCGGTCCCCGATTGACGCGATCCACGGAAGCGCCCCGTCGACATAATAAAGTTCGTAGGTCCCCGAACCTTCTGCGACCCATTCCCCGCCGTCATGGGTGTCGATGACGTCCCCTCTGGTGACGCCAAAAGGATCCTTCTTGGGAAAAACGTGAGAATTGCTGGTGAGGGAATATTGCCCCAGGTATTCTCCCAGCCACAGGGTGCCAAGCCTCGGATTGAAGAGAAGATATTCACGGGTCATGTCCGAGGGGTCGTCGTCTTCGATGAAGGCCATTCGGGCGAGCACTTCGTACCGTGTGGCGCGGTGATAAAAACTGTCGCCGAGCCGCAGCGGGAAGGGCACGTTGCGTTCGGGATTCTTGCCCAGAACGGTCTGTTCTTCCGTCGACACGTCCAGCCGGCTGCCGCAGTATTCGCAGACCACCATTTCGCTGTGCTCGTTTTTCACGGTGAGCCCGACGCCGCACCCCTTGCAGCGGATGTTCTTCGGCTCAAACGCCGGCCGTTCGCGACCGGCATTGAGACCAAAGCGCTCCTGGTCCGATGCCCTCACCATTCAAGCCCCTCGTCATCCAGCGTCAAGTCGCCGTATTTGAGCCATTTGCCGATAAACACCGTCGGGGGTTCGGCATCGTATTCGATGCCCAGCACGAATTGGCCGTCGGGGCTGCCGGCATCGGCGAATTTGTATTTCTCCCCGGTGGCAGCCTCGATGGGCAGATCCCCTTCGACCCCGATGCATTCGGCTTCACCCACCTCTCTCACCACCACAGTGGTCCCCTTTCGGATGGAAATGACTTTTCCGGGGCGCAATGATTCGAAGGAGGGGACGTTTCCCGACGTGGAACGCGTTTGAAGCGCCAACTCGTGATTGTCTTCGGTCAGCCAGCCGATGCTGCCGTCGTTGAACTCGAGAAACCATTCGTCCCAAAAGCCGTTCCCGAAGCTGTATCGTATCCGTCCCATGACGGTGAAGCGCCGCTGGTTGAGGCTGCCGGTGGCGCCGCGAAACAGCCGGGAAAACCCTTCCGGCAAAATAGACTGCTTGCCGGCATTGCGGATCTTCTCCTTGTCCCAATACACGGCGTTGCCGCAGTACTCGCAGACGACAGTGATGACGCCGGGATTGAGCACATCGTGGGTAGCCCCACAGGATGGGCAGGAGACAGGCTGCGGTTTCATGGGTGTCGTCATGGACAGGGACCGGTTGCCGGTGCGGCGATTTTCGGAAAACGGCTTGAAAAGAGGCTACATAATGGGGTGTCCCCTGTCAAACCCAAACCGATGAGACAGCGTAAACCTCCACCGGTAAAGCCGCTGATTTCTAATTTTTTACGGACTTTTCAACCCTGGGCTTCGGATGTCGGTCTTCGGACGCCGGCGTTTGCGGCGCGCCCCCGAAAAAGCACCCCCCGGATATCCTCATTAATGCCGTAAAGGCAGGGGACCAGCACCAGGGTAATTGCCGTCGCGAAGATGATGCCATAACCAAGAGACAAGGCCATGGGAATGAGAAACCGGGCTTGCCGGGAAGTTTCAAAAATCATGGGGGACAACCCGCCGAAGGTTGTGAGGGTCGTCAGCAAAATTGGCCTGAACCGGTGGATGCCGGCCTCTAAAATCGCATCGTGCCATTTTGCCCCGGACTGTAGGGAGCGGTTGGCAAATGCGACCATGACCAGTGAGTCGTTGATCACCACCCCCGAGAGCGCCACCACGCCGAACATGCTCATGACGCTGAGACTGTAACCCATGATGAGGTGGCCGATCACGGCGCCAACGACGCCAAAAGGGATAGCGCACATGACGATGAGCGGCTGGGTGAAACTGTTGAACGGGATGGCCAGCATAGCGAAGATAACCAGCAGCGCGTAGAACAACCCCTGCATGAGGCTTTCCATGCTCTCCCGGCGATCGGCCTGGCGTCCTTCGAAACTGTAACTGAGCCCTGGGTATCGCCCCTGCAGGGCCGGCAGGGTGTCGCTGGTGATGGCCGCCATCACCTCGTCGGCCTTGCTGCGCGGCCGGACGTAGGCGGAGACGGTGACGACACGGCGCCCATCATGACGGTTGATGGTCGTATATGCCCGGCCCCGTTTCACCGACACGGCCTCGGCCAGCGGGAGTTCACTGCCGGAGGGCGTCAGAAGGATCATCTCTTCCAGATGGTGCTCGCTGGAGCGCTCTGCCCTGGGAAACCGAACCATTACCTTCACTTCGTTCCGACCTCGCTGTTGCCGCAGCGCTTCAGCCCCATAGAAGGCGTGCCGCACCTGGGTTGCCACATCCCTGGAAAGCAGCCCCAGACTGCGGGCCTCGGGTCGAACATGGAAATCGATCTGCTGTTTACCCGGCATCACTCCGTCATCCGGATCGTTGACATTGGGAAAGTACCCCAGTGCGGCGGCCACATCATCCGCAGCAGCCTCTAAAACGGCAACGTCCCGGTGACTCAGCTCGACGGCGATATCGGGACCGTGTCCGGGACCGCCGGCATCCGATTCAAACTTGAGGCTTTCCAAACCGGCGATGGGACCGGTTCGCCCGCGCCACAGCTCAGTGACCCGGGCAGTGGACAATGGGCGCTCACCCGGCGGGGTGAGAAATGCCCGCACCTGGATGTCATTTTGATTGATTCTGGCGAATATCCCTTCGACCAGGCGGTCGCCGCCGTTTTCAGCCGCCACTGCCTTCGCCGCGGCGACCAGCTGTTTTTCGACGGTGAGGGTGTTTTGAAATGCGGAACCATAGGGCAGTGTGGCGGTGGCCATGGCATAATCGGACTCGATCTTGGGGAACAGCTCGAAACCCATGCGTCCACTGCGCACATAGGCCACCGTTAAAATAAGGATGGCGGTGGCGATGCTCATGGAAACATATCGATACCGCAGGCAGAATCCGAGAAACGCACCGTAATGGGATCGAACGGTTCGTATGAACCAAAGACTGAAACGCTGCTGCCGCCCGGATACCCAGCCCAGTGGCCCCCGTAAGGCGCTTTCCCGCTGATGGCCCAAGTGCGCGGGAAGAATCAACAGGCTTTCCACCAAAGAGACGATAAAGACGCAAATGACAACAATGGGAATTTCACGAAAGACCTTGCCCATGAAACCCGGGACAAACAAAATGGGCACGAAAGCCACCATGTTGGTCAGCACACTGAAAACCACCGGCAGCTTGACTTCCCGGGCGCCGTCAACCGCCGCATCGAACCAGGGCTTGCCGCGCTGGCGATGGTGATAAATGTTTTCACCGGCTACAACGGCATCATCAACGACAATGCCAAGGGTGACGATAAACGCAAACATGGAAACAATATTGATGGTCACATCCAGCGAAGGCAGCACCAAGAAGGCGCCGAAAATGGAAATGGGAATGCCGAGGCTCACCCAGAAAGCCAGCCGGGGCTCCAAAAAGATCGCCAGAAGGATGAACACCAGTGCAAGCCCGATATAGCCGTTTCTCAGCATGAGATCCATGCGCTGACGGTAGATTTTAGAGCGGTCGTTCAGGGTATCCAGAGCCAGGCCTGGTGGTAGGGTTGCCGAGAGGCTCTCCGCATAGCGCCGCACCGTGTCGGCCAACGCCACCGGCGTCTGGTCCCCCACCTGGTAAACGTCAATCATCACCGCCGGCCGGCCATTGTAGGTCGCCATCACATCGACTTCGGCAAACCCGTCCCGGACAACAGCGATATCCTCCAGCAGCACTTCCGCACCGGTGCGGGTGGTGATCACCGGGATGCGCCCGAATTCGACGGCCAGATCCCGACGATCAGCCACTCGAATGAGGATGTCTCCACCGGCGGTTTTGACCGCGCCGCCGGGGATTTCGACGGCAGCACGCCGAATGACACTAGCCACATCGCCAAGGCTCATGCCATAGGTGCGCAAGGTGGCCTGAGGAATTTCGATGCTGATCTCAAAGTCGCGCACGCCGGACAAATCCACTTGGGTAATGTCGGCATCCTGCAACAGCCGGTCTCTAATGCGCTCGGCGGTCTCCCGTAAAACTGTCTCGGACTGGTCGCCGTAGATGACCAGGGAGATAACGGACCGGCGCCGCTGCGCGATGATCACCTGGGGCGTTTCGATGTCTTCCGGAAAGGAGGTCACCCGGTCCACGGCGTTTTTGATGTCCTGGGCCACGCGCTGTATGTCTTCGTTTCCCAGGACCTCAACAGTGATGAATCCTGAGCCCTCGCTGGCCGTGGAATTGATCGTCTTTATCCCCTCGATGCCCTGGATCCCCTCTTCAATGGCCAGAATGATGCCCCGCTCCACTTCTTCGGGGCTGGCACCGGGGTACGCCACCGAGATGTTGACGCGATCGAGCTCGAAATCGGGGAAGACCTCTTTTTTCACACGGTTGGCCATTATCAGGCCGCCCACCAGCAGCACCACCATGAGGATGTTGGCAGTTACCGAATGCCCGGCCATCCAGTGGATGGGTCCGCCGTGGCGCCGTTCGCTGCCATCGGCAGTTGAAGACGAAGACATCTCAGGATGCATGGGTAGGGTTCTCCTCGGGGCGGGGCGCTGCAGCGGGACGCGAGGTGAGGCGCATACCCTTGGCCGGATTTGCCAGGGTTGAAACGATGAGGCGATCCCCCGGTGCAATGTTGTCACGCACCAGAACCGCATCGGGTCCTCGCCAGATCGGCGTCACTCGCCGGATATCCAAGGTTTCGTCCTCGTTTAGGATCCAGACGAATTCGTTGTCCCGCAGCGCCAGCCGGGGGATGCGGTAAACACCGGCCAGTGCCCTTCCGTCAATATCCACGTGCACGTATTCACCGATGAGCATCGGCGGCAGGCCGCCCGTGTCTCCGGTAGGCGCCAGGGGGTTCTTTACGGCCACGATGAGGCGGGCCATACGCCCTTCGGTTTCCAAGTCCTTGAGGAGGCGAATCACCGTCCCCTCCCGGTGAAAGCCGTTTCGGTAGCGCACCCGGGCGGCGGCGCCGGCCTTCTGCTGGTTCCCGGGGATGTCGATCCACTGCAGATGATCCACCCGAACGTGGGTTTCAACCCAGAAGGCATCCGTCCCGACAAGTCCCGCCAGCGTGTCCTGGGGGCTTACCTGCGCCCCGACGTCCACCCGCTTATTCAGCACAATACCGTTGAACGGGGCCCGGATGACGGTTCGTTCCAGATCCAGGCGCGCTTTTGCCAATTGGGCCTGGGCAGCGGTGAGATCGGCCCGCGCTTTGGCCAGATGCGGTTTACGCAAGGCCAGCGAGACATCTTCTTGTGCCGGTGGCTTGCCGTCATTGAGAATTTCCCATTCCCGTCGGGCCACATCCTGGTGGCCCATCTCAAGCTGCAGCCGGTACTGGGCATCGACCACGCCGCTCTCCTTTTGGGCCACAGCCAGGCGATAATCCTCGTCTTCCAGAGCAATAAGGACCGCATCCTTGGCCACCACACCGCCATCGACGAACTCCGGATGCACCCGAAACACCTGCCCGCCCACCCGCGCCCTCAAATCCACTTCTCTGGATGGAATCACCGTCCCCATGGCGGAAATGCTGACATGATGATCGGCAGGTTCAAGGCTTACTATTTCCACCAGCGGAACGAACTGGACCGGTGTATGCTTTTTGGCTTTTGGTGCCGCATTTTTGATGTAAGCGGCGCCGGCGATGCTTACCGCGACGATGGCAAGACTGACGATGACATTGACGAGCCATCGCCCCGCACTGGCTGGAAATCGCCGGTTCCGGGAAGATGCCGGCCCTGGCCGGTGAGATGTTTCAGGAATGATATCGCTCATTGTCTTTGGGTTCCTTCAGTGTCGGTTGCTCCGCCATGCCCGGAGATGCCAATTTCGCTGGCCAGGCACCACCGAGGGCACGGTAAAGCCCCAGCCGATATTGCAGCAGGGCAGATCTCTGGCGAATGAGGTCCCGTTCCAGATCTTGAACGGCCAACAGCTGGGTCAGAACGGGCAGGTAGTCGCTGAGGCCGTTTCGGTAGCGTTCAACAGCTTCTTCCAGCGCGCGTTGGGAGGCGGCCATCACCAACTCCAACCCTTCGATGTGCTCTCTCTGGCGGGCCTCACTGATCAGCGCATCTTCGACCTCCTTGATGGCGGTATATACGGTCTGGCGGTACCCCCAGAGCAATTCGTCGGTTCGGGCCTGCGCCCGGTCCACTTCGGCGCGACGCCGACCGCCGTCAAACAGCGGTGCAGTCAAATTGCCGGAAAGGCTGAGCAGCCAGTTGTTGAAAAGATCGTCAAAATCACCCTCCCCGTATCGGGCATTGGCCGTGAGACTGATGGCAGGCAGCCGGTTGGCCCTGGCAGCCGCCACCTGCCAGTCGGCGGCCTCGAGCCGCTTGCCGGCGGCGCGAATATCCGGGCGATTGGCCAGCAGGTCTGCGGGCACACCGGTTGGCGGCAGGGGGCTCAACAGCGGCAGGTCCGTCGTGGTGAGACGCATTTCCGCCTGGGGTGGCTTGCCGAGCAATACCGCCAGTTCGTGCTGCAGCAGCTGCGCCTGCTGCAGGGCGAGCGGGATGTTGGCACGCCCCCGGGCCACTACCTGCTTTTGTTGGTACACGTCCAATGCCGACACCATGGCATTTTCGAATCGCAGCTCGATAAGTTCCAAAAAAGTCTCATTGATCTTCAGCTGACGCTGCAGCAGATCAATCTGCTGGTGCTGGGCGATGCGCCGAACCCAGCGATCAGTGATTTCGGCAGCCAAGGACAGGGCGGCGACATGAACGTCTTCCCGGGAGGCGCCCACTTCTCGGAGCGCCGCTTCCCGCCCGGAACTGATGCGCCCCCAGAGATCCACCTCGTAGCGACTCACCAACCCCAGGGATGCATTTTCCAATTCGCTGGCGCCGCCAGTGTCAGTGCGGGCCCTGCCGACGGTGGCGCCGGCGGCGGCATCGAGCGAGGGGTAAGCGGCGGCACCCGTCTGAACCGCCCGGGCCTCGGCTTGCTGCAGCCGGGCCCATGCCTCCTTTAGACCGAAATTGCCGCTCAATGCTTCATCGATGAAGGCGTCGAGATCCGACGCGCCGAAACTCTGCCACCATCGATCCATCGGCGCGGCCGCTCCGGAATAGAGCGAAAACTGCTCGGACAGATGCACATCCTCCGGCAACCGGGCCCTGGGCATAAAGGGATTGCAGGCTGCAGACAGCCAGGCCAGTAAAACGGCCGCAGCCAGAATGATGGTGCGGTGTTGATGGACAGGCATGAACGCGGACTCCTTTGGCAAAGCGGCAATGGTGTTGATGGGTCGCCTGAGTCCGTATACTATAAGTCCGGCCACCAAAAAAACAAAAAGAACTGGGGATTTGCCACGTATCAGGATCTGTTGGTGGTACCCAAGCAACCACGCGTAATGCATCGCAACCAGTTTATGAACGTCATTTTTGCTAACGCTTTAGAATTACACCATGTTTTTACCGATTTTACTTGACCACGCCAGCCTGCGGCGTTATAAGCCGCGCCCCGTTTGGTGGCAGCACCCAACGCTGCCCCGTTAAGGAGCGATACATGACTAAAGATGCAATCAACCGTCTGTCTTCCATATCGAGAAACCTGCTGCTGATCACGATCGGCGGCGCCGTTTTCGGCTTCGGCGTCAAAGCCATTGCCGTTCCTAACGGCATGATTACGGGCGGTGTATCCGGCGTTGGTGTGCTGTTGTTTTACGCCACCGGCAAACTGTCCCCGGGTATCTGGTACCTCGTTATCAATCTGCCCATTTTTGTTGCCGGATGGGTAATGGTGAGCCGGCGTTTTTTTCTCTACAGCCTGTACGGCATGATTGTGGCGTCTTTGGCCATGGACCTCATCACGGTCTCTTTGCCGATTCACGACGGCTTCTTGGTGATGCTGGCCGGTGGCGCCGTCATCGGCGCCGGAGCGGGGATCACCTTTCACTCCCTGGGTTCCATGGGCGGCAACGACATCATCGCCGTCATCCTTCACCAGCGCTACAATGTGCGCATGGGCACCTTCTTCTTCGCATTCAACATCGCCCTTTTTGCGCTGAGTTTCGGAGTGATCCCGCTGGAGCGCGTGCTCTATTCGCTGGCCATGAGCTTCGTCACCTCGCAGGTGCTCGAAAACGTGTTGACCCTGTTCAACCAACGCAAGATGGTGCTGATCATCACCGAAGTGGCTGAGCGCATCGCCGTGGACATCAACAACCATCTCCAGCGCGGCGCCACCCTGATCAACGGTGTCGGCAGCTACACCAAGGCACCGCGCACCGTCATCATGACAGTCGTCCACAATGTTCAGCTCAAGCGACTTGAAGAACTAGTATTGGGAGCGGATCCAGATGCATTCATGATCATGGAGAATACCTATAACGTCCTCGGAAAAGGGTTTTCCAAACGCAAGGTCTATTAATCCGGATCGGGTTCAGGCGAGAATGATGGCCCCGTAAAGTCCACTTGCCCCTCTATGTCATTCCAAAGCTTGCGACGAGGCATCTCAACTAGTTGGGATGCCTCCGAATAATGTCTGAACACCCCGATCCCTCACAGGCTCGGGATGACCATTTCGGACTTTTTACGATGGCGTCAAGGATGGCCGTCGCGTCAACCGGAGGCGATAAAGTCAGATCGCCTTTCGGGCGACATAGACGCCGTTGGTGGCAGTGTTGTCCTGGAGGGGGTTGTCGAAGGTAATGCAGTGGCCGTGGACGTGGTCAAACACCGAGGCCAGGGTGCCCAAGAACGCCTTTTCAGGCGGATCGTTGGACCATAAGGCGAATACCCCGCCGGACTTCAAAAAGGTTTTTAAGCGGTTGAGGCCGCCGGTGGTGTAAAAATCGCCGTGGCTACCATGAAGCCGGTGGTTCGGAGTGTGATCGATATCGACCAATATGGCGTCAAATGCGGTGCCGTCTGCGTCGGGATCGAAGCCGACGCCTTGGGAAAGATAAAAGAAATCCGCCAGGTGAAAAATGCACCGCGGGTCCTTCGTGAGGATATCACCATTGGGCACCAGGCCCTGACGATGCCAATCGATGACCGGCGCCAAGGCCTCAACAACGACCAGGCGGCTGACCTGCGGGTGCGCCAGAGCCGCCACCGCCGTGTAGCCCAGGCCGAGCCCCCCCACCACGACCTCCCACGCATCGTTCTCCAGGAGCCCCAGGGAGATGTCGGCCAGCGCCTCCTCAGCCGCATGAAACAGGCTCGACATGAGGTACTCATCCCCGAGTTTCACCTCGTAAACGTCGGCGCCACCCAGGGAACGCACCCTGCGGCGGCGCAAGGCGAGCGCGCCCAGGCGGGTCATGCAATAATCGAGTTCTTCAATGGAAGGGAGCATCGTATTCGCATAACATATCTAAATTATTGAATCCTAATTGTTCATCGTAATTGAAAGCCAATAGCGCTTTATCGGCGGATAGTCCAGCCGCGATTTCTCCGCCCCACGCTGGAGAGCGACATGGACCTCGTGGGGTATCTGAGCCGTGATTTCATGAAATGCTGGTAATATTATCAAGGCGAGATGGCATGTCAAAAGATTCAACTGATCCGTATCAAATGACAAGTAACCGTTAAAAAAAAGGGGGGCAGAACGAATACCGCTGACCGCCATCCAGCGAATAGTGGATCATGAAAAGCGCCAGAGAACCGAGATTGCCCGCACAATTTTGGCGGCTATACTTCACTTTTCGGCACTGTTTTTATTTTTTTTGGGACCCGTTTGTAACGATTACACCTTGACGGGCACAATTGGGCACAGTGGGCATGGTCAGCTCGGCCATACCCTTTTGTGTTTTTGCTTACCAAAAATTCAGTCCGAATTTCAGAGCGATCGTTTATTGCCATCTCGCGACATAAAGCGTTCGCTTCTTTTCTTGACTCAAATGAAACGTTCGCTTATTATGGTCCCGTATTGTGGAGTGATCGCTTTCTGAGGGTGGATAATGAAAAGGAAGACCGGAGATTACGAACGCAGCACTGTTGAAGGAGAAGAGGTCAGCGCCTTCATCCCGTATCCCCTGCCTCCGAGAGACCCCCCGTTAAATCTCGAGGGAGCGCTTACGCCGTTGCTGGCTCGTGCTGAAGAGCAGGTACGGCTTCTCGATTTGGCCGGTGATCTTGTGCCCTCGGTCGAGTGGTTCGTCTATGCCTTTGTACGCAAAGAAGCTGTCCTATCGGCTCAGATCGAAGGCACCCAGGCCACCCTGATGGACCTGCTCCAGGTCGAGGCTTCAGGCGAAGACCCGGCCGATGCTGACGTGGGGGAGATCTGCGGCTATCTTTCTGCACTGAACTATGCCTGGGAGGAACTCAACCACGAGACCGGTCTGCCCATCTCCATGCGACTCCTGTCCGAAACCCACCGAAGACTGCTGCGCGGGGTCCGAGGATCTCAGCAGCAACCCGGAGAGGTACGTTGCTCGCAGAATTGGATCGGCGGAACCCGACCGGGCAACGCGAACTTTATCCCGCCGCCGCCGCTTCGGCTCGACGAGCTGCTCAGTGAGTTCGAGCATTCGATCCACAATGAGAGCGTCCTTCCGCCACTCGTACGCATCGGGCTGTTGCACGTGCAGTTTGAGACGCTGCATCCCTACCTGGACGGTAACGGTCGACTTGGGCGTCTTCTGATCACGCTGCTTTTGCGTCATTGGAAGCTATTGTCAAGGCCGCTTCTCTACCTGAGCCTTTTTCTTAAGACTCACCGTCAGGAATACTACCGCCGGCTCTCAGCGGTAAGAACCGACGGCGATTGGGAGGGTTGGCTCTCGTATTTTTTCGAAGGCATCGCGGTCGTGGCGGAAGAGGCTGTCGTTACCGCGCGTCAGTTGCACACCTTTGTTGCTCAGAGTCGTGCACGGCTCGTAGCCCATGAAAATGCCACTGTTATGAGCATCCGCCTTTTCGAGTTTCTCCCCGAGCACCCCATCTTGACGGTTAACCGGGTCGTCGGCTTGCTCGGCTGTTCGCGGCCGGCCGCCGCCAAAGCCCTGCGGGTGCTGGAGGCCGCAGAGATCCTGCACGCACTCGATGACCGGAAAAAGAACCGCGCTGTCGTGTTCAAGGCGTATCTGGACAATCTCCGAAAAGGGACGGAGTTGTAGGGGTAAAGAAGTGTCAGCGCGCTTTTTAAGCATATTCGGGCATTGCGTTGCACATAGCTAAAATGAAAGACGTGTCATTCAAAGAACTTAAGGATGAATATGCAGTTCTTGCCGAGGAAAATAAATCCCTGAAGGCCAGAATTGAGGAGTTGGAATCCGCTCTCCGTTTAACCCATCTCTCACATGTAGTGCCCCATCCAGATCCAACGCCAGATCCATGTATCCCCAGTGCGAGCGTAGACATTTCCGTCGATGGTGCGGATAAACCCGTCAGCCATTATTCCCCGATAAGTGATAAAATCGAGTTGTTCATGTCCCTGTTCAAAGGGCGTTCGGATGTCTATGCTCAAAAATGGTACAGCAAAAAGGGAACATCCGGATATAGCCCGGTCTGCCGGAATGAGTGGCAGCAGGGCATCTGTAACCGGCCCCGGGTGAAATGCTACAACTGCCCTCATAAATCCCACGTCCCCTTTTCGGAAACCGTGGTGGAATACCACCTCAGGGGCAATCTAATTGCAGGCGTCTATCCTTTACTGCCGGGCGACGCCTGTCGTTTCCTGGCCATGGATTTTGATAAGGATGGATGGACAAAAGACATTGCCGTTGTTCGGACAACCTGTGCCCGGTTTGACATCCCCGTGGCGATCGAACGATCCCAGTCCGGCAATGGCGGCCATGCCTGGTTTTTCTTCAGGCGTCGATACCCGGCCGCCCTGGCCAGGAAATTCGGTACCGCCTTGCTCACCCATGCAATGGGGCAACGCCACGAAATCTCTTTTTCGTCCTATGACCGGCTGTTTCCCAACCAGGATACCATGCCGGAAGGCGGCTATGGCAATCTCATCGCGCTGCCACTTCAGAAAAGGGCCCGGGAAAAGGGAAACGCCGTTTTTGTCGATGAAAACTTTACACCCTGGCCGGACCAGTGGGCGTTTCTTTCCCAGGTATCGCGACTGGAAGAGGCACAATTAAACGGCGTAATTGAAAAACTGGTCCAGGGACAGGACTTGGGGGAATTGAAAACAGGGTGGGAAGAAGGGGGAACACCCTGGAAAATGGCCCCACGGAAATTATCGAAGGATGACTTTCCAAAATCCGTTAAAATCATCAAGTCCGGCATGCTCTACATTGAAAAGAAGGGATTTAGCCAGAGGGTTTTGAACACGGTCAAGCGATTGGCAGCCTTCAAAAATCCGTTATTCTACAAGGCCCAGGCCATGCGGTTGTCCACCTTTGGCAAGATTAGAGTGATCTCCTGTTGTGACGATCATGGCACCCATCTGGCCCTTCCCCGGGGTTGTGAAAGCGAACTTTATGATTTCATGGATGAACACGGGGTCGATCAAAAAACCACGACGGTAGTATCAACCTATTGAGTTTCGGGTATTCCGAGGAAAGCATTATGCGTCTGCGAAGCAGCAGTATTGCTTGTGAACTGCTGTCCGCCAACTCTTTGGCCTGAAACCTGACGGAGACGACTTCAGGAGTGTCGGTTGCACGATTGTCTTTCTGATCGATGCTGAACCCAGCCCCTCTATTTACACGGCTTTCGAGGCATGGCGTGGTGCAGGGGCGCCATGTAGCAGACCATGTGTGTTCAGGTCCTCATCGATATCCGGCCAATGTAACCCGTAACCGGCACCGGCCAGTTTCCAATTGGCCCGTTGTTCCGGTGTTGCATGGAGGAGTCTCGGATACCAGGCCAGAGGAACCGTGATGGTCCGTCCATCGAAAAGATCAACGCTGATGGCATCGTCGGTAAACTGAACATCCCTGACACGTTCACCGGCTTTAGGTCCCGAAGTATTCATGCCACGCCTCCAGCAATTGCGTTTGGTTCTCCTTTGTCAGCCCTTCCAATTTTCTCAATTCCTTTGCCGGAAAACCGATGTTGTAGGCCAAGGCAACAGGTTCAAGCCAAAATTTGGCCGATAAGGCGTCCCGATCGATGTGGACATGCGGTGGTTCCTGCATGTCGTGACTGACGAAGTAAAACCGATACGGCCCTGTTCGCAGGACAGCAGGGGACATTTTCCTTTCCCTTTTCGATCACCGTTATGTTTGGTGCCGACATTTCGTCTTACTTCTGAAAGCGGATTATACCATGATGGTGGAATCGGGGCAAATTCGTTTTCCCATTGAGAGATAACGGAAATCCGCTTGGAATCCTCCTTTCCCAGTTCCCTGGTTTCGTTTGGAACCGATTGGAAAAATTTGACCTTGACTGGCACAATTTGGGCACAGCTGTCGATCCAGTGCGGTGTAAATTTGTTATAGCGGAAACAACAATGGACGGAAGCGAACTTTGTCCTTTTCAAGCACAACAAAATGCCCAGGGAGTCTTTCTGGAAATTCGGCGAGGAGCCTTCTGAGCCTCGACCATTTGAGGTGCCTTTCTGCGATGGGAATCCGGATGAAAATGATTCCTTTTGTGGACTTTCGAAGCCGATAAACAAGGTCGCCGAAGTCTTTATCTTCTGTGAGAATAATTCGATCTTGTTGGTATGCACTGCTTAGGACATCATCGTCCGAAGAGCCCGCCGATTCCTCCAATACATGCCACACATCGTAGCCTTCATTTCGCAGAGAAGCAACAATGCTCACAGAGATGCACTCGTCGGCCAATAGCTTCAAGGATACCCCTTAACCGAAGGCGATCTGTTCGTTTGCCAGAAAATCAGCGGCGAATTCTTGGGCGGCATGGATGTCCGATTCGCTCAGGTGGGGATGTTCGGCAATAATTTCCTTCACGGACATTCCTCCGGCCAATTTTCTCAAAATGAGTTCAACCGTTATCCGGGTATTTTTGATGACCGGTTTTCCGAACATGATTTTCGGATTCATTTCGATTTTCGGGTGGCGTTCCATTTGCCCCTCCAGTTGAAACCGCCGTGATTCATGGCGAATTTCGTGTTCCCGACGATACGGGTTCGCTATCTTTTCTAAACGAAGTGAAAAACATTATACCGTAACCATATACCATGGCGGTCTAATCGGGGCAAATTCGTTTCCATGATGAGGGCTACCGGAAAACCCGCTCTGAATTCTTCTATCCAGTTTACTGGAAACCAAGGGCGTTGAAATCCCCCTGCTCTCTGCTGCTTGTAGCCGCCCCTTTTGACGAACGCCCAAAATGCCTCCACGAATTCGGCGTCCAGGGCCTCAACACACAGGACAATGTCCAAATCCTTGGTAGCCCGGAAATCCAGACCGGCGTCTTGCATTGCCAGATCACACGCGGCGCCGCCGATCAAAACATAACGGTCCTCGAATCCTGCAAAATGCTCTCGGAAAAGATCCATTCCTCTTACCATCGGATCCGCTCCGTCATCTCCTCCAGAGCCGATTCCACGCGTTCGTCATCAACCCCCTTGAGGCTAAGATAAAGGGAGAGTGGGTCAGCAACACCCTTTGTGGCCAGCAGGTCCGGAGAATAGCTCCAAATTTCCAGTTGACAGGCATCCGGTTCAGGGATGGGCAGTTTCGTGGCACCGTTGGAATTCCAAAATCTTTTCCATTCCGTGCTGTCCATGGCAATAACCAGATTGGATGGCTCGGCCAATGCGGAATGTCGTGCCAAAGCAGTAAGGCCGGCTTCCACTCCTGGACGCCGATTGGAAACGAGCCTCACCCAAAGGCGTTTTTTGACGGGGCTGCGCAGAAATGTGAGGGCTTCTCCCCACAACGATTTCCTGTCCTGCCCAAGGCGAAGGACCCGCTGCCGGCCCTCCATGGCCACCCTGCCCAAATCTGCGGATTCCAGTTCATCAAAAGCCCGGGTCATGCTCATGGGGGCATACCCCAAACGTTTTGCCAGTTCTTTGGGAGTCAGGCCCTGACCTTGATCGTGCCTCAAGGCGTATAGAAACGCGATCTGGGTGGAAGGGCTCAGTTTGGCGCGAGTGTTCCGGATGGTTTTGAAATGTTCTCTTAGGTCAATCCCTAGGGGAGGGAGATACAACTGATTCCCCGGGACGACGAAAGGCACCTTGTGCTCCAGGAGACGCTTGCGGTTGTAAGCCGAAATTTTTCCGTTCGCGTATAGGACGGCATGCGCCCATTCCTTTTGCACTTGCCGAATATGTTTGCTTATAGTCGCCGGGGTCTGTGGATCGCCCTCTTCCTTCGGAGCCATCACAAGGCAGGGCGTCCTCAAGATAAATACCTGAAAAAAAGCATACAGGTTCCGGAGGAAAAAGGGCAGCCCGTGTTCCCCTTCCCAGGCTTCCGGCTTTACCGAAACGCCAAGCGTCTCCTTGAGATAGCGCCTAAATTCGGTTCTTAATTTCTCCATTGGCCCCTGCTTTATAACTAATTTTTTGCACCATAACATTCAAGATGTTATCGTGCAAGAAAAAGTTACTTTATGGCGCATTGTGCTTTTGGGTTCGGTGTCGAGCGCGCCAGAAAAAAGTCTCACACGGATTCTCACACAGCCCCAGAAAAGTAAAAGAGGCATTTAGCTGATAGGCCAGCTAAATACCTCTTTTAACAGAATAATTCTGGTGCCGAGGGACAGAATCGAACTGCCGACACGGGGATTTTCAGTCGTTTTTTGGCGATTTCGAAAAACATCACATTTTCAACAAATTGATTTTGTTCAGGTTTTCGGCACTGTTTTTGGTTTCGTTTGGAAATATTTGGTAAAACTTGACCTTGACGGGCACAATTTGGGCACAATCAGATCCACAAGGTCGGAAGGGGTGTCTCAATATCTATCTTTTTCGAAACAGAAGCTTGAACTTAGGCAGCACGGTTTAAAAATGTCTTAATTTGCATACTATAATTATGCAAAAACTGATTTTAACAAACTTTGAGTTTGCTATTTTGATTTTTTGCGTATATAAAATATGCAAAATTATTAGGCTGTAAACCATGACATCAAATTCGACCAAATCTCTGGAGCAATCTCTGCCCGAAGGACAACTGGCCAACCGCCGTTGGCTACGATCGCAGGGATTCGACCGTCCGCGCGTGGATTATTTCCTGCGTTCGGGCAAGATCGAATCGGTTGCACGCGGCGTATACCGTCGGCCAGGCCCGCCACTTAAATGGGAGCATGTGGTCTTTTCTCTAAATGAGATCGGTTACCCTGTGCGTGTGGGCGGTCGAACGGCGCTGAATCTTCAAGGGCTTGCCCACTATCTGCCCATCGGTAAGCCCCAACGCATCGACCTTTATGGCCATGCCAATGTGCCGGGGTGGGTGGATATTTTTCAGGATTCGTTCCGGATTGAAGTGCATACCCGGAAGCTGTTCGATGCGCTGCCGGATGCATTGATCCACCACAAGCCGTTCGGAGCCTGGGATTGGCCCATACCATACAGTACACCGGAACTGGCTATGCTGGAAATGCTGGCCGATGTCCGGGATGCCGCGGGATTTTCCATAGCGGAGAAATTCTTCGAGTCCGCCGTGAACCTGAGGCCAGATATGCTTAGGGCTGTGCTCCTGTCTTGTACCCAAGTGAAGGCCAAACGCCTTTTTATGTGGTTTACCGACCGTCATCGACACGCCTGGCGAGAGAGGTTTGCAACCGAGGGTGTCGACCTGGGCCGGGGGAAGCGCATGATCGTCAAAGGCGGTACCTACGATGCCAACTATCAGATAACCGTCCCCAGGGAAATGAATGGCGGAAGCGAATCACCCCTATATTGAACAGGTGCGGCTATTGGTGCGCCTGCTACCTACGGTGGCCAAACAGGCTTGTTTTGCGCTGAAAGGTGGCACGGCCATCAATCTGTTTTACCGTGATATGCCGAGACTTTCGGTAGACATTGACCTGGCCTACCTGCCGGTGGAGGATCGCGAAGCCAGTCTGGCTGCCATTGATACCTCCCTTGAAGCGATTGCAGCAGACATCGGTCATATGATTCCAAGGGCCCGTATCATGGCATCTCAGCTGAAGGGCACCGCGAAACGCTTCAAGCTGCTTGTTACTCACGACCACGCCAGTGTCAAAATCGAGGTGACGCCCGTACTGCGAGGCTGTGTCTACGCAGCAGAAAGGCTGGAACTTGCCGAAAAGGCAACCGCGACTTTTGGCTTTGCCCGGGTTACGGTACTCAGCTTCGAAGACCTGTACGCGGGGAAAATCTGCGCCGCTTTGGATCGTCAGCACCCTCGCGATCTATACGACGTCTACGGCCTGCTTGAAAACGAGGGGATCGACGAAAGGCTGAAGAACGCCTTTCTGGTCTATCTGATGGGGCACAACCGGCCAATGGCCGAACTCTTGGCTCCCAAAACTCATGATTTGAAGCCTTTGTTTCGGGATGAACTGGAGGGGATGACCTATGAGTCGGTGAAACTCGAACAACTGCAGGATACTCTGCCGCGCCTGGTTCGTGAAATCCACGATGCACTCACCGATAATGACCGGGCGTTCCTATTGGCTTTCAAACGTGGTTCTCACAATTGGCAAGATTTTGCATTGCCGGAGGTCGAAAAACTTCCGGCCATCCAGTGGAAATTGTTTAACCTGACCCGTATGGATCCGTCCAAACGTCGCCAGGCAGCAGATAAACTGGAAACAATCTTAGCGCAGCAATTCCGTTGATATCATGCTGGTGGGCGCAGGTTCCCTCGACCGACCCTTTGGCATGCCGAAGCAACAATATCATGCTGCCATATGGGTACGATACCGACGGTTCGTTCGGGCAAGCCCAAGAGCAACGCCAACGGTTCTCTGATTTTTCAGGCCCAGCACGACATGGACGAGAAAAATGAAAGACTTGTCATACCTGGAATTGAAAAATAAATATGAATCGCTTGCCGAGGAGAACAAGTCCCTTAAGGTCAGAGTTGTGGAACTGGAATCCGCTCTCCGCTTAACCCAGCTCTCACATTTAGTACCCCATCCAGATCCAACGCCAGATCCATGTGCCCCAAGTGCGAGTATCGACACATCCGACGATGGTGCGGACAAACCCGTCAACCATTTTTCACCGATAAGTGAAAAAGTCGCCCTGTTCATGTCCCTGTTCAGGGGGCGTTCGGATGTCTATGCTCAGAAATGGATCAGCAAAAAGGGAAAGTCCGGATATAGTCCGGTCTGCCGGAATGAGTGGCAGCAGGGTATCTGTAACCGGCCCCAAGTGAAATGCTACAACTGCCCTCATAAATCCCATGTCCCCTTTTCGGAAACCGTGGTGGAGTCCCACCTCCGAGGTAATCTGATTGCAGGCGTCTATCCTTTGCTGCCGGGTGACACCTGTCGTTTCCTGGCCATGGATTTTGATAAGGAAGGATGGACAAAAGACATTGCCGTTATTCGGGAAACCTGCTTCCGGTTTGACATCCCCGTGGCGATCGAACGATCCCAGTCCGGCAACGGCTGCCATGCCTGGTTTTTCTTCAAACAACCGTACCCGGCTGCGCTGGCCCGGAAATTCGGTACCGCCTTGCTCACCCATGCCATGGGAAAGCGCCACGAGATCTCCTTTTCGTCCTATGACCGCCTGTTTCCCAACCAGGATACCATGCCGACAGGAGGCTACGGCAATCTCATCGCCTTGCCGCTTCAGAAAAAGGCCCGCGAAAATGGAAACGCCGTTTTCATCGATGAGAACCTTACACCCTGGCCGGACCAGTGGGCGTTTCTTTCCCAGACATCACGATTGGATGAAACGCAGTTGAACGGTGTTATCGAAAAGCTGGTCCGAGGTCAAGATCTGGGGGAGTTAAAAACGGGGTCTGAAGAGGATGAAGGGCCCTGGAAATTGGTACCACGGCTATTTGCACAGGGTGACTTTCCAGAATCCGTTGAAATCATCAAATCCGGTATGCTCTACATCCAGAAAGAGGGGTTCAGCCAGAGTGCTTTGAACAAGATCAAGCGGTTGGCAGCTTTCAAAAACCCGTTATTCTACAAGGCCCAAGCCATGCGCTTGCCCACCTTTGGCAAGCCCAGGGTAATCTCCTGTTGTAACGATCATGGCACCCATCTGGCCCTTCCCCGAGGTTGTGAAGGCGAAATTACAGCTTTTTTGGATGAACATGGGGTCAGTCGAAAGACCACGGATGAAACCAACCCGGGAAAACCGGTCCAGGTTGAATTCAACGGAATTCTTAACAGTGAGCAGCAGGTGGCGATGGAAGCGCTGCTTGCTCATGACATCGGTGTGCTTGCCGCTGCCACGGCATTCGGGAAAACCGTGGTCGGGGCCAGATTGATCGCTGCCAAAAAAGTCAACACCTTGGTTCTGGTACACAGGCAGCAGTTAGTTTCACAATGGCGCGAGCGTCTTGCCCAATTTCTTGTCATCGAAGAAACCCTTCCTGAACTGCCGGTGAAAAGGGGGCGGAAAAGAAAACGGGACATCATCGGTCATCTGGCTGGCGGCAAGGATCGGCTCTCTTCCATTGTGGATGTTGCACTCATGCAGTCTCTGACAAAGGGCGGGGATGTCCGGGAATGCATAAAAGGCTATGGAATGATCCTTGTGGACGAATGCCATCATGTTCCTGCGGTCACCTTCGAACAGATTTTGAAAAATGCCGATGCAAAAGCCATTTACGGCCTGACCGCCACTCCTGGAAGACCTGACGGCCATCATCCCATTATCTTTTTCTATTGCGGGCCTGTCCGGTATTCAGTGGACGCAAAAAAGCAGGCGGAAAAGAGACCTTTTGACCATTGCCTGATTCCCCGTTTCACTTCTTTTCGGGTTGGTACAGGTAAAGACGGCAAAGAACCGAGCCTGCACGAGGTCAAGGAGCGTCTGGTATCGGATGAGATCCGCAACCAGCTGATCGTCGACGATGTGGTTCGTTCTTATGGGGCGGGACGGACTTGCCTTGTGCTCACAGGCCGCAGAAATCACGTCGCTGAAATGGTAAAAAAGATTGAGAAGGCTTCAAACAGCGTCACCATCGTCAGCCCGTTTGTCTCCAAGAAAAGGATGCTGCAAATGGTGGCCTATTTTCAATCCATTCTGAAAAAACAGGTTCGGGTGACCATCATGACACGCCCCGCAGAGGATTTTTCGGCCGGAAAGGCGACCATCCTTCGAGATGTTTTCACCATGGTTGAGGCGGCGGGTATCCACTTGATCCAAAAGTCAAATATCCACCAGAAATTCGCTGTCATTGACGAAACCATTACATGGTACGGCAGTATCAACCTTTTAAGCTTCGGGTATTCCGAGGAAAGCATTATGCGTCTGCAAAGCAGCAGTATTGCTTGTGAGCTTCTGACCGCCAATTCTTTGGCCTAAAAGGATATGAACCAGCCATCGTTTATTACCGTCAAGGCGCAATGGATCGAAAATCCCCCTGCCTATTGATAATAATCTATTTATCTCGGTCAGATAGAAGTGCAGCCGGTCTGGATTGTGCCCATTTTCGTGCCGTTGAAAACAAAAAAAGCTATGACAGCAAATAACGGTTGGCACCTGTATTGCTATGCGGCAGATAGCGCGA
>CAYUOU010000060.1:0-25480 GCA_964446485.1 uncultured Desulfobacterales bacterium | reverse complement strand
GAACCCCTGTCGCCGGCGTGAAAGGCCGGTGTCCTGGACCGGGCTAGACGATGGGGACGCAAACCAAGACATCAATTTGGTGGGCCGTGCGTGGCTCGAACACGCGACTCTCTGCTTAAAAGGCAGATACTCTACCGACTGAGTTAACGGCCCTGATCGGCAAAGTGAAAACCGCTTTTTATTCACTTTGCAAGGCCTTGTCAACATAAAAACGAGCCCTCAGTGCCGAACGACCCACTCTCCGGGAGCATTGCCGGCCGTACCTCCCGAGGGTGAACAACACCACCGCATCCGGCGTTGAACAGGTGCCTTACCGGCGCCAGAATGCAGGTGCCAGCAGGATGATGACCGTATATATTTCCAGGCGGCCCAGAAGCATGCACCAGATGAGGAGCCACTTGCCGGCGTCGGGGATGGCGGCGAAATTGTCAGCCGGCCCCACGCCGCCGAACCCCGGCCCGATGTTTCCGAGAGTGGCGGCGACAGCCCCGATGGCCGTGACAAAATCAAGTCCGATACCAGCCAGAATCACCGCTGACACCCCAAACAGTCCCATGAACAAGGCCAGAAAGCCCATGACACTGCGCATGACGTCTTCCGGGACGGCTCTGCCGGCGACTTTAATGTGCTGGACCGCCCGGGGGTGCACCAGCATGAACAGCTCCCGGTAGCAGTACTTGAAGGCCAGCATGATCCTGAGACACTTCACACCGCCGCCGGTGGATCCGGCGGAGGCCCCCATGATCATGCACAGAAAAAGGATGAGCTGACTCATGGCGGGCCAGAGCCCGTAGTCGGCCGTTGCATATCCCGTGGTCGTAACGATGGATACCACCTGGAACAAACTGAAGCGCAGGGTATCCCCCACGGTACGATAGACCTCGCCGTAAGTGTCAAAGGCCACCAGCAGGGTGAGAACGATGACTGCCCCGAGAAAGAACCGGCATTCGGAATCTCGCCAGAAAACCAGCGTTTTTCCCCGCAGCAACTGGTAGTGCAGTGAGAAATTGATGCCGGCCAGGAGCATGAAGGCAACAATGACCAGATCGATATAGAGTGAATCGAAGTGGGCAATGGAGGTGTTCTTTGTTGAAAACCCCCCGGTGGGCATGGTGGTGAAGGCGTGGTTCAGTGCGTCGAATAGGTCTATGCCGCCCAGCATCAGCAAGACGACCTCGGCCAGCGAGAGCATCGCGTAGATCTTCCACATGATCATGGCGGTGTCCCGGATACGGGGCTTGAGTTTGTCCGGCACCGGACTGGGCACCTCGGCCTTGTATAGCTGCATGCCCCCCACCCCGAGAAACGGCAAAATGGCCACCGATAAGACAATGATGCCCATCCCCCCCAGCCACTGGATGAAGCTTCTCCAGAAAAGAATGTCGTGATCCAGAGTCTCGATCTGCGTCAGCACCGATGCGCCGGTGGTCGTAAACCCCGACACCGACTCAAACAGCGCGTCGACAAAACTTTCAAAATGCCCGCAGAAGTAAAATGGCAGCGCACCGAATGTGCCCACCGCGATCCAGCCTAAAGTGACGATGGCCATGCCCTCACGTGCGCTGATGATGTCTACGGGCTTGCCCCGGCTCGCTAAAAATACGCCCCCGCCGGCAGCGAGGGTGATGGCCATGGAAACGGCTGCCGGTACCGCGCTGTCGCTTCTATATATGAACGAAATGCCCAGAGGCAGGAGCATGCAGACGCCGAGGGCGGCCACCAGGAGCGCCACCATGTTGGCAATGAACCGCCAGCGCATCAGAAGTACTCCAGTTTGACGGCAAGAATCGCTTCCATCTTCGGGATGGCTCTGCGCTGGGCGAAAATGAGGATGCAGTCACCCGGCTCGATGATGCTGTCCCCCGTGGGAACGATGACTTCCTCTTTCCGGATGATGGCAACCACCAGCACGCCATTGGGAAAAGCGATGTCTTTGAGGGGTCGGGAAACGATGTCCGATGTTTCCAAGGCCACGGCCTCGATGATTTCGGCCTGCTCTCCTTTGATGGAAACGGCCGAGAGCACCTTGCCCCGGCGCACGTGCTGCAGGATGGTGTTGATGGCCGACAGCCTGGGACTGACCAGTTGATTGAGGCCGATGGCCGACATGAGGGGGAAATAACTGAACTTGCTGATCTTGGTAATGGTTTTTCGGGCGCCCAGTCGCTTGACCAGCAAAGAGACGAGGATATTGGTTTCCTCGTCGGCGGTAAGGGTCACCACCACATCCGTTTCCGCAATGTTTTCCTCGGCCAGCAGGCTCTGGTCCGAGCCGTCGCCATTGAGCACCACGGTCCGATTGAGCATCTCGGCCAACTCGATGCAACGGTCGGCATCGCGTTCAACGATTTTGGTATAGACAGCGCCGCCCTCCAGGCGATGCGCCAATCGATAGCCGAGTCTACCGCCGCCGATGATGAGCACCCGCCGGACGGGCTCGGCGGTTTTGCCGAACTCGGCCAAGGTGCCCATGAGGGTCGATTCCTCGGCGATGAAGTAAACGATGTCTCCGGCATGCAGGCGGTCTTTGCCTCGGGGTATAATGACTTGCTCGTCACGCACCATGCCGGCAATAAGGGGCCGCCGGGAACCCAACCGCTTTGCCAAATCGATCAGGCTTTCCCCGTCGAGGGGAGACCCCTCGTCCAAGGTAACGCCGACGAATTTCACCTTGCCGCCGGCGAACTCGTGAACATCCACCGCGCCGGGCACGCTCATGAGCAAATCAATGGTGTCGACCACTTCCAACTCGGGATTGATGACGGTATCGATGTGGGGCGGGTGAGTTCTAAAGTGCTCATGATAGTTGTCGAAACCCGCCCTACGGAGCCGAGCCAGCTTGCGGGTGGTTGGAGAAAGGATGTCGGTCATCATGCAGGCCACGAGATTGGCCTCGTCGCTGTTGGTGACGGCCAGCATGATTTCCGCCTTGGTGATGCCGGCCTCCAACAGGATTTCCGGGCTACTCCCGGACCCTTGGACCACCCGGACGTCGCTTTGCTCGGACACCCTGCGCAGGGCCGCGGCATCGGTGTCGACCAGGGTGACGTTCTTGTTTTCCAGGGCCAAATGCCCGGATATATGATAGCCGACCTCGCCGGCGCCGATGATGACGATTCTCAAGACAGAATTCCTCCTGGGCGTTGATATCCATTACAACAGGATGAGGGAAATTGAAACAATGGCAACGGCAACGGCGGCCACCGCATCCCCTCGGCCCACAGCCATGGGCGGCTGGGTGCGGGGCTCGCTGTAACACCGTGCGGCCATTGCCAAAGCCATGCAATCGGCGGTGAGAAAGATCCGCCGCATGAGGGGAATGACCATGAGGCGAAGCCGCCGAACCGGGTGTCTCAGGCCACCCACGCAACGGGCGCTCTGAGCATCTCGGGAAACCACGGCCTGGTGGAGAATCAAAGGGATGAAGCGAATGACCAGGGCCAGTTGCATGCCGACCCGTTCCGCATTGACCACGGGCACCGGCTTCAGGAACCAGCACACAGCGGCGGCCAGGCATTCCACCGGCGTACTGGCCATGACCAGCGCCGCGACGAGAATGATGCCGAGCAAGCGCCAACTGACGAGGCTGCCGGCAATGATGCCGTTCTGGGAAAGGGAGATGCCGCGCCAGCTGAAAACCCCTGCCCCGGGGGTGAAGAGGCCGTGGGAGAACACGATCAGGGCAAGGAGCACCAGAACGTACCGGCTCTTGGAGAAGAAGGCGGCCAGGGGAAAACTCATGGTCACCGCGGCGGCGAGCAAAAATACCGAGAACACCACCAGCCCGGGCCATCCGGCATGAAGGCTCACGACGCTGACGACGGCCATGGCGCCCAGTTTCAGCCGAGGGTCCAGGCGATGGATCGGAGACGCCCCTGGCAGGAACCCGTATGCGGTTACGTGAGCCATGATTCCAATACGCCGCGATGACGATAGGCGCACGGCGTCCGGATGCCGAATTCCGTCACCTGCGGCAGGATTTCCATGGGCGGTCCGTCCAAAGCAATGCGGCCCGCGTGCATGACGACCAGCCGGTCGGCGTGAGCCAGGACCTTTTCCAGATCGTGGGTGGTCACCATGATGGTCTGGCCGCTGCGGTGCAGGGCGAGAATCTGAAGCAGCACCTGGCGGACCCCGGCATCATCCAGGTTGGAAAAAGGTTCATCGAAGACCAGGATGCTGGGAGACATGGCAAGGACACCGGCCACCGCCAGGCGCCGTTTCTCCCCGCCGGAAAGGGTATGAGGCGATCGGTCAGCCAGACCGTCCATGCCCACAGCGGAGAGAGCCGCCCAGGTTTGTGCGCTGACCGTCTCCTGGGGCAGGTTCAAATTGCGAGGTCCGAAGGCAGCATCTTCGTAAACGGTTTCTCCGACGATTTGACTGTCGGCGTCCTGGAAGACGAATCCCACCCGCTGGCGGGCCCTCTTCAAATTCCGAGCCACAGGAACACCATCGACCACCACCCGGCCGGACTGGGGTGAGAGCAGTCCGTTGAGATGCTTGAGCAGCGTGGTCTTTCCCGAACCGTTGCAGCCGGCCACCACCACAAAGCTGCCCTGATCCACGGTGAGTCGAATGCCGAAGATGCCGCAATCCGTCCCCGGGTAAACGTGGGTGATGTCTTCGATGCTCAGGATGTCCATTGCGGCTGTCCGGAGGGCGGCCGAAGCGTTTTCAGCAACGGTCGAAGGGCCTTGGCGATGGCCAGCGCAGCAGCGACCTTGAGGACATCCCCCACGATAAATGGGACCATGCCGACGGCGATGGCCTTACCGAGGGGCATACCGGTCACCCATTGCAGCCAGGGAACACCGATAGCGTAAACCAGCAGAGATGCGGCCACGAGAGCGATCATGTCCACCCACCACCGCCCCCGGCCGGCAAAGGACAGGCCTCCCACCAGCATTACCGCCGGCAGATAGCTGATCAGATAGCCACCGGTGGGTCCAAGAAAACGCCCCAGACCGCCGGTGGCACCGGCGAATACCGGTAGACCGCAAGCACCGGCCAGGAGATACAGCGCCACGCTGGCAGCGCCCCACCGAGGCCCCAGCAGCAGACCGGCCAGCAGGACAAACAGGTTTTGCAGCACGATGGGCACCGGCCCGATGGGAATGGCCACAAAAGCACCAATGGCAATGAACGCGGCCATAAGCGCCGTGTAAACCATAGATCGAATGTGTTCAGGCGCCATAAGCGCCGCATCGTCGCTTCCAGAGGCGTTCTGGTTCATTTGCATTTCCTCGATCTTCTTGGGGTTCATGGTGTGACTGCCGCTGCTGCAGGATGAACATGGAAGCAATCCCCGTAATGAACGGTTTCAAGGGCGCCGTCGGGGGTCTTGACGACCAGGCCCCCCACGGGATCCACATCCACGGCCGTTCCGGTGACGGCGGCGTTGCGGGTTTCGACGCGGACCTGCCGGCCGATGGTGATGGTACGGGTTTTCCAGCGGGAGACGATGTCTTCCAGGGTGTCTTCGGTCAGGCGCTTTTCAAAACCGGTCAAAAAGGTCTCCAGAAGACGCGCGCGGGGCACCGAGCCCCCTGTGGCTTCGGCTATCGAGGTGGCGCCGGGAACGTCCTTCGGCGGCGCATTGTTCACGTTGATGCCGATCCCAATGTTGAGGAATCTGACCCAATCCGACTCGGTCTCCATTTCCGAGAGCATGCCGCAGATCTTTGCCTCGCCCACCAAAAGATCGTTGGGCCACTTCACCGCCGCCCGGACTCCGGTGACCGATTCTATGGCCAGTGACAATTCGTAGGAGGCGGCGAATGCACAGCGAAAGCTCAACGCCGGCGGCAGTTCCGGACGCAGCACCACGGTGAAGTAAAGGCCGCCGGCAGGCGATGCCCAGTCACGCTGAAGCCGCCCCCGGCCTCCGGTTTGCCGCTCGGCCAGCACCACGGTAAACGGCGGGCACCCGTCACGAGCCAGGCGGCGGGCGTCGTTCATGGTGGATGCCGTCACCGCGGCATAATGGATCCTGGATTCCCAGGCCGGAAACTCCCACGGAAAGAGCAGGTCGCCCGTCGACGCCAGCACATAGCCGTTGGCAGTGGCGGAGATGGGATACCCCATCTCCCGCAATCCCCGGATCTGCTTCCATACAGCGGTCCGTGAAATCCCCAGGCGGGTGCTGATGATTTCGCCGGAGATCACGCCGTCGGCGGATTTCAGCATGTCGATGATGGCAGCGCGTCGTGGGGTGACCATTTTCGTTAACCTTTCTATCGAGCCGGGTTAACGAAATCAGCGGCAAAAGTCAACCGGTTCCAATACCGTCTCTATCTCCACAAGCCCGATTACGGCTGGAACGCATGGGGCGGCTCGGTCTGCTGTTTCTTGGCTACATTGCGAGCACCATAATGGTGCTGCCCGTGCTTTGGATTGTCCACCGGCGACGGGTTCATCAGCACGGATATTGACGGGAGGGTCCTGCTGTACAACAAGGAGGCCGAGCGGCTGTGCGGCTGGCAGCGAAGCCGCATCATCGGAAAACCGCTCCAGGAGGTCTATTACGTCCTTCATGGCCTTCACCGCAACCAGCGACACCCGTTGCTGGATCAGGTCATGGCGGCCGGCGGCGCCCCCATTCACTTTCCGGACGATGTCCTCCTTGCCATGAACGGCGATGAGTGCCGTATCTCCCAGACCCTCTCTCAGATTCAGGACAACAATGGCTAGGCTGTCGGCATGGTGGTGATTTTTCGCCCGGCAGCCGCCAGCGGGCCGCACCATCCATTGAAAAAGCCGAGCCACCTGGCGAGTGGCTCGGCTAGGGAGGGAGACAGATGCTGATGGTGATAGCAGCATCTACAGGGGGGGCCGCCCGGTACCCGTTGGGCCGGCGCGGTCCCCGGCTGCGATGAGAATATAATACGCTTATCCAAATCTGCAAAGGGGGGGGGATCAATGACGGAACGCGCCTTCACCACGTGCCGACGATTCCTGAGCGAATCGACCCCCTGCCCGCACATCAACGAGTTCGAAGCGCTCAGCGAGGTTCAGGATCTGTTGGAACTCGACGCAACGATCCCCATCCATCTCTGGGACGAGGCGTTGTGGGTATGCCGGGGTTGTCTGAAATACATAGCGGACTATCGCGCATGAGTGTATCATCACACGCCTTTCCTTCGTTCTTTGCCAATCGAGCAGGCGAGCCCCCCTTAAGGTCCTGTCCACAGCGCTTCAGTTCTCGCCCTTGCCCCAGGCACGCCTGCCAAACTAATTTACCAATGATTCCAACAGCCTTTGGTGGATGTTGTCAAAGCCGCCGTTGGACATGATGAGGACCGTGTCGCCGGGTCGGCACATTGAGACGAGAAAGGAAATGATCGCGTCGGTGTCTTCAAAATGGTGGGCCTCCAAGCCGCGGTCGTTGAGGTCAGTCACGAGCCGGTTGGAGGACATGCGCTCTGTTTCTGGGACTTTATGGAAGGCAGAGGGCCGCCGAATGCAGACCAGATCGGCATTGTCGAAGACCTCCCGATAGGCGTCCTGGAACACCTGCCGCATGCTGGAATTGGTGCGGGGTTCGAATACGGCGATGAGCCGGCCGCCGGCTGCATGGGGGCGCACCGCGGCAAGGGTCTCCCGCACTGCGGTGGGGTGATGGGCGAAATCGTCAATGACCGTAATGCCCCGGCACACCCCACGGATTTCCTGCCGCCGGCGGACCCCAGAAAAGGTTTCCAGAGCGGCTGCCATCACCGATGCCGTTAGTCCCAGATCGGCCCCGGCGGCAATCACGGCGGCGGCGTTGCTCACGTTGTGGCGCCCCATCATGGGCGAGCGGAACGTGCCGAAGAGAGCGTTGCGGTGGAACAGGCGAAAGTGCGTCCAGGGCGGGGTGACAATCACGTCTCCCACGCGCCAGGCGGCTTCGGCATCGAATCCGTAGGTGTCGCAGCGGCATGAAACCTCCCGCGTCACCCGCCGGACCGTATCGTCTCCCCCGCAGGCTATCAGAAGACTGTCGGCGGGGATCTCCCGGGTGAACCGGGAAAAAGCCTCACAAACATGGTCCAGATCACGATAGATGTCGGCGTGGTCGAATTCGACACTGGTGAGGATGGCGATGCCGGGCCGAAAGTGATGGAACTTGGCCCCTTTGTCAAAATAGGCGGTGTCGTACTCGTCACCTTCGAGCACTGCGATTGCCCCGCCGCCCACCCGGTAGTTGCTGTCGAAGTTCTTGAGAAGGCCGCCGATCATGAAGGAAGGATCCAGTCCGGCCTGGTAAAGGACCCATGCCAGAAGCGACGACGTGGTGGTTTTGCCGTGGGTGCCGGTCACCACCAAAGCGATTCTTTCGGCAACCAGAAACCGATTGAGGGCCTGGGGCAGCGAGCAGTAAGGGATCCCCATTTCCCGCATGGTCGCCGCCTCTGGGTTGTCTGCTTTTACCGTGTTGCCCACCACCACCAGATCGGGCCGCGGGGTCAGATGGGCCGGATCAAAGCCGTCCAGCAAACGGATGCCCCGGGACGCCAGGAAAGTGCTCATGGGGGGGTAGACCTGCGCATCGGATCCGGTGACCGTAATGCCGGCATCCTCGAGAATGCAGGCCAACGCCCCCATGGCGGTGCCGCAGGCGGCAATGAGATGGACCCGCCCGACGATTTTTGGAATATGGTTGTTGTCGTCTGTCATGATTCGATGGTATTGCCTGCTCGGCAGAAATGTCGCCGGCCGTGCAACTGCGGCCTCATAGCACGTGCCGGGCACGTGTAACAAGTGTGGCGCAACATGGCGCTGCACCCGGGGGAAAGACACGACGACACATGGTTTCCGAGGCACTCGCGCAGACACTGAGAACCTTCGACCCCCACCGGCACCGGCTGGTAGCGCTGACCGGGGCCGGCGTGTCCGCCGAGAGCGGCATCCCCACTTTCCGGGGCAACGATGGATTCTGGCGCATCGGCAGCCGGGATTATCAGCCCCAGGAAATCGCGACGATGGAAACGTTTCGGCAATATCCAGAGAAGGTGTGGCAGTGGTATCTATACCGCCTGGGCCTTTGCCGAAGCGCAGCTCCCAATCCCGGCCATGAGGCCCTTGCGGCGATGGAGGCCGGCCTGGGGGGGCGATTCACCCTCATCACACAGAATGTGGACGGTCTGCACCTGGCGGCCGGCAACACCCATGCGCGGACCCTCGAGATTCATGGAAATCTTTCATACATGCGCTGTGCCCGGGAATGCACCCCCGGCATCACCCCCCTGCCCTTGCCGGGCACCCGACGGGACCGGGACACACCACTGACCGAGGCCGAGACCACGCAATTGCACTGTCCGTCCTGCGGCGGCTGGGGGCGGCCCCATGTGCTGTGGTTCGATGAAATCTACAACGAGCATTACTACCGCGCGCAGACGGCGCTGGGTGCCGCCAGTCGCGCAACGTTGCTGCTGGTGGCAGGAACCTCCGGCGCCACCAACCTGCCCAACCGGATTGTCTACCTGGCGGCCCGGCGTGGTGTGACCATCATCGAAATCAACATCGCCCCGTCGCCGTTCAGCCGTCTGGTAACGGGAAGCCCCGGCGGCGAGTTCATTCAGGCGCCCGCGGGCGAAGTCCTGCCTGAGGTCGCAGCGCTGGTTTCGGGCAGAAACGCCGGGTGAGCCGCAGCGTCAACGACCGGTTCGAAGGCGGTGAGGAAAATGGATAGGGCCGATGGCGCCCCGATTGAAGGTCGTCAACCGTCACCGGGAGGGGGGGCGGCCAATCAGGGGCGCGCGCTGCGCTGCGGCGAATTGAAATGAGGCGGCTGTGGGCGGGTGCAGACCTTCACGCTTTTGAATTGGCGAGGCTGGGCACGGCGCAAACCTCGTCGACGCCAAAACGCAGAAAGAGTTTTTCGCGCTCACCGTCGACTTCCGGGTTGTTGTTTTTCCAGTCGAACACCCGGCAGGCATCGGTATCACCGGCCGGGACGGAACAGCCGATAAACGGCATCATGGGGTCCCCGGCACTGGACTTGTAACTGAGCATCGTGGCCGCGTGCTGGGGAAAACGATCGAATTCGAAGAGCTGAACCAGGTAGACGGCACACTCGCCTTCGAAGAAGTCACTGTTATGGCGGTACTCCACGATACGGTCGCGAAACATCAAGAGCGCCTGCTCCAGGCCGACGGCTTCCGTGATCATGTTGAACTCGCCGTGGCGGCGATTGGCTTCTTCGATCTCTTCCTGGTTGGTTGTATGAATAAAGTGCCCGATAAATATCATTCTGACATCCTTTCTTTCCGATACCCAATGGTGCGCCGGACCTTGTCGCGCAAGCGCGCAATCGCTTATAGCACAAGCCAAGCGGCCAAACAACGGGGCGGCGACAAGGGGCCCCGTCAAAGTCGTTTGACCGGTGGAGATCAAAGCCGGATACAAATACCTCCGACTTTTTGTCTCATCTGAACGGTAACGGGGCCGTGGGTAGGTGGACGGCCACGATGGCGTCGGCGACGCTATCGGTCACTACGATCCCCGACAGGGCGTGGTTTTCTGGAGGGACGCGGTCTCTCGCGTCCGAAACGCGGCCACGACGGCGCGTGGCCCTCCAGAAAAATGAACCCGGTCAACTTTGACAATCCCGTGCGCCCCGACGGCATCAGCTTGACCGTCATTTAGGACTGTGAGAGCATGACCCGAAATCGGCCGGGTAGCGCATCCCGGCAGGAAGTGGAGAACGGAGCATGATCGAATTCAATCCGGAACAGGAACTGTGGCGGGCAACAAGAGAATTTGGAGAGCACGGCGGCGTGGCCCCCTCCATATCGCGCTCGTCTACCTTCACCGTCATGGACCCCGCCACCATGCCGGAGATCTTCGACGGTCTTCGGGGCCCTGACAAAGGGGGCTGTTTTCTCTACAGCCGCCATTTCAATCCCACCGTCGACGTCTTGTCACGTTACCTGGCCGCCATGGAAGGCACAGCAGCCGCCGTCTGCACGGCCAGCGGCATGTCGGCCATCGCCTGCAGCCTCCTCCAGTTGTGCCGTCACGGTGACCATATCGTCTCCAGCGACACCGTCTACGGAGGGACCCACGCGCTGCTGGAACAGTTGCTTCCGCAGATGGGCATCACGGCGAGCTTTGTGGACCCCACCGATCTGAATGCCCTGACAGCGGCCATTCGGCCGGAGACCCGCGTCCTGTTCACCGAAGCCATCGGCAACCCAACCCTCAAGGTGGCCGACCTGCCGTCCTGGGCCCGGCTGGCCGAATCGCGCGGCATTACCTTCATGGTGGACAACACCTTTTCTCCGATCATGATCTCTCCGGCCCAGCACGGCGCCCATGTGGTGGTGCATTCGCTGACGAAGTTCGTCAACGGTGCCAGCGACATGATCGGCGGCGTCATCTGCTGCAGCGATGACCTCCGGCTGAAGCTCATGGATCTGCACACCGGCCGGGTGATGCTCCTCGGGCCGACCATGGATCCCCGAGTGGCCTTTGACCTGATCCAGCGCCTGCCGCATCTGCCGCTGCGCATGCGGGAGCACTCCCACAGGACCATGATCATCGCCCAGCGTCTCCAGGCCCTTGGTCTGCCCGTCATTTATCCCGGCCTGACGAGCCATCCACAGCATCTCACCATCACCGCCGTCATGAACAAAGGCTTCGGTTTTGGGGGCATGATGGCCATCGACTGCGGCACCCGCCAGCAGGCGGAAACCCTCATGTCGGTGCTCCAGAACCACGAACGATTCGGTCTCATCGCGGTATCGTTGGGTTATTTCGACACCCTCATGTCCTGTTCGGGGTCTTCCACCTCATCGGAGATCACTCCGGAGGATCAAGCGCGGATGGGGCTAAGCCCCGGCCTGCTGAGGCTGTCCATCGGCTACACCGGCAGCATCGAGGACCGAGTGGCACAGATCGAAAGGGCCGTCGCCGAAGTGGGAATGGTTTAGGCATCATCCGCCGCCAAAATTTTTTGTCAGAATGAGGCTTTGCATGAAACAACCCGCCATCGCATTTCAGGGCGTTCACGCGGCACACACGGATTTGGCCTGTCGGAAAGCTTACCCGAACATGACCACCCTGCCCTGCCACACATTCGAGGAAGTATTCGCCGCCGTCCAATCCGGCACGGCCGAGATGGGCATGATCCCCATTGAAAATTCCCACGCCGGCAGGGTGGCGGAAATTCACAACCTGTGGCCCAAGGCCGAGGTCTTCATCGTTGCCGAGCATTTTCAACCCATCGCTCACCACCTGTTCGCCGTGACGGGTGCCGACCCCGTCGACATCACCGACGTCTACTCCCATCCCCAGGCGCTCATGCAGTGCCGGGACCGCCTCGGCGCCCTCGGGGTGCGCGTCCACCACTACGCCGACACCGCCCTGGCAGCGAAAGACGTAGCCGGGTGGCAGGACCCCAGCAAGGCCGCCCTGTCATCGGCCCTGGCCGGCGATCTCTACGGCCTGGACCGGGTGCGCTCGGACCTTCAGGACAGTCGGAACAACACCACCGTGTTCGTGACCATATCCCGGCGCCCGGTCGACCCGGACCGTGCCGACGGTCTCGTGATCACCTCGCTGCTGTTCAGCGTGAGAAATATCCCGGCCGCCCTGTACAAGGCGCTGGGCGGCTTTGCCACCAATCAGGTGAACCTCATCAAGCTCGAAAGCTACATCCCCGTGGGTGTCTCCCAGGAGACCGCCAAGTTCTTCATCACGCTGGAGGGCCACACCCGGGATGGGAATGTCCAACTCGCCCTGGACGAACTCGAATACTTCTGTGACACCGTCGACATCATCGGCACGTATCACGCCGCGCCGCAGCGCTTCCAACAGCCCTGGGCGGTCACGGGTTCCGATGCGTGCGCCCGGCCACCGTCATCTCAGGAGTGATACCCCGTCGTTTTTTTCTGAAAGGAATCCCCAATGCCGTTTCTTGACCTCATCCGCACCCGCAGAAGCATCCGCCGCTTTACACCGTCACCAGTGGAGAAGGAAAAAGTGGACCGCCTCATCGAAGCGGCTCTGCGCGCGCCGTCATCTCGAAGCCTTTGCCCGTGGGAGTTCATCGTCGTGGACGACCTCGACACCATCGCCGCACTGGCCCGTGCCAAGCCGCACGGGGCTGGATTTCTGGCCGGCGCCCCGCTGGCCATCGTGGTGGCGGCCGACCCGGCGCGCTGCGACGTATGGATCGAGGACGCCGCCATCGCCACCACGTTCATTCACCTGGCTGCACACAGCCTCGGACTTGGGAGTTGCTGGATCCAATTACGGCTGCGCCAGCACGAGACGGGGGAATCGGCCGAAGCCCATGTGCGCGGCCTGCTGGGGCTTCCCGAAGACCGCCGGGTGCTGTCCATGGTCGCCATCGGTTACCCGGCAGCAACCCCCTCGGGCCACCCGGCGGACAGCCTTCTGCACAACAAGGTGTTCGAGAACCGCTACGGCACTCCGCGCCAATGACCGCGCCCTTTCCGGGTGATGCATACAGGATATCCCCATGAATACACACACCGTGCCCCAAAGAAAGGACGTACGGCCCGACCACCAGTGGGATCTCTCACCGCTGTTCGCCGCCGACGAATACTGGGAGGCACTTTATGACCGGGTCTCCGCCGAGCTTGCCGCCTACAGCGACTATCGCGGAAAACTGGATCAGTCCCCACGCATGCTTCGTGAAGCAATAGAATTCGACCTGGCCGTGTCCCGCGACATGAGCCGGCTCTACACCTACGCCCATTTGAGATCCGACGAAGACAAATCCAACTCCCACACCCTGGGCATCTACCAGCGAGCGTCCAGTCTTTACGCCCGGGCCGCGGAGCAATCGAGCTTCTTTCGACCCGAACTCGCCGCCATTCCAGCGACACGCATGGCCGCCCTCCTGGAGCACGAAGCGCTGGCCCCGTACCGCTTTCACCTGGAAACCATTCTGCGCTACGCCCCCCACACCCGCTCCCATTCGGAAGAAGCGCTTCTAGCGAAAAGCATGGAGATGAGCCAGGCTGCCGGCCAGATTTTCGGCCAGTTGGACAACGTGGATTTGCATTTCGGCACCATCACCACTGCCGACGGCGGTGTGCAGGAACTCAGCCACGGTAATTTCATCACCTTTCTCATGAATCCGGACCGCGACATTCGCCGACTAGCATTCAAGCAGTACTATGCCGTCTATGACAACCACCGGCACACGCTGGCCGCCGCCTTGGCCGCATCCGCGAAGAAGGACGTCTTCTACGCCCGGGCGCGAAACCACGACAGCTGCCGCTCGGCGGCCCTTTTCCCGGATCACATGCCGGCCGCCGTCTATGACAACCTGGTATCCACGGTACGCGACAACCGTGAACCGCTATTCGGATACTTGGCCTTCCGGCGGCGACTCATGGGGCTGGAGGACCTGCAGATCTATGACACCTATGTCCCCCTGGTGAACGATGTCGATTTCTCCATGTCCTTCGAGGAGGCCGTAGACGTCTGCGCCGACGCCGTGGCACCCCTGGGGGCGGACTATGCCAACACCCTGCGGCAGGGACTTCTGGGAGGATGGGTGGATCGCTACGAAAACCGGGGGAAACGCAGCGGTGCCTATTCATCGGGATGCTACGACTCGCCGCCCTATATCCTCATGAACTACCAGGATGACGCCATCAACAGCCTTTACACCCTGATTCATGAGGCCGGCCACTCCATGCATACCTACCTGTCCAACCGGTCCCAGCCCTATGTCTACCACGGGTACGCCATTTTCGTGGCGGAAGTGGCCTCGACCCTGAACGAGACCCTCCTGTGCCACCACCTGCTGGCCCGCTACGCCGACAACCCCCGCATGCGTGCCTATGTACTGAATCGCGAAATCGATAACATCAGGGCCACCCTCTACCGGCAAACCCTGTTTGCCGAATTCGAACAGCAAGTCCACGATGCCGCCGAAAAGGATCACCCCCTGACCGTGGACACCTTCCGGGACATCTACAAGGACCTGCTGGCGGTATACTTCGGAAGCCACGTCGCCCTCGACCCGCTCCTGACGCTGGAGTGCTTTCGCATTCCGCACTTTTATTCGGCGTTCTACGTTTACAAATACGCCACCGGGATCAGTGCGGCCATTTCTCTGGCACGAAGGATCATTGACGGGGGGAACAACGAAAAGGCCGCGTATCTGAAATTTCTCTCTCTCGGCGGCAGCCGATACCCCTTGGATGCCCTGTTGACGGCGGGGGTGGACATGTCACGGCCGGAACCCGTCGCCGATGCCATCGCCCATTTCAACACCCGATTGACCCAGCTGCAGGGCATTCTCGAGCCCTGACAAGGGTTCTGGCCTTCTTGTGGCAGAGCAGCGGAATGTGCTATGCAGCGAAGCTGTGTGCCGTTTACAGCGCGCCGTCACTGCAACAATCGTATTGTTCAATTCGGGTGGCATCGAATTTGGAGGAACCGACATCTCACACGGGGCACATCCATGAAAATGTCTATTCGCTGGGCCCTCATCGTGGGTCTCCTCATCACCATCTGGGGGCTCCAGGCCATTACGGTGACCAGCGCCTTTCTCACGTCCCAGCGCGTGCTCATGGGGCACGCCCGCGACATCATGGACAACATTGCCGAATTCGCCGTGGCCCAGGCCCACCACCACCTGGACCTTGCCCAGGGGGCCGCGCACCTCACCAAGCGGCTCATCACCGCAGAGGTGGTGGGCTCCGAGCGCAACCGGGTGGATGCGCTGGAGCGCTATTTTTTCGATCAATTGGCCATTTATCCCCACTTTGCCGGGATTTACTTCGGCATGCCCAACGGCAATTTTTACTACGTCAGTCGGTATCCGGCAGCAGCGGGGTCCGGTTTTCGCACCAAAACCATTCAGGACGCGGACGGGCAGCGGACGGTGCGGCTGTCCTACTTCGACGACAAGCTGAATTTCCTGCGGGAAGAAACCGATCCCAACGACGCCTATGATCCCCGCCAGCGCCCCTGGTACATCAAGGCAAAGAACCTGGGCGCCATCGTCTGGACCGATCCCTACGTCTTTTTCACCAGCCAAAAGCCGGGCATCACCATCGCCGGACCCGTCTACCGCCGGCAACATCAGTTGCAGGGGATCGTGGGCGTGGACATCGAAATCGACCAGTTGTCGACCTTCATGGCCAAATTGCGCATCGGCAAGAGCGGCCGCGCCTTCATGCTCAATCGGAATATGGATGTGGTGGCCTTCCCCGACCTTTCGAAGATCACTCTGGAAAACGCGGCCTTCCCCGGCCGTACCCGCCTGGCAAAAATCGACGAGATCGACGATCCCCTCAGTCGCAAGGCCTTCAATGCCGTTGCCTGGGACAAGGACGCCGAGGGCAGATTGGTCATCAACGCGCCCCAATTCGCCCAGTTCGTCCACGAAGGGCACGAATACAATGCCATGTTCACCCCCTTTCCCGACAAGCATTGGCCCTGGGTTATCGGCGTCTATCTCCCGGAGGATGATTATCTCGGAGAAATCAAAGACAATCGGGTGTTCAACATCATGGTCACCATTGCCGTGTCGGCGCTGGCGACCGTGGGCGCCCTCTTCTTCGCCGGCAGCATTATCCGCCCGGTGGCGGAAATGGAAAAGGAGGCGCAAGCTATCCGGCGGCAGGATCTCAACCCCACGGCCCAGGTGAAAACCGTTTACACGGAGATCCAGGAGACGGCTGACAGCTTCGCCAGCATGAAAACCGCCCTTCGGGAACACGATAGGGAAAAGGCGAAGTTGGAAAAGCAGATCCGGCACTCCCAGAAAATGGAGGCCATCGGCACTTTGGCTGGCGGCGTGGCGCATGACTTCAACAATATCCTGTACCCCATCATCGGCTATACCGAGATGACGATGGACACGCTCTCCGAGGGCAGCACCGAAAAGAAGAACCTCGAAGAAGTGTTGACGGCGGCCAAGCGCGCACGCCGGCTGGTTGAGCAGATCCTCACCTTCAGCCGACAGACCCCACCGGGGCGTATCCCCGTCAAGCTGCAGCCGTTGCTAACGGAATCGCTGACGCTGCTGCGCGCGACGCTGCCCAGCACCATCGACATCCGGCAGGACACCGACGCGGACGCCGGCCCGGTGCTGGCCGATCCCACCCAAATTCAGCAAGTGGTCATGAACCTGTGCACCAACGCATTTCACGCCATGCAGACCGGCGGCGGTACCCTCGCCGTTTCCCTGAGGGAAGTGAACGGTCCTGCCGGTGGGCCGGCGGGAGACGTCGCCGGTGGAACGCCGGTGTATCTGAAGCTCAGCATTTCCGACACCGGCTGCGGCATGTCGAAAGAGACGCTGGATCGCATCTTCGAACCGTACTTCACCACCAAGCAACCGGGGGAAGGCTCCGGAATGGGGCTTGCCGTCGCCCATGGCATCGTCAACAGTCACGACGGCCGCATCGAGATCCACAGCACGCCCGGTAGCGGCACCCTGGTGGACATCTACCTGCCACGCACCGAAAAAGTGGCGCATGAGGCACAACTGCGCCCGATATCGGCCCAGCGGGGGCGTGAAAGCGTCATGGTGGTGGACGACGAAGAACAGATCGTTCGCATGCTCCAGCAAATGCTCTCCCTGCTGGGCTACGACGTCCAGGCCTTTACCGACAGCATTTCAGCCCTTGAACGCTTCGATGAAAGCCCGTATAGTTTCGACGTGGTCATCAGCGATTTGACGATGCCCAAACTCACCGGCGACAATCTGGCCACAGAGATGCTCAAAATCCGGCCGGACGTGCCCATTATCCTCTGTACGGGCTTCAGTGAACTGATCAGCGAGCAGCAGGCGATGGAAATCGGAATCCGCCGGCTGGTGCTCAAACCGGTGGTCAAATCCGAGCTGGCGGATACGCTTCGGCAAGTGCTCGACGCCGCCCGGGGGCAGTAACCGGCCGATCAGCGTGTCAGCCACTTCAAAAAGACGCCATACGGAGTCGTAGAGCACATGTCTCAACCAACGCCCTCATCAACCATCCTTCCCATTGCCGGCGGCAAAGGCGGCGTTGGCAAAAGCTTCGTCGCAGCCAGCCTGGGGGCGTTTCTTGCCAAACTGCACCAATCCGTCATCCTGGTGGATCTGGATCTGGGCGCTGCCAACCTCCACACGCTCCTGGGCCTGCCGCCGCCCACAACGGGGCTTCAGCAGTTTATTCAGAAATCCGCTTCGGAACTGTCGGAGGTTGCCGTCCCGACCGCCATCCCGAATCTTCGACTGATCAGCTCCTCCCTGTGCACCACGGAAGTGGCCAATCTGCACCATCAGCAAAAAGTAAAAATCATCAATGCCGTCCGCCGGCTGGAGGCCGACTACGTGCTGCTTGACCTTGGCGCCGGCACCCATTTCAACACCCTGGATTTCTTCCTCAGCGACAGTCGGGGCGCTGTGGTGATGACGCCGGAGCCCACTGCCATCGAGAACACAATCCGCTTCATACGGTCGGTGACCATCCGTATGCTCAAACAACTCATCAAGCAGCACGAGTTTCATGCCATCGTTCGTGAATCGGTGGACATGGCCCAAAACGGCGCCCTCAATTCGCCGGACATCATCGAGCGCATCTTGCGCTATGACCCCGGCAAAAAAGACCTCATGCAGCGGCACCTGTCATCTTTTACCTTTCATCTGATCATCAACCAGTTCCGAAAAACCAATGACGCACGTATCGGCGACAAACTGAAAATGGTGTGCGGCCGCCATTTCTACAGCGGATTCGATGCCTTGGGCATCGTCAACTATGACGACCGGGTCCATGACAGTATTTTGTCCCGATCCCTCTACGTGCACAAATACCCTTACACCACGGCTGCAGTGGATCTGAGAAACATCGCCGGAGAGATCATCAGCCGAACCGCTCACGCCCAAGAACCCGCAAAGGCCGTTGGATGAAAGTGTCTTTGGGAGAAACGCACTACGACGTGCTGCAGGTGGCCGCAACGGCCACCGTCTATGAAATTCGACAGGCCTACGCCGATGCCAATGCCTTGTACGGCGAGGACGCGCTGGTCACCTACACCCTGTTTGAGCCGGGTCAGCGTAAAATCATCCTCGACAGGTTAACCGAGGCCTTCGATACGCTGGTGGACCCGGATCTGCGCCGGGAGTACGACGCACAACTCATTCGGGAAGGCAAACTGCCGACGGAGGTGCCGGTCAACGGCGCCCCAAGGAAGAAAGTCCCGAGCCCCATCATCGACCCAACCACCGCCGCCGGCACCGACAGCGTCAAGAAGCGCATTCGCGCCACGGCGGGGACGGCGGGTTTTCGTCGACAGGCCCAAGCGATTATCGAAAAGGACCGCATCAGCGGCAGCGACCTGCGCCAAATTCGAGAGGCCCTCGGTATCACGTGTGAGGAAATCTACAACGCCACACGCATCAGCGTGTCGATTATCTCAGCCATCGAATCCGACGACACCGCCAACCTGCCCTCGCCGCTGTTCCTGAAGAATTTCCTCAAAACCTATGCCGCCCTGCTCGCGATGGATCCACAGCGGGTCATGGACGGGTACCTGAAAAACATCGGCATGGATTGACAACGCCGCAGGAGGCGCCATCATAACGAGGCTGGTGTCCACTAGTGTGTATGAGGCGTGATCATGTATCTGGCCCGCGTGACAACCCATCGATCCACCAACTTTTCGCTGAGGGAGTCCTACCGTCAGGATGGCGTTTTCTACAGTCGGGATGTGTTCGACCTCGGCGACGATCCGGACCGTTTCATCATCTACCCCGGCGGCAATGCCTTTTACTTCTCTGAAGAGTTGGAAGAGGCGCTGTTCGCCGCCGGACACAGCTCATCCACCGACGAACTGGAAGATCTTTTCTGGCCATTTCTACGCCCGGATATCAGAAGAGCGCTGTCCCATTTTCACCATCGAAAACGCAGCCAGGCAAAACCGCCGGCCACAAAAAGGCCCCTCCACCTTTTCGACAAGCGCCGGTTTCACTACCTCAAGTGCGGCCGCGTGGACGGCTCGGCCATCGGCAATGTACCGGAGAAATTCTTCAATCGTCTCCGCCGGCAGTCGCGAGACGAGATGGAGCAGAAATTTCTTCAGTGGGAGCTCATTTTGAAACCCACCGAGCGCCGGCACTATGTCTACACGGTGTTCGATCTCCAGCGCCACTTCCTTCACCCCATGGCAACACGGTTTCCCTCGGCCATGGATCCAGTGGAAATGGACGCGCACTTCATCTCGGACCTGTGTCGGCTCCACAGCGACGAAGCCTTCTGGCGGGGGTTTTCTTTGAAAGACCGCTTGGATCCCTACCTCTACCGCTACGCCATCATGTACTTCGACAACCCCTTCCCGCGCCGGGATTTCATGAACGACTATGTGCGTGAGTTTATCGACAGCCGTCGGTATTTCCGATTCCCGCCGCGTCCGGCCAAACTGGCCAAAAAGGAAATCAGCGACCGTCTCGGGCTGTCGGAAGACCGGCTGGGGGGCATGTCCCGCAGCGAGTTGACGCGGCACTTTCGACGCATGGCGCTGTCGGCCCACCCCGACCACGGCGGAAACCACGAGCGGTTCATCAAAATCACCGAAGCCTATCAGGCCGCCCTTCAAAAGATGCCGTAACGTGCAAGTGCCTCGGAATGACAATTTGGAGAATTTTGACTTTTTGAGATCTGTCATTTTCGGGCAAGCAAAGAAAAGAACGCGCCTGTCGAAGCATTGGCCCGCCGAACATCCTGCCGGTCGACATCGCGGTGACGCTCCCCCCGCCACACCCGGTTCCAGAATAGACGCCAGCGCGTAGGATGGGTGGAGCGCAGCGCAACCCATCGAACGGAAAACAACGTCGGGTGGAACCCCGTGGTTCAATACCCAATTACCAAAAAATGAACTGGGCATTTCGGATGCGTGCATGCCTGAACCCGGCACACAAATAGCGGCCACGCCCATCACGGCAACGCCTACACTTTGATGCCGGTGTAGGTTTCAGGGGTGAGGGCCCGAAGCTCGTTCTTTACCGCATCGGCGATGTCGAGACCGTCGATGAAGGCGCCGATGGCGCCCCTGTCGATGGCCCGATTGCCCCGGCTCAGGGCTTTGAGGGCTTCGTAGGGCGCCGGATACCCTTCGCGGCGCAGGATGGTCTGGAGGCCTTCGGTGACGACGGCCCAGTTGTCATCGAGATCCCGTGCCAGGGCCTCGCCGTCCAAGGTCAGTTTGTCCAAGCCCCGCCGCAGACTCAGCAGCGCAATGCGCATATGCCCGAGGGGCACACCGATAAAGCGGGTCACCGTCGAATCGGTGAGATCCCGTTGCAGACGGGAGACGGGCAGTTTGCGGGATAGGTGGGAAAACCCGGCATTGGCGATGCCGAGGTTGCCTTCGGCGTTTTCAAAATCGATGGGATTGACCTTGTGCGGCATGGTGGAGGAGCCCACCTCGGTAGCCACAACCCGCTGCCGGAAGTAATTCATAGAAATGTAGGTCCACAAATCCCGGCACAGGTCCTCGAGAATGGTGTTGATGCGCCGGAGCCCATCGAAGAATGCGGCCAGATGATCATAGGGTTCGATCTGAGTAGTGCAGGGCGTGCGGACCAGCCCAAGGCGGTCGCCGACCAGACGATCGGCAAAGGCCGCCCAGTCAACATCTGGATAGGCGGCGTGGTGGGCGTTGAAATTGCCCGTCGCGCCGCCGAATTTCGCCGTAAAGGGGACGGCGTCCACCAGGGTCAATTGCCCGCGAAGCCGTTCCACGAAGACCCGCAGTTCTTTTCCCAACCGGGTGGGAGATGCCGGCTGGCCGTGTGTCCGGGCCAACATGGGCACATCCGCCCAGTCCACGGCCATGGCGGCGAGCCTGTCCACAACCTCGATCGCCGACGGTCGCATGACCTCCTGCCACGCATCCCGCAAAGACGCCGGCAAGGCGGTATTGTTGATGTCCTGGCTGGTCAGGGCGAAATGGATGAACTCCTTGCAGTCCCCGAGACCGATGGCCTCGAATTTTTCCTTGAGAAAATACTCCACGGCCTTGACGTCGTGATTGGTGGTCGCCTCGATGGCTTTCACGGCCTGGGCGTCGGCTTCGCTGAATACCGAAAGGATTCTCTGAAGCGCTTCCCGCTGTGATGCGGTGACGCCGGCCAGCGGCGGCAGGGGGATGTCGCACAGGGCGATGAAATAGGCGATCTCCGTGGCGACCCGGTACCGGATCAGCGCGCCCTCGGAGAGATAGTCGGCCAGGGGGGCGGTGGCCCTTCGGTAGCGGCCGTCCACTGGAGAAACGGCGGTTAGGGGCGTCAGTGTCATGAAAAGGCTTCCTTTCCTGCGCGCAGGGCGCTGGGCCGTCGATAATGCACCTGGCCTCCCTGCGATGGCGCGAGCGGATCGTTGCGCGCCGCACAGCTGCAGGAAAACCTCGACGTCGGCGCGCAGTATAGTTAAGCCCCCAGGCCGGTGTCAACAATACGCCCCTTGAAAACGGGTCCGTTAAGCCTATATAGTGAACCACGCTGCCGGTGGGCTGCAGCGTCATCGCAGCAGATTCACGCATGCGCGGAAAGTGTGCCAGCGAGGCACACCCTATCATTGAAAGGGAGTCAGAATCACCATGGGCAACCAACTTCGCACCACAATCCTCCTGGCCGTCCTTACGGCCGTCATCGTCTGGATCGGCCAGGCCATGGGCGGTCGCCAGGGGATGATCCTGGCGCTGGTCTTTGCCGGTGTCATGAATTTTGCCAGCTACTGGTACTCCGATAAGATCGTGCTCAAGATGTACCGGGCAACGGCGGCAAGCCCCGTCCAGGCGCCCGAAGTCTATCGCATTGTGGAGCAACTTTCCCGAAACGCGGGTTTGCCCATGCCGCGGGTGTATGTCATCCCCCAGGACACCCCTAATGCCTTTGCCACCGGCAGAAACCCCGAGCACGCCGTCGTGGCCGTCACCGAAGGGCTGTTGCGGCTCATGGACAAAGAAGAGCTTTCCGGCGTGCTGGCACATGAATTGGCCCATGTCAAAAACCGCGACATCCTCATCGGCTCCATTGCCGCCACCCTGGCGGGCGCCATCATGGTGCTGGCCAGCATGGCGCGCTGGTCTGCCATTTTCGGGGGTTTGCGCTCCAACGACGAGGAGGGCGGTATGGGCGGCATCGGACTCATTGTCATGTCCATCATCGCCCCCATGGCTGCAGGGCTCATCCAGATGGCCATTTCACGATCACGGGAATACCTTGCCGACGCCACCGGTGCCAGTATTGCAGGCTCGCCCAGGGGGCTGGCGCGGGCGCTGGAAAAACTGGGCGGCTACAGCCGGCGCATCCCCATGAATGCCAATCCGTCCACCGCACACATGTTCATCGTCAACCCGCTGAGCGGGCAGCGCATGGCGGCGCTGTTCTCCACGCACCCGCCCATCGAAAAGCGCGTTGCCCGGCTGCTGGGCCAGGCGCCGCGACCGATGGCCGGCGGCCCCGGCACCCGCACCGGGGGCAGCGATAAAGACACCCGCCAGCAGCGCGGCGAAGACTTCTGGGATCGACTGTCCTGATGACGCACCGAACACCGTCCGCCGGCGAGTCAGTTTTCTGCTCCACCGAGGCGCGTCTTGCCCTGGCAACCCCGGCGGAAAACAACCGTTCCCATGGTGAGCATTCCCGATTCCCACCGTTTCCCAAGGCAGCGCCATGTTCTCACCCAGCGATCTGAATCTGCTGAACCAGTGGCAAGAAGCCACCGCTAATCCGGTGAAGCTCACCGTTCGAACAACGCCGGCGCCACAAAGCGCCGACCTGTTGTCCTACGCCGAGGCGCTGGCGGGCCATCTTCCGCAGCTACGCGTCAACCGCCGCGCCGCAGACATCGACACGGATCCGCCGGCGCTGGTGCTCAGCGATCGGCTTCACTACCTGGCCATTCCCCTGGGCCCTGAGCTGCCGCCCTTTCTGTCGGCGCTGTTAAACCCGGAACGCAGCCTGCCGAAACTGGCCCCGCACCTCCGGGAGCGGCTGTCGGCCATGCCTTTGCTGGCACGGTTGGAAATATTCATCACCCCGCACTGCCCGTTTTGCCCGACGGCCGTGTCGTCGCTCCTCCCCGCGGCCTTCACCGACGGGCCCCTGCGGCTCTCGATTATCGATGGCGCGCTGTTTCCCGACATCGCCGCGGCCAGGGATATCCGCACGGCACCCACCGTGGTCCTCGACGGCGGGTTCCGGTGGACGGGAACGATCCGTGCCGACGAAGTCGTGGACGTCATGTGCCATCGCGAGCCGACACGCCTGGGGCCGGACACCTTGCGGGGCATCATCGAAGACGGCATGGCATCCACCGTGGCACAGATGATGGCCGACCATGGGGCGGTCTTCGACAGCATCCTGCCGCTGCTGGCCCACGAAAAATGGCCGATCCGGCTGGGCGCCATGGTGGTAATGGAGCACTTTCAGGCGCTCCGCCCGGATCTGGGGGCCGCCGCGGCCGAGCGCATCTGGCCCCTGTTCAAAGACGCCGCCGACACCGTGAAAGGCGACCTGCTGCACGTCATCGGCGAAACCGGTGACGGGCGGCAGACAACACGGCTGGAGGCACTGACGGGCAAGCACATGCCACCGGAAATCGCTGAAGCCGCCGCCGATGCACTCGCATGCATCAAGGGGCGCCAACCGAAGACACATGGGGGATGATTCATGAAACGATGGCTCAAATGGGGATTTGCCGGGCCATCCTGAAACCCGCCTGTGGCCCGATGCCCCCCGGGATGCCTACGCAGCCCAGGGGTTCCAGGAACAAAAAGTGATTATCATTCCATCAAGAAAGGCCGTTCTCGTGCGTTTCGGGGCAACGTCCAACCGGGCGGCCTGGGACACCAATGCGTTTATTGCCGATGTGTTGAAGGCGCTGCCCAACCCGAATTGATGACTGACGATGACAGACTGCCCGCATACCGAGATTGTACTGCTCCCCGAGGCGCCGAAAAAGCGGCGCTGCCGTCACTGCCACCTCACCTTGTCTGCAGAAGAACTCGGCGACGGGTACTGTCCGGAATGCTTCGATGTGAGCGGCGTGCGGCGCTACGACTTCGACGATGTCGTTCAAGACAGTGCCGGTACACCCCGATACCGGTGCGAGGCCTGCGGGGCTATGCTCAACCCGGCAGGGTGAATATGCCTGGAGGGCCACGTTTTATCGTGGCCGAAAGGCGGACGCGATGAAGCGCATCCCTCCACCAATGGGACGTCATGTTGGTTTTCCTGGAGGGCCACGTTTCATCGTGGCCGCAAACGGACGAAGAAGCCATGAGACCGGCCAATGGTGAACCGCACCGGCGGACGCGATGAAACGCGTCCCTCCACCCAAGGCCTATGGTTGGTTTTCTGGAGGGCCACGCGCCGTCGTGGCCGAAACGGACGAAGACAACATGAGACCGGTCAATGGTAAACCGCACCGGCGGACGCGATGAAACGCATCCCTCCACCCGTGGGACGTCATGTTGGCCTTCTGGAGGGCCACGCTCCGTCGTGGCCGGAACGGAC
>CAYUOU010000059.1:0-26052 GCA_964446485.1 uncultured Desulfobacterales bacterium | reverse complement strand
ATCTGCGTTACGCGTCATCCTTCGTCATGGCGGCGTACTGTAAGTACGCCGCATTTTTCAGGATTCGCAAGCCGTATCTCGAACATGTTACGAAATCGGCCTTTTTGCTACTTTTTACCGTTTCATCATTTTTGATATCGCCACTAACATTCCACTGGGAACGGTTTGGGGACGTCGAGTGAACCCAAATACCAAACGTTACGGTTATCGACACCGGTTCGACTTCGAAGTGGGCACCCTGGTAAAAAGCCCCTGCAAGGGGTGTGAGTTCAGACCCCGGTTCCCCAAGTGCATGGCCACCTGCCGGTGGCTGGACATGATCCATACCGCCTTGACGGATTGCGTTTCCTGCACACGGAGAAAGTGACCGGAATCTGGCGCTGCCGGAGAGAGGAAGAGAACTTCATGACGCCCACACCAACAGACAGCAGCGCCATCTGGCAGCAGATCGCATCGGCAGCCGAGGGCATGGACCGACCGGACCGCCATCTTCGGCACCTCACCGCCGAACCGGATCGGATCGATCGGTTTTCATTGAAAGGCGGCGGCCTGTTCTATGATTTTTCACGCCAGCGGATCACCGAAGACATCATGACCTCCCTTGCCGACCTGGCCGCTGCCAAAGCCGTCAAAACGCGTTTCGCAGAAATGATGGCCGGGGAAAAGATCAATGCCACCGAGGGACGGGCCGCATTGCATACGGCCTGCCGAGGCTTTTCTTCGGACCCCGTGCGGGTGGACGGGGTGGACGCCGTTGCCGCCCTCGCCGAAGTTCGCGAACAGGTGAAATCGTTCTCCCGGGGCATTCGAGACGGCCGCATCACCGGATCAACCGGCAAGCCCTTTCGGCACGTGGTGGTGGTGGGCATCGGCGGCTCCTACCTCGGCACCGAATTCATCGCCGAGGCCCTCAACCGCATGGCCGACCCGCGGTTTCGCCTGTCCTTTCTCTCCAACGTTGACATCAACAATTTCGGCGCCATCGCGAGGGGGATAGACCTTGAAGAAACCCTGTGGATGATCGTCTCCAAAAGCTACACCACCGCGGAGACGCTGGCCAACACGCGCCAGGCCGAAGCGCTCATGCGCGGTGCAGGCCTCGATCCCGCCAAGCACCTGGTCACGGTGACCGCCAAGGGATCGCCGGGCGACGACCCGCAGCGGCCGGTGCTGGCCACCTTTCATATGTTCGACTTTATCGGAGGGCGCTACAGCGTGACGTCGGCCGTTGGCGGTGTGCCCCTGAGCATCGTCTTCGGTTACGAGGTGTTCGAAGGCGTGTTAAACGGCGCCGAACAGATGGATCAGCATGCCGCCGCCGCGCCCGTCAGGGAAAACCTTCCCCTCGTGGCGGCGCTGCTCACCCTCTGGAACACCAGCTTTCTCAACTACCCGGCCCTGTCCATCGTCCCCTACGCCGCCCCGTTGAGCCGACTTCCCGCACACGTTCAGCAGCTCAACATGGAAAGCAACGGCAAATCGGTGCGCATGGACGGCAGCCCGGTGTCGAGTGCTACGGGCCCCTTTATATTTGGAGAGCCGGGCACCAATGCCCAGCATTCCTATTTTCAGCTCGCCCACCAGGGGCGCCCTCTGCCCATCGATTTCATCGGCGTCCTCAACCCGGCCTACCCGTCATACGTCGAGACCTCCCGCGGCGTGACGAATCACCAGGAACTCTGGGCCAATTTGCTGGCGCAGCCCATGGCACTGGCCGTGGGCAAGCCCGATGCGCCGCCGGCCCGGGCTTTTTCAGGCAACCGCCCGTCGTCCACCATTGTTCTCGAATCGCTTTCTCCGGAGAACATCGGCCGCCTGTTGTCCTTTTACGAAGCCCGCACGGTGTACGAAGCGTTTCTTTGGGACATCAATCCCTTTGATCAATTCGGGGTTGAACTGGGGAAAGTGACCGCTTCGGATATCCGCCATCAGATGGCTTTGAAAAACGAGAACGCGGACCATCGCTATGATGTATCCTCAGCCATCGTCGCGCGGTATCTCGACATGCTGGACAAGGGCGGATTTTAGGCCGAAAAGCCGTCGTCAACAGCCTGCTGCGGCGCGGATACCCGTGTGAGAGATTATTTATGAAAGACCGCACCCAATCCATGATGAATGCCGTAACGATTGGCCGGTTCGGGCCACCGGACGTCATGGCCATGGGAACGCTGCCGCTGCCGGAGGTCGGTGCTTATGAGGTATTGGTGCGATTGTCAGCGGCAGGCATCAATCCCAAGGACATTCTGGTCCGGAGGGGAAAGTTTCGTCTGTTTACCGGGCACCGGTTTCCCATGCAGCTGGGATATGACTTTTCCGGAGTGGTGGTGAAGCGCGGAAAATACATTCGCCATCTTAAACTGGGTGACTATGTGTTCGGCATGATCAACGGATGGCGGGGCGCCACCTATGCGGAGTACGTGAAAGTCAAAGCGACCGAATGCGCAGCGATTCCGCCGCGTTTAAAACCCGACGACGCTGCCGGCGTGCCGCTGGCGGGCCAGACCGCACTCCAGGCCTTGCGCGACATCGGCAACGTTCAGGAAGGCGACAAGGTGCTCATCAACGGGGCGTCGGGGGGCGTCGGGACCTTCGCCATCCAGTTGGCAAAAATACTGGGTGCCCATGCCACCGCGGTGTCCAGTGAACGGAACTGCCGGCTTTGCACGTCCCTTGGCGCCGATCGGGTCATAGACTATCAGCAGACGGATATTGAAACGATAGCGGACCAGTTCGACGTGTTCTTTGATGTGTTCGGCAACCGTTCTTTCGGCCGCGTCAGTCATCTGCTTTCAGAAAAAGGCGTTTACATCACCACCGTACCCGGATGGCGCATCGTCTGGGACCAGTGGCGGACACGGTGGTTTTGCTCACGAAAGGCACGGATGGTCGTGGTCGTTTCCCGATCCGATGACATCGCCCATTTGGGGGAACTCGTGGACTACGGGCGACTGCGCCCCGTCATCGACCGCCGCTATGCGTTGACGGAAGTCGCCAAGGCCCACGCCTACTTAGAGACCAAACGCGCCCGTGGCAAAGTCATTCTCATGCCACGCGGATAACTCATTGCATGGTTGCCGGCGGTTTATTCCCGAGGATGCCCTGATCAGGGGAAGCGATAGACGGAGGCGCCCCAGGTGAGCCCGGCGCCAAGACCCAGAAACGCCACGACGTCACCGGATTTGCCCACAAGCCCCTGCTCCATGGCTTCGTCCAAGGCCAGCGGTATGGTGGCCGCGGTGGTGTTCCCGTATTTTTGAATGTTGTTAAATACTTTTCCCTCCGGCAATTTCAGGGTCTTTTGAAACATTTGGTTGATGCGCAGGTTGGCCTGGTGCGGAATGAAGAGGTCCACTTCGGACACTGAAAGCCCGGCGGTTTTCAACACGCTCACGGTCACTTCGGGCAACCGGCTGACTGCCAGTTTGAAAATGGTCCGCCCGTCCATGGAGGGAAAATGGAGCCCCGCTTCGAGCATCTTTTCGTCGATGCGGGGATTGGCAGCGGCCATGGGTGCGGCCACCATCAAGCTCTTGGCGTATTCCCCCTGGGCGTGCAGCTGATGGGCCAAGACGCCAACGGACGCATCGGCCTCGATAGCCTCCAAGCACACTGCCGCTGCGCCGTCGCCGAAAATCACGGCCACGTCTCGGCCTCGGGTGCTGATGTCCAGCCCGGTGCTGTGGACCTCACCGCCGACGAAGAGAATGCGTTTGGCCATACCGCTTCGGATGTACGCATCGGCAATCTGGAGCCCATACAGGAACCCCGTACACTGCTGCCGAATATCCAGAGCGGGTGTTTCGCTCAAACCCAGCTTGTGTTGGAGCAAACAAGCGGATCCCGGGAAGAAAATGTCCGGATTGAGGGTGGCGAAGATGATGAGATCCAGATCCTCCGCCTGCCAGCCGGCGCGGTCCAAGGCGATCCGGGATGCCTCAAGGCCGAGATCCGACGGTCCCACCCCACCGGCCTCCGGGACCCAGTGCCGCTGCTTGATGCCGGTTCTCTGCTCAATCCATTCGTCACTGGTTTCCATCCATTGAGACATGTCTTCGTTGGTGACGATTCGAGGCGGAAGATATCTTCCGGTGCTGCGCATACAAGTACGAATCATGTTTTTTTCTCCTCCCTTCGATGCAGTGCTGACGTTTCCTTCTCCCTTAACCATTCAGAAGTTGCTACCGGCAATCACCACATGTTGCCGGATCGTATTGTTTATCATCTGGATGGCGGCATCGGTGTCGTGTCACTGGTTCAACACCTGGTTAATCCGCTTGATCTTTTCCGGCGAGAATACCAGCAAAAAACCGAATCCAAACCCCGACACTGCGGCCACCCGGGCCATCCACCTCATGGATTCAAATCCTATGGCCACGAGCGTTCTCTCTAAGCGTTGGCAGAGTTGAAGATGTCCGGCAATTCGCAGCCACCGATGAGCAACATCCATGCCTTATCACAAAATGCCTGAAAATCCTCTCGACAGGCGGCGTTACCCGGGGGAAGGGTCATACGCCTGCCCCCCACAAAATGTCTCCGAGTCCGGACGGCCGATGAAGCGATCGGCCCACTGCCGCATCAAGTACCGCTTCCGGCGCCACGACGGTGAGGGATTTCTTGGCGCGTGTCATTCCGGTGTAAAGGAGTTCCCGGCTCAAAATGGGAAGGTCCGGATTCGGCAGGACCATCACCACGTGATCGAATTCCGATCCCTGGCTCTTGTGCACGGTGAGCGCATAGGCCGGTGCGTGAGCCGGCAGCCGCGACGGATCTACGACAGTGAACAGCGTTTCACCGGCACTGAACACAGCGGACAGTCCGCCGGCCGTCTCATTGACGTCTTCCATGATGACGCCGATGTCGCCGTTGTACAGGCCCAGTTCGTAGTCGTTTTGCAGTATGAGAAGGGGCATGCCAGCAGCCCATCGACCCTCTTCAAAACGCCCGTGTCCACCCGTCGATGATGCCAGCGTGTTGATGGCATCGATCCCCCACGGCCCTTTGTTGAGGGCGCAAAGCACCTGCCAGGAAGTAAGTTGTGACACTGCCTGTCGGGGGGAGTTTTGTGAGGCCAGCGTCATCCGGCGGTGGGTCAACTGCGGGGTCAGCCAGTGGTGATATTCCATGATCCCCATGGCGGGGTGCCATGAAATTTCAGGCTGACCGGCGCTCAAGGCGGTTTTCAGCAAACCTGCATCGCCGTTGTTGACGGCGTCGAAAAGGCGGCTCATGGCGCTCTGCGCGGCAAATCGATGGGTCCGTTCCAGGAATACCAGGCAATCAGAAAGGCCGCCCTCCCCTTCCCCGATGAGGTTCGTGAGCGGCATGAATGACGACAGCAAGCGTCTCAGTGCCGTTGAAAAACACCGGCCTCTGTCCATGCGGCAGATATCACCGAATACCGCACCGGCTTCGACCGACGCGAGCTGGTCCCTATCGCCGATGAGAATCAAGGTCGCCTGCTTGGAAACGGCCTCCAGCAGGCGGCACATCAGGGATATGTCGATCATGGAGGCTTCATCAACGACCACCACGTCGGCGGACAGCGGATTCCCGCGATGGTGTCGCGGGCGCGTCGCCCCGGGGCGAATCCCCAGCAGCCGGTGAATGGTGTAGGCTTTGTCGGGAAGGGCGTCGAACAGGTCTTTGGCGCCCTCGGCCGAGCCACTGGCGGCGGCCAGAGAAGCCATCAAACGGCCGGCCGCCTTGCCCGTGGGGGCGGCCATGACCATCTGCAACGGACGGTCGGAAAGCGCCTGCAGCAGCGCCATGATGCGAACCGCCGTGTATGTCTTCCCCGTACCGGGGCCCCCGCTGAGAATGCACAATCCTTTTGCCGCCGCAACAATCGCCGCTGCAACCTGCCAGTCGGTCTCTTCTTGCCCCTCACATGACGGCGGGAACAGACGCTGCAGCGCCCCGCCGAGGGCGTCTTCAGAAAGCGGATGGAATGCGCCGGCCCGTTTCAGCAGTGCATCCGCGGTGCGTTGTTCATAGGACCAATAGCGGCGGAGATAAAGCCGGTGGTCGCCATCGAGGATCAGGGGCCGATGAGCGCCCGGTTCACCGACAATGCCTGATGCAAGCAGCTGCTCGCGCCAGGTGCCCACATCGGGACACCGACCGGTGCTGCCGTCGAAAACCACCGCCGCCGACGCCCATCGCGTCAAATCCATGCATACGCTGCCCTCTCCCACAGCACGGCTGGCCAGCGCGGCGGCCAGCGCGACCGACTCGGCATCGTGCTTTGCCAGAGATCCCATCAACCGGGCGAAGTGGCGATCCAGCGCCGAAAATGTGGGCGAACCGTCAGGGTTCATGGTTCATCATCCTTTGCCGATCCAGCAGCCGCTCCTCCATGAGAGAAACCGTGGCCGTTTCGGGTCGACGGAAGAAAATACCCTCTCCCGAGGACTTGCGGTGATCCATTCCCCGGACAAATAGATAGAAGACGCCGCCGAACTGGTCATCATAGGCGTATCCGGGGACCCGTTGTTTCAGATACAAGTGCAGCGCCAGTACGTAGAGGTGGTATTGCAGGTGGTAGTCGCCTTCCATCATCGCTGCCGCGAGATTCGTCTCACCGTAATCGGTTGGTGACGGCCCCAGATAATTGGTTTTCCAGTCCAGCAGATAGAATCGACCGGCATGCCGGAACCATAGATCGATGAATCCTTTCATGTGACCGAAAACCGGTGAAAACCGAAGTCGACCGGACCCAGGCGCGCTCGCGGCGGCATCCTTGGTGACGCCGATATCAGAGAGCACCGCTTCCAGGCCGCGGGGGGTGAGGCGCCTCAGGGGAAAAGTGAATGGCATCTCGCAGACCCGATGGCGAGGCGAGAGCCGCGACAGGGGCGACGGCGTCCCGTTCATGGGAAGCGGGGTTTGAAGCACGCTGGAAACGCCCTTGCACAGTGCGGGGGTCCACTGGGGCGAAAAACCATAGTCGCCGAGCAAGCACGCGATCGTCTGAACCGTCTCCGGCGACCCGGGAGTGCGGTAGTCGATGGACTCCATGACGGCGTGAAACAGGCTCCCTGCGGTGGCACCCCTGGGAAAGTCGATCAACCTCGCGCCCTTGGGGATGTCTTCGGAAGCGACTTTCGCGGACACTGTGCCGTCGTGGTCGACGCCCTCGGACATGCCATCGTGCCGGCTTCCGGCCGTGAGCCACGAGTAGCTCACCACCCGCCCGCCCTCGGTCATTTTTCCGGAAAAGCGGCGGGCTTCACGCGGTGCGGCGCCATCGGCAGCCACAGGGTACATGAGACCCGAAGCCGGTGCGGGAGCGGTCATGACACTGATCGCGCCATCGGAACGTGTTTCAAGGCGTTTCAGATCCATTGAAAACGCCTTTGCCGTCAGCGCAGAAAAGGGCCCTGCAGGCCAGGTGTCGTCATTTCCCATCAGCCGGGCGTTCGCGGGGGCGCAGCCGTGAATCAGATAGGCCAGTGCCGCATCGTCGGCGGGCAACCGCCAATCCCACAAGAAATAGCAGCGGTGCTTGGCCCGTGTCAGGGCCACATAGACAAGCCTCAGGTTCTCGGCGAAAGATTCCATTCCGGCCTGAGCCCGCCCTGCCTCGATGGCAGAAGACCCGAAATCCACAGTCTCGCGGTAGTCGTTTTCCGGATCGTGGTAGTAAACGGGATCCGACACCCACAGGCCGCCTCTCCAGAGGAAGGGGCAGAATACCACCGGGTATTCGAGTCCTTTGCTCTTGTGCATCGTGACCACGGTGACGGCACCGGCATCGGTTTCCAGCCGAAGCTGCTGGGTCTCTTCGCCATCGTCGCCGCCGGTGGCGATTCGCTGCGAAAGCCAGATCACCGTTTCCTCTGGGGAACGGCCGTCGCCTTCCGCCGTGTGGATGAGTTCGGCCAAGTGCCGAAGATTGGTCATCAGGCGCAGTCCGTCGACACGGGCAAGCAACCGCCGCCGCGTGTCAAAGACAACGAGCAGTTCGCTGAACATCCGCATGAATCCGGCGCCGGACCATAACTGCCCCAAATGATGAATGATGTCCCGGTATCGGGCGACGGCGTCATTGTCTCCATCCTCGGGAAGGCCCACGGCGGTGGGGTCGACACCCATCAGACCGGTGGCGAGTGCGGCGCGCATCAGCGCCGTGGCATGGGGGTGGACGAGGCAGTGGAGCACCTGCCACAGTTCGGCGGCTTCATCGGTTTTAAACACACTCTCGCTGGATTGCAGCACGCAGGGGATTCCACGACCGAGCAAATGCCGGCGAATGGCGCGTCCCTGGGCGTTGGTGCGGACCAGGACGGCCATATCGGCGGGGGAGGCAGCCGCCTGCCCGCAATCCTTCCCTCCCGGTTGGATAAGGCGAAGGATTTCCGCGGTGACCGCTGCCGCGGCCAATTCCTCGCCGGCCGCTACGGCAAGCCGCGCATCCTCATCATCTTCCCCGTCTCCGGGAGGTAGGCGCCATACGATCATGGCCGGTTCATCGCCAAACGGACCGGGGGGACCCATGCTCTGTGCCGCCACGTCGACATAGTCCAGGCCTTCCATGGCAAACGGCCGCGGCTGCTGGGAAAAGACGGTGTTGACGGCTTTCACGAGCGACGGTGTGGATCGCCAGTTTTTCCCCAGGGTAAACACATCATCCGCCTTACGCGCCGCTTCCAGATAAGAAAAGATGTCCGCCCCGCGAAAGGCGTAAATGGCTTGTTTGGGGTCTCCGATCATGAACAGTAGCGCCCCGGGGTCATCGAACAGTCGTGAGAATATCCGGTACTGAAGCGCGTCGGTGTCTTGGAACTCGTCGACCAGGGCGCACTGGTAGTCCTCGCGGATTTTTCGGGCCAGGCCGTCAGATTTCTCCGGTGATCGCTCCAGGGCGTTGTAGACCCGCAGGAGCAGATCATCGTAGAAAAGCACGTGGTCTCGGTCCTTGATGCGGGCCAGCGCGTCCTTGAGATGGGCGGCAAACCGGTACCGGAGATGCGCGGTAAAGGCGGACATGGTTGCCTTCAGTGACGCTGCCATGCCCCGATACACACCGCATCGGTCAAAAAATGGATGCCTGGGTGGGGTGTGGTTTTTCTTGGTGTACCGAATAATGTCCTCAACGGCGAGCTGGGCCAGGGGTTTCGGCAGGTTCACTTCCGGTATGTCCATGCTCAGGTAGGCGTCGATGGCTGCCGCCCTGTCCGCCAGGCGAATCTGTCGAAGCGTGCGATCGGGGCGTCCGGGCGACGGTTTTACGGACCCGAAAACGGTGCCGTTCATCGCCGGATCCTCGAGGAGGGCCAGAATCTCTTCCCGGTGATCTTGCCAATCCGCCTGCAGCTGACGGTGCTCGGTCAGGTAGCTTTCCAGCGCGGCTTCCGGCAGGGCGCCCTCTGGCGGCGCCAGGACGGTCATCATCGGGCCCACCAGGCGCCGATTACCTGCCAGCAACGCTTCGGGACCGGAGACGGCGGATTGCACACAGCGGATGGCCAGGGCGGACAGCGGCATCACCTCCCGGCGCCAGAAGTCGTCGGCCACCATCAGCTGGTAGGGGACCATGTCGGCGGCCAAGGTTGCATCGAAGACCATGCCGGTGTCAAAGGCATGATCTTGAAGGATGCGATGACAAAAACCGTGGATGGTGAGGATCGGCGCGCGGTCAAAATCGGCCAGCGCCGCCGACAGCCGGGGTAGCGCCCGGCCCGCCGTTTGTCCATCGGTCATGAGGGCGGCCAACGCGTCATCCATGGGAGCCGCTGAACGCACTGCCTGGAGTGCCGTTGCCAGCCGCCGTCGGATGCGATCCCGGAGTTCCGCCGTGGCCGACCGGGTGAATGTGACCACAAGGATGCGGTCCACCGGCACGCCGGCGGCGGCGATGAGCCTGAGGAACAAGTCGGCGATGGCATGGGTCTTTCCCGTGCCCGCACTGGCCTCGATGAGATGGATGCCGGTGAGGGGGACGTTCTGGGGATCGAAGGGCATGATCATGGGCATAAGGGGCGTTGTTTCACATCTCCACCGGTGGGCGTGGATGGTCAGGATGAATAGTAAGCGGCGTTTTCGCGGATGTATCCCTCGGTAAGGTCGCAGCCGAAGGCGACGGCATCGCCGTTTCCGATGCCCATGTCAACGGCGATGGTGAGATGCTCGCCCCCCAACTCCCCTCTGAGGTGGTCCTCGTCAAAATCAAGTCGCTGTAGGGCTTCAAAAACCAGCGTCTGGTTGATTCGAACCGCTATCGCCGCAGGATCGACACGGCAGTCATGGCATTTTCCAACGGCCATGAGCACGCGTCCGATATTCGGATCGGCCCCGTAAGCCATGGTTTTGATCAACGGGGAATTGACGATGGATTTTGCCACCACGCGCGCTTCCCCGGTGGTCGCCGCCCCGGAAACCCGAACCTCGATGAGTTTGGTGGCACCCTCACCGTCTCTTGCCATTTTTTTGGCCATCTCGACGCAGGCCCCCGTCAAAGCGCTTTCAAAAGCCGCCGCTGGCACGGGTCCGGCCAGGCCGTTAGCCATGATGGCGCAGGTGTCCGACGTGCTGGTGTCGGTATCCACGGAGAGCATGTTGAAGGACACGTCCACTGCCCGTCTCAACATCCCGTCGAGCACGTCGGCACTCAGGGCCGCATCAGTGAAGATATAGGCCAGCATGGTAGCCATGTGGGGCTCGATCATGCCGCTGCCCTTGGCCACCACCGTCACGGTGGCGTCCGCCACCGACGAAGAAAGTGCCTTGGGATAGGTGTCGGTGGTCATGATACCGGAGGCCCCGACAAGCGGGTCATCGGTCAGCAAGGTGTTGATACCCGAGATGCCGGCCTCGATTTTTTCGATGGCCAACTGTTTGGCAATAACGCCCGTCGAACTCACCAGCACTTCATCCTCGGGAACATGCAGTTCCCTGCCGGCGGCCCGGGCCATGCGCCTGGCATTTTCCACGCCCTGCTCGCCCGTGCCCACGTTGCTGATTTTACTGTTTACGACCACGGCCCGAAGCCGTCCCGATCGAATGGTTTCACGGCCCAGAATCACCGGTGCCCCGGGGAAATGGTTGCGGGTGAACACGGCAGCCGCACTGGCCGGCACTTCGGAAAAAAACACCGACAGATCGTTACCCTCGGGTTTTAGGCCGCAGTTTTTACTGGCGCAGGAAAACCCTCGCGGCATTCTGGGTGTTTCGTGAAAGATCATATTGCATCTCCTCGGCGCGTCGGCACCGCCGACACCCGAAACGGGTCGCACCGCACCCCGACGGCCCCCTTCTTCACCCACAACCGAACCACTTTGACCGTTTCGTCGTCCATGTTCACCACGGACGGAAGTTCTTCGGCCATTCCGATATCGCTTGCCTGGAACTCATAATAGAAGGTGTGCGCATTGAAGGGGTCGGCCACCAGGAGGACCACGCCCGGTCGTGTCGGATCCTGGTAGGGGGTACCGGCGAACGGCTGGTACGTCTTCTTCATGTCTTCCCGGGTGCGGGAGGCTCCGTAGGACTGGATTTCAAGGGATACGGCTTTCTGAAGGGTGGTCGTCATGGCTCCGATATCCTTCGGTCTGGATGGTTGATCATTGGGTTAGGTGCGCCATCATCGGTGCAATTACGGCAAGGGAAGCCTCGCCGAATGCAGCATCGAAAAATTTTCCCCGCGGCCAGTACAGTGACACATAGGGATCGCCCGCCACGCTGGTGCGGCCGTTGGCGAATGCGACAAGATCTTTTGCCGCCAGTTCTCGACGCAGCTCTTTTGGGTCAGAGCGACCGTTTTTCTGCAACTGCGCGGCATAAGTATAACTCGGATCCGGTAAAAACGGGAGGGGTTCCCGCAGGCCGGCTCGGAATAATTTCAGCAATCCTGTCAGCAGCGCTTCGGGATCGTTTACCGGGCGGTAGGCCAGTGTCGCATCCTCTGCAACGGTTCGCGTCATCGCTTTATCACTATCCCCGAAGGCCGCCTGCCAGACAAGGTGCCGGATCCAACTGGACACGCGGTCCACGGGGCGCAGTTTGCCGAAGCGGTACTCCAGCCGGTCCTGTCGGGTCACGCCGTCGATGGCCCCGTCGATCTCGACGCCGTCGATGGTCAGGGCCACAGACATCGATTCCAAGGGGGCGTTGCAGTGCGACCGGATGCGCCGGTGCAGTATCCGGACATCGCGCCGGAGCCGATCGTAGACCGCTTCTCCTGAAGTGCCCGGCGGAAGGATGCCCGAAGCTAGGTGCGCCTTTCGTCGTTCTGCGGCCGAGGCCCCGCTCATCGTCGCCTGCAGGAGGTCGTTTCCCATCACCCAGCGATCCAGGCCGTTCAGGGCAAAAGGCTCGCGATCTTCGACGGCGTCATCCAGCGATGGGACGGCCATACCCAGCCGTCGGTTGGCCAGATACTGCGCCGGGTGTTTAAAAAAACGGCAAAGATCGTCCACGTTCAACTGGAGTAATGCTTCGGGGGGCTCCGGCAGGGGGGCGCTCAGGAGCGGCGATATTCCGGTGCCCGTTGCGGGGGCAACGCAGTTCTCGGCGGCATAGCTGAACAACGGACCCGTGCCGGCGAAGTAGCGATCGGAAAAGGGCTGCAATGGATGATGCCGTATCAGTTCCGATTCGGCAACGCCGAGGCATTGGTTCAGGTAGTCGACCAATTCGCTCACGAGCACCGACGGGGGCATCGGCGCATTGTCGGCGACGTTCTGGCCAATGTAGCTGATATAGAAAACGTCCCTTGCCGAGGCGAGTGCCTCCAGAAAAAGGTAACGGTCATCGTTCCTGGCGGAACGGTCTCCGGGAAGCGGGGAGCGGGCCATGAGATCGATTCCCGATTGCGGGTCGCGACGGGGAAAGCCGTCGGTGTTCATGCCCAGCAGGCAGATGACTTTGGCCGGTATGCTGCGCATGGGAAGCATGGCGCAGACAGTGACACCGCCGGTGAGAAACCCGCCGCTGCTGCGGTCGGCATCGCAGGCGTCCGTCAGCCAGGCTGCGATGAGGGCGATGTCCACCTCCCGGTGAAATGCGCTGGCCGCCGCCAGTTCCGCCAGGCGGTGAATGTGCCGGGTGAGGAATTGACGATCTTCGGGTGGAACATGGTCCACCGCAAAAAAGCGGTCCACCAGTGGCTGTAGATCGTCCGCCCACGCCGTCAGAGATCGCGCCCGGTCCAGATCGATGACTGTGGCAAACAGGGTTTCCAGCAGATCGACGAAGCGTCCAAATCGGAGTGCATCGGAACCCTCGACAGGCGTATAGGGAAGAATGTCGCCGGCGGGTGTTTCAAAGACCTCGTCCAGCATACCCTCCGGTGCGTCTCCCATGGCATAACCCAGCAGCAGCCGGCGGATCCCCTGCCGCCAGGAGTTGGCATCCGTCGCCGGCATGCCCAGGCGGTCACGATGCTGAAGATCGATGCCCCACCGGATGGCGGTGTGCTGGATCCACCGGCGAATCTCATCCAGATCCGCATCGGTCACCTCCCAAGCGGCGCGCACAAAAGGGTAGGACACAAAGGCGTCGACCTCTGACACGGTGATGCGCCGCCGGCGCAGGGACAGCAGGTGAAGGAATGCCTGCACCGCCGGCCGATGCCGGGCCCCTCCCCGATCGGCCGTGTGATAAGGAAACCGCTGCCCGGCGCTGTCACGAGATCCAAAAACCGCTTCGACCAGCGGGGCGTAGGTGTCGATATCGGGTGTCATCACCAGGATGTCCGACGGCGTCAGATCACTCCGGGTGTCCAGAAAGTGCAGCACATGATCGTGGAGGACTTCCACTTCCCGCATGGGGCTGTGGCAGGCGTGCACCTGAACGCTTTCATCGACGGGGTATTTTCCATCACCGCCGGGAAGCGGGTCCGATTCAGTGAGCGCGAGAATGTCGGTTTGCAGCCGGTGGAGCACCGTGTCCTCACCGGGGGATGTGAAGACGTCGGCGATGACCAGGTCGTCCATCCCGCAGAGGCGTCCGAAGTACTCCTGCCCCAGGCGCCCCCATGAGGCCAGCAACCGGTTGCCGGATTCCAGATGCAGCCATTGATCGATGGGTTCTCCCACCGATGGGGCCGTTGCAATGGTGCGCTGGATCCGGCGCTGGGGTTGTATGTGTGCCCAATATTCCCGGCAGGGGTTCAGCAAAAAAAGGTGCACTTCGCACACGCCGGCGAGGGCGTGAAAGACATCCGTGTACAGGGGCGGCAGGTAGCTGATGCCGAAAAGGCACAGCCGATGAGGCAGGGCGCCGGTCGGATCCAGGCTGCCGACGGAGAGATCTCCGAGCAGTCGGCTGAGTCTGCCGGCGCGGTGGTCCGCCGATGCACCGCCGAATACCTGTCGCCACAGGCGGGCCTGCCAGTGGCGCGCAGCGCCGGAGATCCACTCTCTGACCATGTCGGGTCGAAAGACCGCATATTGATCGAAGCGGTCGGCAAGGTGTCGCGCCAGCCGATAGGCTTTCAGGGTGTCGTCGTCGTCTCCAACCAGGTAAGCGGCCAACTCGGGCGCGGATCTGGTGAAGGATGCGTCGCTCAGGGGGGCCATCATCCGAAAGGCCAGTGTATCACGATCCACCAGCGCCGCATCGCTGATGTCGGGATACACCGCCGTCAGCACCTTGTCCAAGAAGGCGTTGGGAAAGGGGAAGGCCACGTTGGCGCAAATCCCCAGCCGGTCGGCCAGCGCCAGCGAAATCCATCGCTCCATGCCCCGGCTCTGGACGATGAGCGTCTCTTCGGCCAGCGGGTCCGGCACGGGTCTTCGAAGGACCGCCGCCAGCGCGTCTGCCAGATCTTCAAGCCGGTTGCCGGTGTACAGGGCCATGCCCGCCTGGGAAGGACGACCGCTCATGACCTTTTGCCCGTGGCTGGCAGGGTCGGCGCGCCGGCAGTGGTGATGAATGACCGCAACCCGTTTCCTCAGGCCATTTCCAGGACTTTGGTCACCAGTTTTTCGATGCCTTTGGCAACATCGCCGATACCGGGTCCCAGCATGTAGGCGGGGGTGGTAATGATGCGGTTGCCCTCGTCCACGTGGATCATATCCACGGTGCAGGGGACGTGTTTTCCCCCCATGGTTTCGATGGCCGCTGCCGTGCCCGGATCGTTGCCGATAGTGACTTGGGGGCTTCGATGCGCCACTGCCTTGGTGAGGGTGGCGGGTGCGATGCACACGGCCCCCACGGGCTTTCCGGCATCCAGCATGTCGCCGATAATCTTTTGCACGGCCGGCAGCACGGTGGCATCAGGTCCTTTGACGGCAAAATCGCTCAGATTTTTGGCGGCGCCGAAACCGCCGGGAATGATGAGGGCGTCAAGGGCGTCCGCGGAGACAGTGGCCACATCGTCGACATCACCGCGGGCGATACGTGCCGATTCCACGAGCACATTTCGCTCTTCCGGCATCTCCTGCTGCGTGATGTGGTTCAGCACATGCAGCTGCGGCACGTCCGGGGCCATGCAACGCGCCGTTGCGCCGGCCCTGGCGATGGCCAGCAGCGTCAGCACGGCCTCGTGTATTTCAGATCCGTCAAACACCCCGCACCCTGCCAGCAGTACCCCTACGGTCTTGGACATGATCAGGACCTCCCGTAAAATAATTTTAGGTGTTGATAAGCCCGTAAATACCTCTCAGATGTCATCCCGAGCGTAGCGAGGGCTCTGTGTGTGAATCAGGAAACCGCTTCAGACTTCTCTGCCTTCCCCCCTACCCTTCCAACACGTGCTTGTCCAACACAAAGCAGGTGAACGTGCCGGTGAATACCGGCCGGCCATCGCGACTGACCGTTACCGTAACAGGGCGTTTTTTCCCTTCCGCCGGTGACAGCACGGCCTCGGCGGTGATCGTCTCGCCTACCCGCACCGGCTTTAGAAAGCGGCACTCCGCCCCCCCCAGCACAACGAACGGATGATTGACCGCAATCATGGCCGCATGGTCGGCAAGGCCGAAGATATAGCCTCCATGGACTAAGCCGGATTCGTCAACGGTCATTTCCGGCACTGTTGTCATATCGACCCGGCTGCCGCTATCGTTGACGGCAATCGGGGTGCCGCACAGCCGCCGGCTAATCTGCTGGTGTGTGCGAATGTCCATAATCCGCCTCCTTGTTCCCACGGGTGTGATGTCGTATCCGGTCTGGGGTTTCAGGCCGGTATTGAACGTCGCCGCTCGTTTGAATGTTGCTAAGGTGGTCTGGGATGCCGACGTCGTCTTGAAGATCCCGGTGTCGTCTTGAAGACCGAAGATCAAAGAAGCGAACCGACGAAAGACATAGCAGATCTAACTACCCCGAGCAATCGGCGGCATGCCGCCCTGCGCCGTTCACGGTAGAATCGCCAAGGGCATCCGTCAACCAGCCGACGGAATCCCAGAAGTCCAGGTGGTTGAACACTTCGATGGAAACCGTTCCGGAAAAATCTTTCAGAATATCGATCACTTCCCGACGTTTGACAGTGTCAAGAACTGACAGCGCCCGGTGATCTCGGTGCTGGTCGACGCCATGAAGATGGATAAGCCGGATATTCTCCCGGTAGCGGCTGAAAGTTTCCCTCAATGACCCGCCCTGCAGCCACAAATGCCCCACGTCCAGGCAGCATCCCACCCCGGCTTCGATGGTGGCTTCCCACACCCATTCCGGTGGGTAGTCGAGATTCTCAATGGTGAGGATTTCCGGCGGGAGAGCGCCCTCCAGTGAACCCAACAGCCCGGACAGGAATCCTTGAACGCCCTGCTGCCACTGTCCAACCGTTGCGGGGACGGTATCTTTTCCGGTGTAGGGCAGGTGAAGGGTGTAGGCTGTCGGGTAAAGGCGCTCGGTCATGCGAACGAGATGTCTCAACACCTCGGCCGCATGGGCGCGACGGTCCGGATCCGTGTCAACCGGTGAGATATCGCTCGGGAGATGGATGTTGTAGCTGACGCCGGTTTCCCGGGAAAGGGCCGCTAATCCCGCAATCACCGCCGGCGACGGCAGGTTCTCCGCCGGGCTGCTGTCGAAAAACAGCAGTTCCACTTCGTCCATCAGCGGCCCCGTGGCACGGACATTGGTTTCCCAGTCGGCGGGGAATAGAAAGGACGGGGCCGCGAGCTGAAACCCAAAGCGGCCGCGCATGCTGGTTTCAGCGGTCATATGAGACTCCTGGCACCCATGGCTGCCAGGGCGCTGAGCAGGCTGGTAATCACCATGAGGGCGCAGGCCCGTGGGATGTCCTCGGGTCTGGCCGGTGCATGCCGGCCGCCGATATAGGGTTTTTCCACTGCGACACCGTGGTAGACGGCGGGGCCGCCCAGACGCACCCCCAGCCCGGCGGCGAACGCCGCCTCAGGATAACCGGCATTGGGGCTTGTCGCGTGCCGCCCCTCCTGCCAGGCCAGGCGCATCACCGCTGCCGCATCGGCGCCAAGGAGCCGGGCAGCCACGGCGATGATGGAAACCGACAGCCTCGCTGGCAGAAAATTGGCTGCGTCGTCGAGTCGCGCGGCGATCTTGCCGAACTGCTCATATCGCTCGTTTCGGTAGCCGATCATTGAATCCAGGGTGTTGACCATCTTGAAGGCCATGGCCAGCGGCGCCCCCCCAAGGGCCGCAAAAAACAGCGGGGATATCACCCCGTCAACGAGGTTTTCGGCCACGCTTTCCACTGCCGCCCGGGACACCCCTTCACGGTCGAGGTGGGCGGTTTCCCGCCCGACAATCATGGCCACGGCCAGTCGCGCCGCCTGGAGACCGCCGGATGAAAAGGCACGGTGGACGGTGATGCCCGCCTCGTACAGCGACCGCACGGACAGCGTCCAGGCGATGAGCAGGACTTCGACAATGACGGGCAGTGTTGGATGCATCCACCCCAGTACAAGCAACAGGGTTGCCGAGAGGGTCCATGTGCCGGCGACCAGTCCGAGGGTCAGGATGGCACCGCTGGCCGTCAGCGGCAGGGGCAGCCGCCGGGCGCGGGGCTCTAGACGCGCTATGGCCGCACCCATCCACCGCACCGGGTGGGGCCACCCGTGAGGGTCTCCCACCATGAGATCCAGCGCCACGGCCGCCGGCAACACCATCCAGGCGATCTGGGTACTCATGCGTCACCCACGGCGGCGGCCAGCAGGTCGATGCACCGCCGGTTTTCCGCTTCCGTTTTCAGCGACACGCGAATGTATCGATCCGACAGCCCGTGAAAATTGGCGCAGTCCCGCAAGAGGACGCGCCGCTTGCTCAGGGCATTGCAGACGTTGCGGGAAGTGAACCGGCCCTTCAGGGCCATAAGAATGAACGAGGTGCAGCTGGGGAAGGTGCGTATCCCGTCAACGGTCTTATTAAGCGCATCGGCAAACCGCTGGCGCTGCGTGTCGAGGAAACGGGCGCTTCTTCGGACGAAGGCTGCCGTTTCAGATGGGTGGTCCATGAGAAAATCCACCGCTGCCGCGGCCAGTATGTTCATGCTCCAGGGGCTTTCAAAGCGTCGCAGCCGTGAGACGATGTCTTTGGGCGCGGTGGCAAAGCCGATGCGCAGCCCGGGAAGACTGAAGATTTTGGACAGCGAGTGAAGCACGATGAGATTGGGGTGCTGCCGTCGGCTCAGGGTCGCGCCCGGTGCGGCAAAGGGAAGATACGACTCGTCAACCACGAAACAGGTGGCCCGATACCGGGCGCACAGGGCGTCGATGGCGACCGGGTCTGTCATGACCCCGGTGGGGTTGTTGGGATTGCAGATAAACACCAGGTCCGCATTGGCAACGGCGGCCGACAGACGGTCCAGGTCCACCTGAAAATCCTGCGCCGCGTCCGTGATGAAAAATTCCGGATCAATGTCGTTTTGCCGGCAGGCGTCGCCATAATCGGCATAGGTGGGCCCCACGATGAGCACGCGACGGGGGGCCAATGCACGGGGAATCCGGTAAATGAGTTCGGTGGAGCCGTTTCCGGCTAGCACCTCCTCCGGCGAGCGTCCCAACTGCGTGGCCATCCGATCAACGGTGGCGCCGGCATCCGCCTCAGGCAGGCGACGGACCCGGGTGAGGGCATCGGCCAGGTGCGACATGAGGGCGGCCGGCGGACCCAGCGGATTGACATTGCTGCTCATGTCGACAATGTCTTTCGCCGCACACCCCAGTCGCCTGGCCAGAGCCTCGACGTTGCCGCCGTGCCCGTGAATCATGACCCCACCGCCATTGCCGCCGCCAGAAAGAGACCTGTCTCCGTCCACTCGATGAGGGCCCCCATCATGTCCCCGGTGATACATCCCATGCGACGGCGATAAAATGTGACAATCCCGGCCACCAGGGCAAAAAAAACGGCCACCATCAGAATCCCACGGCCGCCCATGAACAGTGCGACGGCGCTGAGCACCAAGAGGCCGATTACATCCCTCCCCCCCACCGGGGTGTCAAAGAGAGGATGCCCCAGCCCGCCCTCAGGCCGTCCGTATGGAAGTCGGTGAATGGCCAGGGCCACCGCCGCCCGGGCGAAGGCCGGCACCAGGAGGAGGCAGGCCAGTCGCAGATGCTGCATCTCCCAGAGGGCGGCCCACTTCACCAGCACGGTGGCCACCACGGCTGATAGCCCCATGGCGCCGACCCGGCTGTCTTTCATGACCTCCAAGGCCCGCGGCGGCGGGTGATGGGCAAAGAGACCGTCACCCGTGTCCGCCACGCCGTCCAAATGAAGCCCGCCGGTGATCAGCATGAGAAAAAGGATGTCCACGGCCGCGGTGACTGCCGGCCCCCAGAGCCACGATGCCATCGCATCTATCGCGCACAGCAAGAGTCCGATGACGAGCCCTGCCGGCACGAAATACGGGAGCATCTCTCGGGGTTCATAAACCGGTTTTCCCAGTGGAAGTATGGTGAGAAATTGAAGGGCGCCCCGGGTGCCCCTCACCCACTCCCTCATCCGGTGAACGATGCGCGTCATGGGGCACCACCCGAGTCGGGTTTGATGGTAACCGGGATGCCGGCCACCATCCAGATGACACGATCAGCCGCGGCGGCAACGGATTGATTGACCCGGCCGGCCACATCCCTGAATCGTCTGGCAAGTGCGTTTTTGGGCACGATGCCGCACCCCACCTCGTTGGAGACAAATACCAGCGCCGCCCCCGGTGCCCGCATGGCTTCGGCGAGCGCCGCAAGCCGTTTTCCCACATCGTCATCGGTGGCATCGCCCAGGGTCAACTGAGTGGCCCACAGCGTCAGGCAGTCAATTAAAATAACGTCATTTTCTTTTTTTTTCAATAATATAGAATTACTTATCTCAAGCGGTTCCTCATTTGTGTCCCAGTCCGCTCCGCGGTCTTCCTGGTGCCTTCGTACCCGCTCTTGCATCTCCGGGTCTGTGGGGACGCAGGTGGCGATGAAAAGGCGTCTGGGCCCGATGGATTCTGCCAGGCGCTGGGCGTGGCTGCTTTTACCGCTGCGACAGCCGCCGATGACAAGGGTGGTGATACCGGTGGTCATGGCCGGACTCCTTTGGCCCATTCCAGAATGGGCGCGATGTCGACATGTGCACTGAAATGATCGGCAAGTTTCCGGTAGGCCGCTTCCCTGCCCGTCAGTCCCCAGGTGTCTGGGAACTGTATATCGCCATTCAGCGCCAGGCCGCTCAACCAGCGCTCGAGCACCGGCCGGCTGTCCAGCATGCCGTGCATGTAGGTACCCAGCACCCGACCATCCGCCGTGGCACAGCCGTCCCATCGTTCGCCGGCCGTGCCGTTGCGGGAAACGACCTGAAAAAGGGGGACGGCGTTACCCAGGCGGTGCGTTTCGCCCATGTGGATTTCATATCCTTCCCCGATGGCATCAAGCCACGAGAACCGGGTGCGGGTGGTGGTTTTCGGCGCCTTGAGTACCGTTTCGACGGATAACAGTCCCAGCCCGGTCGACTCGCCGGGAGCGCCTTCAAGACCCTGGGGGTCCTGCACCGTCTTACCCAGCATCTGGTAGCCGCCGCAAATGCCAAGGATATGGCCTCCCGCCTCGGCAAAGCGCCGGATTTCCCTGTCCCATCCCGTGTCGTGGAGCCACTGAAGATCGTGCCGGGTATTTTTGGAACCCGGCAGGAGGATGGCCGCATATGGACGCAGGGTGCGGGGGCGCTCCAGATAATGAACGGCCAGGCCCTCGACCTGCTGCAGTGCGCCGATGTCTGTGAAATTGGAAATGTGCGGAAATCGAATCACCCCGATGGTGGGGCGGTCCGCCGGGTCTTCCAGCGCACGGTCCGGGGCTTCGATCACCACCGAGTCCTCCGCTTCAATGGCAAAATCGCTGTACCAGGGCAGTACCCCGAGGACCGGCTTTCCCGTCCGCTCTGCAATCCAGGATGCACCGCTCTCGAACAGGCTCAGATCCCCTCGGAACCGATTGATGAGGATACCCGCCACCCGGCGGCGCTGGGCGGCCGACAGGCAGGCCAGGGTGCCCACCACCTGGGCGAAAACCCCGCCGCGGTGAATGTCGGCCACCAGCAATACGGGCGCGTCTGCGTATTCGGCCATGGGAAAATTGACGATATCGTTTTCCATCAGGTTGACTTCAGCGCACGATCCGGCCCCCTCCATCACCACAACGTTGTAAGCTGCGCGCAGCCGATCCAGGGCCGTCGCCGCTGTGACGAACAGCGTCTTGCTGCGGTGGTGGTAGTCCTCGGCACTGTGGTCGGCCCAGACACTGCCCAGCACCACCACTTGTGCCCCCACTTCGCTGGTGGGTTTTAAAAGGATGGGGTTCATGTCCACGTGAGGGGCGATACCGGCCGCCTCGGCCTGAACGATCTGCGCCCTGCCCATTTCAAGGCCATCAGGGGTTACCCCCGAATTGTTGGACATGTTCTGGGCTTTGAAGGGCGCCACGGCGAGGCCGGCGTCAGCCAAAACACGACACACCGCAGCAGTCACGACACTTTTGCCCACATCGGAACCGGTGCCCAGCACGGTAATGCACGGCGCGGGTTGCATGCTGTCTTGGCTATGGGTGATCCGGTGATTCATGCTTCGCCCCAAATCGAAAAGTCAACTCATTGCTGGGCGTCGGATGGAGTGTCACCATCGAGGATAGTGCGTAATTTGCGGGAGAGTTCGGCAATGTTGAAAGGCTTCTGGATAAACCCGTTGCAGCCCCTGCGGATAATGCCTTCGGCCTGGCCGTTCATGGCGTAGCCGCTGGACAGCAGGACCGGCATGTTCGGAGATATTTCACGGATACCGTCAAAGGTCTTTCCGCCGTCCATCCCCGGCATGATCAAATCCAGAATGATCAGGTCGTAGGACGCCTGTCCGTTTTTCAGTCTGGCGATGGCTTGTTCACCGCCACTGACCGTCTCAACGCGGTAGCCGAGTTTCTTCAGCATGGCCTCTCCCACATCCACCACCATTTTTTCATCGTCGACGATGAGGACAGATTCCGTCCCCTTGAAGACCTTTCCGCTTTCAACCACTTCCGATTGGACATTCTTATCGGTCAGCGGCAGGTAGATGTTAAAAGTGGAACCATGTCCCAATTCGCTGTAAACGGTGATCATGCCGCCGTGGTTTTTGATGATGCCGTAGGCAGATGCCAGGCCCAGACCGGTCCCCCGGCCCTTGTCCTTGGTAGTGAAAAATGGGTCGAAAACACGCTGCCGGGTGGCTTCATCCATTCCGATGCCGGTATCCGTGATGGATGCCTTCGCGTAGGCGCCGTTTTTTAATTCAGGATGCCGGAAGCTGCTGTCGTCATAGGTAATTACCGATGATTCCAGATAAAGATGACCGCCATTGGGCATGGCCTGCCAGGCGTTGATGAAAATATTCAGGAACACCTGCTCGATCTGCCGCTTGTCGACTTCGACAACCGGGTTGTCGGCACGTTCCCGGTTGTGAATTTGAATGTCCTTACGGGTGCGCCCGAACATGGCCGCACTGGTCACCAGCAGCGCGTCGATGTTTAGGGGCTTCACCTCGTATTTGCCGCCACGGGCAAATCCCAGGAGCTGTTTGGTCAAATTGGCCGCACTGCGCACATATTCTTCAATGGCCTCGATGTGGTCGCGCTGGGGGTGAGAGGGGCCCAGTTCCAGCGCCAGCAGCGACGCCCTGCCCTGAATGCCCATCAGTAGATTGTTGAAATCGTGTGCAATACCCCCGGCCAGCCGGCCCATGGCTTCCTGGCGTTGGGCGTGCTGAAGCTGGCTTTCGAGCTTCTTTCGTTCGCTGATGTCGCGCCCCACCCCGTATGTCCCGATAAAATTGTTGTTCGAGTCCCGCTCCACGGGGGTATACAAACCGGTGGACTTGAGTTCGATGGGTCGATAGTGTCCGTTTCGCGCAGCGTCCGGCCGGGGCGGTTTTTTGACAACCAACCGCAGTTCGATGCCGGTGGTGGCCCGATTGCCGGTGCGTCGCTCGTTGAATGTCCACTGGGCTTTGGACCAGTCTTGGCGGGCAACGAGACTGGTATAGTGATGCCCGATCACTTCGTCGGGCTGGTACCCCAGCAACTGGCTGACGGAGTCGCTGATAAAGCTGAAACAGCCGCTTTCGTCCAGCGTATAGATGATGTCAGGAGAGTTCTGGACGAGATAGCGATAGCGCTCCTGGGACCGGGCAAGCTCCCTTGTGATGGTTGTGTTCTGGTTGCGAAGCCGCTGTTGCTCCAGGGCGTTTTGGATGGTTTTCAGCAGTTTGGCGTGTTCAAAGGGTTTGCGAAGATAGTCGTAGGCGCCTTGCCGCAGCGCGTCGGTGGCGGCATCGATGGATGCATTGGCCGTCAGCATGATGATGGGCAGACTCGGCCTGCTTTCCTTAAACCGCTTGAGCAAATCGAACCCGTTGGCATCGGGCATGCGGACATCCAATAGCGCCAAGTCGAGGGTTTCCCGGTCGAACACCTCTGCAGCCTCTTGACCTGAATTGGCGGTCACAATCTGGAATCCATTGAGATCCAGCAGCGCCTCTAAACTGCGGCAGTACCTCAGATCGTCATCGACAACAAGGATTCGGGTCGCGCTGTGCATGTCAGTGCCTCTTTCGCATTCTGTTTCGATTGTCCACCAACCGCTGTTTTTTGGCGACAATACCCCGAGGCTTCTTACCATTAGTCGGGTTCGGCTTCAAGACGGAATTTACACTATATATTGTGGGCATTTCTGGTGACAACCAAACATACGGTGCTTGTTACCCGCCGAGGCAAACGGCGTACCTTTAGGTTATCCGGTGCCCAATGAAAGGGTATCAGTGCCCATCCGTAAATACGCATCAACTGGCCGGGCCTACCTGCATAACCGTATTTTCGAATCGAAGCGCTAAGGCAGCCCAAGCCGCCGAATCGCATCTTGGGAAACATACACCTTGCCGGTGGCAGGGGCATGGACCGTCAGACCGGGCAGTTGAACAGTGCGCCCCCGATTCATCAGCCAGTCCTTGCTGATGGGTATCTCGGCACCGCCGATCTTCAACACGGGATTGGCGGGATCGGCATCCACATCGATTTCATAATGGGATGTCACGGCGTCGATATCCACATACAGGCGACGGCTTGCCGCCTCCAAATTGACACCCAGGGCGGCGGCGGCGATCTTGGCGAGCGCGGTATTGTCGATGATCTCCTGGGGCGCATCTGCCCCGAAAACCCAAACCGGAACGGTTTCACCGGTATGGCCGTGGGAGGTCCAGCCGAAAACCGTATAGTTTTTGCTGATCACGGCGGCGATGGCGTAGTTGAGGCTCTCAGACCGGGCGTAATTGCGGATTTCATCAACATCGCTCCGGGCGATCTCGATCCCCCAATGTGCCTTGACGGCGGCGGCGAGTTCGTCGTCGTTACTCGGATCGCTCATCACGCCCACAAGGGCACTGGAAGTCATTGTCATCCTTTTGAGCGGGCCGACGAGGTCTTCGATGGTCGTCGCCGTATAGGTCATGGGGGTCCGGTAGTGGCCGATCGTCAAACCGCCGGTGTTGTGGTCGGGGAACGCCAACACAAGGGTGTGATTGTCGCGCTCGGCGAAATCGCAGGCGACCTTGACCGCATCATCGAAAGCAATGAAATCGGTGACCATGTAAATGGGGTCGTTGTTGTGGCCGGCCCAATCCACCTGGGAGCCTTCCACCACCAGAAAGAAGCCGTCATTATCCTGGGAAAGGATGTCGATGGCCTTTCGGGTCATTTCTGCAATGGATGGCTGTGAGGGATGCAGATTGCCGCGATCGATGTCGGGGTCCATGTGACTGTCGTCAAAGAGACCCCACACTTTTCCGGAGGTTACCCCGGCCATGCCGTCTTTGCTGTCAACGAACCGATATCCGCGGGATTGCAGCACCGCCATAAGATCCTCGCCGTCAGCGCGCTGGCCGTGCCACCGGTCACCGAAACTCGTGGCATAAACGTTCCCTGAAGGGATCAGATGACGGGCACCGCCGCCGAAAACCACGTCGATATTGTTGTAGACCATCTGCTCCATGATCTCGTTGTCCAGGCCGCGATCGTGTACGTGGCTGGCAAAGGCGGCCGGCGTGGCATGGGTTACCCGCGACGTCGCCACGATGCCGGTGGCTTTGCCGGCCAATCGGGCCGCTTCCAGGATGCTGGCCACCGGCGCGTAGGGGGCTGCGGTGGGCGCAAGCCCCGTCAAAAGGTCCTCTCTGCGGGGACCGACGCCGATGAACCGGGCCGTCGTTTTGTGCCCGGTGGCGAATGCCGTGGCAGCGGCAGCAGAGCCGGTAATCACCGAATTGGCCATATGGACCGTTGCCGCGGCGGACCCCATCCGGTCCAGTTGAAGGCCGCCCCCCTTGTACCAGCGGGCCACGGTCTGAATCGACCCGTCGCAGCCGTCGGGGACCAGGACGATAACGTTTCGAAAACCCCGCAGGCTGAAACTGGAGAAGCGGTTGTCGGGCGCGCTTGAGCGATGCGCGGTGCAGGCGCCGGCGATCATGAGCAGGATTATGGCGAACAGCGCCAGAAGGGATGCCGCGGCCTTGGCATGTCTATCCGTCATCACTTCTCCTTTGACAGGCATCCGGATGGTGTTGCCCCGTCCTGCCTGATAACATTGATGAAACGGTAAAAAGTAGCAAAAAGGACGATTTCGTAAAATGTTCGAGAT
>CAYUOU010000058.1:0-26219 GCA_964446485.1 uncultured Desulfobacterales bacterium | reverse complement strand
ATCTCGAACATTTTACGAAATCGTCCTTTTTGCTACTTTTTACCGTTTCATCTTATTTGGCGTCGCTCAGGAGGCTTCGCAACTCCGACACAAAGTCGTTCACATCCTTGAATTCACGATAGACGGAGGCAAAACGGACATAGGCGATATCGCTCAGGTCGTGGAGCTTCTCCATCACCTTTTCTCCGATCACATGGGAAGCGATCTCCTTTTCGCCGGCCTCTTTGAGATCGCGCTCCAGTTCGTCAAGAAATGCGTCCACCGTGTTGACGCTGATGTCGAGTTTCTCGATGGCCCGCATGATGCCCGCATGGACTTTCTCCCGGTTGAAAACCTCCCGGCGGCCATCCTTTTTGACAATCATGATGGGGATTTCTTCGATCTGCTCGTAAGTGGTAAACCGGCGGTTACACAAGAGGCATTCCCGGCGACGGCGAATCACGTGGCCGTCTTTGCTGAGGCGTGAATCGATGACCTTATTGTCAATTTCGCTGCAAAACGGGCACCGCATAGTACCTCCCCCTTTACGATTGATGGGGCCTCAACGTTCCGGACCGAAATCCGGTTCCAATCATCGCGCTCGGAACGGCCGGGCGGCCGAGCGTTATTTGATCTCGGTCAGCTGGATAAGGTCGACACCGGCCTCCGACAGCATCGCTTCCGACATCGAATCGGCATATCCCTCGGCGTAGAAAATGTTCTTGATCCCTGCGTTGATGATCATCTTAGCACAAATGGAGCATGGCAAATTGGTGCAATAGAGGGTACCGCCTCGAATGGACACGCCGTAGCGCGCCGCCTGAATGATGGCATTCTGCTCGGCGTGAATACCGCGACACAGCTCATGGCGCTCACCCGATGGGACATTCAGGGCTTCGCGCATACACCCCACGACCCGGCAGTGGGCGATTCCCGACGGCGCGCCGTTGTATCCGGTAGTGAGTACGCGCCGGTCCATCACCACGACGGCCCCCACCTGCCGACGGGTGCAGGTGGCACGCTTGGCCACCAGGCCGGCAATCTCCATGAAATAGGTATCCCAGTCCGGCCGGGTTGGAGCGGGCGTCATGAGATCTCCACCGCCATTCATCGGTCGCTTTGTGTTCATCTTCCCTCGGGATGCAGTGGAAAGTTCGCGCACAGTGTCTCCACCTGGCGCCGTGCGTCCTCGATGACGGCCGCATCGTTCATGCGGTGCAAAATGGCGGCGATTAACCCGGCGATCCGCACCATCTCGGTCTCTCCCATGCCCCGGCTTGTCAGTGACGGCGTGCCCACCCGGATGCCGCTGGTCACTTTCGGGCCCAGCGGATCAAAAGGCACGGCGTTTTTGTTCACGGTAATCCCGGCGCGCCCCAGAGCGGCCTCGAGATCCGCACCGGTGCGTTTTTGGCGGCGAAGATCCACCAGCATGAGATGGTTGTCGGTGCCCCCGGAAACCAGGTCGAGGCCGGCATCCAGAAGGGCATCGGCCAGTGCCTTGGCATTGAGCACCACCTGTTTCTGGTAGGCCTTGAAAGCGGGTGCCAGGGCTTCCTGGAAAGCCACCGCCTTGGCGGCGATCACGTGCATGAGGGGTCCCCCCTGAATACCGGGGAATATTTGCTTGTCGATAGCCGGGCCGAATTCGCTGTGGGCGAGAATGAGCCCGCCGCGCGGTCCGCGAAGGGTCTTATGAGTAGTTGAAGTGACCACCTGGGCATGGGGCACCGGGGAAGGGTGCACACCGGCGGCCACCAGGCCGGCGATGTGGGCCATATCCACCATCAAGAGCGCATCCACTGAAGCGGCAATCTCGGCCAGCGTCTTGAAGTCGATAATTCGTGGATAGGCGCTGGCACCGGCCACGATCATTCTCGGTCGATGGGTCTTGGCGAGCTGCCCGATCGCTTCATAATCGAGCATGCCCGTCTCCGCGTTCACGCCGTAATGGGCAAAATTGAAGAGTTTGCCCGAAAAGTTCACGGGACTGCCGTGGGTCAGGTGCCCGCCGTGGGCAAGGCCCATGCCCATGATCGTGTCCCCGGGTGTGAGCAGGGCGAAGTAAACCGCCATGTTGGCCTGGGATCCGGAATGGGGCTGTACGTTCACGTAGGGTGCGTTGAAAACCTCCCGCGCCCGTTCGATGGCCAACGACTCGGCCATGTCCACGAATTCACAGCCCCCGTAATAGCGATTCGCCGGATACCCTTCGGCATACTTGTTGGTCAAGACGCTCCCCTGGGCGGCCATCACCGCGTGGCTGGCGATGTTTTCCGACGCAATCATCTCCAGGGTCTGAGTCTGACGCTGCCGCTCTTGATCGATAACGGCAGCGATTTCCGGATCTACGTGGCTGAGGGTGTCCTGGTTCACATGCCATCCTTTGCGCGAATACCGGCGCCGTCGCAATGCCTGTCCCCGCCGTTTAGGGGTTTTTCGTCATCGATTCCAACCGATCGAACATGTCCAGCCGCCGTTGATGGCGACCGCCTTCAAACGGAGTGTCCAACCAAGTGTCCACGATGGCGCCCGCCAGGACATCGCCGATGACGCGCCCACCCAAAACGAGGATATTGGCGTCATTGTGCTGCCGGGCCATGTGTGCGGAAAACAAATCGTTGCACAGGGCCGCACGAACGTGGGGGAACTTGTTTGCCGCCATGGACATGCCAAGCCCGGTGCCGCACAGCAGGATGCCGCGATGGAATGCACCGGAGGATACCTTTCCGGCCACGGCGCCGGCGAGTTCCGGGTAGTCAGACGACGCTTCGCTGGTTACGCCGACATCCTCGACGGGGATACCCCGCTTTTCAAGATGGGCTTTGACCCATTCTTTCAGCGCGAAAGCGGCATGGTCCGATCCGATGATAATGGATGAATCCGTGGTGCCCATGTTGTCTCTCCCTCGTAACCCTTCAATGGCGTGACCGCCGATGACAGCCGCGGTGACGGCGTTTCTGCCGGACTCGCCGGGCAATGGTCCACAGACCGCGGGTTTCGGCAGATCTGCGGAAGAAAAACCTTGGCGGGCTATACTATATGGACAGCAAGGCGATCACAAGGAAAAAATACAGTGTCAGGCGGCCGGCGCACGCCCCAGAATCAGCGCCGCATTGGTGCCGCCAAAGCCAAAACTGTTGGTCATGGCGAGATGCACATCGGCCCGGCGGGCCGTGTTGGGCACATAATCCAGGTCACACGCCTCTGAGGGGTGCTCCAGATTGATGGTGGGCAAGATGAGGCCGCGGTCGATGGTCAAGGCGGTGAGGGCGGTTTCGACCCCGCCGGCGCCCCCCAGCAGGTGTCCGGTCATGGACTTGGTGGAACTGATGGCCAGGCGATAGGCGTGGTCGCCGAACACCGTCTTGATGGCCTGAGTCTCGTAAAGGTCATTGAGGGGGGTCGATGTCCCGTGGGCATTGATGTAATCGATGGCGGTGGGCGCCAGGCCGGCATTGTCCAGGGCCGCCTGCATGCACCGGGCGGCCCCTTCCCCGTCGGGGGCCGGAGAGGCCATGTGGAAGGCATCACCGCTCATGCCGAACCCAACGATCTCGGCAATCAGGGGGGCCCCGCGATCCAGGGCGTGGTCCAGGCGCTCGATGATGATCATGCCGGCGCCTTCCCCCACAACGAACCCGTCGCGATCCCGGTCAAAGGGCCGGGAGGCCCGCTGGGGGTCTTCATTTCGGGTGGAAAGGGCCTTCATGGCGTTGAACCCGGCCACACAGGCCGGGGTGATGACCGACTCCACGCCACCGGTGATCATGGCGTCGGCGTGACCGTTTAAGATCGCCTCATAGGCTTGGCCCACAGCGTGGGCCCCGGCGGCGCATGCGGTGGCCAGCGTGGTGTTGGGCCCCTTGGCACCGACGTTGATCGAAATGGCGCCGGCGGACATGTTGCCGATGATGGTGGGGATAAAAAACGGCGACACCCGCTTGGGACTTTTGGTGTAAACGATAAGGGTGGTTTCCTCCAGATAGGAAAGCCCTCCCAGACCGCAGCCGGTGGAAACGCCGATGCGCGGCGCCAGTTTGTCGTCGATAACAAGTCGGGCATGATCAATGGCCATCCGCGATGCGGCAATGGCGTAGGCCATGAAGGGCTGCATGCGCTTGGCCTCTTTTTTTTCCATGAAGTCTTCGGCGTTGAATCCTTTGACTTCACCGGCGATGCGGGTAATGTGCTCGGAGGCATCGAACCGTGTGATCGGCCCGATCCCCGACTCTCCGGCACTCAAGGCTTCCCAGGTTTCTTCTACGCCGATGCCCACCGGGGTGACAAGACCGACGCCCGAAATGACGACCCTTTTGCTGGCATCTTTCACGAACCACCACTCCTGTATTGTCTGTGAGTTCTCAGGAATTGGCCTTGATATAGTCGAACGCGTTTTGAACGGTCACCAACTTTTCGGCGTCCTCGTCGGAAATCTCGATGTCGAATTCTTCTTCCATGGACATGATCAGCTCCACCAGGTCCAGAGAGTCGGCACCCAGGTCATCCACAAAATGCGCTTCGGGCACGACTTCAGTGATGTCTACGCTCAGTTTCTCGGCAATGACTTTCTTAACTTTGTCTTCCAATGACATGATTCCTCCTTGTTATTCGTCAGCTACATGTATAACCCGCCGTTGACGTGGATGGTCTGTCCAGTGATGTAAGCCGCCTGGGGCGAAGCCAAGAATGCCACAGCGGCGGCGACTTCTTCGGGTGCCCCCACCCGGCCCAGGGGGATTCGGTCGACCATGGCCTCCCGGGCCTTGTCGGGCAGCACCGCGGTCATGTCTGTATCGATAAATCCAGGGGCCACCGCGTTGACCGTGATGCCGCGGGAGGCCAACTCCAACGCAACGGCTTTGGTAAAACCGATAATGCCGGCCTTGGATGCCACATAATTGGCTTGGCCGGGGTTTCCGGTGGCGCCCACCACCGAGGAGATATGGATGATGCGGCCGCTGCGCTGTTTGAGCATCTGCTTGGCCACGGCACGGGTGCAGCGAAATGCGCCGGTGAGGTTGGTGTCCAGGACAGCGGCCCATTGGGCATCCTTCATGCGGACCAGAAGTCCGTCACCCGTGATCCCTGCATTGTTGACCAGCGCGTCGATGCGGCCGGTTTCCTCAATGACGCGCTTGAAGCAGGCATTTACCTGATCCGCATCGGTCAAGTTCAACTGAAGCGCCGTGACCCGGGCCCCGCGTTGGCTGCACAGTGCCTCGGTGTCGCGGGCATCGGATTCGGCAGCGTGATAGTTGAAATAGAGGTCCACTTCCGGAGCGGAAAGAGCGGCACAGATGGCACGGCCGATTCCCCTGGAACCGCCGGTGACAACGATGGTTTTCCTTGCCTCGGATGTCATGGGCTCACCGGTTTACCGTTTCATCATAAATTGCTGCCAATTAAAAAACATGACGGTAATTCAGGAATGTGTAAAATCCGCCTTCCGGCGCTTGAACGAGCGCTTTGTCAGTGGCCATTTCTCGTCGAATCGGCTGTCGCTAACGACTACTCGTCGGTATCGATGACGTTGCGCCCCTTGTAGGTGCCGCAGCTTTTACAAACCGCATGGGGGAGCTTGGCCTCGCCACACTGGGGGCAGGTGGTGACGCTGGGCGCGGCCGTTTTTTTCTGGGACCGGCGGCTGTCTCTTTTAGACTTTGAAGTTTTTCGCTTTGGCAGTGGCATTAGTAATCTCCTAAACAATTGTATTTATTATGTATTACAACCAATTTGCTCATGGGTTTTAAGGCAGGCTTTTAAGTAATTGAAATGCCGAGGATTGTCAACCTTTTTTGGTGGCGGTTTTCACTGGCCGGTTGTCGCGGCAGAAGGACTGTGGTATGGAAGGCCTCCGGCGATTGCAAACCGACCACGGCAGCACTCAAATACCTGTTATTAAATAATATAAACAAAAAATGGGCGTCTTGTATCGCGCCGCCGGTAACGATCGCACCATGGAGGCCGGAATCGACAACCGAAAACCGGTCGTGAGCTGAAATAACTAATTACTACAACTTTTCTGGCAAGCAAAAGCAACCGCAGTCGGCATTGCCGGGCCATCACCCGAAAGGACATGTTCATGTCAACCATCGTCACCCGGTTTCCCCCCAGTCCGACGGGCTTTCTCCACCTCGGCGGCGCCCGCACAGCGCTTTTCAACTGGCTCTATGCCAGACACACCGGTGGGCGTTTCGTCTTGCGCATCGAGGATACCGACCGCCGGCGCTCTACCCAGGCATCCGTCGACGCGATTTTCCAGGGCCTTGAGTGGCTGGGTATCGACTGGGATGAAGGGCCCTACTTTCAATCCGAGCGTACGGAAATTTACACGGACTACATCGACAAGCTGATGGCGAGTGGCCATGCCTATGCCTGCACCTGTTCTCCGGAGGACATCGAGTCCATGCGGAACCAGGCCCGGGTCCGCGGCGACAACCCCAAATATGACGGCACCTGCCGGGAGCGCGGTCTGCCGCTGACCGAGGGGGCCGTCGTGCGCTTCAAATCGCCCCACACCGGCACAACGGTGCTCGACGACCGCGTCAAGGGGGCCATCGCCTTTCAGAACACCGATCTTGACGATTTTATCATTGCTCGCAGCGATGGCAGCCCGACCTACAATTTCGTCGTGGTGGTGGACGATATGCTCATGGGCATCAACACCATCATCCGTGGCGACGATCATGTCATGAATACTCCCAAGCAGATTCAGATCTACAACGCCCTGGGGCACCCGTTGCCGGTGTTCGCCCACGTACCCATGGTCCTGGGGCCGGACCGCACCAAATTGAGCAAACGCCACGGGGCCATGTCAGTGATCGAATACCGGGAAATGGGATTTTTGCCCGAAGCCATGATCAATTACCTCGTCCGCCTGGGATGGTCCTTCGGGGATCAGGAGTTTTTCACCCGAGAGGACCTCATCGACAAGTTTTCACTGGAGAACATCGGCAAGGCCGCCGGGATTTTCGATACGGAAAAACTCACCGCCCTCAATGCCGACCACATTCAGCGGGCGACCCCCGAAACCTTGTTTCCGCCGCTGTCCCCGTTTCTGGCCCGGCAGGGGCTCTCGGCCACGGCAGACCGTTGGATCTACCGGGTCATCGAAACCCTGATGCCCCGGAGCAAAACACTGGTGGACATGGCCGCCGACGCCGCTTTTTATTTCGGAGACGACATCGTTTACGAGGAGGCCGCGGCCAAGAAGTTCCTCAAACCGGGCATCCTTGAGCCACTGAGGCTGCTGACCGAGAAACTGGACGCGCTGGAAGGTTTCGATGCGTCGGCCCTGGAGGCCGCCTTCGGCGAGGTCATGGAAACCTGCGGCATCAAACTGGGGAAGATTGCCCAGCCGGTGCGGGTGGCACTGACGGGCCGCACCGCAAGTCCCGGTATTTTCGAGATTATTTCTATCATCGGAAAATCGGTGGTCATCCATCGGCTCAACGCCGCCCTCGATTTCGTCACCGAACGAGCGGCAAAAAGCGCTTGACGAAGAAGACAGCGTGGTATAATTTTTGCGCGTTTTTCTGGGGGATCGTCTAGCGGCAGGACGACGGGTTCTGGCCCCGTTAACCAAGGTTCGAATCCTTGTCCCCCAGCCAGATAAAATCAAAGGGTTATGGTTTTTGACCATAGCCCTTTTTTAATTCTGCAATCGTTTTGTACCACTATCGTAGCACTTTCTGTCAGTTTTCTTGTGCCTCAAATGCGGCCTCACAATACGCTGGCCCATCGCCTGGAAAATCCTTGACCCGGATGCTATGGTATGGACGGCCCGAAAACGACGTGCCGACAACCGTACAATCAGGGGGGGTTATGGATGACACACAACGCACTTCCGGTACCGGACCATTTTGACCCGGCCGACGTCGGCAGGGTTTGGCGGGTGCCCTACGAGGACCGTTTCCGGGAAGCCAAGACTTTCGCCGCCCGACACCGCATCGGTCCCGCCGGCCAGGACGGCCGCAGGATCGGGCTTTTGCTAGTGGACGTCCAGAACACCTTTTGCATTCCCGAATACGAACTCTTTGTCGCCGGCAGATCCGGTGACGGCGCCGTAAAGGACAACATGCGCCTTTGCCGGTTCATTTACGGCAACCTGCACCGCATCACGCAAATCTGCCCAACCATGGACACCCACCATCCCATTCAGATTTTTCACAGTCTGTTTCTCATCGACGCGGCCGGCGGGCACCCTGCGCCGTTCACGCTGGTGAGTGCAGATGACATCCGAAGCGGCGCCTGGGCCTTCAACCCGGCGGTGGCCGACGCCTTGGGCATCTCTGCAGAATACGGGCAGCGATTCCTTCAACACTACACGGAACGACTGAAGCATACCGGGAAGTACGATCTCACCGTGTGGCCGTATCACGCCATGCTGGGAGGCATCGGCCACGCCCTGGTATCGGCGGTGGAGGAAGCGATTTTCTTCCACAGCGTCGCCCGGTCAACGAACCCCGTGGTTGAGGTGAAAGGAGACCGTCCGCTGACGGAAAACTATTCGGTCCTTCGCCCGGAAGTGATGGAGGACCCGACGGGAGCCCCCATCGCCGGCGCTAACGGTGCCTTTGTTCAAATGCTGCTAAATTTCGATGCGGTCATCATCGCCGGCCAGGCCAAAAGTCACTGCGTCGCCTGGAGCGTCGAAGACCTGCTTCGGGAGATCCAGGCCGTGAATCCGGCGCTGGCGCGGAAAGTGTATCTTCTAAAGGACTGCACATCGCCGGTGGTCATTCCAAACGTCGTCGATTACACCGATGCCGCCGACGAGGCATTCCAGCGGTTTGCCGACGCCGGCATGCACATCGTCGCATCAAATGCGCCCATGGAATCCTGGCCGGACATGCCTGATCCGGCCCATCGGTCGCCACGAACTTAGGGATACCCTATCTTTGCTCCGTCTCACGCGTATTTGTTGCCGGCGTTGCGGTCCCTTCGACGGCACACGGCTCAATGATCGATCTTACCCGCATCCAGCACCTCTCGGATCTTCCGGGCCAGTTCCGTGAGATTGAACGGCTTCTGAATGAACCCGTTGCAACCGCGATCCATGATCTTCGCTGCCTGGCCGTTGATGGAATAACCGCTCGACAGAATCACCGGCACCGGCGGTCGCACTTCGCGGATCCGGTCGAACGTCTTCCCGCCGTCGATTTCCGGCATAATGAGATCGAGGATCACCAGGTCGATACCCTCGCCCACCTCCTTCACGCGCTCCACGGCCGCAGTGCCGCTGTCGGCGACGACCACGCGGTAACCCAACCGCTCGAGCATCGCCTCCCCCACCTCGAGGATCATCGCTTCATCGTCGACCAGAAGAACGGTCTCAGTGCCGCCGAGCGGAACCCCTACGGCCGGCGCCTCGGCGGCGAGCTGTCTTCCGGACCGAGGCAGGTAGACGTTGAAGGTGGTACCGTGGCCGACCTCACTGTAGACCGTAATCGTGCCGCCGTGGTTTCTGACAATGCCGTAGGCCGAGGCGAGCCCCAGTCCGGTGCCCCGGCTTTTGTCCTTCGTTGTGAAAAAGGGATCGAAAATTTTCTGCTGAACCGCTTCGGTCATGCCGATACCCGTGTCGGTCAGGGAAATCTTCACGAACTGTCCCGGCGGCACCTGATAGGCTAAAGCAACGTCGTCGTCCAGAGCCACCGGCAGGGTCTCGAGAAAGAGGTCTCCGCCTTCGGGCATGGCCTGCCAGGCGTTGACGTAGATATTCAGCAGCACTTGCTCGAGCTGCCGTTTGTCGGCCTCGACCACCAAAGGTTCGGGCGCTGTCTTCGTGCGGATGCGGATCTCCTTATGGGTGCGCCCGAACAAGGCCGCAGTGGATTCCAGAAGGGCGCTTGCGTCGAGCGGCCTGACTTCGTACTTGCCGCCTCGGACCAGGCCAAGCAGCTGTTTGGTGAGACCGACGGCGCTTCGGATGTACTCTTCGATGGCGGCGGTGCGCGCCACGTGCGGATGATTGGGTACCAGGTCGGAGGCTATCAAGGAGACGTGTCCCTGGATGCCCATGAGAAGATTGTTGAAATCGTGGGCGATCCCGCTGGCAAGGGTCCCGACCGCCTCCATCCTCTGGGCCCGCTGCAGCGCCGTCTCCATTTTCTTGTATTCGGAAATATCGGTGGCGATCTGGAGCCGGACGACCCGACCGTCGATCCATTCGATGGCCCGATCGTAGTTGATGTACCACTTGTCCGACACGGGGTTATGCCCCTGCCAGACGATGACGCCGGTGGGACGCCCGCTTTCATCAACCAGCCGGTCGTTGGAGCAGTTCGGGCAGGGGCCGGCTTCCCGGCGAAACACGTCATAACAGATCTTCCCGATCAAATTCTTGCCGAAGTCTTCAATCATCCGGCGGTTCATAAAAAGGATTTCGTGGGTTTTTATGTCGGCCACGTAAATCGTGGCATCGATACTGTCGAGCACTGTGATAAAGCGTTGATGCGATATCTTGAGGGCCTCTTCGCCGCGCACACGGTCGGTGATGTCGGTGTAGACGGCGACGACCCCTTTCAGTTCCCCTTCGACCATGATGGGCGAGCCGGCCGCAATGACGTTGACGGGGGCGCCGTCCTTTCGATACCGCACGGTCTCGAATGCTTCCACGCGGCTGCCGGAGAGCACCTGGGAGGTTTTCGACCCCGCCTCGATGTGGTGCGCGCCTCGGGCCACAAGGTCGTCGAGCTGCACGCCGACCGCCTCTTCCGGGGAATAACCGAACATTTTCACCGCGCCGGGGTTCCAGTCGACCACCCGGTGACTTTTATCGAGGGTGACGATGGCGTCGGGCGCGTGGTAAAGCACCGACTCCAGAAACTGCCGGCGCTGATCGACTTCTTCCTGAGCTTGCCGGATCTCAGTGATATCCCGGACGTATTCGATGACGCTGGACACGCGCCCTTCGGCATCGAAAATGGGAAATGCGCGCACCTCGCGGACGCGACCGTCGGCCGGATTGACCATTTCCCGCTGGACGCGCTCGCCGTTGGCGAACACTGGGGCGGCGCTGCAGTCTTCGCAAGGGGCGTCCAGCAGTTTGAAGCGCCCGTAGCAGGTGTGTTCCGGGGTCTCTTCCGGAGGCGCGATGAGGTCGTGACCTCTATAGTTGGAGTATCGGATCCGGAAATCCCTGTCGATGACGATCAAGAGATCTGGCACGGCGTCCAGCACACTCTGCAACAACCGGTAGGAGGCTTCACGTGCATCCATTGCCTGAATTTCCTCGGTGACGTCGTGGGCGACGCCGTAGGTCACCCCCGCCTCCGGCACCGGATGCGACACCCAGTTCAGGAACCGATACGTTCCGTCCTTGCAGCGATATCGGTTTTTGAAGTTGATGACCTTTCTGCCTTTTTTCAGGCTTTCTTCCAAGACTTTCCGCGTGGGCAGGACGTCGTCGGGGTGGATGAATTCCGTGTACGGCGTCGACAGGAGTTCTTCCTCGCTGTACCCAAGCGTTGCCGTAAAGGCCGGGTTGACCTTGAGAAAGGTGGCGGTGTTGATGTCGGCGATGCAGATCATGTCCAGCGACATCGAAAACAGGGTCTGCAATTCCTGCTGCGCTTTTCGCACATCGCTGATATCGGCGAATCCGCCGACGAGCCCGGCGACAATACCTCTTTCATCGCGGAAGACGTTCTTGTAGTAGATGACCGGCCGGATCCCGCCGTCCTTGTCCGTCACTTCGAACGCGTACACCTGGCGGCGCGGGTTTTCCATGAGCGCCAGGTCCTTGCGGTGATAGACCGCGGCCTGTGCGCCGGGCCACAGATCCTGGACGGTTTTTCCGCAGATCTGCTCCGAGGTGACCCCCATGATTTCCGTGAAGGCCGTGTTGCAGCCCAGATACCGGCCCTCGACGTCCTTCCAGAAAACCGGCGTCGGGATGGCCGCCAGTAGCGAAGCAGTGAAGCTCCGGCGCTGTTCCAGCTCTCCGCGCACCCGGTCGAAGTCCCGGCACTGCGCCTCGAGCACTTCGATGCGCTGCTGCAGCGCTTCGTAGGAGGGCTTTTTCTCCATTGATGGCTCCCTTCAGTCCGAAAGTGCAAATGACATTTCATGAACGGGCCATTTTCGGCATTGGCTGAGGCATTTGTCAATCACAAGCCGTGAAAGGTGGGTGCCTGATCTTGAACCGGTGAGCGATCGCGGTTAGGATAGGCACCATCGACCGTAGTCAGGAATGGATGGACGCCGCTGCCCTGCCGTGCCCGGCGGATCGTGGCCGCGGCGATGGTTGTACTTATGAAGGCAAAAACAGGGAGGATATGCACCATGAGCGAATACGATGTACTTGTCATCGGCGCCGGCACCGCCGGCCAGACCGTTGCCTACGACCTGCTGGACAAGGGGCTCACCGTGGCCGTCGCGGACATGAGCGATCGGCCCGGGGGAGTGTGCGCCCTGGCCGGCTGTCAGGCCAAGAAATATTTCTACGAAGCCACCGAAACCGTTGCCCGGGCCGCCCACCTCATGGGAAAGGGCATCATCCGCCTTCCGGAGACCGACTGGGGCCGCATTCTGGCTGAGAAAAACCGGTTCACCGACCGCGTCCCAGAGAGCACGGTCAAAGGATTCAAGGCCGCAGGGATCGACTATCTCAGAGGCCGCGCGGCGTTTTCGGATCCCAACACCGTGGCCGTGGACGGCAGGGTCGTTTCAGCCCAACGCTTCGTGGTCGCCGCCGGGGCGCGACCCATGTCCCTGGCTCTGGATGGCGTCGAGCATGTCATCACCAGCGACGCATTTCTGAACCTGCCTGCACTCCCCGAGCGGATTGCTTTCATCGGGGGCGGATTTATCTCATTCGAATTTGCCCATTTTGCCGCCAGGCTCGGCGCACGAGCGGGCGACATCCATATCCTCGAGATTGCCGACCGGCCTCTGGGGCCCTTCGATGGCGAGATGGTGGCCCTGCTGGTCAAGGCCAGCGAGGCCGAGGGAATTCGCATCCACACGGGTGTCACCATTGAAGGGGTGAGGGCCCACGACAAGGGAAAAACGCTGCACCTGGCCACGGGTGAAACCATCGATGTCGACATCGTGGTACACGGAGCAGGAAGGGTTCCCAACATAGAGGGGCTTGGGCTGGCAGCGGCGGGCATTACAACGACGCGGACCGGCATCTCCGTGGATGCCGGCATGAAGACCAGCAACCGCCGCGTGTGGGCCGTGGGCGACTGTGCAGCCACAGTCCAGCTGGCCAGGGTCGCCGACCAGGAAGCCCATGTGGCCGCGTCTCGCATCATCGCCGAGAATCGGGGCGATGATGGGAAGACGATGGATTACCGCGGGGTGCCGTTCATGCTGTTCACCTACCCCCAGTACGGCATGGTGGGCAGCACCGAAGATGCCCTCAAAGCGAAAGGCGTGAAATACTGGAAAAGTGCGGCCAAGGGGCTGACATGGCCCACCTATCGTCGTATCGGCATGACCCATGCGGCCTACAAGATTCTCGTCGATGGCAACAACCGGATACTGGGCGCCCATGTCCTCTCCGACAATGCGGCCGGCCTGATCAACAGCTTCAGACACGCCATCCTGAGTGGGAAGACCGTCGAGGAATTGTATCACGATAATGTCATGAGCCCTTACCCGACAAGGGAAAGCGATATCATCTACATGCTCTCGTCACTGATTGAATAGTACGCATATGCAGAATGCTCCAGTGAATGGGGGGCTGTTTGAAAATATGAAATTCGTCTTTTCGACGAAGCGCCCATCGCGGCATTCCATATGGGTCCCAGGGGCACTGAGTCGTGTGGGGTGCGGGGTCCCCGCCCGTGTAACCGGTACACAAACGGTTGGGGTCATTTTAGCCGATTGCTGGAGGGGATGAACCCCCTACAAAACAGCCAGAACCCCAACTGGAGAATAGTGCATAACCAGATTTTGATTTTCACACATGAATTCGCGAAGCAAATTCATAGTTTGAAGCCTTCTTCGATAAGCTGGCGAATCTCGCTGGCCGGATTGATGTACCCATAGAGCAGATTTTCTTGCTGAGCGCCTGCCACCAGAATGCCCACCAGTGCCCCATGACCATCGAGCACGGCGGCACCGCCGACGCCCGTCAGATTCAAGCCGGGGTCGTCGAACTGGACTGTCACGGCCGTCGTTGCCGACGCCAGCACCCGCGCCCCATGAAGCACCTTGTCCGCAGCGGCCGGGTTTCCGGTGAACGCCATGAGCCACACCCGGTCGCCGGCGGCGGGAAGACCTTCGGCAAGATTGAAAACCGGCACCGATGGCTTTTCCGGCAGGGGGAACACCGCCACATCTCTATTCACCTGGCGGCCGACGTAGGCCGAGGCAGTGGGCACTTGGAGCACCTCCCGCGTGGACACCACCAGCGCCAGGTCTGCGGGCGTAGTGGCGTTGACCTGTTGGACGAGGGCACGGATTTCGTCCCAGGCGTATGCCTTCTCAAACCCGCCAGCGGGGCCGAAATAGTGGTGGGCCGTGAGCAGCATGTAGCGCTCGTATTCCGGCACTTCGATGACACAGGCCGTACCTGCCTCTTTAAACCCTTCAGCGGTCTGATACGTGGGCCTGAGAATGGCAGTCCGCGGAATGGCGTCGAGTTGCTGCACGACCCGGTGGCGGGCATAAAAGGGAATGGCGACGAGAATGGCCACGAAAAGGATGGAGACGCCGGCACCGATGGCCGGAATGCGCCGGTTGACACCGCCGGCCGCCGTCAGATGGTCGCTGATGTTACCCGTGGGATGGGTTTCGCGCAACTGGCCGATCATCTTTTTGGCCCGCTGGAAGTAGATGTAGTTGGCGGCGCCGCCGAGGGCGACCCAAACGAGCACCTGAATTCCGGGGATGCACAAACCGACGAAAACGAGCCCGGCCATCATGGGCATTTTTCGATAGAGCAGCCACCAGAAAACTGCCAGAAACGCGCTCCAGTTCCACGTCCAGACAAACGCCCCCTGCCGTTGCCGGAAGCGCTCCACCGTTGCGAGATAGTAGGCGTTGTTGGGGCCGAGAAACTGGGCCAAATCTTCCAGAAAGTGGGGCTTCGGTGCGGCGGCAGCTGCTTTTGCCTTGCGCTCCGCCTCGGCGATGGCCTCCAGTTTGGCAAAAAGAACACCGCAGCCCCCGCATTCCTCGCGCCCCTTTTCCTGAATGTGGCCGCACTTGGGGCACTCCATGGAATTGGCCGGCGCCCGTTTTTTCTTTTGGGTCGGTGCGGGTGCCGAAAGTTTGACAATATCGCACTCCACGCCGGCATCCCGAAAAACACCGGCGAGTTTCTCCGCCTGAAACAGTTCAACGTTCTGTTTGACGGTCAACGGCGCACCCTGGAGCAGATCGCCGGCCTTGTCCGTATCGATCTTCATCAGTTTGGCGAGGCTCTCAACGGCATCGGTCCTGGCCCACCCCAGAACGGTTTTCCCTTTGAGCACCACTTTGTAGAAATCCGCCATGCGTCCAACCCTTTCCGTATCCGCTACGAAAAACATTTTTGCCGAGTCACGATCACGCCGACCTCGGCGGCCATCACGTTCCGCTCGATGCCCGACTCCAGGCAGTTGTATCAAGGGTGCCCTCGAAAAGTAAAGTCCCGCCGATACCGGGCAGTGATTCTCGGTACTGGTGCCGGCAACCGCATTCTTGTGTTGTATTGATCGACCCGAAAGGAAATTCGTCGGTGCCTGACGCGTCGGCGCCTGGCCTCCCCCAGCGCAATGTGCTATTGCTGGGGTCAGTGCCACTTACCTCTTTCCGCTGCTTGTCGAGAGGGGCGCGTTAATCCCGGATGATCGAATTAGAGCGATACAGCGCAGAAAGCCACTCATGAAACCAACCGAGCCGGAAACTTCGACCAATTTCATTCGAGACATTATCGACGCCGATCTCGCGGCAGGAAAGCACAAGACCGTGGCCACCCGATTCCCGCCGGAGCCCAACGGTTACCTTCACATCGGCCACGCCAAATCCATCTGCCTCAATTTCGGCATCGCCAGAGACTACCAGGGCACCTGCAATCTGCGATTCGACGACACCAATCCCACCAAGGAAGAAGTGGAATACGTGGAATCGATCAAAGCGGATGTTCGCTGGCTGGGCTTTGACTGGGAAGAAAGAGAATTCTACGCTTCCAATTATTTCGACAGACTGTATGACTTTGCCGTCGCCCTCATCATGCAGGGGAAAGCCTATGTGGACAGCCTCAGCGCCGAAGAGATTCGAAAATACCGAGGCACGCTCACCGAGCCGGGCGAAGAAAGCCCCTACCGGAACCGTTCCATTGAGGAAAACCGATCGCTCTTCGAGAAAATGAAAGCCGGCGAATTTCCCAACGGCGCCCATGTCCTCAGGGCCAAAATCGATATGGCCGCCCCCAACATCATCATGCGGGATCCCACCCTTTATCGGATCCGCCACGCCCATCATCACCGGACCGGCGACGCCTGGTGTATTTACCCCATGTACGACTTCACCCATTGCCTATCGGATGCCATCGAAGGCATCACCCATTCCATTTGCACCCTCGAATTTGAAAACAACCGGGAACTATACGACTGGGTGCTGGACCAGTTGGATACGCCGAGCCGCCCTCGGCAGTACGAATTTGCCCGGCTCAACCTCTCCTATACGGTGCTGAGCAAGCGCAAACTCATCCAGCTCGTCGAAAAAGGGCATGTCACCGGGTGGGACGACCCCCGCATGCCGTCCATCAGCGGACTCCGCCGCCGGGGGTACACCCCGACGGCCATCCGTCGGTTTTGCGATCGCATCGGGGTGGCACGCCGCGACAGCATGGTGGATCTGGCGCTGTTGGAATACAGCCTCAGGGAAGACCTCAACGCCGCGGCCCCCCGGGTCATGGGGGTGCTTCGGCCGCTGAAGGTGGTCATCGAAAACTACCCGTCGCACCAGGTGGAAGAGATGGTGTTCCAGAACCACCCTGAATACCCGGAGCGGGGTACGCGCAATGTCCCATTCTCTCGGGAGATTTATATCGAGCGGGACGACTTCCGGGAAGAAGCGCCGCGCAAATGGTTCCGACTGACCCCCGGCCGCGAGGTGCGACTGCGCTACGCCTATTTTATTACCTGTAATGAGGTCATCAAGGATGATGCCGGCACCGTGGCGGAGCTCAGATGCACATACGATCCGGCCACTCGCGGTGGCGACGCCCCCGACGGCCGCAAGGTCAAAGGGACCCTTCATTGGGTGTCCGCCCCTCACGCCGTGTCAGCCAAGGTGCGCATCTACGATCATCTGTTCAACGCCCCCAACCCCAACGATGTGGCCGAGGGCGGCGACTTCACCGACAATCTGAACCCGGACAGCCTGGAAACGCTGACTGACTGCCGTCTGGAGCCCGGCATGAAAGACGCCGCACCCGGCAGCATGTGGCAATTCGAGCGCCTGGGGTATTTCTGCGTGGACACAAAAGACAGTCGGCCGGGACACCCGGTGTTCAACCGCACCGTCACATTGAGGGACACCTGGGCGAAAATCGAAAAAGCCCAGAAAAAGAAATAATCCGGTTATGCAAAATGCCTTGAGACGTCAAAGAACTGAGGATACGCGTATGGCAAGAAATCGTAATCGCCTTTCGGCAATCGCATTTCTTCTGGCTGTAGTGGCGGCTGCGCCGACCTGGGCTGCGGACTACGTTGTCACCTTTAAAGGGGAAACCTATAGGGCACAGCCGGCCGACCAGGGCGGCGAGATTTACCACACCTGGAGCGTTGAATCCCCCTTCGGCAACAAACTGCTGGTGCTCACCGGCAAGGACGCCCTACGCCGCAAATGGCTCCAGGAGTTCACCAAGGACAGCCCGCTGTTTCTGTTGTCCATCCCGGACAAATCTTCAGGCGCATTCGAACTCAACAAGGTTTTCGAGGTCGACGTCACCGCCATCCATCCCATAGACGACACCTTCGTCGACGACGGCAAGAAGAAGAAAAAACGTCGATAGCGGCGCAGCGTCGCTACAACACAATGCCCGCGTACCCCACAAAACTATCCCCCGGGCTCACATCGTGGCTGGTGCCGTATGCCAGCAGCCTGGGGGTTGAAGCGCCGGCGGCCGCGGCTGCCGAAACCGCCGCGGAAACCGCGCCGCTGCAACAGGCGTTGTTGCTGTTGAGACCTTCGCGGATGACGCGCTGGGGATTCAGTTCCAGAATGGCCTGAATGGCACGACGATCGTTGTCGTTTGTCACCCATTCCAGCGCGCGAGGGCCGCTGCCCTCGGGCATAAACCCGTAGTTGGGGCCGTAATGGGTCAAATCCGTCGATCCGATGACCAGGAGGGACAGGCTTCTGGCGGCGGCCATGGACACCACCGCCGCGCCAATTTCTGCGGCGGTGGGGGTCGGCGGCACGCCCATGGGCACGAAGGGGGTATCAGGGAAAAAATGGCGAATGAACGGGGCCTGCAGCTCGATGGTATTGTCCCTTTCAAAATCACTCGGCCGGTCTTTGCCGAAGTTAAACGCCTCAGACAGACCCTCGGCCAGCGCCTCGTGAATGGGCACCGGCCCCAGAGGGGTTTCCCAGGCCCCCCGGGTCATGATGCATGGTCTGCTGGATGGATGCATGTGCATACCGAATACAACGACGGCATCCGGCGCCGGCATTTTAGCCAAGTGGTGAAACACCCGGCAGGCAATGCCACCCGAGAACACCCATCCGGCATGGGGCACCACCCCGCCAACACGCGGTGTCGTATCGGCGGCATCGGCATCCGTCGATGCAATGAATGACGCGATCTGGTCCCTGCAGCCGGATGCGGTCTCCGGATACCAGGTGCCTGCCAATTGGGCCTTTCTGATCGTCATCGGAAACCTTTCCTCCACCGGCGGTGCACGCTCATCTGCGGAGGGCGTGCACCCGAATTGTGATCGCCGGCAGATGCCTTTTCTTTTAACGGATCGTGATTATGGTTAGCCCGGCGCCCGGAACGCACGTTGATCCGGCGCCACGCCCAATATAGTGACAATGCACTGTATGCTCAAGGTGGTGGTTAGCGAACCAACTGTTTTATGGGAGGAAGCTATGTGGGAGTACACGGATAAAACCAAGGAACATTTTCTGAATCCACGAAATGTCGGGGTGATCGAGAACGCCGATGCCGTGGGCGAAGTCGGATCGCTGGCCTGCGGAGATGCGCTCACCCTGTACCTGAAACTCGACGATACCAAACGCATCGTGGATGCGAAGTTTCAGACTTTTGGATGTGCCAGCGCCATCGCGTCCTCGTCCGCGCTGACGGAAATGCTTAAAGGGAAGACCCTTGACGAGGCCAAGGACATCACCAACGAGCACATTGCCGACTTCCTCGGCGGGCTGCCCAAGGAAAAAATGCATTGCTCGGTCATGGGACGGGATGCCCTGGAAAAGGCCATCTCATGCTACCTCGGAGAAAAAGAAAAAAAGATCGAGGGGGAAATCGTTTGTGAGTGCTTTGGCGTCACCGATGTTGAGATCCAGCGCGCCGTCACCGAGAATCACCTGAAAACCATCGAAGATGTCACCGATTACGTGAAAGCCGGCGGCGGGTGCGGCAACTGCCACGACCGGATCCAGGAAATCATCGATAAATATACCGGCCTCAAACCCATCGAGATCAAGGTTACCCCGCGGCTCACCAACATCCAGAAGATTCGGCTCATCGAAGAAACCCTGGATCGGGAAATCAAGCCCGGTCTGAAAAAAGATGGTGGTGATATCGAGCTTGTGGACGTGGACGGCCACCGGGTGTTTGTCCGTATGCGCGGCTCCTGTGCCACCTGCCAGAAATCCCAGATTACGCTCAAAAATTACGTCGAAAGCAAGTTGAGGGAGTTGGTGACCCCGGAATTGATCGTCGAGGAGGTACGCTGATGGATGTCATTTATCTGGACAACAACGCGACCACCCAAATCGCACCGGAAGTGATCGATGCGATGATGCCGTTTCTGACCGGCCACTACGGCAACCCCTCGAGCATGCACCGCTTCGGTGGGCAGGTGGGCCGCCATATCTCCGAGGCCCGGGCCAAGGTCGCCGCGCTTATCAACGCAGCGCCGGATGAAATCGTTTTCACCAGCTGTGGCACCGAGAGCGACAGCACGGCCATCCGGGCCGCCATTGAAGCCAATCCTCAGCGAAAGCACATGATCACGACCCGGGTAGAGCATCCGGCGGTAAAAAACCTCGGTGAGCACCTCAGCAAAAAAGGCTACCGGGTGACCTCCGTCCCGGTGGACCACCAGGGCCGACTGGACGTGGACTACCTTATAGACCACCTGTCAGAGGATACGGCGGTGGTGAGCGTCATGTGGGCCAACAACGAGACCGGTGTCATCTTTCCCATCGACGAGTTGGCGGCGGAGGTTACCGGGCGTGGCATTGCTTTTCACACCGACGCGGTTCAGGCCGTCGGAAAAGTGCCCATCGACGTCAAGAAGACACCGGTGAGCATGCTGGCCCTCTCCGGACACAAGCTCCATGCACCCAAAGGCATCGGCGCCCTTTACGTCAGAAAGGGCACCAAATTCGCCCCGTTTATGATCGGCGGTCACCAGGAACACGGCCGGCGCGGTGGTACTGAAAACACGGCGTCCATCATCGCCCTGGGAAGGGCCGCCGAATTCGTGGCGGATAAGATGGACGAAGAAAACACCCGCGTGAAGGCGCTTCGAGACAAGCTCGAAAATGGCCTTCTGGAAACGGTTCCCTGCGCGGCGGTGAACGGTGATACCGAGAACAGGCTCCCCAACACCACCAGCATCGGTTTTGACAGCGTTGAAGGTGAGGCCATTCTCCTCATGATGGACGAGTTCGGCATCTGCGCCTCATCGGGCTCGGCGTGCACTTCCGGCTCATTGGAGCCTTCCCACGTCCTGCGCGCCATGGGGGTGCCTTATACTTCCGCCCACGGATCCATCCGATTCAGCCTGAGCATTTACAACACGGAAGAAGAAATCGACGTCGTTCTCGAAAAACTCCCACCCATCATCGAACGCCTGCGTCAGCTCTCCCCCTTCTGGAAAGACGGGAAAACCTGCCACTAATTAACCATCAGGGCCGCAGCCGAAAAACGGCTCCGGCCACGATGTGTGTGTTGACAGAAAATCGCTGCAGCGGGGATTGGCGCTGATCTGGATCTATACGGCGTTCAGCGCTGTTGTTGAAACAGACGGCGGCTGGGTACTGCCCAAATATCCGGTTCTGCCACGCGTTCGATCCTTCCACCGGAGTAAATGACCAGCCCCCCTCGCCAGCGGGGACCCAGGGCTTCGGCGACGGCTTTGAGCGGACTGGTGTCCCGGTCTGCGATTGTGGGTCGGGACTTGATCTCCACCCCGATCACGCCCTGATCATTCTCCAATAGCAGATCGACCTCCAATCCGGATCGCGTCCGGTAGTAATACACCTCGACTTCGCTCTGAGCCGTTCGCACCCATTTTATCACCTCGGAAACCACCATGTTCTCGTAAAGTTGGCCTGAAACATCACCCCGGAATCCGGTCAATTGCCGCCAGATGCCGATATCGGTCCAATATAGCTTTGGCGTCTTGACCACCGAACTGGTCAGGTTGCGGAAGTAGGGCTGCAATAAAACGGTTTGATAAGATATGCGCAAATATTCGAGATAACGGCGTGCCGTGTCAACGCCGATAGCGGCATCCCGGGCGAGCTCTGAATAATTCAGCAGCATCGCGGAGCGCAGAGCGGAAAGTTTCTGGAACTTGCGAAAAGGCGCCAGATCATCCATCCGCGACAGATCCAGCAAATCGCGTTCCAGGTAAGTATGACCATAGTTTTTCAGCCACTGCCAGCGGTCCGCTTCTGAGAGTTCGAGCAGCGCCGGCATACCGCCCCATGCCAGCATGTGCGCCTCTGCATCTCTGCTGGGATAATCCTCTGCTTCTATCAGCAGGCTTGGCATCGAAGAAAGGAGTGTGCCGACTTGCGGCGCAGATATGAGGTGGTGCAGCAGCGGGGGTCCGGACTGCGGAGACAGATGGCGGCCAAGCAGCTCACTTTGCATCAGCGGCCAGAGCTCATAAAAAAATGCCCGGCCGGCCAAAGATTCACGAATGTTTTTCAGCAACAGTATTTGGCTCGAACCGGTCAGCACGGTAAAGGAAACCGACTTCTCGTCAAAAGCATACTTGACCTTTTCAAAAACGGTCGGCTCTTTTTGAGCCTCATCGATTACGGCATTGCCCACCGTTTTGGCCCAGCCTGCCGAACCGGTTCCCCGCAACATATCACGGTTCTCCGGAGCATCGAGATTGATATAGCGCAGCCCCGGGAACACCCGCTTGGAGAGCGTGGTTTTACCGGTCTGCCGAGCACCGGTCAACACAACGACACGATGAGCGGCGGGATCCGGCAAGTGCGCTGTCAGCTGTCGGTGAATATAAAGATCTTCCAACATAAGCCCATTATTATGCTGTAAAATTTACGATGTCAACACAATATCTACTGAATATTTGTGAAGGGGGATAGCGCGCCCTCAGGAAAAACATTGACTGCGAGAGGGTTTGGGGTGTTGGCGTCGCCTAGCAGCGCCACAGCTTGTACGCTGGCAAAGCGCTCGCCCCGGGAAGGATGCCCCGCCCGAAACCGGCATTTTCAGGGCGACGCCGTCTTCGCACACACCTTGGCCGCCAGCCAGTCGCAGAAGCGGTCGAGCCCCTCCCCGGTCTTGGCGGAGATGGGAAACAGGGGAATGTCCGGGTGAATCTGGTGGATCGCTTCTTTAACCATGTCCAGGTCGAGATCGAGATAGGGGAGCAGATCGATCTTATTGATGAGCGCCGCCTCGCAGACCCGGAACATGAGGGGGTACTTGATGGGCTTGTCTTCGCCTTCGGTAACGCTCAACATGACCAGGCGAAGGTCTTCGCCGATGTCGAACTCCGCGGGGCAGACCAGGTTGCCGATATTCTCCACCACTAAAAGGTCGAGCGCGTCGAGATCCATGCCCGCCACGGCGGTGTCGATGACATGGGCGGCCAGGTGGCAATCGCCGCCGAAGGCGTCGGTGTTGATCTGGATGACCGGGGCGCCGCTCTGTGAGAGCTTGTCCGCATCGTGGGTGGAGCAGATGTCGCCCACGATGACACCGCAGCGCAGCGCCGGCATGAGGGTTTTCAACACCCGGATCAGAGTGGTGGTTTTTCCGGATCCCGGCGAGCTCATGACATTGATCGCAAACACCCCGCTGTCGGCGAATTTTTTCCTCAACTGGGCGGCCATCTGGTTGTTGGCGTCAAGGACGTTGCGTACCACTTTGACCTCGCGGGTTCGAGCCCCCGAATGATCGTGCTCGTGATCATGTTTGTGCTGATGATCGTGATCGTGTCCGTGATAACTGCCGCCGCCATGGGAGTGCCCCTTGTGGTAGAAGATACGCAGCGGTGAATCGGGGTTAAGCATCTCAGTCGTCCTCCTGGGAAAGTTCAATGGATACGATGTCCAGCTCCTTGCCCGAGAGCAGTTTGACCTTGCCGCTGCCGCAGGCCTCGCAGGAAAACACCGGCTCGGTGATCTCCCACTCCCGCTGGCAGGCCTCGCACCGGGCGGTCACCGGCACCGCTTCGATGTGAAGCACCGCGCCGGCAATCTGCGTCTCCTTGGCAGCTATCTCAAAACAGAACCGAAGGCTCTCCGGCACGATGGCCGACAGCTTGCCCACCTTGAGGTTGACCCGGGCCACCACGGCATCGGGCATATCGGCCGGTATGGACGCCCGCACGATGTCGATGATTTCCAGTGCAATGCCCATCTCGTGCATAATGGATGCTCCTTAATGGAATCCCGCTGCGAAGGCAAGGCACACGGCCTCACGAATACCAAAGGCGGCCCGCATCCCGCGAACCGCCTTTGCATTTTTACATAAATTCGCCGGCTGTTCGGCGAATTTGTCATTTGAAGGTTTCTGCACAGACGTCGCTCAGATAGGCTAGGTTCTCGCACACGTTGATGCCGTTGGCCTTCATGGCTGCGACTTTGCTCTGGCCGGTACCGCTGCTGCCGCTGATAATGGCGCCGGCATGGCCCATGCGCCGTCCGGGCGGTGCCGTCAGACCGGCGATGAAACCGACCACCGGCTTGGTGACGTTGGCCTTGATGAACTCAGCGGCGTTCTCTTCGGCGTCGCCGCCAATCTCGCCGATCATGACAATGCCCCCGGTCGCATCGTCTGCCTGAAAACGCTCCAGGCAGTCGATGAAATTGGTGCCGTTGACAGGGTCTCCCCCGATGCCGATGCAGGTGGTCTGGCCCAGATCCGTCTGCGTCAGGGCATGCACAGCCTCATAGGTCAGGGTCCCCGAGCGGGAGACAACGCCGATCCGGCCGGGCTTGTGAATCACTCCGGGCATGATGCCGATCTTGCACTCACCGGGTGTGATAATCCCGGGACAGTTGGGGCCGATGAGGCGCACCGGTTTGTCTTTGAGGTAATTCTTCACGCGCATCATGTCCATCACGGGAATGCCTTCGGTGATACAGACAATCAGGGGCACCAGGGCATCGGCCGCTTCCATGATGGCGTCGGCGGCAAAGGGGGGTGGGACGAAAATCATACTGGCGTTGGCGCCGGTGGTTTTAACGGCATCGCCCACCGTGTTGAATACGGGGATGTCGTCCATCTGCTGGCCGCCCTTGCCGGGGGTCACGCCGGCAACGACCTGGGTGCCGTATTCGACGCAGGCACGCGTGTGGAACTGGCCTTCTTTCCCCGTTATGCCCTGCACCAACAACTGGGTCTCTTTGTTGACTAGTATGCTCACGATTCAATCCTCGCTCGTTTGGCGGTTCCGTTAGCTTTTGGTTACTGGATGGCTGCCGTCAGTTTCGCGGCGGCATCCTTGAGGTCTTTGGCGGTGATCAGATCCAGACCCGATGCCGCCAGGATCTTTCGCCCTTCTGATAGGTTGGTGCCTTCCATGCGAATGATCACCGGCACGCGCATCCCCACCTTTTGAGCGGCCTGGACGACGCCGTTGGCCAAGCGATCGCAACGCAGGATACCGCCGAAGATATTGATCAGGATCGCCTTCACGTTGTCATCGCTCTGCAGGATGCGAAAGCCGTTTTCAATCTGCTCGGCACTGGCGCCGCCGCCCACATCGAGGAAGTTGACCGGCTTGCCGCCGGCGTACTTGATGCAGTCCATGGTGGCCATGGCCAGGCCGGCCCCGTTGACCATATTGCCCACATTGCCGCCTTCACCCAGATGGATGTAGTTCAAGCCGTAGCTGCCGGCCTCCACCTCAGTGGGATCCTCTTCATCCAGGTCGCGGTATTCCTTCACATCGGGATGGCGGTAAAGGGCATTATCGTCGAAATCCATCTTTCCGTCCAAGGCGATGACGTCGTTCTCGGCGGTGATGATCAGCGGGTTGATCTCCACCAGCGAGCAGTCGTGACCGACGGCCAGGCTGTAGAGGTTTTTCAGCAGGACGGTAAACGGCTTGATGCATTCTTTGGGCATGTTGAGCCCGAAGGCCGCCTGCCGCAGGTGGTAGCCCTGAATGCCGACGTTGGGATCCACGTAGACCTTGATGATCTTCTCCGGGGTCTTTGCGGCCACATCTTCGATGTCCATGCCGCCGGCTTCGGAGGCCATGATGATCATCTTTGCCGTGGCACGGTCCGGCAGGATGCTGAGATAGAGTTCCTTGGCGATGTTCAGCCCCTGCTCAATGAGCAGTTTTTTGACCAATTTGCCGCCGGGGCCGGTCTGTTTGGTGACCAGATTCATCCCCAAGATGCCGCTGACATAGGTGTCGAATTCTGCAGGCGTTTTAGCGACCTTGACGCCGCCGCCCAGGCCGCGGCCCCCGGCGTGGATCTGCGCCTTGACCACCACTGGGTAATTGCCCAGTTTTTCGGCAACCGCCGTGGCTTCTTCGACGGTAAAGGCAACACCGCCGTCAGGAACGGCGACGCCGTTCTTGCGAAACAGCTCTTTGGCTTGGTACTCATGAATTTTCACGCGTCTTCCCCTTTTGGTTGATTCAACAGCGATAAGGTTGCGGGAGGGGATAAACCCCTCCCCTACAAGGCAGCGCCGCCGGATCGGCCCGGCCGTTGGCGGGAGGGGGTAAACCTCTCCCCCACAAGGCAGCGCCGCCGGATCGGCCCGGCTCTGTTGGCGGGAGGGGATAAACCCCTCCCCTACAAGGCAATGCCTCCGGATCGGCCCGGCCGTTGGCGGGAGGGGATAAACCCCTCCCCTACAAGGCAAT
>CAYUOU010000057.1:0-27591 GCA_964446485.1 uncultured Desulfobacterales bacterium | reverse complement strand
GCCATGACGAAGGATGACGCGTAACGCAGATATCGGACTTTTTACGGAACCGTCAGTGTTAAGGGATATCCCAAGGCGTAACCCCACAGGAACACTCACACGTAACGCCGGCAGGGATGGTGCATTGTCATAATCCCGCCACAGAGCGCATACCCCGATGTCGGCCCCATCGCCGCACCCATTCGGTTCACGGGCCCTCGGGAAAGCAACGTCGTCATCCCCATTGACGAAGGAGGCTGCAGCCCATGACCACTTCCTCAGCCGAGGCCTGCAAGCCGGGAGACGGTTTCACAGACCCCATGGCGCAAACCGTACTTAACTCCATGTCGGCCCACATCGCCATCATCGACGGCAAGGGCGTTATTCTTGAAACCAATCGGGCCTGGCAGGAGTTTGCCGTCAAAAACGGCATGGCGGAAGACCAGACGTCCATCGGCACCAATTACGTCGAAATGTGCGATGCCGCCGTCGGAGAAGGGGCTGAGGACGCTCATGCCGTTGCCGAGGGCATACGGGACGTCGTCAATCTGCGCAAAGAAGAATTTCTCTACGACTACCCGTGTCACACCCCCACTGCGAAGCACTGGCACTACCTTCGGGTCATCCGCATTACCGATACCGACCCGCTGCGACTGGTGATCAGCCACGAAGACATAACCGCCCTCAAATTGGCCGAAGAGCAGCTTTACGAGCGGGAGCGTGAACTGGAAGAGCAGAAAAACAACCTCGAAGAGACCAACATCGCCCTGAAGGTCCTGCTCAAACAGCGTGAGTCCGATCGCATAGAACTCGAACAGAAGGTGTTGGCCAATGTGAAAGAGTTGGTCTTTCCTTACATAGAAAAACTTAAGGCGGCACGTCTTGGACCCCGCGAAAAAACCCTGATCGGCATTGTCGACGAACACCTGCAGGATGTCATCTCGCCGTTTCTGCAGCGCCTGTCCACCGCCAACACGCTTCTGACCCCCCAGGAAATCCACGTGGCGGCAATGATCCGAGACGGAAAGAGCAGCAAGGAAATCGCCGACATCCTCAACGTGTCCCTCACCACCGTGAACTTCCACCGAAAAAACCTGCGGGAAAAATTCGGCTTGACAAACACCCCGTCAAATCTGCGCTCCTTTTTACTTTCCATGACCTGATGCACACCTTTGCGGCAATGACCGACGGCTTGGCGGCATCCACAGCTATATCGCGCCGGCACCTAACAACCGGTGCGTGGTTTGTATCGTCACGAAAGGATGTCCATGGGACCTGTCTGGCGGCAAAGCGAGGAAAGGGGTGATGGCGGCGGCAGGACCGGTGTTCGCCGGTTGTCCGTTGTGGGTACTTGCCGGGGGGGGCTATCGGGCCTGGTTCAGCTTATCTCTCAATTTGCCGGAGCATTTAAAGGTCACGACCTTCCGGGGCGAAAGCATCATGTCGTCCCCTGTCGCCGGGTTTCGCCCCCGGCGCTCTTGTTTTTTGTTCACACAGAACTTTCCGAACCCGCTGATGAGGACATCTTCCCCGTCGGCGAGCGTCTGCTTGACGATTGCCAAAATCGATTCCACGATGTCTGCTGACTGATTTTTGGTAAATCCCATCCGGCTCTGAAATGCTTCGATGATTTGGGCCTTGGTCAGTGTCATGACTGCCTGCTCCTTTTCGAAAATTCCGGCTCTCTGTCAAGCATGCTGTTTTTATTAAATAAAATCATTTCGTTGTCAAGTAAATATCTGAAATGACATCTTTATGCCACCCCCCCGCCGGTACGGTTCCCTTTTGCGCCTCAGCGACCGATGACCGGCCCACCAACAGTCCTTCCTTGCCGATCGTAGCGGTATGCCACTTAGCATTCCCAATATCAAGACCGGTAGGGTCGCGAAGGATCAACGCGCCCCCCCGGCTGACATGCGGAAGGCTTCGATAGGGTAAATAGTTCCGGAAAATTTAAACCGTACCGTTTTTTTGGGGTGGTTGTGACCGGATCTGTCACACCCTGGGTTTAGAGTGTGGACACGGGGAGGACTCCCTCCCCAATGGGTTCACCAAAAAAGGAGGTCCGGGACATGAATACCATCGACAGGAAAGTGCTGGAGCTGACGACCCGGTTCGGCAGGGATATGGCGGCAACCCAGGCAGCCTATCACATGGGCCGCGCCCAAGGTGCGCTACGCCGGTGGTGGGAGCAGGTATTGATGAGCCTTCAGCAATCCTCTGAAAGCAGCTCGGCGGCCACCCGCATGTCGTAAGCGGTGGCCGGATCGAAACCTTTTCCCTGATACATGGCGGAGGCCTGACGGATGGCATCAAAAGGCACCCAGCGGTGCCGCTTCCACAGCTCCGGGTCCTCGGCATGCCATAATCTGAAACAAATATCATCTCCCACCTTACGGACATACATCCGAACACGGTGGTTGTCAGGGTAGGGGTAGTAAAATCGTCCGCGTTGATCTTCCATCGGTCGGCTCTCCTGTAGCGTCAAGTGGCTCCCATTAGCATATCCCCCCGGGGAACACAAAAACCGCCTCATGGTTGCCAATGCGCAAATGTTTCGGATAACGGGCAATAACCATTAACAAGGAACGATTGGGTTTTTCCTTGACAATATTGCGATCAGGGATAGTATGGGTCCCCTTTCAAGACGCACGATCGCCCGCGTGTTCGGTGATTCACCAACCGGGACTGCAGCCTCACCCTGCACTTCATTTTATGGGCTGCCCCCTTCTAATCGGCCGCGGCCGTCACAGGTAACCTTCAAGGAGAAGAGATGAACGACTTTTTACAAAGTCTGCGCAACGGCACCCTCAAACGTCAGGACCGCCAACGAAAGCAGCACGACAACCACCAGCACCGAAACGCCGATCGCGGCGGCAACCGGGACAAACGAAGCGGCCCCATGAGAAAGCCCTACCCGTCTCCCGATCTGGGCGAACTTAAAAAACTGCTGGAGACATTGAACGACAACATGGAATTATCGCGGATTGCTCAGGAGCGAACGGCTGAGGCCATGGAGCGAATCGCCCGAAGCCTGCAAGCATTGACGCCTAGCCGACCTGATCCCGATGTGATGCCGGCCGTTGTCGGCTCACCGATGGACAAGGCACCAGTCGACGCACCCGATAGGCCGCCGAAGACCATGGAAGGCCAAGTCAAGACGCCGACCAATGGGGCGAAACACCCAACAGCAGCAGCGATCATCAGCAGCTTGCGCAAAGACGGCCTCTCCTTTGAAGCCATCGCCGAGCGCTTGAACGCGCAGGCCGTCCCCACCTTATCCGGCCGTGGAAAGTGGCGTGCGCAAAACGTCAGCCGCGCCTTCAACGCGACCGGCACATCCCCGTAACCGGATCGCTTCGGCATGGACACGGTGCTCTGGTGACAGACTATCCCGCACCCGCCAGCAATCGCAGGAGGTAATACACCAACGGCAAGAAAATCGCCGGCAGCATGTTGCCGATGCGCACCTTCTGGATTTCTAGAAGATTGATGCCGATTCCCATGATGAGCAGCCCTCCGACGGCGGACATTTGATCCACCACGAAGGGTGTCAAATAGGGTTTTACAACTGCGGCCGCCAAAGTAATACCACCCTGGTAGCAAAATACCGCAACCGCCGAAAAAATGACCCCAATGCCAAAGGTCGCGGTAAAAATGATGGCGGTGATGCCATCGATAACGGACTTGGCATACAGGGTTTGGTGTTGGCCGGTGAGACCGCTTTCCAAAGATCCGACAATGGCCATGGAGCCCACGCAGAATACCAGACTGGCTGTGACGAAGCCCCGTGCGACATCTTCGCCCCTCCCTGAGAGGCGCCCCTGAAACCAGCGGCCGAATTGATCCAGCCGCGCCTCGATCCCCATCCATTCGCCCAGCACCGCGCCGACGGCCATGCTGATGATGATCACCAGGAGCGCGTCCGATCGCAGGGCGGCCCGCAGCCCCACCAACAGCACCGCCAATCCGATGGCCTGGATAACGGTCGTCTTAAACGCGTCCGGAAGACCGCGTCGAAGGGACAGGCCGATGAGACTGCCGATGATGATGGCCAAGGTATTGACGATGGTTCCCTGCACGAAGCGCCTCCCGATGATGAGAATGGTCAAAAGAGCGGCACCGTAATGCATTGGCGGACAAACTGCAATACCCGCATGCCGTGATTCCAGCCATCGCTGGCCGCCGCCCGCCGAATTTGACTTGAAACGGTGTTTGTGAAAAAGCTTCCGGCACCGATAGCATCACGTTGACGATGGGAGAAACACGCATGCCGACAATCACTGCCGTATATGGAAGCCCTCGCCGGGCCGGGAATACCGCTGTACTCCTCAAATATGCGGTGGTGGGTGCGGAGTCAGCAGGTGCCACTGTTGACGAAATCGTTCTTCGGGATCAGCGTATTTCGCCCTGCTTGGAAATTTACGCCTGTAAGAAAAACGGAGAATGCGCCATCAAAGACGATTTCGCCGCGGCGAGAGACCGTTTGCTGACCGCCGACGCCATCATGATCGCGTCCCCCATCTTCTTCTACACGGTCAGCGCCCATACGAAGATGCTGATGGACCGCTGTCAATCCCTGTGGGTCAAAAAATATTGGGTTGCACCGGACGACACCCCGCAGGGACCCCCGACCAAGAATGCCCTGTTCATCAGTGTGGGGGCGACCCAAGGAAAAAAACTGTTCGAAGGCGCCCTGCTCACCATGCGCTATTTTCTGGAAGTTTTGGACGCCCGGCTGTGGCGAAGCCTTCTGGTGTGCGGTATCGACCATCAGGGCGACATCTACCATCACCCCGAAAAATGCCTGGCGGCCTACCAGGCCGGCCGCGACCTTGCCATCGCTGCCCGGCGCAAATAGGCGCCCCATCGTCTCGGGGGGTTTTCCCCAGAGCCTTGAGCCGCTTTCGCGCATCGCCGGCCACTGCCGCATTCGGATATTTTCGGAGAATCTCTTCGTAGATACGGCAACATCCGGTGTCGGCATGAGACAGCCAGATTTTTCACAGGTTGAAAGGAAAATCCATGATCATCACGGAAATTCTGGCCCGTAACGCCCGCCAATACGGCGATGCGGTGGCGTTGATCGAGCGCGCCCCCCAAGAAAACCAGCGCACACAAATCACGTGGCGCCAGTTCGACGACCAGGCCAACCAGCTGGCCCAGGCGCTGATGACCATGGGGGTGGTGACGGGAGACCGCGTGGTGCAGTTGATGACCAACTGCCTTAATTGGCTACCCATTTATTTCGGCATCCTGCGCACCGGGGCATGGGCTGTCCCCTTGAATTTTCGATTCGTGGCCAAAACCATTCTCAAATGCGCCCACACGGCCGAACCGGTGATCTTCATTTTCGGAGAAGCGTTCATTGAGCGGATCAATGCCATCAAGTCCGAACTGGACGCCACCGTCCGTCACTATATCTTTACCGGCCCCGAGGCCTTGCGCCCCAACTATGCATTGAGCTACGCCGATCTCATCGCCACGGCGCCCTCCATGCCTCCGACCGTGGACATCTCGCTATGTGATGATGCGGCCCTGTACTTTACCTCCGGCACTACCGGCACCCCCAAAGCCACCTTGCTGACGCACCGCAACCTCGAATTTGCCTGTTATGTGGAAAACCGCCATCACCGGCAGACCCACGAAGACAACTTCTTGTGCATTCCGCCGCTCTACCACACCGGCGCCAAGATGCACTGGTTTGGCAACTTCATCGTGGGCGCCAGGTCGGTCATCCTCAAGGGCATCGAGCCTCGCTGGATCCTCGAAGCCGTCTCCGAAGAAGACATCACCATCGTCTGGCTGCTGGTCCCCTGGGCTCTGGACATCCTCTTTGCCATTGAAAGCGGCGAACTGAAATTGACCGATTACCGACTGGACCGATGGCGCCTGATGCATATCGGCGCGCAGCCAGTCCCGCCCAGTCTCATCAAAGAATGGCAAAAAATCTTTCCCAGGCACCAGTATGATACCAACTACGGACTCACGGAAGCCACCGGACCCGGGTGTGTTCACCTGGGCATCGAAAACAGCCACAAGGTCGGCGCCGTTGGAAAACCGGGATTCGACTGGGAGACCATGATCCTCGATCGAGACGGCAAATCGGTTTCTCCGGGCAGCCCGGGCGAGTTGGCCATCAAAGGGCCAGGGATCATGAAGGAATACTATCGGAACCCGGAGGCGACGAGGGCGGTCCTCGTCAATGGATGGCTGATGACCGGAGACATCGCCCGAAGCGACGAAGACGGCTTTATCTGGTTGGTGGATCGTGCCAAAGACGTCATCATCACTGGCGGGGAAAACATTTATCCGGTGGAAATAGAGGACTTTCTTCAGGCACACCCCGCCATCCAGGATGTAGCCGTCATCGGCATGCCCAGCCTGCGTCTTGGTGAGATCGCCGCCGCCATCGTTCAAGTAAAACCGGGGAAAACACTCACCAAAGAAGCAGTGAACGCGTTTTGCGAAGATCTGCCTCGCTACAAGCGGCCTCGAAAAGTCATCTTTGGCAAAGTACCCCGCAACCCCACCGGAAAGATCGAGAAACCCAAGCTGCGAAAAATTTACACCGGCAAGGAAGAGACCTTCTCCCTGGACAGCTGATCCAACTTTTCGACTGGAGGCTCATGGAGAGCCTGAGAAAAAACCCGCGGCACCGGGGCCGCGGGTTTTATTTTTTTGCGTATCACCTTCGATGGGGTTGTTCTACTTTTTGTCGTCCTTGACCTCTTCGAAATCAGCGTCGACGACGTCGTCGTCTGCAGCATCGGCGGCGCCGGGCTGCTCTCCGCCCTGCCCACCGGCGGCCTGATCGCCACCGGCCTGGTTGGCCTGCGCATACATGGCCTCCGCCAGCTTATGCGAGGCTTGGGTCAGTTCTTCGCTGAGCCGCTGAATTTCATCGGCATCGTCGCCTTCCATGGCTTTTCTCAGGGGGGCGATGGCAACCTCCACCTTGCCACGGGTTTCAGCGTCGATCTTATCGCCCAGGTCCTTCAAGGATTTTTCCGTAGAATAGATCAGGGCGTCGGCGCCGTTTCGCGCCTCCACCAGCGCCCGTTTCTTCTTGTCGTCGTCGGCATGGGACTCGGCCTCTTTGACCAATTTTTCGATTTCTTCCTTGGTCAGCCCCGAAGAGGCCGTAATCTGGATCGATTGCTCCTTGCCGGTGGCCTTGTCTTTGGCTGAGACCTTGACGATGCCGTTGGCATCGATATCGAAGGTAACTTCGATCTGGGGGACGCCGCGTGGTGCCGGCGGGATGCCCACCAGTTCAAACCGCCCCAGGGTCTTGTTATCGCCGGCCATCTCCCGCTCCCCCTGGAGCACGTGAATGGAAACCGCCGGCTGACTGTCGGCGGCCGTGGAAAATACCTGGCTTTTTCGCGTCGGGATGGTGGTGTTCTTTTCGATGAGCCGGGTCATGACGCCGCCCAGGGTCTCGATACCCAGCGAAAGCGGGGTTACATCCAAAAGCAACACGTCTTTGACGTCGCCGCCGAGCACACCGCCCTGAATGGCCGCGCCAAGCGCCACCACTTCGTCGGGGTTGACGCCCCGGTTTGGCTCTTTGCCGAAAATCTTTTTTACCCGTGCCTGGACGGCAGGCATGCGGGTCATGCCACCCACAAGGATGACTTCGTTGACCGCGTCCGGACTCATCCCGGCGTCCTTCAAGGCCATCCGACAGGGCGCCTCCAGGTTGTCGAGAAGATCTGCCACGAGAGCCTCGAGCTTGGCGCGAGAAAGGCGGATGTTGAGGTGTTTCGGGCCGCTGGCATCCGCTGTAATAAAGGGTAGATTGACATCGGTCTCCATGGAGGCGGACAGTTCCATCTTGGCCTTCTCGGCCGCTTCCTTGAGACGCTGAAGGGCCATCTTATCGCTTCGCAAGTCAATGCCCTGATCCTTCTTGAACTCATTGGCCAGATAATCGATGAGCCGCAAGTCAAAATCCTCACCGCCCAAATGCGTGTCGCCATTGGTTGCTTTCACCTCGAAAACGCCTTCGCCGATTTCGAGAATCGAGATATCGAAGGTCCCGCCACCCAGGTCAAAGACGGCGATCTTCTCTTCACTCTTCTTGTCCAGGCCATAGGCCAGGGAGGCCGCGGTGGGCTCATTGATGATTCGCTGAACATTGAGCCCGGCGATCTTGCCCGCATCCTTGGTGGCCTGTCGCTGACTGTCGTCGAAATAGGCCGGCACGGTAATGACGGCGTCTGTCACCGGCTCGCCAAGGTAATCTTCAGCGGTCTTTTTGATATTGGCCAAAATGAATGACGAGATCTCAGCCGGGCTGTACTGCTTGCCTTTGAGATTGATGCGGATATCTCCGTTGCCGGCCGCCTCGATTTCGTATGGCAGGATCGCCTTGTCGTCTTGAACGATTTTCGACTTGAATTTCCGGCCGATCAGTCGTTTGACACCAAAGACGGTGTTTTCCGGATTTGTGATGGCCTGCCGTTTGGCAATCTGCCCAACCAGGCGTTCGCCGCTCTCGGAGATGGCCACAACGGAAGGCGTGGTCCTGCCCCCCTCTGCGTTGGTGATCACCCTGGCATCTCCCGCCTCCATAATGGCCACGCAGGAATTGGTGGTCCCGAGATCGATTCCGATAATCTTACCCATGTTGTTCTCCTCCTTGTCCCTCTCTGCTGCCGATGAAATGAGTTGAGCCTAAGAATTCTTTGGTGCGTCGTCTGATTGTTGGCTGACGGCGGTGGCCACGACCACCATGGCGGGTCTCAACAATCGACCATGAAGCGTGTACCCTTTCTGAAGTTCACGAACGACGGTGTTCTCCGGCACCTCAGCAGTGGGCTCCTGCATGACCGCCTGCTGGTAGGCCGGGTCGAAGGGCCTCCCCACCGCATCAACCGCTTCAACCGAAAACCGTTCAAAAATCTTCAGCAGATCTATGCGCGTCAGTTCCACACCCTTTAAAATCGCGTCGGCGCCCTGGCTGGCGTCACATGTCTCCAACGCCCGATCCAGGTTGTCCACCACGTGAAGTAAGTCCCTGAGCAGCGACTCATTGGCAAACTTCCTCAGATCACCGTATTCCTTGGCAGAGCGCTTTTTGTAATTTTCAAATTCGGCAGTGACCCTCAGAAGTCGATCATAATGATCACTGGATGTGGCTTCAGCGGCTGCCAGCTGTTCGGTGAGTGCTGTGATCGGATCGTCTTCAGCCTCCGAAGAGGGCGAATTGGATTGATGATCATTTTCAGTGGAAACTTCCGGCGAGACTTGATTGGGACCGTCTGCTGCGTTCTCGGCTTCGCTCGAGATCGTGATCTTGTCAGCCATCCTATCGATTTTTCTCCAAAATTTAAAAATGTGAGTGGATAATTGTGGGCAAAACATAAGACGAGATGCCTCGATGTCAAGATTGCAGCCATGGCCAGGGGGTATAGGGCTTAACTAACCGATTTTATTGCTATTTATTGATATTTAGCGGGATGCAGAAGTGGTCGGCGGTGGATGGCTGCAGATGGCGCGCACCCTGGGGGGGGCGAGCCGGCAACAGTAGCGATCGGGGGGGGAGACAAAGAAAACCGACGGGGTGGACCGGATCAGACCACGACACAAACCGCATTACTTATCGCTGCTTCCTTCCGGACCTGACGAAGTTCGTAACCGTTTGTTGCGTGGCGACCGGTCCATAAGTGCGGGATCCCGCCGGAACATCCCGATAGCGTCGATCAGGGGGTGACCGACCTCCGGTTCCGGTCAGGGGGTGACCGACCTCCGGTTCCGGGCGGTCCACATCCCCGCGCGGAGTTGCCCCTTCCTTAACCGGTGAGTCCTTGTTTGACAAGACCTAATTGGCGACGTCAAGGTACCCCGGCAGGCTGAAAGGTGCTTCCTGGGCAACATGCCGTGGTGAATATCTGGCCGGCCGCAAGATCCGGCGTTTGACGTTGACACGTTTCATGACATACCGTATTGCCCGTACCCAGACGACCCACCGAAACCAAGCACCCTATGGAAGCGGGAGGCCCCATGAGCCGGATATCCGGAACGATTCTATTAGGACTGATCTTGCTGACGGCAACCGGGTGTGCCGCCGTTGTCGCCGGTGCCGCCGCCGGGGTGTACACTTATGTCAATGGGGATCTCAAGCGAACCTATCGGGCCGATTATGAAACTGCGATGCTGGCGACGGAAACATCCCTTAGGGTGTTGAAAATTGTGGTCACTGAAAAAAAGTCAGGAGCAACGGAAACGACGTTTTCAGGAATACGCACCGATGAAAAGTCCGTTATCGCCGTTGTCCGCTTCATCGGAGCCGAAACCACCGAAATTGGCGTCCGCTCCGGTGCCGTCGGTTACTGGGACAAACCTGGCTCGGAACTGATCCATGCCACCATTGCCAAACGATTGCCGTAAGCCGACAGCCGACGGCTGGGCGGTAGACCGCCTCAACGACATTCTGACCCGGCACCACATGATCGTTCCCGGTGATTCGGTTCTGGTGGCCGTCTCCGGTGGGAGCGACTCCGTTGCAATGGTCCATCTCCTTCACCGTGTCGCCCCCCGGTGGGAACTCTCACTGGCGGTTGCCCACGTCAACCATGGCCTTCAGCCGGATGCCGCCGAAGCGGCGGACTTCGTGACCCGGCTCGCCGGAACTCTCGGGCTGGCCTGCCATCACCTGACGCGCGATGTCGCCGATTTTGGCCGCCATCACGGCATGTCCGTCGAAACCGCCGGTCGGGCCGTCCGCTATGGTTTCTTTTCCGATCTGTGCATCAGCCATGGCTATCAACGGGTGGCTGTCGGGCATCACCGGGATGATTGCGCCGAACAAATGCTGATGAATCTTGCCAGAGGCAGCGGCCCGTCCGGCCTGACAGGCATCGCCCCAACTCGGGACAAATGGGTGATTCGCCCGCTCATCGACTTTTCCCGCAAAGACATCTTGACCTATCTGTCGGCCGTGAGGCGACCCTACCGGGTTGACGCCTCAAACACAGACCGCCGGATGACCCGAAACCGTATTCGACATGACATCCTTCCCGTCCTGGCCGAACACGTCAATGCTCAGGTCGTTTCTGCCCTGGCCCGAACTGCCGAGATCATCAATGCCGAAAACACCTGGATCGACGGGCTGGCCGCCGAGCAGTTGACCGCAGCCACCCTGAATCATGGCGCTTCATCCATGACCCTGTCGGCAACGGCGTTGGCAGCATGCCCGCTGGCCCTCCAGCGGCGCATGGTGAGAGTCGCCATTGGGCAAATCAAGGGCGATACACAGGGGATTTCCCATGGTCATGTCGACGCCGTGGTCGCCTTGGCTCGCCAACAGGGCGGCAGCGGAGGCCGCCATCTGCCGGGACGGATTCAGGTCTCAAGGCAATACGATCGCTTGATCCTGCGCCGCTGCCCATCGTCCATGCGCACCTGCCCGCCGGCGGACAAACGGGGAGCACCCTACCGTTTTGAGCTTACAGAACCGCGACCCGGTGCGTCTTGCACCCTGCAAATCGACGATGGCGGACGCGGGGCCGGCATCGCACTTTGGGAGACGGGTCCGGAAGCCCTTGGCAGGGGGTATAGCGCTGGACACTGTGTTGCCTTTTTTGATATGGAAAAGCTTTTATTTCCGCTGATTCTTCGCAGCGTGCGCCACGGCGACCGGTTTCAGCCGCTGGGCATGGCCGGCTCACAAAAGGTCTACAAACTGCTGAAAGACCAAAAAATCGCGCCTGGGCGCCGATCATCGACACCGGTGCTGGTCAGCGGCGGGGATATTATCTGGGTGCCTGGAGTGAAAATGGGACACCCTGCCGCGGTCACGGCGGATACCCGCCGAGTAATCCGCGCAGATTTCATTTTGCCCTGGCCGGATTAGTGCTTACAACTTATGGATCACAAACCAGCACAACGACAACATCCGTTAACCGGTAATCGGGAGGAACACGCTTTTGAATCCATTTTACAAAAACCTGGCCCTATGGCTGGTCATCACCCTCATGATGATCATGCTTTACAATCTGTTTAATCAGCAGCACCTCAACGAGACCAGCATCAGCTACACCGAGTTCTTGGGCATGGTGTCCGATGAGCGCATTCAGGAAGTGACCATTCAGGGCCAGGAGCTCTTTGTCACCGACATCAACCGGAACCGGTTCAAGGTGTTCGCTCCAGACGACAAGGATCTCATTTCAAGCCTTCGCCAAAAGGGCGTCACCATCAACGCCAAGCCGCCCACCGAATCCCCCTGGTACATGTCCGTATTGGTTTCGTGGTTCCCCATGATCGTGCTCATCGGCGTCTGGGTGTTTTTCATGCGCCAGATGCAAGCCGGCGGTGGCAAGGCCATGTCATTCGGGAAAAGCCGGGCGCGGCTGCTCACGGAGGGGCATAAAAAGGTCACTTTCGCGGACGTGGCCGGCATCGACGAAGCCAAGGAGGAATTGGGTGAAATCGTCGATTTTTTGCGTGAGCCCAAGAAATACACCCGCCTCGGCGGACGCATCCCCAAGGGTGTGCTGCTCATGGGATCCCCCGGCACTGGAAAGACACTCCTGGCGCGCGCCATCGCCGGCGAAGCCGGGGTGCCGTTCTTCAGCATCTCAGGATCCGATTTCGTGGAGATGTTCGTGGGTGTGGGCGCTTCTCGCGTGCGCGATCTTTTCGTTCAGGGGAAAAAAAATGCGCCCTGCATCATTTTCATCGATGAGATCGATGCCGTGGGAAGACACCGGGGCGCGGGGTTGGGCGGTGGACACGACGAGCGCGAACAGACCCTCAACCAGTTGCTGGTGGAAATGGACGGCTTCGAATCCAATGAGGGGGTCATCCTGATATCCGCCACCAACCGACCGGACGTCCTCGACCCGGCCTTGCTCAGACCCGGGCGTTTCGACCGTCAGGTGGTGGTCCCATTGCCAGACATCAAGGGGCGGCAGAAGATTCTTCAGGTACATCTGAAGAAAAGCCCCGTCGACAGCGCCGTCAACTCGGATGTCCTGGCCAAGGGCACACCGGGATTCTCCGGTGCGGATTTGGAAAACCTGGTCAACGAAGCCGCCCTGCTGGCAGCCAAACGCAGCAAGGAGAAGGTGGAAATGGTCGACCTGGAGGACGCCAAGGACAAAGTCTACATGGGACTTGAGCGAAAATCCAAGGTGACCCGGGAAGAAGACCGAAAAACCACCGCCTATCACGAAGCCGGACACGCTCTGGTGGCGCGCTTTTTGCCGCACACGGACGTGGTCAACAAGATCACCATCATCCCCAGGGGACGTGCGGCCGGTATCACATGGTTCCTGCCCGAAGAACGGGATTTCAAATACAAGGATCAGCTGCAGAGTGAGCTCTCCGTGGCCTTTGGCGGTCGGGTGGCTGAAGAGATCATTTTCAACCGGATCAGCACCGGCGCCTCCAACGACATCAAGCAGGCCACTGATCTGGCACAGCAGATGGTGCGTGCCTGGGGTATGAGCGAGTTGGGACCCCTGAGTTACGCCCAGGGGGAAGAGCAGGTCTTTCTCGGCCGTGAGATTGCACAACATCGCGATTATTCCGAACAGACGGCGCAGCGCATCGATGATGAGGTCCGCAAACTCATCACCAATGCTCACAAACGAGCGACGGCGGTGCTCAAGGAGAATGTGGACATTCTCCACCAGTTGGCGGATTTGCTGCTGGAAAAGGAAACCGTGCAGGGTGATGAACTCGACAAGCTGATCCTGGCCCAGCGGCCCGGGTTCGAGTTTCCGTCCCATCGAGAAACGTACGCGGGTCAATCGAGAGCGTCAGAAAAGGAGACCAAACCGGAAGCGGCCCAAGATGATGGACCGGCGCCCCCCGAAGCTCCCGATGGTTCGGATGATGAGCAAACAGGGCCGAGCACCCCGGAATCGGACCAGAAATGACCGCTTTCCCATCACTGCACCCCCGGCGACCATTCACCATGGCATGGGACGGCCGCCGGCTGGACCTCGGTGCGCGCACCTGTGTTATGGGCATCGTCAACATTACGCCGGACTCCTTTTCGGACGGCGGTCGCTTTTTTGACACCACCGCGGCCATCGACCAGGGCCTGGCTCTGGCTGACGCCGGCGCAGATATACTCGACATCGGCGGCGAGTCCACGCGGCCATTCGCCGAGCCGGTCGGGGCCGACGAAGAAATCCAGCGGGTCATCCCCGTGATCAGGGCCCTGGCCAGCCAGTTGAGCATTCCCATTTCCATCGATACCACCAAAGCGGCGGTGGCCGAGCAGGCCCTTGCGGCCGGCGCCAGCATCGTCAACGACGTCTCGGCGTTTCGTATGGATCCGGAAATGATCGCCCTGGTCGCCCGAGCCGGCGTTCCCGTCATCGTCATGCACATGTTGGGCAGCCCGCGAACCATGCAGGTCGATCCAATTTACGAGGATGTGGTGGGTGACATCCGTCAGTTTCTGGCCGCGACCATTGAAAGCGCCGTTAGCGGCGGCATCCAGCGACACACCGTCATTGCAGACCCCGGCATTGGATTCGGTAAAACCGTGGACCATAACCTCATCCTGATCGGTCGTTTCGGCGAATTTGCCGACTTGGGTGTTCCGCTGCTCATCGGTCCCTCCCGGAAGGCCTTCATACGAAATCTATTGAAGGCACCCTCACAAACAGACATCCCACCGGACAGTGTTGAAGTGGAGATCGGCACCCAGGCGGCCATTGCTGCCGCTGTCATGAACGGGGCCCACATCGTTCGTGTCCACAATGTGGCCAACACACGAAAGACCGTGGCCATCATCGACGCCCTGCACCGAGTTGGAACCTGAACCGGCGGCGCACATGAACGCATTGCAGAAGTGGTCCAGTATCGCTGTTTTGCTGATCGCCCTGGCCGGATCGTTCGTCTATTTCGGGGCACGTGCGGCGACCGAGACCCGGCACCTGTTCCTGCCCGTCGAAGTATTCAACCTGCCCATCGAACTGACACTTGCGAACCCGCCCCCTAAGGGGGTGACGTTGACCATTCACGGCCCTGCCGCCATCGTCAAGCAGTTTGCCGATCAGCTGCCCACCTACTCGCTGGACCTGTCCGGCGCCGCAGCAGGGACTAACCGTATCCCTGTCAACAGTGATCTTCTGAATTTGCCGTCGGCATTGACCGAGGTGGAGATCCATCCACCGGAATTACTGATTAGACTCGAAACGGCCGCCGTAAAGAACGTTCCGGTGTCGGTCAACCTCATGGGCCAACCAGCACCGGGGTTCATGGTCGTCGACACACTGGTCAAACCGGCAACGGTCACCATCACGGGGCCACAGTCCCTTATTGACACCGTTGAGCGCCTGATGACGCAGCCCATTTCCATCGACGGACAAAATGATTCCTTTCGGAAAAAAATCGCAGTGACGGTTCCCGAGGCGGTGGTACTCAGGGCTTCTTCCTCCATCGCCACGGTCGACATCCGCATTGAAGAACGGATCGACACGCGAAAGATATCAGGCATCCCAGTGACGACCTCTCCCACGCAATACAGCACCGTCGTTGCACCGTCGGTGATCGAACTGGAAATCCGCGGACCCGAGCGAACCCTGAATCTGTTGAACTTTTCAGACGGCAACGCTGAAACCGGCACTGTTGTCATTGACGCCACTAGATTGACACCGGGCATCTATCTGCTGCGCGCAGCGATTCAACTTCCGCTGAACACCACCTTGGTGCGTGCCTCGCCGGAGTTCTTCACCGTCACTGTGGCAACCTCCGACAATCCTGCCGCCAAAACCGCTTCTCCATAAAGGAACGCACTATGCTTCTGGTCATCGATGTGGGCAACACCAATATCGTTTTGGGAATCTACGACGGTGAGCGACTCATCCGCAGCTGGCGCATCCATACCGAGCGAAACACCACCGAAGACGAGTTCAACGTGTTGGTCATGAATCTCTTCGCCGGCGACGGCATCACCGTCGGCGACATCAGCCAGACGATCATCTCCAGCGTCGTACCGCCAATGGCCGGCATTCTAGACGCCTTCTGCACGAAATACCTGGGGCGGGCACCGCACTGGGTGAATGTCAAAACCGCCGGGATAATGCCGATCCGCTTGGCCAACCCGGCAGAGGTGGGGGCAGACCGGATCGTCAATGCCGTGGCCGCCTACGACCGTTACCAAAGCGCTCTCATCGTTATCGATTTCGGCACAGCCACGACCTTCGACGCCATTTCCCACCGCGGAGAATACTTGGGCGGCGCCATCAGCCCAGGCATCATGATCTCGGCAGAAGCCCTGTTTCAAAAGGCCAGCAAACTGCCCCGCGTGGAAATCTTCCGTCAACCGGCATCGGTAATCGGCACCGACACGATTTCGAGTATTCAATCGGGAATCATCTGCGGTTACGCCGGGCTGGTGGACGGCATGGTGAGCCGCATGCGAGAGGAACTCGGCGGCGGCGTGAAGACCGTCGCCACCGGCGGCCTGGCGCCGCTCATTCAACAGGTCGCCACCACCATCGAAACGGTGGTGCCGGAACTGACGCTGGAAGGATTGCGGATTATTTGGCAGCGATTTCCAGATACCCCAGCATCCCCCGAATACTGTTGAAGAGAAACCCTGTTTCCCGCCGACGGGCATCCAGCGGCAGCATGTTCCAGCCGTCCATGCAAGGGTCCTCACGCAGGATGTGATCCAATATCTTTTGCAAATTGGCCTCGTCCGTCTTTGCGCCGATGTAATCAGATAAGAGGTCCCGCCATCGGAGGAGCTGCCGGCGATGATCGGCCAGACGGTTTTTAACTCCCTCGGCCGACCCGAAATGCCCATAACAAATGCGGCGGCTTTGAAGCGTCTCGAGGCGCTCGATACTTTCCAGGTGAACGTCCAGGTTGTAGCGAGGCGGCGTGGCGGGCCGCAGGTAGTGCGCGCCGCCCGGCAGCGCCTGATAAACGCCCCCGGCCTCGCCGGCAAACAGCAGGCCGTTTTTCCAGTAACTCACGTGATGGGAGGCATGTCCCGGTGTCGGCACGGAAACGACCCCCCACGCGTCAATGTCATCGGCGACCATTACGCGTTCGACCGGCACCGGCGATATGGGGCCGTAAACGTCGGCGATGTCGGGGAGCGTCTTGCGACTCCCCTCCCATAGCCTCTCAGGATCGGCCAAATGGGGCACGGCACGGGCATGACACACCACCGGGGCCGAAGGAAAGGCTTTCGTCACCTCTCCGATACCACCGCTGTGGTCGATGTGAATATGGGTCAGCAAAATGGCGTCAATCGTGCCGACACCCGCGGTGCGGAGCGCCGCGATCAACAGCGGCGCCGTGGCCGAAGGTCCCACATCGACAAGCAGCACCGCATCACCGGTAAAGAGCCACGCTGAAATGAAGGCACCGAAGCCGGGCATGGGCTGGGGCAGTGGGATGAGGCGGAGGTCCTCAGTGATCTGGATGGGGCTTATGGCTCGAGATCGGGTCACGGTGCGTTCAGTCCAACCCCATTTCCAATTCGAGGCGTTCGATGCGCTGCTGTAAAGCCTGCCGTTCTTCTTCGGTGAGGGTTGTGTCGGACAACCGCCGATGAAGGCTGAGAAGAAGCATTTCTCCCCGGTAATCGCTGCACGTCGGGCCGCCGGCGTCACGATTCCCCATTGCTACACCCGTCCGGTCTTCACCATGGACTCCTTGAAGACCCGGTAAAAATTGTCGTTGTCGGAGACACCGCGCTTAAGGATCTTTTCGACTTCGTCCATGTGCTCCATGTTGATGACAAGGTTGACGCTCTTGTTGAAGGCGGCCATGTTGTCGGAAGTCCGGAATCGATTGGAAATCAGGAGAACAAAAATCCCTCGGCGCACCGACATGTTGAGGCGCTCGATATAGCGCAGGATATTGTTGTGATCGGGGTCCGGGGTGTCGAAATTCTCGTTGACCACAATGACGTCAAAGACGTGGAACCGCATCTGCTTCAATGCTTCGCGGGCCACGGAGGAGGACCGCACCTGGTAGTCGAGGTTGCCGAGGGCGGTGAGGATCCGCTCCCGATTGACCGGGTCCGATTCGCAGACCAGCGCAGTCTTGGCCCCCTCCTCGATAAAGTCGAAGGGCCGCTCATCCGCGTCGTAGCTGCCGGAGGCCACTTCGTCAAAAAGGGAGTTGGGCCTGCGGGCAGCCGAGGGCGATCCGGTGGTGGTGGCAGCAGGCGACACGGTGATCTTGTTCTTGCACTTGGGACAACTCAATGAGAACGTCTTGCCCTTGGGGGCCTTCTCATCGGGCAGTTTGAACGTCGACTGACAGCTCTTGCAAATAATGTCCATGGAATCTTCCTCCAACGGCCCGGTGCCCGTTACTTTTTCTTCCCGTATGTGGTGTCAAGACTGAGATCTTCGATGTCGGTGGTGGCTTCGCCGCGGCTGGATTTCACTGTGTCGATACCCCGGCCGACAATGCCTTTGCGGGAAGAATAGGCCATTGCCGTTTCTTCGGTGATGAATCCCTTTTCGTACAGGCTGACGATGTACTTGTCAAAAGTCACCATACCAAAGGCTTCACCGGCTTCGATGATTTCGTAATAGGTCTTTCCCTCACTCTCACCCTGCAAGATAGAGTCCTTGACCCGCAGGTTGGTCGACATGATCTCGAAGGCCGCCACCCGCCCCCCGCCGACCTTTGGCAGCAGACGCTGGCAAACAATCCATCTCACCGTATCGGCAAGCCGAATGCGGATCTGGTTTTCCTCTTCGGTGTTGAACATGCCGAGGATGCGGTTAATGGTCTGACCGGCGTCAACAGTATGCAGCGTCGTCATAACCAAATGACCGGTCTCCGCAGCGCTCAGGCCAATCTCCACTGTCGCCCGATCCCTCATTTCACCCACCAGAATCACTTTGGGGGCCTGACGCAGAGCCGCGCGCAAACCGGACCCAAAGGTGTCGAAATCGTTTCCCATCTCCCGCTGATTGAAAGTGGACCGCTTATGGGGGTGTTGATACTCGACGGGATCTTCGAGAGTGACCACGTGAACAGACTTCTTCTCGTTGATTTCATTGAGGACGGCGGCCAGCGATGTCGATTTGCCGCTGCCGGTGGCTCCGGTGACAAAAATGATGCCGTTCTTTTCTTCGGCCATTTTGTAGAACGGCATGGGCAATTCCATGTCCTTGATTGTGGGGATCTTGCTCTCCAGCTTTCTAAGAACAATGGAGTAATTGCTCAATTGGGAGAAAATATTGACGCGAAAGCGCGCCTTGCCGGGCAATTCGTAGGAGGCGTCACAGGATCCCTCAGTGAGGAGGGTTTCGGTCAGGCGTCGATCCTGATTGATGAGATTCAGCGCGAAGATCTCCGTCTGAAAGGGGGAGAGCTCTTCAAAGGGCGGATCGAGGTCGACGGGGGTGAGCTCACCCGACGTCTCCACCTGAAAAGGCTTGCCGACGGTGATGTTGAGATCCGACACGTTGTTGTAGGCATCCAGCATCCTTGCCAGAATGTGGTCCATTTCCTGCTTTTTCATGCCGCCCTCCTGAAATAATTGCCACTACCGCCCCCGCAAAAGTATTCACTGCCGACCGGAACATCAGGCGTCGGTGAAATCTGTGGGCGGATTCCGCAGCATGGGTCGGAACCGTGCTTTTTCGTTAGCCTTCATATAGGCTTCGTCAGGGCTGATTTGCCCCTTGTTGAGCAGATCCATGATGGAATCGTCAAGGAGCAGCATGCCGTATTTCTTCCCCGTTTGAATTGAAGACGAAATCTGGTGGGTTTTGGATTCGCGGATCAGGTTGCGTACGGCAGGGGTGGCGATCATGATCTCCAGGGCGGCACACCGACCTTTGATGTCGATACGCTTGAACAGCACCTGGGCGATGACCGCGCGGATGCCGTCCGACAGTGTGGAGCGGATCTGGGTCTGCTCCGAGGCGGGGAACACCTCGATGATACGATCCACGGTTTTCATGGCGCTGGAAGTATGGAGGGTGCCAAAAACCAGATGCCCGGTGGAAGCGGCCTCGATGGCCAGCGAAATGGTTTCCAGATCCCGCATTTCGCCCACCAGAATGATGTCCGGGTCTTCACGCAGCGCTCCCCTCAGCGCGGCGCTGAAGGTCTTCGTGTGCAGGCCCACTTCTCGGTGGTTGATAATGCAGGCCTGACTCTTGTGAACGAATTCAATGGGGTCCTCCACCGTGATGATGTGGTCTTTGCGGCTGCGGTTAGCCTCGTCGATGATGGCCGCCAGCGTCGTCGATTTACCGCTGCCGGTGGGGCCGGTGACCACCACCAGCCCCCTGGGCAGCATGGCCAATTTCTTGATCACCGGAGGCAGGCCGAGTTGATCGGCGGTAAGGATCGTGCTGGGAATCTCCCTGAAAACAGCCGCTACGCCGTATTTTTGCATAAAAAAATTGGCGCGGTACCGCGCCAGTCCGGGAATCTCATAGCCGAAATCCACGTCACCCGTCTCTTCAAAAACCTTCACCTTGTCTTCCGGCGCAATCTCGTAAAGCATCGTTTTGAGCTCATCGCTGTCGAGGACCTTGTACTTGATGCGCTCAATTTCGCCCCGGAGCCTCAGGGCAGGGGGTTGCCCGGAGACCATGTGAAGGTCGGAGGCGCCCTGGTCGTTCATCAGTTTGAAGAAGGCATCAATCTTGGCCATGTGTGTCTCCCTTGAATGGGGGGTTACCGTGCGCCCAAAAGTGCCGGGGCGTACCCCGGTGACCCAATCATGCTTCGGTGGATGCGCGCGATCATCGCGTAGTGAAACTCAGTGTAATGGTTTGGCAAAATGGGGTCAATGGAACCCACCATGTCACCGACGCTTACATCAGGGACCGCGACAACCCGATCAGTGTGCCCACGAGGAACTTCTGAAGAAAAATGATCGCCATGAAGACCACGATGGGCGACAGATCGATGCCCCCAAAATTGACTGGCAGGCGTCTACGTATTTGGAACAAAACGGGTTCGGTGATATTGTGGATGAATCTGACAATGGGATTGTAGGGATCGGGATTCACCCAGGACAGCACGGCGCGGGCAACGACGATCCACATGTAAAGCGTCAGGGCGTAGTCGATAACGATGGCCAGTGCGGAGATGAAGTTGCTGATAACGAACATCGAAGACGGCCCCTTTTCAATGCGGCATTCTGATCATTGTCGAAAACTTCGCGGGCAATGCGGTTGCGCGCCACCGAAAATAATTATATTCTCCCGCAGAAGTCAAGGGTGTTGCACTGTCGTACCGGCGGCGTTGCGGTGGAAAATCGCCAGACATCCAGCCGGGGTAAGACCGGGTGCGGGTGCGGCAGAACAAAACCATTGAAAGGGGATACGGTGTCATCGATTCGGCAGACCATCGGGTTCATCGGCGGCGGAAATATGGGGGAAGCCTTTATCGGTGCCATCATTCATACCGGGCTGGCAACGGCGTCCCAGATCCATGTCGCCGATATCAACCCAGAGCGACGGCGCCATCTCACCGACGCCTACGGGGTCCACGCCGGTGCTGACAACCGGGATCTGTTCGCCGCCAGCGACATCATCGTCATCGCCATCAAACCCCAGCAGATGACTGCCGTGCTGGCCGATTTGCCTCCGGCCGACGGTTCTGCCCCAGCTACGCGAAAACTCATCATTTCCATCGCCGCCGGCATCCGTTTGAAGACTTTCGAAACCATCCTGTACACCCGGCTGTCCGCCGACGCGCGTGCACAGCTACCCATCGTCCGCGTCATGCCGAACACCCCTGCGCTGGTGCTGGCGGGAATGTCTGGAATGAGCCCCAACCCCATGGCCACACCCCGGGATCTGGCGTTGACGCGTCGCCTGCTGGAGTCCATGGGTAAGGTCATCGTGTTTGACGAAGCGGACCTGGACGCCGTCACGGCCCTGTCGGGCTCGGGACCGGCCTACGTCTTTTACCTGGCCGAAGCCATGATTCAAGGCGGCATCAGCTCGGGCCTGACACCGGAAAACGCCGAGGCGCTGACGCTGCAGACCCTCAAGGGCGCGATAAATCTGCTTGAGCAACTGCAGGCCCCCCCCGAGGTCCTGCGGGCCCGGGTCACCTCGCCCGGGGGAACGACGGCCGCCGCGGTGGGGCACATGGATGCCCACCAAGTGAAGGATCGCATCGTCGAAGCCATCGTGGCCGCCACTCGACGGGCTGACGAACTCAGCCGGGCATCCGACCCGGACCGGGCGTAAACGGTAAGGGCCGGCATGGAATCCTACCCGCGAATGACCATCCTATACGGCCCCAGGGTAATCTTAGGCGGTATTTTTCTGTGGGCCAGCTGGGATAAGATTCTGGCCCCGGACGCCTTCGCCCAAATCATCGAGAACTACCAACTGCTCCCGGATGCGCTGATACCCGTCGCAGCGGTGCTGCTGCCGTGGGTTGAAGCGGTGTGCGGGCTCTGTCTCATCACCGGATTTGGCGCCGGTGGGGCGGCATTGATCGTCAGTGTGCTCATGGTCGTGTTTATCGGCGCCCTCACCATCAATCTTTTTCGAGGTATTGACGTGAACTGTGGATGCTTTAGCGTAGATGTGACCGAACCTGGCAACACCCCGCTGGAAATCGCGCGTGATGGGGTCATCCTCGCCGGAGCAATCTGGGTGATGGTGGGGCAAACTCTCAAAATCGGACGCCGATCGGCTGCCCAATTATCGGTTCCCCATGGGGAAGAAAGCCCTCTGTAAATGATCGTTAACCGCTTGTTGACCCTTGTGTCCCTGATCCTTCTGACCGTCACGGCATCCCACAGCGCGGATGACGCCATTCGCTGGATGGATTATCCCCAGGGCACGGCGCTGGCCCGCAACCAGGGGAAGAAGGCGGTGGTCTATTTTCACACGTCCTGGTGCCCGTCGTGCAAGAAAATGACGGCTGAGACATTTCCTGACCCGGATGTCATCCGAATGCTCAACGACGGGTTCATCGCCATCCGCGTCGATGCCGATCAGCACCAGGAGATCGCCCGCGCGTTTGGCATCACCGGCGTGCCCGAACTCTGGCTGATCCGTCCAGACGCCACGCCAATCGGCAACGTGACCGGTTTCATACCGCCCCAACGGCTGCTGAAAATTCTCGAGTACCAACATCAGTGACCGGGGGTAACGACACGCAGCCGCCTGTCGTGAGGGTGCCGGCAAGCCATGCCGCGGGGATCTTCAATGGTCGCCGCGATCCAGGCGACGCCTGATCAAGCGGGCGATCATTCGGATGAGCACCAACCCGCTGAGGGCTGCCAGCAGCAGCGGGACCCAGAGAAATGTGGCGGGGGACGGCTGGTCTTGTGCAACACCGATGCCCACCAGGCTGAACAAAAAGACGGGCAGCAAAAAACCGATCCCCAGGTAGCAGGCGGCATTGGTGTCATACCAAGGGATGATGACTTTACGAAAAGACAGGGACGAGACCCATCGCATGGCAGCGCTCCGATGAATCGTGCTGCTTCCGCAGCCGGTAACCCATGAATGCTTTCTACCGCATGTGATAAACAATGGCCATTGAGATCAAAGAAACGACACGAAGGATGGCTTCAGGCGCCGCCGCCTGTCGGCGAGCCGGGCGGCGGATCCGCTGGATTCGCCCAACCACCCTGCTGGCCTTAATCATCGTCGGGTGGGGGTGCACCATGACGCCAACATCGCCCGGCAGCGTAGGGCTTTCCGAAACTTACCCGCCCGGCACCATCATTTCGGCATCGCTGAAAGCACCGGTGACGCAGGCGGCGCTCACCGAGGCCCTGGCCTCGGCTGCCGTCGTGTATGTCGGCGAGACCCACACGGACCCGGCGCATCACCAGGTGCAACTGACGATCATCGAGTCGCTGATCGCCAGGAGCCGCCCCCTCAGCATGGGCATGGAAATGTTCGATCGTTCTTATCAGAAGGTCCTGGATACCTGGTCAGCGGGCGATTCGGACTGGGACCAATTTCTGCGGGCCACCCATTGGTATGCCAACTGGCGCTATCCGGACGCCCTGTATGAGGACATCCTAACCGCGGCAAAGGCTGAGAACATACCCGTGATCGGCCTCAACATTCCTTTTCACATCCCCGCCAAAATATCCATCGGCGGCATTGAAAGCCTTCACCAACAAGACCGCGTCTGGCTGCCGGCGGCTGTCGACACCACTGACGCCGGCCACCGCGCCTACGTCCGGAAGGTCTTCGACAGCCACCGCATTCCGGGTCGGACCGATTTTGAGCACTTCTACACCGCCCAGTGCGTGTGGGAGGATGTTATGGCGGAGTCGGTGGCGCGCCATGCCACCGCCGAGAAAACCATGGTGGTGATCATCGGCAATGGGCATATCGTCAACCACTACGGCGTACCCAACCGTGCACACCGCCGGAGCGGTTTGCCCTACCTCACGGTGATTCCCGTCACCGCCGGGCAGGAGATCGACCTGGCCGCAGGCGACTACTTCTGGATCACCGCCCCACCGCCCCCCAGGGAGATGCGGCATCCATAAAATAAAACCTCCGCAGTGCAACGTTGGGGGTTTTATGGCCTCCACATGAATCGTTCCGGCGGCGGCGCCGCCACTGGAACGATTTATCCGCACTTCGTGAAGCCACAGAAATGGCAGGTCATGCAGCCTTCTTCAAAACTGATGGTCTGGCTGCACTCGGGACAGGTTTCGCCCATAAGGCTGTTGCCCTGTTTCTGGCGTGCGACCGCTTCCTTGCTGAGGTAACGGTTCTCCAGCACGCGGCTGATGGCATCCGGGATAGACAGGACCAAGCCGCCTTCCTGGAAGACCGGGTGTTCACCGCCGATGCCCTTGAGTTGATCGACGATGCGGTTCACTTCGACACCGGATCGAAGGCTCAGCGACACCAGTCGTCCGATGGCTTCGGTTTTGGCCGTTGTCGAGCGTCCGGATTTTCCGATGGTGGCGAACACCTCAAAGGGTTTGCCCTCGAGCTCGGTGACGGTAACGTAAAGATAGCCGTACCCGGTCTTGATCCGGGTGGTAAACCCTTCCAGCGTGTCCGGTCGCCGCTTGACGCTGCCGATGTGGGATTCGCTGGCCTGCTGCTTTTTGATGGACAACACCTGGTTCTTCTTGCTGCCGTCCCGATAGATGGTGACCCCTTTGCACCCGAGTTCGTAGGCCAGATCGTAGACCTTTTTCACGTCTTCGTAGGTGGCGTCATGGGGCAGGTTGACGGTCTTTGAAACGGCATTGTCGGTATACTTCTGGAACGCCGCCTGCATGCGGATATGCCATTCGGGCGTCACGTCATGGGCCGTGACGAAGACCTTTCTGAGCGCTTCGGGGATTTCAGACATCTCCTGAATACTACCGCTGGCTGCGATTCGATCCATGAGTTTCTTGGAGTAGAACCCGTTTTTCCGGCTGGCCAATTCGAAAGTGGGGTTCACCTCCAGCAATTTGTCGTTATCCATGACGTTGCGTACAAAACTGAGGGCGAACAGGGGCTCAATCCCGCTGGAACATCCGGCAATGATGCTCAAGGTGCCGGTCGGGGCGATGGTGGTGGTGGTGGCATTGCGATATCTGGCCGTCTTGCGGTTCTTGAAAATACTCTTGCTGAAATTGCTGAAAACACCGCGCTCTTCGGCCAGGGCCCCGGATGCCTCGTGGGACTCCTTTTGGATAAAGGCCATGATCTCTTCGGCCACCTTCAGGGCGTCTTCCGAACTGTAGGGGATGCCGATCTGAAACAGCAGGTCGGCAAATCCCATAATGCCCAACCCGATTTTCCGGTTGCCCTTGACCATCTCATCGATCTCTTCGATGGGATACTGGGACATGTCGATGGTGTTGTCTAAAAACCGAACCGCGTCCCAGACCACGGACTTCAACGCGTCAAAATCGACGGTGGGGCCTGCGCCCAGATCCTGAACGAACTTGGCCAAATTGATGGAGCCAAGGTTGCAAGCCTCCATGGGCAGCAAGGGCTGCTCTCCGCAGGGGTTGGTGCTTTCGATTTCGCCGATCTCGGGCGTGGGGTTATCTCTATTAAGCCGATCCAGGAAAACGATGCCGGGGTCCCCCGTCTTCCAGGCCTGACGCACGATATCGTTGTACACCTGGCGGGCGTTCAAGGTGCCCACGGTTGCCTTGCTGCGAGGGTCTACCAGGTCGTAGTCGGAGTCCTTCAACACGGCGTCCATAAATATGTCGGTGACACCGACGGAAATGTTGAAGTTGTTGAGATCGCCATCGTTGTCCTTGCAGTGGATGAATTCGGTGATGTCGGGGTGATCGATCCTCAGGATTGCCATGTTGGCCCCGCGGCGGGTGCCGCCCTGTTTGACCTGCTCGGTGGCGGTGTTGAAAATGCGCATAAAGGATACCGGGCCGGAGGCGACCCCCTGGGTGGAGCCCACCAGGCTGTTCTTGGATCGCAGCCTTGAGAATGAAAACCCCGTGCCCCCACCGCTTTTATGAATCATTGCCGCATTCTTGAGGGAAGTGAAGATGCACTCCATGCTGTCCTCAACCGGCAGAACGAAGCAGGCCGCCAGTTGCCCGAGTCGGCGTCCGGCATTCATGAGCGTGGGGGAATTGGGTAAAAAAGCAAAATCGGTCATGAGACGGTAGAAGCGGTCTTCAACCGCCTGAAGATCGGCTTTCTTGTTGTAGTTTTTTTCTGCTTTGGCAATGTGCCGGGCCACCCTGCGGAACATCTCCTCGGGGGTTTCAATGATCTGCCCGGTGGCATCCTTTTTCAAATACCGACGCTCCAAGACTTGCCTGGCATTGTCGGTCAAATCAATGCCGTTTCGAACGAAAATGGACTTATCCAACCGCACCGGTTGCATCTTGTCCAGCCCGAACTCCAGCAATTTGGATTCGATGAGTTTTTCGATCATGGGCAGTGTGATGGTGCTAAGATCCATCTTCGCGATCTCTTGCCGTATGAATCGACTGATATTCAGCGCCTCTTCCGGCGCCATGGGATTTTCTCGAATCAGCATATCGGAAAACCGATGGTCATCCCAGCGATAGGCATCTAAATCGAACTTTACATCTTCCGTGATCAGTACTTTTGCTCCGTTAGCCATGGCCCTTCTCCTGAAATCCCCTGTTGCAGACCTAATGATCCAATGGTTCCCACCCAAAACACTCCCAGCGCTGCGAATGACCAAACACTGCAACTTGATAAAAAAGAAACGCCCGCCATTTCCGATAAAACTGAACCGGAATCATAAAGTGCGGCCGGGTCGGCCGGTTGGCAACGGTATGGGAATTCTTTTTGGTGCCGGTGTCGCTTTGTTGACCCATCAGTCTGCCGAGGTCCGGCAAACTGGAATGATTTGAAAGGTGACATACTACATATGGTATGTCAAGCGGAAAAGCCCACAACATTTAATGGTTTTTCCAGCATATCCGCACGCCTCCAGCGCCGGTAATGCATGGAAAATCGGAGGCAAAAAGCAACTAATCGTAATTTCTTAATTTATTCTGCATTCAGCGACTGGATTCCATTCATTTTTTTCTTGACACCCCAATGGCATTTTTCCATACTTGCCGGGACATTATCGGCTCCATTGAGTCAACCGCCACATCATTAGGGGAGGAGAATCATGTCCAACGCGTACGACGAGGCATACGAGCAGTCCATCAAGGATCCGGACGGTTTCTGGGGCAAGATTGCCGAA
>CAYUOU010000056.1:0-27948 GCA_964446485.1 uncultured Desulfobacterales bacterium | reverse complement strand
GAGTACAAGCTTCCCAAGCTTGGTGTCGCGAGTTCGAATCTCGTTGCCCGCTCCAACCTTTCGTCCGCCGGTGCGGTTCGGCAGACGAAGGGTAGCGCGCTCGCCCGCGTGTGAATGTAGACATTAATGCTACGGACGGCTTACGATGAGGTAACTACTTCCGGCTCTGAGCAAAACATCTACCTAACAAACGGGCGGAAGCCCGTTTTTTTATTGTTTGGAGGCGCCGCGTGGCCAAGACTGAAAAACACCGTGCCGGCGGGCGTCAGCGAAAGACGAAGCCCACGGTGGGCAAAATGACCGAAACCGACGTCGCCAGGCAGGTGGAGACGCTGCTGGGGCCGCTGCTGGCTGCAGACGGTATGGAAATCGTGCTCGTTGAATACCGGCGCGAAGCCGGCGGCCGGGTAATGCGCCTTTACCTGGACAAGCCGGGGGGCGTTAGCCTGGATGATTGCGTGGCGGTAAGCCGTGACATCGGAGACCTGCTGGATGTGAGTCTCGACGGCATCGACCCTTACCGGCTGGAAGTGTCTTCGCCGGGGACGGACCGCCCGCTGGCAAAGCCGGCGCATTTTAAACAGTTTCTGACAGCGCGTGTGCAGATCCGCCTGAAATTGCTGATCGCGGGTAGAAAAAACATACGGGGTCGTCTGGCGGAATCGAAACCCGATAGCATCACCATCGAAACAGACAAGGAGCGCATTCAGCTCCGTTACGAGGATATCGCCAGGGCCAGACTGATTCCTGACACCGCGCCCTGACCGGAACATTGCTGAAATAAAGTGCTTCCCCTGGAAAAAACCGGGCCTGAAGCAGGCCGTGCAAGGGAACGCCGGGGGAATTGGAAACATCTTTGAATGGAGACCGCCGATGCTGATCACAGATATCAAAAGGGTCGTTGATCAAATCAGTCGGGAAAAGGGCATCAGCCGGGAAGTCCTCATCCAGGCCATTGAGGAAGCCTTGAAATCGGCCGCCAGGAAAAAATATGGCAGCAAGATTGATATCGAAGTCCACTACAACGAGGATACCGGCGAAATTGAGGTCTTCCAATTTAGAGAAGTTGTAGAAGCCATCGAAGATCCGGAGTTGGAAATCGATATCCAATCGGGCCGGGCATTGGATCCGGAATGCGAAGTCGGCGACAGTCTCGGCACGAAAATGGATACCACCACCTTCGGCCGGATTGCCGCCCAATCGGCAAAGCAGGTCATCATTCAAAAGATGAAGGATGCCGAGCGCGATGCCGTTTACAACGCCTTCATCGACCGCAAAGGCGAAATCATCAACGGGATCGTGCAGCGAATCGACAGGGGTGACATCATCGTCAACCTGGGAACCACCGAGGGGGCGCTCCCCATGAGAGAGCAGATCCCCAGGGAGAACTATCGCCGGGGGGACCGCATTCGCGCCTACATCGTGGACGTGCTCTACGAATCCCGGGGGCCGCAGATCATCCTGTCGCGCACACACCCCGAGTTTCTCATCCAGCTGTTCAAGACCGAGGTCCCCGAGATCAACGAAGGCATCGTCACGATTCAGGGGGCCGCCCGCGAACCCGGTGTCCGCGCCAAGTTCGCCGTGGCGTCCACAGACAGTGACATCGATCCTGTCGGCGCCTGCGTCGGCATGAAAGGCAGCCGGGTTCAAAATGTCGTTCAGGAACTGAGGGGCGAAAAGATCGACATCATCCCCTGGCACCTCGATCCGGCAAAATACGTTTGCAATTCACTGGCGCCGGCTGAGATCTCGCGGGTGATTATAGACGAAGACAACCGGGCTATGGAAGTCATCGTCCCCGACGAGCACCTGTCCATCGCTATCGGCAAGCGCGGCCAGAATGTACGGCTGGCGTCCAAACTCACCAAGTGGCATTTGGACGTCATCAGTGAAGAGCGCTACAATCAGGAGATGCAGGACGGATACAACTCCCTGATTTCTCTGCCGGGCGTGGGCGACAGCATGGCGGATGCCCTCTATGAGGCGGGATTTTACTCGGCTGAAGAGCTCAGCCAGGCCCCGGTTGAAGAGCTGGTTCAGATACGCGGCATCGGAGAAGAAAAAGCCGGTCTGCTCGTAACCGCCGCAGCCACTTACGTCGAAGAAATGGCTGAGGCCGCTGGGGAAGCCGCCGCGGCTGAGGCTGCGGCAACGGCCGAAGACGACCCAACGATCGAAACCGAAGCAACGGCCGAGGACACATCGACGTCGGAGCCAACAGATACTGCAATATCCGAAACGGAAGTCGACGCAGATGGGCCGGAAGCAGCAAGTCAATCTACGGATCCGCACGGTTCCGACGCCGCGCAACCGCCTGCGGACACCGGCACCGCTCCAGCGTTAGCAGCATCCACCGGCACCGGTGAGGAAACGGCTGTCGCCGACTCCGAACCGCCAACGGAATCATCATAAATGGAACAATCGACGCCGATGCAGTTGAAAACGGGTCAGCGCAATTCTTACGTGGAGGAGATGGATGGCTAAGATCAGAGTCTATGAACTTGCCAGGACCCTTAACATGAAAAACAAGGCCCTGCTGGACAAGCTGAGGGAGCTCAATATTTCCGTGGCGACCCACATGAGTTCACTGGAAGATGACGATGTCCAGCGGGTCAAGGCCAGTTTTTCAGGAAAAACGGCGACCGGCGCTGTCCAGGAGACCCGCGTTCGACCGACCGTCATCCGGCGCCGAAAAAACGTCATCCGGAGAAAAGCGGCTGAGGCGGAAGCCGTCGAAGCCGAGGCGGCAGATGAAGCGGCATCGGAATCGGCACCCGTCGCCCTCGAAGTGCCCGAGGCACCGGCGCCGGTCGAAGCGGAGGATCCATCCGTCGGTGATGAAGCCCCCCCCGCGGAACCGGCCGAACCCGAAGAGACCGTACCGGAGCCCGCCGAAGCATCCGACCGAAACGATGCACCGCCTGCGGTCGAAGCGGAAACGCCCGTCACCGAAGCCATTGAACCGGAAGTCGAGACGGTGGACGAGACCGCCGACACAGCGCCTCCCCCAAAAAAACCAAGGCGCCTCGTTACCGCAAAAACGCTTACGAAGCACGAAAAACCCGCCAAGATCATCAAATTGGGCGAAGTGCCAAAGACGCCTCCGGCACCGCCTGCCCCCACGCCCGCTGCCCCCACGCCCGCTGCCACCAGACCCGCGCCGGCAGCAACACCACCGCCTGATACCGAAGCCCGGCCGGCCAAGGAAAAGAAGAAAAAGGGGATTAAGCAGCCGCCGGGCGACGACCGCGAAGGCAAACGGTTCGTCAAAAAACGGATCTCCTTCCGACGCAAAGAAGTCGTGGAGGGCGCCGATCTGTATTCCTCCCGAGCCATTCGTGGGCGCAAAGGGCGCAAGGGCGCCAAAATTTCGTCCCAGGCCCAGAAGACACAAATCACGACCGCCAAAGCCATCAAACGCCGCGTCAAAATGGATGACACCATTGTTTTGGCCGAATTGGCCAAGCGCATGGGCATCAAAGCCAATGAAATGATTGGCAAACTCATGGGAATGGGCGTTATGGCCACGGTCAATCAGACCATCGACTATGATACGGCCGTCCTGGTCGCCACCGAGTTCGGTTACGAAATCGAAAGGGCCGCCTTTGAAGAAGAGTCCCTACTGAACACTGTCAGCAACGATGCTCCGGAAACCTTGAAAAGCCGCCCGCCGGTGGTCACCATCATGGGTCACGTCGACCATGGGAAAACGTCTTTGTTGGATGTCATTCGAGAATCCAGGATTGCCGATGGGGAGGCCGGCGGCATTACCCAGCATATCGGCGCCTACGCCGTGGAGATCGGCGGCGGCACCATCGTTTTTCTGGATACGCCCGGCCATGAAGCATTCACGGCCATGCGATCCCGGGGAGCACAGGTCACCGACCTGGTCATCCTCGTCGTGGCGGCCGATGACGGGGTCATGCCCCAAACCGTGGAAGCCATCAACCACTCCCGCGCCGCCGGCGTCCCCATTATTGTGGCCGTCAACAAAATCGACAAACCCGCCGCCGAGCCGGATCGGGTGCAGCGGGAACTGGCCGAGGCAGGGCTGACCCCGGAAGATTGGGGCGGCGACACAATTTTTGTTAAGGTGTCAGCCAAGGAGAAGACCGGTATCGATGAACTGCTGGAGATGATTTTGCTCCAATCGGAAATGCTCGAACTCAAGGCCAACCCGGACAAGCCGGCCATCGGTACCGTCATCGAAGCCAAGCTCGAATCGGGCCGCGGACCGGTGGCCACTATCCTCATCAGCGAAGGGACCCTCAAATCGGGCGACCCGGTGGTGTGCGGTGTGCATTACGGCAAGGTGCGCGCACTGCTCAACGACCGCGGCAACCCCGTGGACGCCGCCGGGCCCTCCATGCCGGTGGAAATTTTAGGATTGTCAGGGGTGCCCCAGGCCGGTGACGAAATGGTGGCGCTGGCCGATGAAAAAGACGCCAAACAGGTCAGTGCGCACCGCTCCCAGAAACAGCGCTCGGTGGAATTGGCCAAAAGCGGCCGCATGAACCTCGAAAGCCTTTTCGCAAAGATGCAGGACGGCGAAATTCAGGATCTCAACCTCATCATCAAGGCCGATGTGCAAGGATCCATCGAGGCGCTATCCGAGGCGCTGGTGAAATTGTCCAACGACGAAGTGAAAATCAACATCGTTCACTCCGCCACCGGCACCATTTCCGAGAGCGACGTCTCCCTGGCCGCGGTTTCCGATGCCATTATCATCGGCTTCAATGTGCGCCCCAACACCAAAGTACAAGCCATGGCCAATGAAGAACATGTGGACATGCGGTTTTACAATATCATCTACAATGTCATCAAAGAGGTTCAGGATGCCATTGTGGGCATGATGGCCTCGACCTTCGAAGAGCATGTTCTGGGCCGGGCGGAAGTCCGCCAGGTATTTCAGATCCCCAAGGTCGGCACCATCGCCGGCTGCTATGTCACGGACGGGAAAATCCAGCGCGGCATGCAGATGCGTCTGCTCCGCGAGGGGATCGTTGTTTACGAAGGGAAAAACGCCTCACTGCGTCGATACAAGGATGATGTGAAGGAAGCTCAGGCCGGCTATGAATGCGGCATCAGCATCGAGCAGTACAACGATATCAAGGTGGGCGACACCATCGAGTGCTTCTATTTGGAAGAAATCCGCCCGCAGATCGCCTAACGGACTGGAGACACCATGGTGGTCGGCATGGGCACGCTGACATTACGGTTGCACGGCTGCCGGTCGTTGAAGGAAAAACGCGGGGTCGTCAAAACGTACATCAATAAAATACGCAACAATTTCAATGCATCCGTCGCTGAGACGGGTGCCAATGACATCCACCAGCGTGGGGAGATCGGTTTCGCCGTGGTCGGCAATGCCAGTGCCATGGTGAATGCCAAGCTCGACAAGATCGTCAACCTTGCCGAAGACATCGGGTTGGCGGAAGTCCTCGACGCGGATCTGGAGATCATGGTGTTATGAAACCATTTAGCCGCGCCGATCGAGTCGGTGAGCATATCCGGCGCGCACTGTCCGAACTGCTCACCAAAAGCATTCACGACCCCCGCCTGGCGACGGTGACCCTCTCCGGCGTGGATGTGGCCGCAGACCTCAAGCTGGCCACGATCCATTTCACCGTTTCCGACGGCGAACCGACCCAGGCCTTGAAGGGGTTCAAAAGCGCCAAAGGGTTCGTCAAGCGCGAACTCGCCCGGCGTCTGGGCCTGAGATATATGCCAGAGCTTCGTTTTTTTTACGACAGCTCCTTTGACCAGGGTGAAAAGATCGAACGCATCATCCAATACCTGAATCAAGATGACGGAACAGATCATTCAGCAATTGGCTAAAAGCCGTCGCGTGCTGTTGGCCAGCCATATCAATCCGGATGGTGATGCCATTGGCAGCCTCATTGCCTTGGGTCTCGCCCTTGGAGAAAAGGGCAAGGACGTGACCCTCTTCAACGAAAGCCCGATCCCGGCGGTCTATGGTTTTTTACCCGGCGTGGAGCGCATTTGTTCCACCATCGAAGACGACGGATACGATACCGCCGTCATCCTCGACTGCGGCGATCTCCCGCGAATCGGCGGTTCCGCCGAAACCGTTGCGCGGATTCCGATGGTAATCAACATCGATCACCACATCAGCAACACCGGGTTTGGCCGTCTGCAGTGGGTGGATGCTGAGGCGTGCGCCACTGCAGAACTGATCCATCGACTCATCGGGGCCATGGCGGTGACCGTCACCCTTGAAATGGCCACGGCGATTTATACGGCTATTTTCACCGACACCGGCTCGTTTCGCTTTTCAAGTACCAATCGAAACGCCTTTACCATCTGTGAAGAAATGGTGGGCATCGGTGTCGACCCGTTCCGTGTGGCGCAAAATGTCTACGGGACCTATTCGCTGGGCAGAATCAAACTGTTGAACCTTGCGCTGGACTCCATCGAAATCGCGGCCGGCGGCATGGTGAGCATCATGACACTGTCCCCGGACATGCTCAAGGAGACCAATACCCAGGTGGAGGATACCGACGGTCTTATAAATTACGCGCGGCGAATTCGCAACGTACGGCTGGCGGCGCTGATTCATGAGCAGGACCTCAACGGCGGCATGCCCTCCGGAGCACCACCGCTATGCCATGTCAGCTTGCGATCGGACGGAACCATAGACGTGGCGGCCATTGCGGCGCAATTTGGCGGGGGCGGGCATGCCAGCGCAGCCGGTTTCAATATGAATGCACCCCTGGCGACCGTGAAAACCGAGATCATTCGCATTGCGGAAAGTCTGTAACCGCTGCGAAAGCGCAACACCGGCTTTGTGATGGAAGACCTGCAACACGGCATTATCGTCATCGATAAACCGCCGAAAATCAGTTCAGCCGGCGTGGTCGCTGTCGTTAAGCGGTCCCTGGGGGCAAAAAAAGTCGGCCATGCCGGCACCCTAGATCCCTTTGCAACGGGCGTTCTGGTCTGCCTGCTCAACCGGGCGACGCGACTGGCTCAATTTCTGGTCGCGGGCAATAAAACCTACATGGCAGAATTGTGCCTCGGCGTGGAAACCGACACGGAAGATCTCACCGGCCGCGTCGTAAAGCAGACACCGGTGGACGGCATCACCGAGCGGGACATTCACCGGGAAGCCCGCCGCTGGGTGGGTGAGATGGCCCAACACCCCCCGGTGTATTCAGCGTTGAAGCACGAGGGCCGGCCGCTCTATGAACTGGCCCGGAAAGGCCTTGCAGTAAAAAAGCCGCCGAGAAACGTGACGGTTTCAGCCCTGGACATCCTTGACATTCGGCTGCCCAAGGTCACGTTTCGCGTCACCTGCTCCCAAGGCACCTACATCCGCACCCTTGGGGCGGATATTGGGCGGGCGCTGGGTTGCGGCGGCCACTTGACTGCGCTGCAGCGCACCGCCAGCAGCGGCTTTTCCCTGGAAGACGCCGTGGGGCTGTCGGCACTGAAAGCTACCGACGACGAAGGGCGCGTCAGCCGGCATATACGCCCCATGGCATCGGCAATGGCCGACACCCCGTTCCTGGAGGCCGATGAGGAGCTGGTGGCTCGGATCCGGCACGGGAAACCGATTTTGAAAACCGTTCATGGGCATACCGCTACATGTGACGGCAGCCCCGTCCGGGTGTTGACAGAGGATCGCCAACTGGTGGCCGTTTTATTGGACACCGCCGGCACCGACCATTTCCAATATGGGTGTGTGCTGACCGGGTAACGCGGGGTGTGCTTTTTGTATTGTGCAGCCGCAGATAACAGATTATGACCAGATCATAGCGTATGGACCATTCAAGGAGGCTTAAAGAAAGTGGCTTTTACAACTGACGACAAAAAAGGGTTGATCGAGAAATACAAACTCCACGACGGCGACACCGGTTCCCCGGAAGTTCAGGTGGGATTGCTGACCCATCGCATCACTTACCTCACCGAGCACATGAAAGTGCACACCAAGGATCATCACTCCCGGCGCGGTCTGTTAAAGCTGGTGGGCAGGCGTCGTCGACTGTTGAACTACGTGAAAAGCAAGGACGTGAACCGTTATCGCACCATCATCGAAACCCTCGGTCTAAGAAGATAAGACCGGTCACGGGCAGGATTACCAAGCGGCCTGCCCGATGCTGACACAGTCGCCGGCTTTTGGATTCCTTTCACGATGCGCCGCAGCGGCGCCGACCGGCGATGACCCGGCAGCTGGCACGATGCCGGCCGCCCGAAAATTGATCAGCATACTAATCGCTTGAGGAGAATAATTCATGGAAAAATCTGTCACGAGGACCATTCAAGGAAAAGATCTCAGCATTCAGACCGGCAAGACGGCCAAACAGGCCTCCGGGTCCGTCGTCGTCCAATACGGCGAAACCGTCGTGCTGGTCACCGTCGTCTCCTCAACGGATGAGCGCGACATTAATTTTTTGCCGCTGACCGTCGAATACCAGGAAAAGATCTACGCCGCGGGGCGCATCCCCGGAAATTATTTTCGCCGTGAAATCGGCCGCCCCAGTGAAAAAGAGACCCTGACGGCACGTCTCATCGATCGCCCCATCAGGCCGCTCTTTCCCAAGGGATACCGGTTCGAAACACAGTTGATCGCCACGGTGCTGTCCATGGACAAGGAAAACGATCCTGACACCCTGGCCATGATCGGCGCCTCGGCGGCACTGGAATTGTCGGACGTCCCCTTTGCCGGCCCCATTGCCAGTGTGCGCGTCGGCCGGGTCGATGGCGAGTTGATCATCAACCCCTCCATCTGCGACTGCGAAATTTGCGATCTCAACATCATCGTGGCCGGATCTCGTACCGGCGTGGTCATGGTTGAAGGCGGCAGCACAATGGTCAGCGAAAAGGACATGCTGGACGCCATCTTCTTCGGGCACCAAGCGATGCAACCCATCATCGACATGCAGGAAGAGTTGCGGGCGGCTTGCGGCAAGGAGAAACGGTCCTTTGCCGTCCCTGAAAAAGATGCCTCCCTGGCCGAACGGGTCGCTGCCGAGGCGACGGCGCCGCTGAAGGAAGCCCTGTCGATCCCCGAGAAGATGCCGCGCCACAGCCGCACCCGTGAAGTCAAAGCCGAAGTGTTCGCCGCCTTGGGGGATGAGTTCGCCGAGAGACGGAGCGAGGTATACGACGCCCTGGATGACCTCCAGAAAAAACTCAGTCGTGAGATGATCACAGTGGAGGGACGGCGCATGGACGGCCGTAGGTTCGACGAGATCCGACCCATCACCTGTGAGACGGGTATTCTCCCAAGACCTCACGGCAGCGCCCTTTTCACCCGCGGCGAGACGCAGGTGCTCGGCGTGTTGACCCTGGGCTCCGGTCAAGACGAACAGCGGGTTGAGACCCTCAGCGGCGAAGAATTCCGCCCCTTCATGCTCCACTACAACTTCCCGCCCTTTTCCGTGGGAGAAGTCAAGCGCGTTGGCGGTCCAAGCCGCCGGGATATTGGCCATGGCGGCCTGTCCACCCGTGCCCTGGAAAAGGTGCTCCCGGACAGCGAGGTCTTCGATTATACCATCCGCATCGTTTCCGAAGTCCTGGAGTCAAACGGGTCGTCTTCCATGGCCACCGTCTGTGCCGGCACGTTGGCCATGATGGACGGCGGCGTTCCCATCAAGGCGCCGGTGGCGGGAATCGCCATGGGGCTGGTGAAAGAAGGGGACACCGTTGTGGTCCTCTCGGATATCCTTGGCGACGAAGACCACACCGGAGACATGGATTTCAAGGTCACCGGCACCGCCGAAGGGATTACCGCGCTGCAAATGGATATCAAAATCCACGAGTTGACCAAAGACATCATGGAAAATGCGCTGGAGCAGGCCCGCGAAGGACGGCTGCACATCCTCGGAAAGATGCTTGAAGCCCTGGATAAGCCGCGGGAAGACATCTCTCCCTATGCCCCGGTCATGATCATCATGAAGATCAACCCGGACAAAATCCGTGACGTCATCGGCCCCGGCGGGAAAGTGATCCGCAGCCTCCAAAGCGAGACCGGCACCCGCATTGAAATCAATGACGACGGCACCGTCAAAATCTCCTGCGAAAACAGCGAAGGCGGTGAAGCGGCGCGCAAGATGGTCGCCGATATTACTCAGGAACCCGAAGTCGGGGCCGTCTATGAAGGCAAAGTCGTTCGCATTACCGACTTCGGCGCTTTTGTTCAGATCCTTCCCGGCACCGACGGCCTGGTGCACATCAGCCAACTGGCGCCCCATCGCGTGCAAAAAGTTTCGGACATCGTCAAGGAAGGGGATATGGTCAAAGTCAAGGTCCTGGAAATCGACCGCAACGGAAAAATCCGTCTAAGCCGAAAAGCACTGCTCGAAGAAGACCATGGCAGAGGCCGCTCGTAAAACCCGGCTGCCCAACGGTGTCCGCATATTAACACGGCGGATGCCACACGTGCGCTCGGTGTCGATGGGGGTCTGGGTAAATGCGGGGGCCCGCGATGAAGCACCATCGGAAAACGGTCTCTCGCACCTTATCGAACACATGATATTCAAGGGCACCGAGCGCCGCTCCGCCTATGACATCGCCAGGGAATTCGACGCCATCGGCGGAAACAGCAACGCGTTCACCGCCCTGGAAAGCACTTGCTATCATGCCAAGGTCATGGACGCCCATGTGGGCGCCATGGCGGACATCCTCACCGATATTTTCCTCAACTCCATTTTCGACCCGTTGGAATTCGAACGGGAACGCCCGGTCATCCTGCAGGAGATCGGCATGATGGAAGACAGTCCGGAAGAACAACTTCACATCCTGTCCGGCAACAACCTATGGGGAGACAACCCGCTGGGCCGATCGATCCTCGGCACCCGGGAAAACATACTCCAATTCGATGCCCCCACCGCCAAACAGTTCTTCTGCAACCGGTATCAACCCGATCGCATCAGCATCGCCGCCGCCGGCAATCTTTCCCACGAACATGTTCTCGAACTCGTGGGACCGGCCTTCGAGGCCATCCCCGCCGGTTGCTATTTCCCCAAAAGGGAAACACCGTCGGCCAACGCCGGCATCAGCACACATTTCAGAAAACTTGAGCAGCAGCATATTTGCATGGTCGGCCCGGGCATCGCCATCGGCGATTCGCGGCGCTATGCCTTCTCGCTGCTGAACACGCTCGTCGGCGGCAATATGAGTTCCAGGCTGTTTCAGGAAATTCGCGAAAAACGGGGGCTGGCCTACGCGGTGTATTCCTACGTCACCTCTTATGCCGATACGGGCGTGTTCGGCGTTTATGCCGGTGTGGACCCGGATCACACCCTGCCCGCCATTTCCTTGATCAGCAGGATTTTGCGTGGGTTCGGAGAAACTTGCGTAAGTGACGACGAATTATCCGGCGCCAAGGAATTCATCCGGGGCAGCCTGCTGCTTTCAGCGGAAAGCAGCGACAACCAGATGGTCCGTCTGGCTCAGAACGAAATGCACTACGGCCGTCAGATTCCGCTCGATGGCGTCATTGACAAGATCATGGCGATCGGCCCGGAGGAGATTCGCTCCTTGGCCGCCGATTTGCTGGACCCCGAAGGTATGGCATTGACACTTCTTGGCCCCACCGCCACGGATCTTTCCCTGTCGGGCTGGTACGACATCCCACCGGAACTGTGACAACACCCATGGACACCGTTGAACCCAAACGACAGATCCTGCCGATCAAGCGCCTTCGACCGAACGCCGACAGCGATATTCCGCTGCCGCGCTACATGACGGCACTCGCCGCAGGCATGGATCTATGCGCGGCGATAACAGCGCCCGTTATTCTACAGCCCGGCGAATCGTCCTTGATTCCCACCGGTTTGGCCATGGCCCTGCCGGCGGGCTTCGAAGCTCAAATCCGCCCACGCAGCGGCCTTGCCGTCAAACACGGCATCAGCATCCTCAACGCTCCGGGAACCATCGATGCCGACTACCGCGGTGAAATCCAAATCGCGTTGATCAACTTTGGAAAGACGCTCTATACCATTCACCGCGGTGACCGCATCGCCCAAATGGTGATTCAGAAAGTGCAGCGTATGGAGCTGCAGCTTGTGGACGACCTGGCAGAAACCCGCCGCGGCAACGGGGGTTTCGGACACACCGGCACCGGAAAGCCCGAGACCCGATGATCGATACCTCGCCTTACATCCACGACGCGCCATCCGCCGCCGGGAGCGCCCCCGTCGTTGGCGGTGCCGTGCGCCTTTGCGTGCTGGCCAGCGGCAGCCGGGGCAATGCCGTCCATATCAGCGACGGGGTCTCCACCCTTCTTTTCGATGCCGGGCTGTCGGGCGTTGAACTCGAACGACGCATGAACAGCCGCGGCATCGATCCCAGCGCCATCGAGGCCATCGTGGTTTCCCACGAGCACAGCGACCACATTCAGGGCGTGGGTATCCTATCCCGACGCTTCGGTGCACGGGTTTGGGTATCCCGGCCGACCCATGCCGCCGCCGAAAAGGCGCTGGGGAAAATCGACCGGCTCAGCCACTTTGACTGCGGGCGGCCATTTCAATGGGGCGGTTTCATCATCCACCCCTTTTCGACTTCCCACGACGCGGCGGACCCGGCAGGGTTCACGGTCAGCCGCAACGGTTGTAAGATCGGGATCGCCACCGATCTTGGGGTGGTGACGAATCTCGTGAGAAACCATCTGGCCCACTGCAACGCCTTGGTACTGGAAGCCAATCACGATCCCGTCATGCTGGAAGAAGGGCCCTATCCCTGGCCGCTGAAACAACGCATCGCCAGCCGCCACGGGCATCTTTCCAATGAAGCCTCGCAGCATCTGCTGAAATCACTGATTCACCCGGGGCTACAGCACGTTATTCTCGCGCACCTGAGTGAACAGAACAACTCCCCCGAGACGGCACTCAAAACAGTGGGGGAAGCCTTGGGAGGCACCGGCCTTCGGCTGAACGTGGCCCGCCAGGATGCCTGTTCCCAAATCTTCGAGGTTCGGTAATCGACCGCCGGCGACGCCGGCCCCTTGAAAACACAACCAGCGGTGCTACGGTGACAAACCGATGACGCTTTGGACCCAAAACGATAAATCCCGCCCTGGCAATCGCCTGAATTGCATGAAGGCGATCGCGATTGCCATTCTCATCTGGGCGGTGGCGCCCGGGTCTCAGGCGTTCTCGGACAACCTGCCGAAGACACGTCAACTCCTTCCGGCATCGGTGACGGACGCGCTCAGCGGCCTGTTGCTCACCGTTGGGGCCCAACCCGAAGAAAGATTCCCCGCGGCAACGGCCGAGACCGTCATTGAATTTGTAGAGAACACCGCCTCCGACGACGTCATCTACCATACCGGAGACGACTTCTCCGCCCCATCCGCCTACCACCGATTTGACCTCGACCAGGACATGGAGACCTTTCTGGGCCTGGCCTTCAGTCCGGGGATTCCATCGTATGCATTGACGCCCGCCTCGATCCGGTTGTCAAAATGGGTGACCGCCGACGGCGCCGAAGCGCCAGACCCCGACCTCCTGGACGACATCGAGTCGCTTGACGCGCCGAGACAGTTCCGGGGTATCGAGTATATGGAAAACACACCCGATACGCACAGCGGGGCCTATTACGCCTATTATCTCCATCGGACCCTCGCCCTGATGCGTCACAAGGGGCGAACCGTTCTGGTGTCCATGTCCAAGCAAAAGGACGTGTCGGATACCGGGAAAAAAGGCGTGGTACTGGGAAACGACAACAACTGGGCGTACCTTTATTCCGGCCAGAACGGTCTGAGCGTACCCGGCATGGGGTGGGTGAAGTCGTATATGTATGACAGTTATAGCGCGACCATCTATATCCAGTCACCCGATGCGCCGGGGCAAGTGCGCTGCGGCGTGTTTAAATGGATCCGCGCCGGATGGTCGTCCATCAACATGGTGCGCCCCCATCACATATACGCCGGCTTGGTTCGTTACAGCGACAGCTTTTCCGCCATCATCAATCATCCCCGCCTTCCCAGCAAGCAGCAAATGGCGACGGTGTTCAACAGGATCAAAGGATACAGCACTGGCGAGCTGAGAGCGACCTTCGAGCGCTACCTGGAAGCCATTGAAAACAACTTCGGCGGTGACGAAAATTTCCCGCAACAGTGGTTCACCGACTGGTTCCGGAGCCGGGATTATCTCCAGCGGTTGAATGCGGACCAGATGCGGGCCGCACTGTCGGTGGAATATATTCGGCAACTTCTGGGCAAACCCCACTGTATTGACCTGACTAAAATCCTCGGCATGCGCCATCGCCTGACCGGGTGAGCGTTCGCTGGAGAGTGCCTGCCGCCCCGATCCCACCGGCATCGTTCACATCACTGGTCTGTTGGACATCCTCGTGAGTGTCGCCAGTCCGCCACAGCTTGCCCGTGGGGCGCGGTGATCCCTTCTCATCCCTGCCGGTCATGATGTGTGCGCCCCCCTGAGCACTGCGTGTTGGGTTTTGAATATCCGGCCTTGCCGTTACCGTGTCCCGCAAACCCCACCACTGTCAAACCGATCGTAAAAGGTTTCAACGACATCCTCTGAAACACGGTGTCTAAAGTCCTCCCCGTCCGGCGTCCTCCCCCAGATGCCGTCCCCATCGAGAAAGCGCTTCAGCAGTGCCATGCCTGCGGCCTGACGCCGGGCCGCAGGAAGGTTCGGGGAGGCGGGCTCCCGGGGCAGGGCATCCAAAACAAAGCCCTCGTCCAACAGTTGCTTCATGAAATTCACCAGCCGCCCCAGTCGCAGAAGCGTTAGGGCTTCCAGCCTTGTTGTCGTGTCTGAAATGGGAATGGCGGTGGCGCGCCATGCCACCATCTCCTTGGGAAGCAGCCCTCTGTCGCGACAAAAATCGAAATCGCGACTCCCCGGAGCCGGATAAAAAACGGATACGCCGGCCAACACCCGGTGTCGGCTCAGGTACAAAAGGTCCTCCACGCTGTCCTTGGCAATCTGTCCCGGTGCACCGACGATAATGTAGCCCACGGCGTTTAAGTGGTTGAGATGCGCGGCATGGAGCGCCGCTTCAAAAGTGTCTCTAACCAATGGACGGTTGAACCGTTTGGCCTGCGAAGAAGAAACGGTCCCCAGCGACAGGTTCAATGTCTTGAATCCCGCACCTGCCATGGCCTGAACCAGATCATCGTTCATGCTTGGCGGATACAGACCGTTCATGGCCCGCAGTTCCGGTGGGTCATCCCGGAAAATCCGCCGGACCCCCTCCAGCAGTCGAAGAAATGCATCACGGTCCAATGAGAGATTCTCATCTTCAAAATCGATGAACCCGATGGGGCCGAAGGCTGCAGCAGCCCGGATTTCGGCCAGCACCGCATCGACCGGGCGCCGACGGTAGGGCAGGAAGGAATGCCGGCTCACGGCGCAATAGCTGCACGCCATGGGGCAACCCCGGCTGGCGACCAGTGTCAGGCTGATGCGACCGTTTCGACGATAATGCCTGTCATGGTACCACGACAACGACGGCGGCCGGCCGTAATCAAGGGTCGCCATGACGGCGGGGGGCCGTACCATGAACGCCGACGACGAGCGCCGCAGGGCAATGCCGGGAATTGATACAAGGTCTCGCCCCGTTTTGAGAAAACGGGCCAGCAGCGGCATCCCGACTTCGCCTTCTCCACGGAGAACCGCGTCAACAGCCGGGTGGGCCAAAACAGCCTCTGGCATCTCGGTGGGATGATGTCCGCCCATGACAATAAATGCCCCCGGGCATGATGCCCTGACAGCCGCCGCCGTCTCAAGCGCCTCCGCCGAGTAGGCGGTGAACAACGAACTGATGCCGATGAGAAATGCTCTGGATTCGGCCGCCTTTCGGGCGATGTGCGCAAAGCTGTGGCCGTAGTGACGGAACTCATGAAACAAGCCGAAGGGCGACACGTCCGGATTGCCGTAGCAGTCCTCAAGGTAGTCCAGTGGCCGGGGCAGGGGCAGGCATCGCGTCTTTTTGCCACAAAGGGCGTCATGAACCGCCACAGAGAACCCCGCGGCAACGAGGGCTTCCGCAATGCAGCCCAACCCGTAGGGAACGGTACGCTTGGCCGTCAGGTAAAAATCCCTGATGGGTGGCTGGATGAGCAGCACATCGACCATGGCGATTACCCCTTTTCTCTATGGCGAGGCACGACAGTGACTTAAACCTTCCGCAGCCGTCATCGGCGGCGCACACGCCGGCGGCGGCCTTCAACGTCGGGCTTATTTGCGAAACAGCGGCAAGGGGCTGCCGACGGCGATGCGGCAATCCCTAAAGAGGCGGATGGCGCTGCTAAAAATTCATGATTTTGATAATTCAGCCAATATTACCATTGCACCGGGTCGGCGCCCCGCCGACTGATTTGGGAAACGATACGGCATCGCTGATGAACGGCATTTCTATCATAAAAGCCACGACCGAAGCGGGTTACCGTTGGCCCGCACGAAAGGGCAACCCCCTGCGACCGGGCGACCGAATCACCGCAAAGGTCTTGGGTGTCGGGAAAAACGGTATGGCGCGGCTCGATTTAGGACACATCACCGTCATGGCCGCGATGCGCGTGCCGGTAACCCAAGGGATGCAGCTTCCCTTGGAAGTGGTGGCTACGGCGGGCCAGCTGCTGCTGAAGATCCGGGGCGAGCAGCGCCGCAGGGCAACCCAACCCAATAAAGCTCAACCTCAGGGCGATGCGACCCGAGAGAAGCGACCGCCGTCACGACACACCGTCCTCGGGGATAGAATGCGAATCGATGAGGCCCTCGCCAAGCACCGTTCCTTGAGCCGCGCAATGATCAAACCCATCGCCCCATTTGACCACCAACAGGAAAGCGGTAAATCCGTCGACAAGGTCGGCCAGCCCGTCAGTGTCGCGCCCCCCCCGACGCCCTCCAGTAGTCCGGAGCGCATGTGGGCTGACCGCCCTCCCCGGAAGTCATTCAGTCGAACTGAAGATCGGCACGTGGCCATGTCGTTGTCGCTGCGCCCCATGGGAGACGCCCATGCAGATCTGAGGTTGACCCCGGAGGGGCTTCATGTGACCCTCCGGGTGGCTGAAGAAGCGGCACTCCGGTTGTTATCTGAGCAGTTGGAAGCGCTCACATCGGCCCTGAAGGCCCTGGCGCCTTCGGTATGGATCGATGCCCGCCGTCAATCCGCCGATCCGTCACCACCCGGAAGCCTTTCCCGTCACACGAGGGTGAGCGTCGATGTCTGAACTGAGAAACCCCTCCACAGCGGTAGCGCTTTCCTATGCCCCGGGCAGCGATGCGGCGCCCCGTGTGACGGCCCGTGGCACCGGCTACCTCGCCGAGCGCATCATCGCCATGGCCGTGGAAAACGGCATCCCCATACGAGAGGACGAAAATCTGGCCCAACTTCTCGACGCGCTGGACGTGGGTGTGGAAATCCCCCCGGCGCTTTACCAGGCCGTCGCAGAAGTGCTGGTCTTCGTCTACCGGATCAATGGCATGATGGCTGAAAATGACGGCGGGGAAGACGCCGCATAACGGCGGCAACGGGCCGCTGGACGTTTATTTCGCGCGCTTTTGTTTCTTGGTCAGTTTTCTGGACTTCCGGTCTTTCCGGCGGGCCGCTATCTGCTGCTTCTTTTCCGCCAATCGCGAACGGATATCTTTCTGATACTTGTCAACGGCGGAATAGGTCATGGCATAGCCGGCAATGGCCAACGGCAGCCCAACGATGGCTCCCCCCAGAGTCATGGCCCAGAAAATCCGGGGCGTCTGCTTGAAAAACGTGATAAAAGACGTCACGCTGAAGGCTTCCGGCGTCAGCTTGATTCCCGGCATGCCGATGATATTGGCCCCGATGAAATAGGTCACCCCATATATAATGGGGGCCGTCACGGGATTGGTGATCCATACCGAGGCTGCCGCCGAGATCTTGTTCCACTTGAAAACGGCCGCCAGGAAGACGGCAATCGCCATCTGGAATCCCATGGTGGGCGACATGCCGACAAACAGCCCAAGGGCGAACCCCAGCCCGATTTCACGCGGTGTCCCGCGGATTTTCAGAAATCGCTCGTAGGTTTTCCCCAAAGATATCTTGAAAAGACTTTTCTTCTCTTCGAGGTAGTGGTTGATCTGTTTGACCACCGGGTCCGCCTCGTGGCCGTTTGATGGTGGTGGATTCGACCCCGTGGGATGACTTTCCCCCGGCAAATGAGTGGTTACCATATCACTGTTCGACATGGATAAAAAAGACCTATCGGCGCCTTTTCTCAGCGACTTGTTTTTCAGCGTACAGCGGCGTCCGGCAACCCAAGGAGAAATCAATGATCGTTTTTACACCCCACCGCTATCGTATAAATATCGCACCCGATCTCAACGAGAAGACATTTACAGGTAGTGTCGCCATCGAGGGTGTCCTGGGGCCGTCCCGCGGGGAGTTGTGCCTCCACGCTCTGGCACTGAGCATTGATCACTGCCACGTGTTTGCAGGCGGCGATACGGTCCCGTGCACGGTTGCAATGAATGAAGCCGCTGAAAAGGTGATCCTCACACCGGCGCGGCCGGTGACCGGCGCCATCACCATCGACATCGATTATCACGGCCGTCTCAACGACCACATGGCGGGGTTTTACCACAGCGGGTATGCATCGGAAGCCGGTCCGGCCATCATTGCCGTCACCCAATTCCAGGAGAGCGACGCCCGCCGGGCTTTCCCTTGCATCGACCACCCCGCGGCGAAGGCGGCATTCGAGGTGACAATGACGGTGGACCACCGGCTCACCGCCATCAGCAACATGCCCGCCGCCGCTGAAACCCACCTGGAAAGTGGGAAAAAGCGGATTGACTTCGAGCGGACCCCAAAGATGTCCACCTATCTGGTGTTCTTTTCCGTGGGCGACTACCGGATCGCCACAGACGACATTGACGCCAGAGTGCGAACCGTGGTGCTGCCGGGCCGGGAAACCACCGACGCGTTCGGACGGGAATTCGGCCGTAAGGCCCTCCAGTTTTGCGAGCGCTACACCGGCATTCCCTACCCACTCGAAAAAATGGACCTCATCGCCATTCCTGACTTCGCCTTCGGTGCCATGGAAAATTGGGGAGCCATCACCTTCAGGGAAAACCTACTGCTCTATGATACGGAGAAGACATCCAGCGCCGGGAAGGAGCGGATCTGCGAAGTCACAGCCCATGAAGTCGTCCACCAGTGGTTTGGCAACCTGGTAACGCCCTCGGACTGGCGCTACCTATGGCTTAACGAGAGTTTTGCCACCTATTTCGGCTTCGGCATCGTGGCCCACCACTACCCCGAGTGGGAAACATGGCACCAGTTCATCAACGGGCAAGCCGGCACCGCCATGAGACGCGACGCCCTGCCCGGCACGGTCCCCATCGAAATCCCCGGCGGCGAGCACGTTGTGATCAACTCGTCCACCGCCCCGATTATCTACAACAAGGGGGCGAGTATCCTGCGCCACATTCGCGGATTTATCGGTGACGATCATTTTCAACAGGGCCTTGCCGCCTACCTGAACCGACACGCCTATGGAAACGCCGCCAGCGAGGATTTCTGGGCGGCCTTCGAAGCGGTTTCAGATCAGCCTGTTGCCGCCATAATGAAAAGCTGGATCGAACAGCCGGGCTTTCCCCTGTTGGAGATCGCCCGGGAAAACGACCGTCTGCATGTCCGTCAGCAGCGATTCACCTATCTATCGGAAGACGGGGACCAGCAATGGCAGGTGCCGCTGACGCTGGCCTATTGGCAGGCGGACGGTCGCCTTCAGCAGGAAACACGGCTGCTCACCGAGGCCGAAGCGTCGATCCCCCTCCCTCCGGGGACCGCTGTCTACAAACTCAACGCCGGGCAGTCGGGATTTTATCGGACCCGGTACCGAGATGCCGACAACGCGGGGGCTCTGCTCCGAATGGCGGCCGCCGGAACGCTTTCCCCCGAAGATCGATGGGGTCTGCAGAGTGACCTCTACGAACTGGCCAAAAGCGGCGCGGAGTCGCTGGATCGCTTTCTGGACTTCGTGTCGGCCTGTGACCAGGAGACGACCTTTCTTCCCCTGCTGGGAATGACGGAAAACCTCTTCGAGGCCTTCCACGTAGTGGCGCCGCCGGCACGGAATCGCGTCCTGGCAACGGCCCGGGGCCTGGTCACCAACGCACTTGACGCACTGGGCATGGCTCCGCAGCCGGATGAGCCTCAACCGCTGACAACCTTGCGGGATCAAATGATCTGGCAGGGGATCTGCTACGGCGTCGATGCCATTCTGCGGCAAAGCCTATACCGATTCAAGGGGCTTCAGGCCGGTGATGCCATCCACCCCGACCTGATGCGCAGCACACTGCAGGCGGGTGCTGCCACCGCCGGTGCCGCCACCCTGGAGTGGTTCATCCAGCAGTTTGCCGACACCGACAACGAACACTACCGGATGGACTTGCTGACAGCCATGGGTGCCATCGGTGATCCTGATCTGTTGGAACAAGCCCTTGCCTACGGCGTGGCAAATGTGCCTGATCGGATTCGATTCCTCCTGGTCGCAGCGGCCGCCGTCAACCCAGCCGGCGAGGGTCTGCTGTGGCAATGGTACCTGGATCACCGTCAAACACTGGAAAAAGGGCACCCGCTGCTCTACGAACGCATGATGATCGCCGTCATTTTGGGGGCGGGGCTCACGCAGCCCGAAGCGGTGCAGGCGTTTTTCATGGATTACCGGAAGAAAGCCGGAAAACCGGTGGATGCCATCACTCTGGCCCTGGGGAAATTGGTGGTCAATTTGAGACTTCGGGAGCGCGCCAATGCCGCCACCCCAGGGGGCAGCGTCATGGCGTCATAGCCCGGATGCTCTTGGGATTGCCGGTGTCGGCACCTGCCAGTCGGTGCTGAACCCCCAGTCGGCCAGCAGGCGGATACCCCGGGCCATGTGTCGACCCACCGAGCCGACACCATGGGAGTCATCCCCAGGCACCACGGCAACCCCCAGTGAACGGGCGCGTTCAAGGATCGAGGGGGCCACGTATGGCTCGTCGGCCCCTTTGTCGAGTGCGGCAAGGTTGAAGTCCAATATGAGGCCGTGCTCGGCAATGAACGCCAGGTTGCGGTCAATACGGCGGGCGATGTGGGGTCGGTTCAACCGATCGGTGTAGTCGGGGTCAAAAAGACGCACGAGGTCGAAATGCCCAACGACGGCCGGGCGCAACCGACTGAGCACCTCGAATTGACGATCGAAATATCGGCAATAAAGATGATTAATACCCCCGCAGGCCTCGGCGGCCCGATGGTAGACCTCCTGACTGACATCGATGGGAAACGCCGCCACGTGGTGCACCGAGCCCACGATGTAGTCGGGACGGTAAGTGTCGATGAGCGATTGGGCGGCGGTGATACCGCCCGGGTAGGCTTCGGTCTCAAAACCCACCAGCACCCGCAAGCGATGGGCAACAGCGGCCTGAATCGCCCGGGCCGCAATCATGTAATCTGCAAAGCGCGCCTGCAGAAAAGCCGCCGACAAGCCGGCGGCCACTTCGTCGGGGTATCGCCAGCGGTCATGGGGCGGCGGGGCGTGCTCGGTAAGCCCCACCCACTGAAAACCTTTCTCGATATATGCGTCCACCACGGCCGACAGCGTGTCTGAGGCATGCTGACAGTATTCGCCGCTATGCCCGCCATGAACAGACACCCACCCGGATGGAGACGGATCAGAGGGTGTTGCCGACATCGGAGTCCTCGCAGGAATCGGCGCAGGCAGACGTGACTTCGGGGGCCGCCGGAAGCTCCGGCGGGCAGTTTCCGACAGCGGCAACAAGGAGTTGATCCAGCTGCTGTGCAATGCCGTCCAGTCGCTGGGTGATGGCATCGAGCGTGATGGCGATGGCAACAATGCAGTAAAGCAGAAGACCAAATGCCGTGATGAGGCTGCCCCACCCCCAAAGCACACGCCCGATGGCCAGCACCGTGACAAAGGCGGCGGCGGTTGTTGCATACGGGCTTTGGTGAAAGATCTTTTTCATGGTGCGCTCCATGGGCGGTTCGGGAAAGCCGACCATAACGGCTTCGCCGTGAATAATCAAGCGGTTGCGCCCTATCCCGACTAAAGATGCCCTCCAACCACGAGGCACCATTGCCAAGGGGATCCCACTAAAAAGATAGGGTTTCATCCCTTCGAGACTTCTGTTATGGGGACATTTCGGTTCGGCATCGGCGGACAAAACCCGGTACCGCGCCAACGATGTCGGTCACAGACCTAAAGGAGCGCGCATGGAAAAGCAATCATCGACAACACCGGACGGTTTTGTTCGGAAGGAAACGCTGTGGACGGCGGTCATGCTGGCAATGGCCGCCGGCTTTCTCATTGGCGTTGTGTTCACAATATTCAAAAGCACCCCGCCCGGCGGCAGGCCGGGATCCGCCCCGGTTCCGCAACAGGCCGCCGGCGGCGGACTCTCGGCTGAGCAGGCATCGCGGCTGTTTGAGTTGGAGCGACAGGCTGCGGTGACACCGAACGATCCAGAGATCTGGGCGCAGATCGGGCACCTCTACTTCGACGGTGGTGAATCCGAGAAGGCCATTACCGCCTACGAAAAATCTCTGGCCATCGCCCCCGGCAATCCCAACATCCTCACCGACCTTGGCGTCATGTACCGCAGAACCGGTAAGCCGGAAAAAGCCATCGCGAGTTTCGACAAGGCGATGGCTGCCGATCCCACCCACGAAGTGTCCCGATTCAACAAAGGCATCGTTTTGATCCATGACCTCAAGGACATCCCCGGCGGCATCGCCGCATGGGAATCCCTGCTGAATATCAATCCCATGGCTATGGCTCCCAACGGTCAGTCGGTTGACGAACTGGTAACCCAGTTTCGCGCCATGAGCCAGGGTCCCACGGGTCCCCAGGGAAAGCCCGCATCGTGAGCGGCGGCGGCGTCACACGGCATACCCGTCACGTCCACACCGGACGGGTCTTCGATCTGTATGTGGAAACGGTCGCTCTATCCAACGGGGCAACAGTGGACCTGGAAGTGGTGCGCCATCCGGGTGCGGCGGCCATCGTCCCGATCACAGCAGACAACAAGGTCATCCTGCTGCACCAGTATCGCCACTCGGTGAGAGACGCGCTGTGGGAGATCCCGGCAGGAACCCGTGACGGCACTGAGCCGCCGCTATCGTGCGCCCGACGGGAGCTTGAGGAGGAAACCGGATTCACCGCCGAACGCTGGCAGCCGCTGGGGGAATTGCTGCCGGTGCCGGGTTATGCCGATGAACGCATCCATCTGTTTTTGGCCTCCGACCTGACCGCCTCCCGCCAATCGCTGGACCGCGATGAACAAATCACCGTTCACCCGTTGGACTTCCAGGAGGCCCTTCGGATGATCGACACCGGCGCCATTTTTGACGGAAAAACGGTGGCGGCCCTGCTTAAAGCAGACCGTCTGTGGCGAAACCGGTAATCGTCGGCGCAATGAGAGCCCTTGCGCGCCGGAAAAGCCCACCACGGACGCCGTATCCTGCATGGTGGTGAAGTGTTTTTTTTCCCCCCGAATGATGCCATCTGCAGAGATTTTCATGATACCCCCCCCTTTTTTCGATTTGCCTGCCGGCAATCGCTTCATGGCGGGAATGCCAGCAACACGCAATCACCGACCGGAGGAGGTCTTTGATGACAGTTAATTGGGGGACCGCCATGCGTCCGATTGGTTATATGCAATCGTGTTTTAGGGAAAAGTTCGGAGCACCCCGGCAGGCGGGGTTGGTGCCCGCCGCGGCCGGCACCATCGTGCTGGAACCCCCCTTCCACGCCCCGGAAATGGTCCGGGGATTGGAGGCATACTCCCACATCTGGATGATATTTCTGTTTCATGAATGCGCAGGCCGGCCCTGGCGACCCACCGTACGCCCCCCTCGATTGGGCGGTAACCGGCGAATGGGGGTGCTTGCCACCCGATCCGGGTTTCGGCCCAACCCGGTCGGCATGTCTGCGGTAGCCCTGTCCGGCATCCGCTGTACTCCTGAAGGCATCTTCATTGCCGTCCATGGCGTGGATGTGATCGAGGGAACCCCCATCTTGGACATCAAGCCCTACCTGCCTTACGCGGACGGCATCGCCGAGGCGCAGGCGCCGGTAAAGCCCGATACCGTACCCGTCACCTTTTCACCCGAGGCTGCCGCCAGCGCCGAGCAATTCGAAGCCAGCGGCTACCCCGGCCTAGTGCCGCTGGTAACGGGGGTCCTGGCCCAGGACCCCCGTCCCGCTTATGACGCCGGCAGGCAGCGGGAAAAAACCTACGGGATGCGTATTTATGATCTCAATGTCTCCTGGGAACCCCGGGAGGCGGGCATTCACGTCACCGGCATCGATGGCCCGACCACCTGCCCGGGCACCCATGAACACGGCATAGACGGTTGAATTTTCAACCCGATATGGTATGAAGGCGGCGAACTGAGGACGACACGCACCGGAGAATCATGGACCGGAACATCGATTTCAAGCACCATGCGGAAATCGCATGGCAACTGACGCTGCGGCACATTTTTTCACTGGTCCTGCTCACGCTGGCGACGGCCACGATCGGGGTCTTTTCCCTGGGGCTGTTGGCGCCGGCGGCCATGGCGGGATACGTCAACGCAGTCCTGAAACTGGTGAGAACCGGCCGGGAGCCAGATCTCCGGGACGTTTTTTCCCAAATGCGATTGGCCTTACCCCTGCTGGGGCTGACCCTGGCCGCCCTTCTTCTCAGTCTGCTGGGATATGCCCTTCTAGTCATTCCCGGGATCGTTATCAGCGTGGCCATCTCCCATGTCTGCCTGTATGTTGTCCCCTTGATGATCGACCGCCATCTGGGCGTTTGGGCCGCGGTCAAAGCCAGTTACCGGAGGGCGATGTCACCGCCCCTTCCAGACCACATCTTGGTGACGGCGGTGGTGTTGGGCCTGCTGGGCATTGGCGGTTCGGTATTCATCGGGTGGCTGTTTACCCATCCCCTGGCCACGGTATTTTTGGTTTCCATTTACAACGACAATACCGACGCTGCTGGCGATCTATAACCAAGGATATCATGAGAAAACTGCTGTGGCTGCTCTATCAGCCATACAAATTTTTGGTGTTTCTCCCGGTGCTGCTGGTGTCCACCACCATCGTCGGCTCGCTGGTCGTGGTGCTGACCCCACTGGTGGGTGCTCGCGTTGCAGGCACACTGGGGGCCGTATGGGCACGGATCAACAGTTACGTTACGCCCATGGGACTCACCGTCGATGGGCGCGAAAACATCGATCCCCACCAATCCTATGTCATCGTGGCCAACCACCAGAGCCAGTTCGATATTTTCGTCCTTTACGGGTGGCTGGGCATCGATATCAAATGGGTCATGAAGATGGAACTGCGTAAGGTGCCCATCATCGGCATCGCCTGTGAGCGGCTTGGGCACATTTACATTGACCGCTCCAATACAGAGGCGGCCATCCGCACCATTCGCAACGCGCGGAAAATAGCCACCGACGGCACTTCAGTGATCTTTTTCCCCGAAGGCACGCGCAGCCGTAGCGGCAAATTGCTCCCATTTAAAAAGGGGGCATTCAAAATGGCCCTGGATCTGGGCATACCGATCCTGCCGGTGTGCATCGACGGCACCCGGAATATCCTGCCACCGTCCACACTCAACCTATTCCCCGGCCGCGCGCACATGCGCATCCACCCGCCCATCGATGTGCGTGACTACACGGCCGCCAATCTCAAGCCGTTGATGGAAACAGCACGCCGGTTGCTGGACCCCGCACCGCAGACGTCAGGATAGCGCTCATGGATATCCTCGCCGCTGCCACGGCCTACGCCCTGGGAGATAAAATCAAATCCGGGCTGATCTGGGCGTCGGCGCTGGTGGAACAAACCCTTCTGATGCCGCCGGGACCCAAAACCGGTGCGGAAAAAGTGCTGATCCAGCTCATGGAGATGATTGCCGCCGACCTCCACGTGACCAAGCGCCGGGTGCCGCATCCATCCTGGGACACGGCCGAAAAGGAACTGGACCTGGCCATCGTCATGGCCCGCTCCGGGGTGGTCATGGAAGCCACCTATCATTTGACACGTGCCTTGAGCCACGTCACCGAGGTGGCCCGGGAGGGGATGGCGGCGCTTAAAGACAAAGGTCTGATGTAGAAAGTCTGGGCCGCCGGAGACGGTGTGCCCGAAGGCCGTGCCCATGTACTGAAGACGCAGGCATAAGGAGCACAAGGTCATGCCGCCCGCCGATGTTGATTTCTACCGGCACGCCCACCAGCGCGGCCAACTGCTGGCACCGGAAGTCCCCGCAGCGGCCATTGCCTGGCTGGCACGCTATGCACCGCCGTCTTTGAGCGGCGCCTACCTCGACTACAACGACCCCCGCATTGCCGAACCCGCTGCAACAGTATTCACCAGCGATGGCGCACCTTGATCGAATGAACGGGTTCTAACGAGCGGCTAAAGGGCTGCGGCATTCGGTCGATAATACAGTTGTACGGACACCAACACCGCTTTTCGGACCGATGTTGCCAGGTCTCACCGTGCGCAACACCAACACATGCACGGTGCGCCTCGACCAGGGGCAATTCCGGCATCACGGGCATGCCGGGTGGAAAACGCTGAAAGGAAAAACTGATGGATACGGCTGTGGTCTCGGTATTGCAGTTGGCCTTCGTGGCGCTGGTTTACGCGATAGCCTATCGACAGGGGTTTGAAGCGTCGCGCAAGCGCACGGAGGCCATCGTCGAGGAGTTTTCCTACCCAATGGCAAAGCTGCTGGCCAAATTAGAGGAAGAGATCGACAAGCACGAAAAAGACGATTCAACCGACCTCAGATGACCTCACGTCCACAAGCCGCCGTATCCGAGAGGATCTCATATTGAACCGGATCAGGTCATCTCCGCCATGACCCGCCGGATCCCCGCCACTTGTCGGCATAACAGCGCAAACTGATCGGGATAAAGGGACTGCGCGCCGTCGCTCAATGCCATCTCCGGTTGGTGGTGCACTTCGACCATCAAGCCATGCGCGTCACCGGCCACTGCCGCGCGGCTCAGCGGGATCACCTGCTCGCGCCGTCCGGCCGCGTGGCTGGGGTCCACGATGATGGGCAGATGGCTTTCCATGCGTACATAGGGCACCGCCGATAGATCCAACGTGTTGCGACTGTGGTGAACAAAGGTGCGCACACCCCGCTCGCAAAGCACCACCTGAGTGTTGCCGCTTTCCAGGATGTATTCCGCAGCCATGAGCCACTCCTCGATGGTGGCAGCCATTCCCCGTTTGAGCATGATGGGCTTGGTGGACCGGCCGGCCCGACGCAGCAGGGAAAAATTTTGCATATTCCGAGTCCCGATCTGGATCATGTCCGCATAGGATTCCACCAGGGAGAAAACGGCCTCATCCATGACTTCGGTCACCACCGGCATGCCGGTGGATTCCCTGACAATGGCGAGGATGCGCAGCCCTTCCTCCCCCAATCCCTGGAAGGAATAAGGGGATGTCCTGGGTTTGAAGGCGCCGCCTCGAAAAATATGCGCACCGGCGGCCTTTACCGCACCGGCAATGGCCAGGGCCTGATCTTCGCTTTCAATGGCACAGGGCCCGGCAATCATGGCGAACTGCCCGCTGCCGATGGAGACCTCGCCCACTTTGACAATAGTGTCCGCCGGCTGCGTCTCGCGGCTGACCAACTTGTAAGGGCGCGTGACGGGAATGACGTCCTTTACACCGGGAAGGCCAAGAAACATGGCGGTGTCCAGGGGACCCTTGTTGTGGAGCACCCCCACCGACACACGATCGCCGCCGGGAATGGGTCGGGCCACGCACCCCCGTTTCTCGATGATGGCAACGACCTGGGCGATCTCGGACGCGGTGGCTGTCTGTTGCATAACGATCAGCATGGATGAATTCCTCCTTTTCATGAATGGTTTGCAGCAGCAAAAAAATTGATGAAACGGTAAAAAGTAGCAAAAAAGGACGATTTCGTAAAATGTTCGAGATACGGCTTGCGAATCCTGAGGAAT